>NZ_JBHFOL010000002.1:0-674166 GCF_053544015.1 Vibrio sp. E150_011
ACTGGCTGCCAGAATGAAAGTGGATATGTTCCTAGCTGTAGACGCATACAAAAGGGTTTCAGCTTCACCAAAGCTTCAAGGCGCACTGCGAAGGTTGATGTCAGGTGAGAACAAGCAGACCTTTTCCTTATCCGCACCTAGAGACCTACAGTGCATTCATAAGCTGTATCCAAGCACCACATCACCGGATACAAGAGCCCAGCAAATGTGGGCACTGATTTACGACGAATGTTTGACCTGTCAGGAATCCTTTAAGAATAAAGTGAAAAAGACGCTTGTTCGTCACTATAAATTAATGCTGGAAGCTCGTAATAGTTTGGTATGTTTCGACTTTTCACGATTTTCGAGAGTACTGAAAGCACTAAGGAAAAACGCTGTCGAGAGTTCAACGGAAGTTGCTCCTGATGAATGTTTCGAGGAGTTTGAGCAACATCCCCCCTTAAAAAACATTGCAGTTGATACCTCTGCTGACATAGCTACTTCGAAAGCGCATCAAAGAGAAGGCAACACTGCTACGGTGAGCGCGAGTGAGGTGGATATCCGGTGGTATTGCGAACAATACCAGACACACAGAAACAACAAATTAGGGGTAAGAAAGAATAGTGAAGGTGTGGCGCTAGAAGCGCAGAAAACGATTGAGATGTGCCTTCTTGTTCATGAGCTTATTGGGGTTCACGATATTACTCAAATCAACGTCACCCATGCAGATCATGCGCTCTCACAACTACGACAGTTTCCTAAAGTTTCCAACTCTAAAATTAACAACAAACGCTTCCATGCTTTTCCAAAGCACCAATGGGTTAAAATCAATCAAGGTGCCGGACTTGAGGTGATTTCAGAATCGACAGTGGGCAGGTACATTGAGAAAACCTCAACGATCTACAGTTGGATACGAGACAATTTTCCTGTTCAATCTATCAACCCTTTCTGCGGTCTGGCATCTAAAAGCGGTGGACCGGTGCTAGATGAAGAGGACAATGTTGCATCGTTTAGCAAAAACGACCTTGTAAAAATATTCAGTCAACCCATTTTCACCGAACATAAAATCAAAAGACATTACACCAAGCGGATTCCCAAATATTCACAATACTGGATGCCTCTAATCGCGCTTCTCAGCGGAATGAGACCTAACGAGATTGCGCAGCTCAAACGCAAGGATTGTATTCTCAGAGACGACATACTGTTCTTCCAGCTATCAAATCAAGATGAAGACCAATCTCTAAAGAACAAACGCGCACGACGAGCAGTACCAGTGCACAGCAAGCTGATCGAGTTGGGCTTTGAGCGATTCATTGAACCACTTGCTTCTGATGAGCGGCTGTTCCCTGAACTGTCTTACAGCAAAAAGGAAGGTTATTACAAATCGTTTGGGGAGTGGTTCAAGAGATATTTTTCTAATTACATTGACTTAACTGGCGAAGGGAAGCGGTTTTACAGTTTCCGCCATACGTTTATCGATCAGTTCAAGCAGCGAGGTTCTATAGCAGCGGTCCCCGCTTCGATTGTTGGCCATAAGAATGGAAGCATCACTTACGATACCTATGGCAGTAAAGCGGATTTGGCTACTTTGAGGAACTACATTGAGACGGTGAAATTTGATGAAGTCCTTAAAAAGGTGAAGCCTTTGAAGTAGAGCGGCCAATGTACCTTTGTAGATAGAATTATAAGTGGAACACCCTGGTGCAAACGTAATGGTGTGGCCAGTCTTGTGGGCTCACACCGGTCTTGCGCACTCAACAACTCATTTTTGGACAAATGTGATTTAGCGCCACTGCTAATTTAGTAACTAATGAATTATGTAACGTATGGCAAAGTCTTAATATATAACTGTATATTAACAGCTCTTAGACGCCTTTATTCCTAAGTGTGCTAAAGGCAGAAGTAGCTCATTTGACATCACGTTGTGATAGTTACCTTTATGAACCAAATCTTCATCACTTTCATCAAGAACCAGTTCGATATTGCTTGCCAGATCCGGAAGTAATAAACGAAATGTGTATTCCTTTACACGATTTAAGAAATCAGCCCCTAATTGCGTCAGTTCATCACCAATTACCACTAAATCAGGGTTTAATTGGTTAATATTGTTTACTAATCCATGTGCTAAGCACTTAGCTAAGTAATCAACCGCGTTTATCGCAGCAGATTCTCTGTCATGAAATGCATTTACTACCATTTCAAAGTCCGCGGATGCTAACGAGGCCTCTTCCTTGTAACGTTCAACCAAGGCCGTTGTTGAGCTATACAGCTCAAGGCAACCTAGATTGCCACACTTACATTGCGGCCCTTGAAAATTGATCGATGTGTGACCAATTTCTCCAGCCGTCCCTAAACTACCGTGATAAACCTGCCCTTCAATCACTAAGCCTGAACCGACCCCCTGCCCAAGAGAGACATACAGTAAAACGCTTGCTTCATAAGTGCTTTGTAGCTGGCGCCAAACCGCGAGTGCAGCCAATTTTGCATCATGGCCTGCATAGATTGGATAGTCTGGAAATTGCTCTCGCATGTGGGAAATAAAATCAACATCTTGCCAATTTTTTGCGTCGGTCATCAGTATAATTTTATTATCTTGCTCTAAGAATGGGCCGGGCATCGCGACCGAGATCCCTATAATATCACCTTCCTGCTCATTCAGAACATCGCTCACTTGCTTGGTCAAATACTCGATCAGCTCTTCTGGGCTATTATCAGTATTAATTGGTTTGACTACGTTGGTTAGCGAAACACCATTGAGATCGTAGGTATCAATTGAGAAGTTAGTACGCTGTATTCGAACGGACACAATTCGTAGATGTTGGGTATTGAACCCCAGATAGATAGAGCTTCGACCACGTGCCGCTTTTCGCACACCCGTTTCAACAATAAGCCCTTGTTCTATTAAAGGTTTTATCGCTCTCGTCACCGTCGCTTGGTCAAGTCCAACCAATTGGCTGATCTCTTTTCTGGAGCAACTACCACTATTGTGAAGTGCATTAAGAATGACGCGCTTATTATGATTTTGTACATCATCTAACGAAACGCCCAGTCCGCTTCTCATAGGCTTATTCATAGTTCTCCCGACCAATTTGATCTGCAATAACGTTCCAATGGATCTACACAATATATAGAAAAAGTTAAGATTCAATAAAATCATATAGTTAGAAATTGAGCCTACTTTACTTATGTGAGCGCAATCTCAAGTTCATCATACTATATTTGTTAGCTGCAATTAAATGAAATATATTTGATTGCAGGTTGCAATTAAATATATTTCGATAACATTGGAGGTCCTTGTGGTATTCGATAAGAAGAAGCATCAGGCAATTATTGATCAAGTTGAAGAATACATCGCTGAGCATAAAGATACGGTTAAGCAGCACCATTGGCGTGAGCATTACCATTACCAAGCACCGGTAGGCTGGATTAATGACCCGCATGGATTGATTCAATATCAGGGTAAATATCACCTCTTCTATCAACACCATCCTTTCACTGGCAAGTGGGGAACCATGCACTGGGGACACGCAGTCAGCGAAGATCTCATTCACTGGGAAACACTGCCAGAAGCTTTAGCACCAAGTGAAGAATATGACGGTTGGGATGGCGGAGGTATTTTTACTGGTAGTGCTGTGAACAATGATGGTGTGATGACACTTTTCTATACGGGATGTGCACAAGCTCGCCAAGTTCAATGTATGGCAACGTCGACTGATGGCGTTAACTTTGACAAATATGACGGGAACCCAATCTTATCTGATCCACCAGAGGGAATTAACCTACATGACTTCCGCGATCCAAAGGTTTGGAAGCATGAAGGCTCATGGTACATGGTGACTGGTGTAACAGATGGCGTGAGCGATCTAATTAACCCATCAAACTACGAGACCAATGGATTCGGTAAAGTCTGCCTTCACAAATCAGACAATTTAACCGATTGGGAATTCGTAGGTTATTGTGTAGAGAGTATGGGCGAACTCGGGACAATGCTTGAGTGCCCAAATATCTTCAAATTGGGTGACAAACACGTCCTTATGTATTCACCTATGGGTATGCAACAGCGTCAAGTAGTTTACCTTGTTGGTGACCTTGATTACCGAACTGGTAAGTTCCATTGGTCTACGATGGGTTCTCTAGATTGGGGATTCGACTACTACGCACCACAAGTGTTCGATGATGAAAATGGGCGCACTCTCATTCAAGCTTGGATCGGTTCATGGCCATTCATGCCATGGTGTGATGGCACTTACGATACCAGTGAACTGGGTTGGTACGGTAGTATCACTTTGGCCCGAGAAGTCTCTTTATGTCACGATGGGAAACTGAAGTTCACGCCTGTGCAAGAAGTTGAAAAATTGCGCCATTCTCCCAAAAGACATACAGAGCTCCAGTTAAACGATGGTGAAAAATTCGCATTTGAAGCTGGTGATAATGTTCACTGTGAAATCATTGCGGACATTGACCTAGCTGCTAGCGATTGTGACAGCGTTGTATTTGAAATTCGCAGTAAAGGTGAGCAGAAAACACTGATTGAGTTGGATCTAAAGAAAGGCGAACTGGCTTTTGATCGAACTCAATCGGGCAGTCGTTCAGCCTTACGTAGAACATGTCCACTAGAGTGTGCGAGTAAAGATCGAGCAAACATCCGTATCTTTATGGACAGTATTTCTGTTGAAATCTTTACCGATGGCGGCCGTACTGTGATGACCAATAACATCTTCTCTGATGAAGACAGTACAGGTCTCTATGTATACGCTAAGAACGGTAATGCAAGAATTGATACACTAAAAACATTCGGTATGAAAAGTGTTGCTGAGTAACTGATTCAGCTTTCTCCTTCTTCTTTTTAGCCCAGCTTATTGCTGGGCTTTTTTGTCCCTCAAAAAATATTCCCTTAAAAAAAGTCCTTTTTATCCCACTCAAATAATGATCCTCAAAACAAAAACACGATCCTTTTCACATTCTAAATTCTATTTAATTGTTTCTTGCAATTAAATTGGTTAAGTTTAATTGCAAGAAACAATTAAATCACTTTGGAGAAGAAAATGGCTATCGTTACACTAAGACAATTACTGGATCACGCAGCAGAAAATGGTTACGCAGTTCCAGCATTCAACATCAGCAACATGGAGCAAGGACTTGCTATTGTTCGCGCTGCAGCAAAATGTAATTCAGGTGTCATTCTGCAGGCGAGCATCAATGCTCGTAAAAGCTACGCTGGTGACGTGATGCTTTATAAGATGGTTTGTGCTCTCGCTGAAATGTTCCCGAAAACACCAATCGTTCTTCACCAAGATCATGGCAACAGCGAAGAAACATGCTTGTCAGCAATTCGCCACGGTTTTACATCGGTAATGATGGATGGCTCATTGGAGCGTGATGCTTCAACACCAAGCAGCTACGATTACAATGTAGATATTACTTCTCGTATCGCTCAATCTGCGCACTGGGTAGGTGCTTCAGTTGAAGGTGAGTTGGGTTGTATTGGCTCTTTAGAAACTGGTGAAGCTGAAGCTGAAGATGGCGTTGGTGCTGCTGGTATCCTTGAAAAGAGCCAACTGCTAACAGACCCAGATCAAGCCGTTGATTTTGTTAAAAGAACAAAGGTTGACGCATTAGCGATCGCTTGTGGCACAAGCCATGGTGCTTACAAGTTCACTCGCAAACCGGATGGCGATATCTTAGCGATGAACGTTATCGAAGAAATTCACTCGAAGCTCCCAACGACTCACCTAGTTATGCATGGCGCCTCATCGGTTCCTCAATACCTTCAAGATATGATCAATGAGAATGGCGGTGAAATGCCTCAAACATATGGTGTGCCAATCGAAGAAATTGAGCGCGGTATCAAACATGGTGTTCGTAAGGTAAATATCGATACTGATTGTCGTATGGCGATGTCTGGCCGCTTCCGAGAACTAGCGATGAAAAACCCACAAGAGTTTGACCCTCGTAAGTTCCTATTAGCAGGAATGGATGAGCTAACGGCACTTTGTTTAAACCGATTTGAACGATTTGGTTGTGCTGGTCACGGTGACAAGATTACACCAATTTCTATGGATGATATGGCTGCACGCTACGCTAGCGGTGAGCTGTAATTCAAAGGAGTTCTACGTATGGGAAATTGTGTATTTATAGGCAGAAGCACGATTGATTTGATGAGCTTTGTTGAAGTGATGCCTGATCCTGATAAAAAGGTGAATGCAATTGCTGATTTTATTGGTGGTGGTGGGTCTGCACTCAATGCTGCCATTGCATGCAACGCATTAGGCTCTGATGTACACCTTTGGACATGTTTAGGTAAAGAGCACCTCTATAAATCGATAGTGACAGCAGAGCTTAATGAACACGAAGTTTCGGTTGTGGATTTAAGTTTAGACGATGAATACCAGCTACCACTATCGAACATTATCTCTGCAAAGCAAACTGCATCTAGGCTCATCGTCAACGCCAGTCAGCCCGATTGCGAAAAGGTGATGAGTTTAGACCCGAAGTGGCTAGATAATGCAAAGCTCGTATTACTTGATCAATATGAGCATCCGTTTGTTAGCGCAAACGTGCAAGCTTTGGCTGAGTTTACTGGTGATATTGTGTTAGACGCTGGTACTTGGAAATCGCACAGCGAACAGTTTTTATCTCTCTGTACTATTCCTATTGTTTCGGAGGAATTCACCAATGGTGACAAAGATAAAATGCAGGCACTTTGCGACCAATACGGGATCAAAAAGTGGGCAATGACGCTGGGCGACAAAGGTGTTTTTTATAGTGATGAGTCAAGTAGCGGGGTAATTCCTGCACCTAAAGTTGACGCTATCGATACGCTAGGTGCCGGGGATATTTTCCATGGAGCTTTTTGTCACTACTACTCGGAGAGTCAAGATTTCTGTGACTCTCTAAAGAAAGCCAGTCACATAGCGGCATTATCATGTACCGAATTAGGAACCAGATCATGGCTAAAACATATTCGCTAACGGGTGATGACATTGCAAGCGTTCCTCAACTGGTCGCCAACACCTACCAAGAGTCTGGGAAACAGGTTCTTGTCATCGGTATCTCTGGTGCACCAGCGACGGGTAAATCAACGTTGTCTGAATCCCTACTATCTGGACTGTCACAGTTAGGATTTAAAGCCCAACTGTGTCCAATGGACGGCTTTCACTACCCCAACTCGGTACTAAAAGAGAAAGGACTGACGTCAGTCAAAGGTAGCATCGAAACATTTGATGTAACCTCATTGGCACATTTGCTTTCCAAAGCGGTGACGCCAAACACTGACGCATTCTTTTGGCCGAAATACTGTCGTGAGTTACACGATCCAATTGCTGAAGGTTTTTTAATTGAGCCGGACACTCAAATTATTTTACTCGAAGGTAATTACATCTACTCAACCGACGAAGACTGGCGACCAGTCAGTGATTTGATTGACTTGAAGATCTTTCTCACAGCAAGTGAAGAAGTACTCAGAGAGCGATTAATATCAAGACATCTAGCTGGTGGAAAGTCGAAACAAGAAGCGCTCGATAAAACCGAGCGCGTGGATCTAGTCAATGCGTTAAAAATAAAACAATACGAATCAAACGCAGACTACGTAATCCAGACGCACTAGAACAGCGTCCCATGTACCCTACAATTCTCATGGAGAGATCAAATGATTCTTAGTGAAAGCAATAAGAAAATGTTCTTTTTGACATTCATTTGCGCCGCGGCAACGATTGGTGGATTCCTATTTGGAATGGACACTATAGTTATTGGCGGCACGATTACACAAATCACACAACAGTTTGAGTTATCGTCCTTACAACAGGGCTGGTATGTATCTTCAGCGCTCGTTGGCTGCCTATTTGGTAGTATAATTGCTGGCCCTATTGCGGACTATGCTGGGCGTAAAAAACCTCTGATGCTAGGTGCTATATTAGCTATCGTATCAGTGCTTGGTTGTATGTACGCAGACTCATTCAACTTACTGATTTGGGCTCGTATCATTGGTGGCTTTGGTATTGGTATCGCAACTGTAGTTTGCCCGATGTACATTGCAGAAGTTGCTCCAGCAAGACATAGAGGAAAACTCAGTAACTTATTTCAAGTTGCCATCGTTATCGGTTTAACGTGTTCGGTTGTTACCAACACACTTATTGTTGATTACAGCCAATCTGCCGTTGTCACTGGTCATTACCTGGATCACTTCTTTATTACTGAAAATTGGCGTGGCATGTTCTCTGTTGAGTTTTTGCCAGCAGTCATCTTCCTTGCTTTGGTCGTTTTTTTTCCAGAGTCCCCTCGTTGGTTGATATCTAAATCGAGAGAAAAAGAAGCAGCTAACATTCTCAAAAAGCTCCTAACTAAAGGCGAAGCGGAAGAAGCTATCATTGAATGTCGACAGGTAATTCGCTCTGAAAAAGCAGGATCGTACAAACAATTAGTCAAAAATCCTGTAATGCGCTTTGGCTTGATGACCGGTGTACTACTGGCCATCTGGTCTGAATGGTCTGGTGTGACTGTTGTTATGTACTACGGTCCAGTCATGCTAGAAGAAATTATGGGAAGTCAGGGGTCAGCACTTGGCGGATTTGGTTGGATTTGTCTAGTAAGTGTCATCTTCACCTCACTTTCAATGGTATTCATTGATAAAGTAGGCCGCAGAAAAATGCTGATAACTTCTGCGCTTGGTTGTTTCGTTTGTCTTATCGGCCTAGCGATATTCTTTGACAGACCGGATACTCCACCGATGTTGATTGTTGGATTAATGGCGTTCTTTGTTGCCTTCACAGCACTAGGTTTAGGTCCTCTGAAGTTCACTATTTCAGCTGAGATTTTACCAACCTCAGTCCGTGGCCGCGCGGTCTCAATAACAACGGCAGCAATCTGGATTCAAGGTGTTATCTTGAACTCATTTACACCAGCTTTTAGAGAATCATTTGGAACATCGGCATTGTTCATCATGTTCGCGATTATCCTTCTTGGTCAGATTTGGTTTGCGGTAAAAATTCTTCCTGAAACGGCAAATCGTAGTTTAGAAAGCATCGAGAAAGAGTTGAAGCAACGCTTCGACATAAAAGAAGTTGAAGAAAAAGATCTTCAGCCAAAGCGAGTATAACGAACAATATATTACTGATATGAAAAGAGGCTCTACATGTAGAGCCTCTTTTTAATTGTTCTTCCGTAAGCAAAGGATATAAAAGTAAATTGAGAAAGTTAGTAACTATAAATGTAATGAAGCACTCTAAGCAGCTTCTTATAGATAACTATAGGTAATGCAAATACACATCAACAGGATATGTATGAGTTTTTACACTAACTGACAATGGGGCAATTCTGAGTTATGAAGCGCCGACTACGAAGATTGCTCATCAGCGTTGTAAGGGGTATTGTCAACTGCTACCTTACTATGTGGTAATGATCTTGCTAACTGCAGCATCAATACGGCATCTGCTAATGAACTAGGTCGTGAAACAGCTTGCGGGGGATTAAAAGGACACACACCAAAAGTACTATAGGGTAAAAGTACCTCTTGAAATTTTCCGATAAGAGTTACCGCTTAGTAATCTAAAATGAGCCCTATCACAAATAGCTTGGGCTTAGCAGTGAGCGTAGTAACTTGTCTTTACCCCTTTCATTTATATACTGACCATTTAATTTTTTAGGGCTAAGTAATCTGGGTAAGTATGCCGTTGTAAAACTCTTACAACAGGTGCTCTCGAAGCTCCTTTTCAATCATTTCGCTGATCATTGTTGAGTAATTACAATTCTTGGTATCGAGATGGCGCATTAACCACACATCTTGTTGCAATGTTCGTTTAGGTAATATTGGCACCAACCCCGAATTCTCCGCAACAAAACAAGGAAGCGCGACAACCCCCAGTCCTTCCATGGCTGCCAATAGTTGTGAGTGCATGTTGTCAAAAGACAAGATAGGAGCGGCGCCTTGGGTAAGTTCTTGTATCCACTGCGCTAAAAAGGTGTACTGAAGGTTTCGGTCCCAACCGATTATACGAAGATTCTGTAAATCGATGACCTCAGTATGTTTTGTTAAATTGGCAAGGTAATCCTTGCTGCAATAAAGTCCATACTTCAGTTGGCCAAGACGTCGGACTATGTAGCGTCCACTTTCTGGCCGTACAAGTCGCAGAATAATATCGGCTTCACGGCGAGAGAATTCAACAGGAACGACGCTAGTTGATAGTTCTAGTTGTAAGTCTGAATATTCCAATTGTAAAGCAGCGAGTTTCGATTGGAGCAGTTGTTGTCCAATTAGCTCGGGTAATGCGACACGAAATAGTGATTGCTGCCCTTGGTCATTGTAACGCTCCATGGCGGTTAAATGTTCTTCCGCTTTTTCAGCTAAAGAAAAATAGCGCTCTCCAACTTGAGTAAGTGTATAGCCATCGCTATCTCGGGAAAAAAGAGTCGCATTGAGGCTTCTCTCCAGTTCCACGGCTCTACGGTGCACGGTCGATACGCTGATACCAAGCAGTTTTGCACTACGGCTTAACCCACCGGTTCGTCCAATGGCTAACAAAATCTTAGTATCTTCCCAGTTCATACCTTTCCATATTTAAAAAACGCGTTTGCAGTAAACACTATAGTAACCACGACGATTAAATTTATACAATCTAGACAACCTATTACATGAATGGGTATTGAAGTCCATTCAATGAAACAGCAGTTACTGGAGATTCAAGAAGTGAGACTTATTAATACCAACAGCTCGAAACGGCCGAATGGACATTACAGTCAAGCAACTTTAATTGGCAATACGTTGTATCTATCAGCCCAACTTCCGGATACAACGTACTCTGGTCAAAGTAAAGATATTGAACAACAAGTCGAAAGGCAAACACGGTCCATCTTAGACAACATTACTACAATAGCCCAATCAGCTGGCGCGACGAGAAATAGTATTGCTTTAGTACGTTTTTATTCTACTGATATAAAACTCTGGCCAATAATAGATCAAGCCTTTTCCGATTATATGGGCGACCATAAACCTGCCAGAGCCGTAATATGTGTTGCTGCAATTAAACACGGTTACCTAGTTATGGCGGAAGCTATCGCCGAGATCAAATCAATAGCTGAGGAATAGGGTCATGGTCACCATTTATATCGTTGATGCATTTACCACTAAACCAAACACAGGAAATCGAGCGGGGGTTGTTCTAGATGCCGATCGCCTAACAACTCAAGAGATGCAAGATATAGCCGCGTTTACAGGTTATTCCGAAACCGCCTTTGTTTTATCACCCTGCGACCAAACCCATGACATTCATATTCGATACTTTACGCCTAAAAAAGAAGTACCGATATGCGGGCACGCAACCATCGCCACTCATTTTTTACGAGCCACTTTAGGCCACGAATCTGACTACCCATTAATTGCGAAAACAAAAGCAGGCCACTTGCCCGTCTCGATCTCTGGAAATCCAAAAGGATTACTCATAAAAATGACTCAAGGACAGGTAAAGTTTCAGTCACCTTTTGATTCAACTCAACGGAGCGAAATCGCAACTGCACTGGGCATAAGTGAGAATGATTTTTGCGACTTACCTATCCAAGTTGTTACTACGGGTCATTCCAAAGTTATGGTGCCAATGCTGAGCAGAAAGAGACTTGATGGATTAGTTCCGAACAATGAAAAACTAAAAGCGCTCAGCGCTACAATTGATTGCAATGGGTTCTTCCCATTTGTCTTAGAAGGCAGTAGGAAAGCCCCTGTTACTTTTGGGCGAATGTTCGCACCTGCCATTGGCATAAATGAAGATCCTGTAACGGGCAATGCGAATGGCCCTGCGGGAGCGTATCTTGTTCACCATGACTTAATTGAATGCGAGTCAGAAGCTTGTTATTGGGGATATCAAGGTCTTGCGATGGATAGCCCAGGTCGAGTTCTAGTGACGGTTGAGAAAGCAGAATCAATGCTACACATCAGCATTGCAGGGCAGGCAGTTTTAGTTGGAAAAAGAGAGATGGTTCTTTAGTAGACAGCAGACCATTTCCTACTGATCTTACAAATATTGAGAGAAGAGCATCCTATTGAAAAACTATTTTTCAATGTGTTGGAACATCATCAACGTTGCTGCTTGGAGTCAGAGAAAATAGGAACTAAATCGTTTTGTCCCATTCCTGCAGAGATACCGCTCGCCAGTGAACCGCAGCATTGCTTTTCTTATTGAAGCTAGGATCTGGCTCTATTCAATTCGCCCCCTGTTAATAAACGAAACGCTTGTGGATGACTGACTGGGGGCAAGTCGCCGATTTCAACTGACTGAATGAGTTTCAGCCCAGTCGGGTAATAAAGGTTTGCTCATCATCCACAAAAGCCACAAAGCCGCCGTGATAGATAAACACCCGACCCCGCCCCTCAACTAGGCAGGCAAGCTGTGGGTTCAAATCTTCTTCGTTGTCCTGACTTTGAAAGGTGCCAGTATCGGTGATTACGCCGCGGAGTGTAGGCAAATATCCATAAGTGCGCTTGGCTTGATCAATTAGGTTCAATTCGCTGGTGGTAGAGAAGCAAGAGGGGATCGCACCGGCTTCTTCTATAAACATAGTTTTCAGTTCTTCAAAAGCGGTAATCACCAGCCAGTCGATGCCGTTAACATGATGGATAAACATAGAGGTTCTCGATAATTCTGATGCGGAGATTTTATCATTATTCAGAGGAGAAGGTAGTAGAGATTGAGTGACTAAAGGCGGTAATTCTGTGCTATTTCCGAGCATTCACTAGGCCAACTTGAAACACGTTCATGCCTCATTGTCATCAAGCGAGTTTTGGTAACACTGCATTCGCGACATATTTTTCAATATATCGCCAAATGTGGACCATTTAACAGTCAGTGCAAGGTTAAGGGACATCAATCGTAAGTGATGGTTTTATCTTATTGTTATCTAGGCACTTTATTTTGTTACAGAAAATAATCTAACATTATATTGAGCGATCGTTCAAATTCTCTCTTGTTTCCACTATAGTTGATGGGGTCAACAGCTCACAACAAGGAAAAGTTATGAATCAAAAGAACGAATCTCAATCAACACCAACTAGATCTATCCCTCAAGAAGCATTTGATTGGTATGACGAATATGCGCACGGTCTAATTGATCGAAGAGAATTTATGGCTCGTCTATCAGGCTTAGCTGTGCTTGGCTTGACCATGACAACACTAACTTCTGCACTGATCCCTAACTATGCGAAAGCAGAACAGGTCTCTTTTAATGATCCTTCCATCAAAGCCACCTACGAGACGTTTCCTTCACCTAAAGGGTACGGAGAAGGTCGTGGTTACTTAGTTGTACCCAATGAGCTGGTGGGTAATGCACCTGTTGTATTAGTTGTTCATGAAAATAGGGGGCTAAATCCATATATTAAGGATGTAGCAAGACGGTTGGCGGCTGCGGGATTTATCGCTTTTGCACCTGACGCACTTTATTCACTTGGAGGCTACCCAGGCAATGATGATGAAGGTCGAGCGATGCAAAAATCGCTATCAAGGGAGCGAATTGAAGAGGACTTTATAGCCGCAGCGAACTTTTTGAAATCTCATGAAAAAAGTAATGGAAAACTAGGCGCTGTCGGATTTTGCTTTGGTGGTTATATCGTCAATATGTTGGCTGCAGTAATGC
The DNA here is from genome assembly GCF_053544015.1 of Vibrio sp. E150_011. Taxonomy (NCBI): domain Bacteria; kingdom Pseudomonadati; phylum Pseudomonadota; class Gammaproteobacteria; order Vibrionales; family Vibrionaceae; genus Vibrio; species Vibrio sp. E150_011. The sequence goes on from NZ_JBHFOL010000002.1 coordinate 13,594, forward strand.
CAGAGCAGTTAGATGCGGGGGTTCCATTTTATGGTACTCCTGCAGCACCTGATTTAAGAAAAAATGTTAAAGGGCCATTGCTCATCCAATTTGCTGGGATCGATAAACGCGTGAATGCCACTTGGCCCGACTATGAGGCAGAGCTCAAAGAGATTGGTGCTGAATATACAGCTTATACATATGACGGAGTGAATCATGGCTTCCACAACGATTCAACGGGCCGTTACGCTGAAGAAGAAGCGGAGTTGGCATGGGAACGTACTCTTGAGTTCTTTACCAAGCAACTTTCTTAATAGGTAACGCTACCGAACTTTTTTCTGCTCAGAACCAATGCAGGGGCACTTCGTAACTCAGAAGTGCCCTATTTTCTTTTGGTGTGATTTATTAAAAGCCAGGAGCTTTTGGTTCGATAGCAAACTTTCGATGTGGCATTTTTTGCATGTGATGTCTTTACATCCAGTCGAGGCTAACACGTAACCGGAAAAAGGCTTCTAAAACTATCAAAAAACCTATTGTGGCATACTTGAACTCAATTAGTTCTGTATGTTTTAGAGCAGTGCTAAATCGCTTTTCATGCAGGTTTTGAGCGGTCATCTTTTTTATATAGGCTAATCAATATGGAGAATACAGAGAGCTCGGATATTTCTGACAAACTCTGCATAGGGGTCAGAGCTAAACGACATTGACTCCCGATACACAGCAGCATGGACTAGTTGATGTCTTGAATCCTCATGACCAGGTCTTCCCAGTTACGCTGATTGTCCATATCGTGCTCTAAACCTTGATCGTCTGCGATCTGGGAGCGCTTAACCGCTGCGGTTTTACTCGTCGCTTGGAATAACCAGTAGGCCTCTGCTTTCAATGCCTCATCGATTGGCTTGTCAATGGATTCGTAAACCATTTGCTTACAAGCATTGATAGATTCAGCTGGGAATTTAGAAATGCGCTGGGTAAGTGCATCAACGTAAGGCCCAATTTTATCGGGCTCTAATGCCTTGTTGATTGTGCCGTAAGCTTCTGCTTCATCGGCATCGAAATCACGAGCGCTGAGGATTATTTCTGGGGCGCGACTAAGGCCTATCTGAGGAGCCATTCGTAATGCTCTTCCGCCACATGGAAGGATACCCATACCCACTTCCATAAACTTGCGTGCTGCTTTCGATACTAAATCCTGGCGTTTCATACTGGCAGCAATGCTCTTAACATTATGGTTATCACCGCTCTCAGCCAGTTCTTTCTGAATACGTCTTGAGCCATCTCGTTCTTTACTAAGGTCAAAGGCTTCTTTGGCCTTAGTATCAGCTTTTGGCGCTCTGTCTCGTGTTGAATCGCCTTGTGGCGACTCGCAATCCAATAATAAAACCCACTTCGAGAAACTCTGAGCACCTTAACCATATGGGTAAGGTACTCAGCAGTGGTTCAAACATAAATACATAGCAATTTACTTTAGATTTTTCGCCAACTGTAGATTTGAGATTTATGCAACGAGAGCGGCTGCAACAACTCTCACTTATTTGCTAGCTTCAGGGGCTCTGCTCAAATTCAGGAGAGTGGATTGATATGTTTCTTCTTGCTTGTCATAGTTCACTTCATTTGTGATTTTGCTCGCTTAACTCAGTGTCCAAAACTGCTGGTGCGGATCAATGCGGGCTGGTTTAGGGGTTACTACTGCAGTAGTAACCCCCTTGTGAATTTTGGCAATACGGAGTGACAATTTAACTGACCAAGAACGTGCTGAGTTCGGGTACGAATACCACTAAGAAGAAAACCATTACAAAAGCGACGAAGAAAGGGAGTTGGCCTTTGGCAATGTCGCCCATAGGTAACTTAGTCACTGATGAGCAGGCAAAAATATTGACGGCAACAGGTGGGGTCATAGTGCCAATAACGTTTGAAATCACCACTACCATTCCGAAATGTACGGGATCAATTCCTAATGCATTTGCAATCGGCCAGAGTACAGGGACGAGCAATACCACTGTGGCAATCCCTTCGAGGAAAATCCCAAAGACAAGTAAGACAATTGCAATAATGAAAATAAATAATTCAGGCCCTAACTCCATGGAAACAATGGCACTAACCAGGCTTCCACTGATTCCGCTGTATGAAAAAATCCAAGCAAATGAACTGGATGTTGCAATGATGAACAGCAACATTGCTGAGCTTTTTGCTGAATCTATGATTATTGCTATGAGGTTAGTTAGAGTTATCTCTTTGTAAATACATGTGCCAACAAAGAGAGCCCAAACGACAGCAATGGCGGCAGACTCTGTTGGGGTAAGTAGGCCTGAATAGATACCGCCAAGGATGATAATTGGTAGTAATAGTGCAGGGATAGCGCTCAGAAAACTGGTTAAAATCTCGCGCCCTGACATCTTCTTATCAGATTTTGGCCAGCCTTCTTTGTGAGCAAGAATAACCACTGAGACCATTAATACAGTCATTAATAATCCACCCACCACCATACCTGCGGTAAACAGGTTTCCGATGCTGGTGGATGTCAAGGTTCCATAAACCACCATTACGATTGAAGGGGGGATGATTGGCCCCAAACCACCAGAAGTGACAAGTAAACCAGCTGTTCGATCTTTTGGATAACCCAGTTTCACCATGTCAGGGTAAAGCATGGCGCCTATTGCGATGACGGTGGCGGGTGCTGAACCTGATAGCGCGGAGAAGAACGCACAGGCTAAAACTAGAGCCAATGCCATTCCACCTCTAAATCCGCCGACAACAGAGTTTGCTAGATGTACAAGGCGTTCGGATATGCCGCCTTTTGTCATTAAATTTCCTGCGAGAATGAAAAATGGTATCGCGAGGATGGATGTACTGTCTAAGCCGCCGAAAATTCTTTGAGGTATTACGTTAAGCCCCACGTTTACGGCATCTGAGAAAAGGATAGTAACCGAGCTGGCAATGCCTAATGACATTGCGATTGGTGTGCTAATGAGCAATAGAAGCAGGAAAGAACCAAATAGCAATAAACCTGTCATACGGTCTCCTTGACTGTTTTGAATTTTTTAAAGTCATTGAACAATGCTACAGACTGAGTTGCCGTGATGGAGGTAAAGCCAATCAAGAGAGCGAAATAAGGGATATACATGGGGATCTTAAGCCCACTAGATAATTGCCCTGATGATATTTGAAGTTGAAATAAGGTCACTGACTCTTTGGACATAAGTGCGGCAAAAATGATGAGTATAATTTTTGAAATCGACACAATGACAAATTTTAAGGTGTGAGGTAATTTGTCAACGAAAGCGGTGACTCGGATTTGAGTCCCGTCACGCAAGCCAAGCTCGGTACCAAGCATAACAAGATACACCATCGAGTATTTTGCTATTTCTTCAATGCCAACCAAGGGGATACCAAAAAAATTGCGATTAATGACTTGGATAAATGTAGCGATAACCATCGCAACAAAAGCGATAACCAGAACTGTTTTTTCGGCACGATCAAGTAAGGTGAGTATTGTCTGCATAAGGCATAACCTTGTGGTCATTAGGAATAGGTGGCATAGCCACCTATGTATATAGAGATAAGCAGTTATGATCCTTTAACGCTGTTGATGGCGTCTACCCATTCAGGGTCGAACTGATAGTTTTCGTTTGCAACAGATTTTCGATAACTATCGCGTAGCGCATCGATGTCAACATCGTAGAATTGAACCCCTTTTTTCTCGAGTTCGAGGCGTGCATCTTCGTTAGCTTGTAGAAGATATTGACGTTGCGCTTCAACCCCTTTGCGAACACCAAGAAGGAAAGGTTCTCTAAGCTCTTCTGGGATCCTGTCCATTGCAGATTCGCTCATGACAAGCGCAATGTACACATAAGCATGCTTTGTGTAGGAAATGTTCTTGGTCACTTCGTAGAAGCCAGAAGCTAGACAGTCAGCAACGGCGTTTTCCGCGCCATCAATAGTGCCTTGCTGTAGTGCGGTAAATACTTCGTTGCTTGGCATTGCGATCGGCATGGCGCCGAAGCTTGCGAAAGCATTTTGGTGGTATTTGTTTTCCATGGTTCGTAATGTGAACCCTTTAAAGTCATCCATAGTTTTGATTGGTTTGTTTGAAAAAGTGTCACGGAATCCACTTTCCATCCACCCGATGATATGTAAACCTTTTTTACGTGCTTCACGCTCGGCAAGTTGACCGACTGGACCATCGATAGCAGCATGGGCTTCTTCTACTGAGTCGAATAAGTAGGCTTGGTCAAGGATTTCCATCTCAGGAATGAATGATGACAGGACGGCGTTAGCTGCTGTCGCGATATCTAAGTTATTTGACATTGCCAGTTCAACGGTGTCGCGTTCTCCCCCTAACTGACCGCCTGCGAAGATCTCAACGTTGATTTTATCATTGGTCGCTGCTGAAACTTCTTGTGCTAGTGTCCGCGCACCATCGGCATAATTTGAATTATCTGGAACAACAAGGCTCATTTTGAGTGTGATGGGTCCATCTTCACTCTTGTTTTCTGTATCGCCACAGCCCGAAATAATGATACCTAGTGCTGAAGCAAGGGTCACTTTTAGAATGTTATTTTTCATGCTACCGCCTTAATGATAGTGATGTTGATGATTCTTAATTTGAACTCATTTCACTGCCTGTCGACTGTACTTTAAGCAGCGAACTAAGAGATTCACAATAACGATTTAATAAAATTGTGATTAGCAACAAACAAATGCAAGCGGTTGTATTTTTTTGTGTGATCTGCCCATTGCGAGTAGAATGTTATAAGACATAGTTATAGCGCTCTATGTTTTATTTGTTAGCGGTTTGCTATTGTTGGTGCGGCTGGAAGTGGAGATGATATGAATAAAAAAAGGGTAACAATTGGTGATATTGCCAAATATATTGGTGTTGACAAGTCAACGGTGTCGCGTGCTCTATCCGGCTCCAGTAAAGTTAAAAAAGAAACTGTATTAAAAGTTCAACGAGCTTGTAAAGATTTAAAGTATGTACCTAACGACGCTGCAAGGGCGCTGGCTTCGAGTGAGTCGAAGTCATTGGTCTTACTTGTGCCAAGTCTATCAAATGAAATATTCTCAGACATTGTCACTGGCGCTAAAAAAGTATGTACGGAAAAAGGGTATACACTCCTTATCGGCGATACAGGCTATTCGCCTATGGAAGAGGAAAGTCTCATAAAACATTACCTCCAACAGAATGTGGCAGGTTTCGTTTTGACAGAAAATACGCATACCGATGAGTCTGTTTCGTTGCTAGACCAGTTTGCAAAGCCTGTCATTGAGATCATGGATTGTACTAAGCCTCCTAATTTTAATCAGGTTATTGGGATTAATAATGATACTGCAACAAGGGATGTTATTCGGTATCTTGTAGGTAAGGGTAGGAAAAATATAGCTTTTTGTTCATGTTTTCTTGATGATCGGGCTTCAATTCGTAAGACTGCAATGCAATCCGAACTTAAATTAGCCGGATTACCTTTCGATAAGGTGTTGACGATGACAGGGGCGACATCCTTGAAGGTAGGTCAAAGAAGTATTATAGAAATAGTACGTAAATGGCCAGATGTTGATGCGATTATGTATATCAATGATGACTTGGCGTCAGGAGCTTCAATGGAGGCAACACGTCGTGGTCTAGAGGTCGGTGAACAAATAGACATTTTTGGTTTTAATGACTTGGAATATGCTTCGCATTTTATTCCTTCTTTGAGTAGTGTCAGAACCCCACGTATGGAGATGGGAGAATTGGCTTTTTGTAATCTCATTGAGATATTAAATGGGCAGGGTGAGATGTCCCCCTTAATTGAATTGAAGCATGAACTCATACTGAGAGATTCTGCTTAATATTTATTCGATGCGTGTCACAAATGGGTTGAGCCATAATAGAAAATATAGCGATTTCATTTAATAATGCAACCGGTTGTAATTCATTGCCTGTCAACAATGAATGGACGTTTAACGTAGATTACAACAGGTGCATATAATGAATTTATTTGATCTAACAGGTAAGACAATTTTAATCACGGGTTCTAGCCGTGGAATTGGTTATGTTTTAGCCAAGGGTTTGGCTTCACATGGTGCTCATATCATTATCAATGACCGTTCATTAGAGGCTGCGGCTGCAGCCTCTAATAACTTAAGAGAGATGGGGTACAGCGCGGATCCTGTCGTATTTGATGTGACAAAATCATCGCAGTTACAGGCAGGTATTAATTCAATTGTTGAACAGTTCGGTAAGATTGATGTTCTAATTAATAATGCGGGAATTCAGTGTCGACACCCACTTCTTGATTTTCCGGAGTCAGACTGGGATAGAGTGATAGATGTAAACCAAAAAGGTGTTTTCTTAGTTACTCAAGCTGTAGCTCGTCACATGGTCGACCTCGGTGAGGGCGGTAAAATTATCAATATCGCTTCAATGCAGTCGGAGTTAGGTCGAGATACAATAACCCCATACGCTGCTTCCAAAGGAGCTGTTAAAATGTTGACTAGAGGGTCTTGTGTGGAGCTTGCTCGGCACAATATTCAAGTAAACGCTATTGCTCCTGGTTATTTTAAATCAGAAATGACGAAGGCCCTCGTGGATGATGAAGTCTTCACCGCGTGGCTCAGAGATAGAACCCCCGCGGACCGTTGGGGCGAGCTGGAAGAACTAATAGGTACTGCTGTGTATTTATCATCAAATGCGTCTAATTTCGTCAATGGTCAGTTGATATTTGTCGATGGTGGTATGCTCGCAGCAGTTTGATCTCAAAGTACTTGTTCATCCTCTAAGGGTAGGTACATAAACTCTCGATTGTGTGAAGACTATCGACAAGTGCGCTTTACTGAATTTAGTTTGAGAACAAAACTGGGTAAAGCGCCCGCACTTTAAATGATAAGTTACATTTTAGCATACTTAGCCTCTTGATTATGACGTAGTGGCATAAGGCTTGTCCTTTGGGATCACGAAGGGTATACGAGGCTTAAGGTACCTGCTTTATACGATACATACTCAAGTTCAAGCTAGTGAAACTGTGTTTACCAGCACTTTAAGCAATCCATTGATGAACTATCTACACTGAATAGTTCAAGTGATAACGAAACTCTTCAAAGAATGATCTTTGCCAGTGTCATGACTACGATGGAAGCGTACTTGTCTGACACGATGAAAAAGCAAGTGGTAAACCGCCATAGTAACAAATGTTGATTCGTTGAGAGTCATAATTATTTCGTGGCCAAAATAAAGTGGAATGAGGTTTTTGTACTGTTATTACGCTAGATCAAAAGCTAAATGAAGAGATTGATAAAATGTCATTTCACAATGTAGATACGGTTACAGGGCTATACAACAACGTTCTTCTTTGTGAATTTCCCAAGTAGAAAATGTTGGAGTTACGTAAAGCGGTTAATATACGACACGACACGAAATCGTGCATCGTAACGGTAGAATACTGATGGCAGATGAATTTCAATACTTAATTAAGGCTATCGATTCACAGATTATTGATGGGCTTCTTGATGAGCCTGAGGGGTAGACTCAACTTACTTTTCTCAATATCAAAGAACCGAATTAGCATTTTTACTTAAGCTTACTTCTGTCCAGATACGTGTTATGCCGTGATGCTTAGGGCTGTTACGTTACCTGGAATCATGACTCTCTCGGGGACAAGAGTGACTTAGGTTGATTGCCCTAAAACGTTCATACCCCAAACTTTGTTACGGCAGACCTAACGCTTAATTCAAGGCGTTACCGTTTGACCTAGTTTTGGTTATGATCGTATTTTACATGGATGGCGGTAGCGATGATTGACTCAATGAAAGGATGCATAAGAGTAATGAAGCAATGCAGTGCCGTTATGTTATCTATGGCTATACTCAGTGGCTGTACGCCAGATTATCCAGGCTGGAAGCAGAAACAAAGCCACGGATTGACAATCAGTGGTATTGAGGATGAAGTCTCATTTAAAGGCGCGGCAACGGTCTCTTTTCATGGAACTAAACCGGCTGATCTTACGCTGCGTGCGAGGGTACTTTTTGTCACCGATGAGAAAGAGTGCCAATCAAAAATCTATGGCTCTTACCCAAGGATGACGCAACAACGGTCAATCATAGTCAGCGCAGAGCCCACCGTGAGTGGGGATGGTACTCGATATGAATTCTCTTCAGCGCTACCAGTGACGTTTTCTGAAACAGACGCCACAAAATGTCAGTATGAATTTTCTCAGGTGTATATAACGTACAGTAATCAGTACAGCCCTAAGCCTAAGACACTCTTGAGATTGAAGTTTATGCCAGATGAACAAAGAGAAGAGAAATCACTTTCCGTCTCAGACGCCATAAGTGCTGTTTGTAGCCGCTCCATTGGAAAACAGAATGTGACGGATAAAGATATATTGTTCGGTGGCCTGATTTGTTCTGATAGTCAACTTACTTCGCGCGATCAGTGGCTAAACCGCCAAAACCATACCGCGTATGAAATTAACTTTATTGAAGGTGATTACTATCAACATGAAAAATGTGAATATAATGAACCTATTCAAGCGTTAATTAAACAAGGTTGGGTAGTTGACCACCATAATAACCAATTTGGTTTGAATCGTTGTGAGGGTTAAACCCTAATCGTTGATCTGAGTATAAACCTATTAGCGTCGATTGAGGCTATTTGTAATACATTCACAATCTTTCTTTAGTAACAGCGATAGGATTCAAGTAAATGAATCCCTAAGTTCTCTAGTGTCATAGTCGTTTATCTAGCGCTATTCTTTTGATTCGACAGAGCCCTAAATATGTTCAATCTACCTTCTCCATAACGAGCGTCCCAGTCGGGCTTATAAACGACAGTCGTTCTAAGTAGGTACGCCTTTCATTAGAGTTCGGCATAAAGTCCCCCCTAAACCTAACGAACGCTCAAAGTCATTAGACTTAGAGCGTTGATAATGCAAAGAAACTGATTGAGTTGCGTTAGGTAAAATGACGCTTTGTATATGATTGCCGTTTATTCAAATTAATTAACGTGCTACTTCTGTTGTCAACTCTTGCTCAGCAACGGACAACATTGCAAACTCTTCTTCGGCTGATGTTGCCACTAAATTTTTACGACTATAGAGTCCATAATATGCACCGCCGATAACAAATAATCCCATAGTCATAAAGAAGGCTGATGGATCAAATGCATAGACGCCAGTCATCGCAACGAGAGATAAAACGAGTGATATCCCTGACGTGAACATTCCTCCTGGTGTTTTATACGGGCGTTCCAGTTCAGGTTGTTTAATGCGCAGTAAAATATGACTCAGTGACATTAATGCATACGATACGGTTGCACCAACAACCGCCATTGCCAGGATGAGGTCGCCTTCACCAGTTAATGACACTAAAAACCCAAAAATACCTGGAACTAACAATGCACGAGAAGGGACTTTTTTCTTACTCGTGAGAGATAAACTCTGTGGTAAATAACCAGCACGAGAAAGCGCAAACACCAAGCGACTGTAGCCATAAATAATGGAGAAGAATGACGCTACCAAGCCAGCTAAACCTAGTATGTTGACGGCTGTTGCCAGTGTTGAATTGCCTGTTATTTTTAGGGCATCCACTAGAGGGACAGCGCTATCACCGATAACTTGAGACCCGACGGCCCCGGCAAGAAGTACCACGACTAACGTTGCTGTTACTAATAAAAATAGCATCGCACCAATGATACCCTTTGGTACATCTTTCGCTGGGTTCTTCGCTTCTTCTGCTGCCAATGGAACGCCTTCAACCGCTAGGAACAACCACATTGCAAATGGCAACGCAGCCCATACTCCATACCAACCGAAAGGCAATATTTCTGTTGCTTGAGCTGTCGTTGGCGCGATATCAAACAAATTATCAATGTTAAACTCACCAATTAGTGCGCCAGCCGTCATTAAAATTGCCAGCACAGCTAATCCACTAATCACCATCATAACCTTTAGCGCTTCACCAACACCTGCCATGTGAATAGCGATAAAAAGTGCATAGAAAAGTGCGTACACCATAGGGCCATCCAGCCCAATGAGTTCATTGACAGCTGAGCCAATAAAAATAACGATAGCGGCGGGTGCGAGCGCGTATTCTATAAGAACCGATAAACCCGTAAAGAAACCACCGGTTGGACCCATTGCTTGACGAGCAAAACTATAACCGCCTCCAGCGGCAGGAATTGCAGCCGACATTTCTGCTAGCGATAGCACTAAGGTTAAGTACATTACCGCCATCGCTATCGCCGCGATTAGGAAACCGCCCCAGCCCGCTTGAGCGATACCGAAGTTCCACCCTGCAAAGTCGCCTGATATAACATAAGACACCCCAAGGCCTGCAAGCAGAATCCAACCTGCGGTGCCTCTTTTTAACTGCCTTTTGGCCAGATATTCCTGATGATTAGACATAGTAAATCCTTCTACATATTAAGAAACTAATAAATTGTTGCTGTGCTTGTCGTCGAGATGCTTATGACATTGCTCATCCACCAATGATCGGTCTTTCAAGTTCACGCCAGAAAGCTGTAATTTTCGCGCCTCGGTGAGCAAATAGAACGCACGCTGGCAAGCATCGTCGTAATTAAGACCTTGTGGCCGTACGTTAGAAATACAATTTCTTTGTGAGTCCTTCGAACCTCGCTTTGCCCCCCATGTCAGATAGAGCCCCATACTGTCCGGTGATGTTAGGCCTGGTCTTTCTCCGACTAAAACGAGTACGGCTTTCGCTTTAAGGCATTGGGCAACATCATCACCGACCGCAACTCGCCCCTGCTTGACCACGGTTATTGGCGCGATTGTCCATTGGTTGACGTCATCTTTTATTAATAAGGACATCAAGCGTTCGATTACCGGTACGGCGTGATTCTGAATAGAAACCGATGACAAGCCATCAGCAATGACGATCGCTAGATCGGGCTGAGCATTCTGTGCTTTGGTGATGCCTGCGAGCTTATTCCATGATGCGTCATCAAGTTGACGTCCTAAATCGGGACGTTGTAAATACATTAGGCGATCGGTCACCTTGCTGGTCATTGTCATTGGTGGCTCGTGGGTGTGTTTAAAAATTAGGTCTGAACCCGTTAACCCTTCGATTAAGGTATCGACATCTAAAGCGCAATGAACGGCGTCCATTGCTTTTGCATGATCTAGCTGAAAACTAAGTAATTCGTTGGTCGGTACACTGTTACCGGTTCGCCCTAATGCGATGCGTGCAGAAGTGAACTCTCGAAGCTCAACCCAAGGGTTTCGAATTACTACGTTTATTGATTTCTGGCCTTTACGTTCGATGAGTTTATCCATGAGAGACCCTCGCGTTTAATTGTTCGATGGTTGCGGCGAACGAACTCGCGGTGCCATTATTGAGACGCACGTCATTGATGTCTTCAAAGATCCCCATTTTCATCAACCACTGCTCGAACTCTGGTGCCGGTTTTAAGCCCAATACCTTTCTAGCGTACAAGGCATCATGGAATGAGGTCGTTTGATAATTGAGCATAATGTCGTCGGAACCTGGAATACCCATGATGAAAGAACACTCTGCAACGCCTAGCAACGTAAGCAGGTTATCCATATCGTTTTGATCGGCATAAGCATGATTGGTGTAGCAAATATCGCATCCCATAGGCAATCCAAGTAGCTTTCCACAGAAGTGATCTTCTAATCCAGCCCGTATGATTTGCTTCCCATCAAACAGATATTCAGGTCCAATAAAGCCTACAACCGTATTGACGAGCAAAGGATCAAACTGTCTCGCCACGGCGTAAGCACGCGCTTCACAGGTTTGTTGGTCTACACCATGAAAAGCATTCGCAGACAATGCCGTTCCTTGACCCGTTTCAAAATACATCACGTTATTGCCAACGGTGCCTCTGTTGAGAGAAAGCGCGGCTTCTTGGGCTTCTTGCAACACGTTTAAATTAATACCGAACGTGTCATTTGTACCCTGTGTGCCGCCTATCGACTGGAAAACAAGGTCAACGGGCGCACCAAGCTCAATGGCTTCAATGGTGTTTGTTACGTGAGTTAAAACACAGGACTGAGTTGGTATTTGATAATGCTGAATGACTTCATCCATCAAGTTCATTAACTTGATGGCTTGAGGCACATTATCAGTCGCAGGGTTGATACCTATTACTGCATCACCACTGCCGTACATAAGACCATCGAAAATAGTGGCAGCAATACCATTGAGAGAGTCTGTCGGATGGTTTGGTTGCAGGCGCGTTGATAAACGGCTCGGCATGCCAATGGTATTGCGAAAGGCGGTGATGACTTGACATTTTTTAGCGACCTGGATGAGGTCTTGATTGCGCATTATCTTACTCACCGCGGCCACCATTTCGGGGGTCACCCCCTGGCGAATTTGTGCAATTGCAACGCTATCTGCAAGATCACTTAGAAGCCAATTACGAAAGTCCCCAACAGTTAGATGCTCTATCGGTTTAAAGGCTTCATTATCATGGCTATCAATGATTAGGCGTGTGATTTCGTCACTCTCGTACGGGATAACAACCTGGTTCAAAAAGGTCTTCAGTGGTAAGTCGGCCAGTGTCATTTGTGCAACGACTCGTTCAGCAGCCGATTCTGCGCATACGCCAGCTAACGCATCTCCAGAGCGCTCAGGCGTCGCCTTCGCCATTAAATCGGCGAGCGAGTCAAAGACATATATTCTATTTCCCTGTTGCCGACGATAACTTGCCGTCATTACGCTTCCTTTTCACAACATGGTTCATTTTTTGCTAAACCATCAATACAGATAAGTAAAATAAAAGCGAATTACGTTCCAACCCATTATCAAAAATCGGCAATGTTATAATGTGCATATAAAACAGTTTGTTACGATATTTTTGCCCCAAATTGATTCACAGAATACACATCGGAAAGAGTTATCATGGATGTAGACGTCGTCCCACTAGCACCAGAACTGTGCATAAGGCATATAAAAGATGCAAACCAACAAGCCGCAAGCTTAGTCAATTGGCAGCAAGAGTATGACCAGTTGAGTAATGGTGGGTTTGTCGGGCAAATAAACGAGCGTAAATTACCCACCATTCATATTTTCCGAGAGGATAGTAATCGAGCTTTACGACAGCAGTGCCGTGTTGAAGGTGGCGGGTTATGGCTTGGGTTAAGTACTGGCGACAAATCCTTGCATATTAACCATTCACGTCAAGATGCAGACAAAATTTTGCTTCGTAAAGGAGGCTTGGATTTTGAGTTAATGACACCAGAATCATTTTCAATCTATGGCATTGTGCTTAAACAAGAATTTGTCCAGACTCTCCTAGAGCAACTGAATCTTGACGGTATTACTGAAGATGAACTTTATTTACCGAAGTTAACAAGGCAACAAACTCAACAACTCAAGTACTACTTGGCTATCCTACTTGATCCTCAGCAATTACGTTGGTCAAGCAAAACTCATGACACCATTATTAAGGACGTGTTGCTGGAATTGCTTTCATCAAGCTTTGAAAACGAAATCCGTTCGAATTCGATACCACATCGACAAATCGTGATGAATCGCATCATTTGCTATCTGGAAAGTCGAAGTTACCATACCCCTGTCACTATCAGTGAATTGTGTAATGCTGTGCATGTCAGTCGACGAACGTTACAATACACATTTCAAGCCTGCTGCAATAGTTCACCCAAACAGTTTGTTCATCGAACACGGCTCAATCAAATACGCAGAATGTTGCAAGAACCATTAGAAACCCGCACGATTACCGAGTTAGCTTATGATTTTGGTTTTTTCCACTTAGGCCAATTTAGCCACAGCTATAAGTTATTATTTGGTGAGTCACCATCAAAGACAAGGTTTGCAAATATAAGTGGCTCTTTTGCTGAATTCGAATGAAAGGCGTACCTGCCCAGAGCGGATGTACGTTCTAAAATACACTGAGTTGCAGGCATACCTTATGCGAGTCAGGAGAAAATCTAACAAAAACGCGTCATAAACCCCACATCGAATCACCCTGCACGAATAACAAGGTCAATGTTTCAACCAATAGGAAATTTGAAATACCGGGTTTGGACTTATCAGCTTTGTTAGGACTCTCATATCTACGATATTGAGTTGAGTATTTTTATTTTGATAGGGCCTAATTGTTATTGAGCCCTATCAAAAATAGACAGGGCTAAGTGAGTTGCTTATTCGTTATCATAGATAAAAGTAGGATCAGCGAGTGCATCTTCAGGGGTTTTGCTCACTTTGAAATCGGGGTAAAGCTCAGAGGAGCGTAACGTCTCATCTGTAAAGCAAGCCAGTTTGCCAATCACATAGATCACATAGTTAATGCCCCAACGCTCACGGTCGGTTTCTGCCCCTTTTTTGGCCGTAACTTCATTGCTTGCGGTTAATCGTTGCTCGGTAATAAACTCAGATGAGAAGTGTTCGTACTCAAACTCATGATTAGGATGGTACTTTTTCACCAAGCCCAGCATTTCGTTCTGGCTCAGCACATTGAAGTCCATCTGCACACAGCGATTCATCGTACGTTCATCGGTAATAGCTAGTGCGGCAAGGTGGCCGATATCGGTGATCTCATGAGTATAAATAGGCAGTGCCATATCGCCAAATGTTGTGATAGTGCGAAAGTAACGGAGGTTTGGAAGGAAGTAATCAAAGATCCCGCCGGTGTAGATAAAGGTCCAGCCGATACCAGATTGAAATAGCTTCTCATGAAAGTCTTTCTTGCAATCGAAAAGCACCCCATCGCCATACTCAACGCCACGGGTGTGGACCCCAAACTCGGTAGGAACGAAGCGCTTTACATTGGCTTCCAATGCTGCTTCGAGCCAGATGGGCTCAAGTTCGTTGATAATAGTTTGGTCGCCAGGTACTGCGCACACCAAGCTATCTGCGCCTTTAATAGCTTTGGCCATTTGAGCCTTGTCTTTCATGTCAGCAACCTCGACAATGCGCGCTCCCTTGTCTGTGAATTCTTGCAGTTTGTCAGATAGCCCCGATTGTAGGCTGCGGGTAATGGCAATGACATCATGGCCTAATTCAAGCAGGGTACGTGTTAATGGGGTACCAATCTGGCCTGTTGCTCCAATAATCGCGATGGTTTGTTTTTTGAATGCTGACATAGTTTTATCTCACGTTGTTGTAATTTGATAACTGAATTGTAGAGTTCATCATGCGTCGTTGCATGGTGAAGATGGTCGTGAAAATGGTGAATATTGAACCTGTTCCGGAACATTAATGCCTTAGGAGCAAGGCGAATGAAGAAGCCCTAACACCAAATATCCCCCAAGCGACATCAAGGCAACCTTAGATACGATAGGAAATTGCGTTCTGAAGTGGCTGTCAGGGCTACACTCGGCAGCAGATGCCGCAACAATCACGGAATCTGAAATAGGGGAGCTTTGATCACCAAATACGGCACCAGAGATCACGGCACCTATCAGTAATGGAATAGATAACCCCATTTGTACTGCCATTGGGAGCGCTATTGGGATCAGGATACTGACCGTCGCACCAGAGCTTCCCGTTGCAAAACTGATTGTTATTCCGGTAAGGAAGATAATCGCGGGCAGTAGTTGTGTTGCGACATTGCCATTTAATAGCTGTGCTAGGTAATCTCCGGTGCCTAGCGAGCCGATTACATGACTGAAAGTAAAGGCTAAGGTCAGGAGCATTACCGCTGGAAAAATACGTGTTGCCCCTTCGAATATCCATAAAACCGTATCTCTAAGTGTGATGCCTTTAGTTCGAAAGATAAGGGCGCTGCCCATTAACGCGACATAACCACTTAGGTAGATTGCTTGGCTAATATCCCCCGTCAATGTGGTCACAACGATAATAGTCAGTATCAATAAATAAAGCGGTGCCATTGATATCCATAATGAATATTGAAGCTTATTTTGTTTAACATTACTTTTAGTATGAATAACATGGGGTTTATCCTCTTGCTTTTTAAAGTCATGGGGCAAGATTGAAAGAACGGGGACACTGAATAGAATCAATAAGGTATAGAGCTGATAAGGCATAGCATCCATGACATAATCAACAGCTGTACCATTGATAACACCTTGGTCAATTTGCGCTTGAACTAGGCTTGCCAAGAATAATCCTGCACTGCTGATTGGCAGTAACCACGCTAAAGGGGCACCCGTACCATTGGCAATAAACGCGAGCTTTTGTGATGAGATATCGTGCTGTTTAAAGAGCGAGCGACCAACCACCCCCACCATCATCATTGAACCAATACCCTCAAGGCACATTAGAAACCCAGCAAAGAAGGTCACCAACTGAGCGTGAGCCCGGTTCTGGATCAGTTGTTTCTTCGTTGAGATGACATGCAGCGCCTGACTGATCGCCCCGGCGCGTTGCAAAAGATTGATCACCGCACCAATCATTAAGATGAACACTAAGCTTTGTATCGCACTGGGTGATTGTAGCGTTAGGGTTAATGATCGCAGCGATCCAACGAGGCCTGAGATGAGCGTTGGAGCGAGAATTATGGAACCAACGACAATGCCTGAGAAAATGGAGATATAAGCTTTTCGGGTCGAAATGGCGAGCGAGAGAGCTAGTAGCGGGGGTAAGAGAGAGATCCAGGTATTCATAACAGCCTCCGGTAAATGGAAGCCCAGTTTATCTATATGATGTTCAATAGCATGGTGAAGGTCGGTAGAAAGATGGTAGATATCGAACCTTTACCAGCCGAGCTGAACGGAGATAACTGATATACTAAACTTTAATCTTTAACCCAAACGGTTGTACTGCACGTGTTGATCCCAAGTATTGGTTTTAATCATCAAAAAGCAAACCAGAAAGATATTGAGCTACTTGAGCTGTCTTCATTTTATGGCATGCACAACCTTAAGCATGATCCACAGCAAC
Source organism: Vibrio sp. E150_011 (assembly GCF_053544015.1). Classification (NCBI taxonomy): domain Bacteria; kingdom Pseudomonadati; phylum Pseudomonadota; class Gammaproteobacteria; order Vibrionales; family Vibrionaceae; genus Vibrio; species Vibrio sp. E150_011. The sequence continues at coordinate 30,400 of NZ_JBHFOL010000002.1, forward strand.
CCCACCGTGTAAGCTTCTTTATCTTCATCTATATAGAGGAGGGAGAGGGTATCCACATGGTCGATTTTGCAGAGTACCCATATAAGCCGGGATCGATGTTGTTCATCCAGCGTGAGCAGGTTCATAGCTTTGACTTACAACCGGACACTAAAGGCAAGGTGCTTCTATTTACCCAAACATTTTTAGATACCTTACATGCCAACATGCGCTTGCCGAATTACACGCCGACCCACCTGAATCAATTGCACTCCGCTTTGGTGCAATTGGATGAACAAAGCAATCAACGTATTAACAGATTGATAAGTGAGATGGTTATTGAGCAGCAACATAAGGATAGCGACCCATTAATTGTCATGTATCTATTCTCGGCGCTTGCGCAGACCTTGCATCGTTTGAGGCCAGAACTTATCCACGACAAGCTTTCAAAAGAGCAGAGTATTCGCCTCGCCCGGTTCTTTGAGTTGATTCAAGGTAACTTCCATCGGGTGCGTGATGCTAACTGGTATGCCAATCAGCTAAATACCACTTATAAAACTCTAAACCAAGTCTGTAAGCTAGCAACTGGGTTGACGGTGAAACAGATGCTTGATTCATACACCACCATCGAGATGAAAAGACGGCTGGTGATCAGTAATACTACCACCCAGCAGATGGCGTATGATTTTGGTTTCGAGGACGCGAGTAATTTCGTTAAATACTTTAAAAATCTGACGGGTTCGACACCAACACAATTTCAGAAGCGATTTAATAAGTCTAGGCTTTAGCTATCGTGCAACAATTAGTCGGTTTCTAGACTCATGGATAGGTTTAGCTACGGGTAACTTTTACTTTAATTTGTAAAGTTGTTTCGGTAATCACTCCATGCTTAGTGCTATTGGTATCTTCACTGACTCCCCACCACATCACTAGATGCTGCGAAAGATCAAACACGACAATCTCTTTCTGTTCCCTCTCTAAAAAAATTCAAGAATATCTATAACCATCAATGCCGACGACACCACATTTGGCCGGAGGTCTCCATTTCTCTTTCGAACTATCTCGTATCAAGACAAGACGCCATTTTTCGTAATTTATAAAAAGCCTTTTCAAAAAACCAAGAAGGGATAACGATCAACTTCAAACTTTCGAAACAGGTAATAATTATTTTTGAAATGTTGTTTTAAAAATAATTGTAAGAAGGAGGTATTTGCTTTATTGTATGACTAAGTCAAGTGGCCAGCACAACAGAAACGCCACACCACCAAACATAATTGAGGAAGCAAACATGATGTTAGAGTCATTCAATCTGGAAGGAAAAGTAGCGATAGTGACTGGCTGTGATACGGGTCTTGGCCAAGGTATGGCAATTGGTCTGGCGGAAGCTGGGTGCAAAGTAGTTGGCGTTAATTATGTTGAGCCAACAGAGACGGTTGAAAAAATGAAAGCGGCAGGTCATACGTTTTTGGACGTGCGTGCCAATCTTCTAAAGCAAGAAGATATCCCAGGAATTATAGATAAAGTACTGACTGAGTTTGGTCGCGTAGATATCCTTGTGAACAATGCAGGCATTATACGCCGAGAAGATGCGATTGAGTTTTCTGAGCAAAACTGGGATGACGTGATGAACATCAATTCGAAGACCGTTTTCTTTATGTCTCAGTCTGTAGCGAAGCAGTTTAAAGCACAAGGTACGGGCGGTAAGATCATCAATATTGCATCGATGCTCTCTTTCCAAGGTGGTATCCGTGTCCCTTCATATACGGCGTCTAAGAGTGCGGTAATGGGTATTACTCGTGCGATGGCGAACGAATGGGCAAGTGACAACATCAATGTAAATGCGATTGCACCTGGTTATATGGCAACCAACAATACTCAAGCGCTACGTGATGATGCTGACCGTAGTCAGGCTATCCTTGAGCGTATTCCTGCTGAACGTTGGGGTACCCCTAGAGATGTTGCTGGCCCATGTGTGTTCCTTGCTTCATCAGCATCAGATTATATTAATGGTTATACCATTGCTGTCGATGGTGGGTGGTTGGCTCGCTAACGAATTTAGTATTTTAAGATGGTGAACGATACTGTGGCACAAGCTGTAGGGCTATTTAGTTTTCTTCTGGGTATTTCGACCTTTTACCAGAAAGAGGACAAAAAGCTCAAAGTGGTGATGCTGTTGTTGAATGTAAATCATCTTATTCATTTTTTACTATTAGGTTCCATTACATCGGCAATCGGTGCGTTGATTTCAGCGCTCAGAACTTGCACGGCAATGTATACCAAATCGTGGTGGGCGGCAGGATTGTTTGTTGCTCTCGCGGTTGGTAGCGGAGTAGGTTTAGCACAGCATTGGCATCAACTCTTGCCTCTGGTTGGCTCGATTATTGGAACGTACTCAATATTCAAATTGAATGGTATTGCACTTAGAGTCGGCTTTTTATTGGGAGCCGCATGTTGGTTAACCAACAACCTGATTATTGGTTCAATTGGTGGCTCATTGATGGAAATATCAGTGATAGGGATGAATTTATTTACTATTTTTCGTCTGTACCAAGGTAAAGCTAAATGCAAAATTACGACGTAAAAATGGGATTAACAACGATATGTTCGTATATAACGATGACGTAAAAATGGAAGATCTTGGTGCTGGCGTTTCTCGCAAGGTGCTTGCTCATAGCGAAAATATGATGACGGTAGAAGTTCATTTTGAAAGCGGCGCTGTTGGTGCGCTGCATACCCATCCTCATGAGCAGATTACCTATGTTTTGTCGGGAACCTTTGAATTTACTATTGGCGACGTGACCAAAGTGGTGTGCGCTGGCGATACGATGTACAAAAAGCCGGGTATCGAACATGGCTGTGTTTGCCTAGAACCTGGCGTATTACTTGATAACTTTACGCCAATGCGTAAAGACTTTGTTTAAGCTTTGAATCTTGAGATCGAACGTTTAAGCACTAAATTTTAAAATTTGCAGTAATGCTGCGGGAGAAAGTAAATGAAAATCGCGTTAATGATGGAAAACAGTCAAGCCGGCAAAAATGCAATGGTATCCGCTGAACTAGAGTCAGTTGCTGGTGGTTTTGGTCATGATGTTTTCAACCTAGGGATGACAGACGAGAATGATCATCACTTAACTTATATTCACCTAGGTATTATGGCGAGTATTTTGATTAACTCGAAAGCCGTTGACTTCGTTGTGACAGGATGTGGAACAGGCCAAGGCGCTATGATGTCACTGAATTTGCACCCAGGTGTGGCGTGTGGTTACTGTTTAGAGCCGTCGGATGCGTTCTTGTTCAACCAAATCAACAACGGCAATGCTATCTCGCTCGCTTTTGCGAAAGGTTTTGGCTGGGCTGGTGAGCTAAACGTGCGTTACATTTTTGAAAAAGCGTTCTCAGGAGAGCGTGGTCAAGGTTATCCACTGGAGCGAGCAGAGCCACAACAACGTAACGCCGTGCTTCTCAATGAAGTGAAAGCTGCAGTTGTGAAGGATAATTTTATTGATTCACTAAGTGCGATCGATCAAGAGTTAGTGAAGACTGCTGTTGGTAGCCCTCGTTTCCAGCAGTGTTTCTTTGATAATTGCCAGAATCAAGAAATTGCTGATTACGTTCGTTCACTTCTGGACTAATTCTCGCGTTTGATGTGATAGAGCCAGCCTAATGAGGTTGGCTTTTTTATGCTTGGTACTTGGGGGGCTTTCTTTGATAAGCAGAAAAGTTCGCAGTATCACCGTTTAGAACCATGCCTTTTGAAAGCCAACTCTATGCCGCTTGATCTCTTCACCCAAAAGCTTATTCCTCAATAATTTATATACGTTCTTATTTGTATGACTTTTGTATCGCCTGGATCACAAAACTTACAGTGATCTCTTTTATAAAACGTCGTTAATGCAATAATGAAATGGCATTTTAAAAATAAATAAATTTAAACGAAGCAATAATGAAAAGGGGTTCGTAATGAATATCGACATGCTCGTTGTTGGTGTCTACTTTATCTTTATGATAGCGATTGGCGTTATCTTTAAACGTTTTGCAGGCAACTCTACCAGTGACTACTTTCGTGGTGGAGGCAAGATGCTATGGTGGATGGTTGGCTCTACCGCGTTCATGACTCAGTTTAGTGCTTGGACATTTACTGGCGCTGCGGGTAAAGCTTTTACCGATGGGTTCCCAATCATGGTTATTTTCATGGCGAACGCATTTGGCTTTTTACTTTCTTGGTTGTTTTTTTCGTACCGCTTTCGACAAATGCGTGTAGTCACACCTATTGAAGGTGTTCGTCGTCGATTCGGTGCAACTAATGAGCAAGTGTTTACATGGGCAACCATGCCGACAAGCGTGGTTTATACCGGTATATGGCTAAATGGTCTCGCACTATTCGTCAGCGCCGTGTTTAAAGTTGATATAGAAACAACAATTATTGTCACTGGTTTGATTGTTCTCTTTATTTCGGTTCTAGGCGGTGCATGGGGGGTGGTTGCCTCAGACTTTGTACAAATGGTGGTAATAATGGCTGTGACGGTGGTTTGTGCTGTCGCTGCATTGGCCAAAATTGGTGGGCCATCGAATCTTATCGAACAATTCCCAACCGACAGTATTATGGGTTCTGATATGAATTACCCATTGCTGTTCGTATCTTGGTTTATCTTCATGTTCGTGAAGCAACTGCAAAACATCAACAACATGCAAGACTCTTATCGATTCTTAACGGCAAAAGATTCTGTTAACGCACGTAAAGCCGCACTGCTGGCGTTCGTATTGATGCTGATTGGACCGGCGATTTGGTTCTTACCACCTTGGGTAACAGCCATTATCTATCCTGAAGCTGCAACCGTACACGCAGCAGAACTTGGTAGTAAAGCCGCTGATGCGGTCTACCTTGTGTTTGTCGAAAACGTAATGCCTGTTGGTATGGTGGGGCTGCTTATGTCAGCGGTATTTGCGGCAACAATGTCTTCAATGGATTCAGGCTTAAACCGAAACTCTGGTGTGTTTGTGCGTAACTTCTACGCACCGATCATTGACAAAAATGCGGATGACAGAAAGCTGATGCGCGTGAGTCAATTTATGACCATGGTTTTCGGAATATTGGTCATCATGGTGGCGCTATTTATTAATTCTCTACGAGGTTTGAGCCTTTTCGACGCGATGATGTACGTAAGTACACTGCTGCAAATGCCAATTCTAGTGCCGTTGTTCTTTGGCATGTTTATTAAGAAAACACCAGACTGGGCGGCTTGGGCGACATTAGCTGTCGGTATGATGGTGTCTTATATTGTGAGCTTTGTGCTCACAGCAGACGTAGTCGCTAATTTATTAAACCTTGAAGTTCCGTTCACTGGGCGTGAAGCCAGTGACTTAAAAGTTCTTCTTGGGGTGATGGGGCACTTAGTGATAACTGGCGGCTTCTTCTGCCTAACAACAAAGTTCTACAAAGAGCCTGTTGGCAAAAGAAACACAGAGCTTCAAGAGTTCTGGAGTGATGTCGCTACTCCTGTTATCGAAGAAGAAGGCCAAGACGAAATGGATCGCCAACAGCGTGACATGTTGGGCAAGTTAATTCTGGTTTTTGGTGCACTGGTCACCGCTATGATACTTATCCCGAACCCATTTTGGGGGCGTATGGCCTTTGTCTTCTGTGGCGCGGTGATTGTTACTGTTGGCTCACTGTTATTGATGAGTGCTCGGAAAACGCCTCAATTAGAAGTGTCTATTTCTAAGTAACCCGGCAACAAGTAGTCAGTGTATAGCCAGAGAGCACGGTCTCTCTGGCTTAGATTGGTTTACCTCGATGAGGGGGGTAGAAAACCAGTTTATTACTAAGTTTTCCCAAAAGGTTATCAACGCCGTTTTATACAAGAGTTTGAATTATGTCTGCATATATACATCAAGATTTTCTATTGCAGGGAGACACTGCCAAGCGTTTATATCACGACTATGCGGCTGGACTTCCCATTATTGACTATCACAATCACCTTGATGCCAAAGCGATCTACGACAACCATCAATATGACAATATCGCTCAAGCTTGGTTGAGTTGCGATCACTACTTGTGGCGCGCATTACGCAGTAACGGGGTTGATGAGCATTACATTACGGGTGATGCGAGTGATTACGACAAGTTCCAAAAGTGGTGTGACACCATGCCTTATCTGATCGGTAATCCGCTGTATCATTGGTGTCACTTGGAACTCAAAAAATACTTTGCTCTCGATTTACTACTCAACCCAGAGAATTGTGAGGTGATCTGGCAGCATTGTAATCAAAAGCTTAAGCAAGAGTCTCATCGATTCCAAGCGCTTATCAAAAAGAGTCGAGTAGACACCTTGTGCACCACTGATGACCCACTTAGTGATTTGGTCTATCACGATAAACTCAGCCGCTCGGAGTTTACGGTACAGGTTTTGCCTACATTCCGCGCCGACGGCCTCATTGAAATCGAGAATCAAACTCGCTTTCAAAAGACGCTAAGTTCACTGAATGCCCTCACGGATGTCAATGTGGTCGATTTTGCTAGCTATGCTAAAGCCATTACTTCTCGAGTGGATTATTTTGCACAGCGCAACTGTCGATTATCTGATTTGGGGTTAAAAGTTGTGGAGTTTTCGCATTATCAGCCTGACGTGCTTGACCAAGTGATAGCAAAGGTAAAAGACGGCGAAGCGCTTAGCCGTGAGGAAATTTCGCAGTTCAAAACAGCCGTATTTGAGGTGCTTGGTAAGGCTTATCACAAGCATGGTTGGTCGATGCAAATTCATATTGGTGTTTTAACTAATGTGAACAAGCGCCGCTTTGATGAGCTCGGTGGTGGTATGGGTTTTAGTGTTATCAGTGACAACCCAATTGCAGAAAACCTTGGTCATTTGTTGAGTATGTTGGATCAAGACTGCCAACTACCGCAAACCATCATCTATAGCCTTAACCCTAAAGATAGTCCTGTGCTAGGTTCCATTATAGGGGCTTTCCAAGACAGTGATGCGAATCCAGGTAAAGTACAGCTTGGTTCAGCATGGTGGTTTAACGACCACAAGGCTGGCATGGAAAAACAGCTTCAAGACTTGGCTAATTTAGGTGCTTTAGGGCGCTTTGTCGGAATGCTCACCGATTCTCGCAGTGTTTTGTCGCTCTCTCGTCATGACTATTTTCGTCGCATTCTATGTAATTTACTGGGTCGGTGGGTCGATGAGGGAGAGTTACCTAATGATGAGTCTTTGCTTAAGCAAAGCGTCGAGAACATCTGTTACCAAAATGCCAAACAATACTTCAATTTTCATTCATCTCAAGATTTAGCGTAGGTATCCATTATGTTGCAGTTTACCTCTCAAGAAATGTCGATAATTCGTCAAAATGCCAATCAAGACATCATCGAACAGATTATTCAAGATAATCAAATCGTGCTTACTTCAGATACGTTAGTTCCACCGGATGCCCGCGCGACATGGAATCTATATTACTTTTGCCCTTCGCACGGGGTTCGCTTAAGTTGGGACAGAAACCGGCCCACCGAACATATATGTCCTGTCGATGGCGAGGTGCTTACCGGCGAACCTTATGATGGTGCGTGGTGGCGTTGGCTTAACGGACTTAATTCAAAAGCGTGCAATGACCTAGGGTTACTTTGGCAGATTACTCAAGAGCATAAATATGTCGAGAAAGTTCGAGAGATCTTATTAGGTTATGCAGAATACTATCCCAACTACGAAGAACACGGTGGTATTCCATACAACGGTCCGGGCAAAGCAAACGCTCAAACTCTCTGTGAAGCGAACTGTAATATCGACTTTGCTCGAGGCTATGATTTTATTAAAGATCAGTTGAGTGCGGAAGAGCAGCTATTTATTGAACAGCGTTTGTTGCGCGAAGGTGCGGAGTTCCTGATGCAACATCGAGCGGATCAATTGCATAACCATGAAATGAAAATATCTGCGACAATTGGTGTGATAGGTTTGATACTTGATGACCGAAAGCTCATCGACTTTGCGGTGAACACGCCTTATGGCTTGAGGTATCAGCTAGAGAACGGTGTGAGGGGGGAGGGTTTATGGTTTGAAGGTTCAATCCATTACCATTATTACGCTTTGCAAGCCCTTCTTAACTTTGAAAAAATGGCATGTAAGTCTGAACATTCACTGCAATCGGTACCAAATTTCCATACCATGTTGGCGTTCCCGCTCAAGCTGCTCATTAATACGGGAGACTTCCCCCGTCTGAACGATTGTATTGCTGGTCAAGAGAAGTTGACTCATAGCCATTTGTTCGAGTTCGGTTATCGCGAGTTCCGAGACCCTTTATTTGCATCGGCGTTGCAAAACATATATCAAGATAAGCCTCGGAATAATATCGATGCGTTGCTGTACGGTGTCGATGAATTACCGGTGGCTGAGCCGCTGACGTGTCAGTCTATTCATGCCGAACAATCCGGTATCACTATTATGCATACTCGTGAGCACGACAATATGCTTTTGGTGAAGCATGCTCCTTATGGTGGTGAACACGATCATTATGATCGATTGGGGATTCTTATTACTCGCAATGGTAAAGAAATTTTGCCTGATTTGGGAACCACTGGTTATGGAGCCGAACTGCATTATGGTTACTATAAAAATACAGTGACACATAATACCTTGGCAGTGAATCAGAAGAACCAGCCGCCATCAAACCCTCAAGTTAATAAGTTTGTAAAAGATCAGGCTTACACATGGTTAGACACACAAACAGATTGGTGCGGCGAGTTACCGAAAGTTGACAGCCATACCATTGTTCAGTGGGATGAAGCGGCATATAAAGACGTGGTGTTTCGCCGTCAAATTCTATGGCTAGGGGATGTGGCGATTGAATTTAATACCGCCCAAAATCCACATCAACAACAACTGGACTTAGTTTGGCATATCAGAGGTCAACATAGCACTTTGGCACAAGCACAAGGCTGCGAGAACCCATTAGATGGACCTTTAGCAAGAATGACAAATTGCCATGAGATGCCGCTTCAGGAGTCCATGGTTCTACGTTATTCAATTGAGGGCCAGGCAGAGTTTCACCAACAAGTGATTACGGATTGTTCGGCAACTCTGTTACTGGGGTATGCGCCAGATAATCCGGCAACCAGTGACTTAGCCTATACGATTTTGCGCAGCCAAGAAGCAGTTTTGAACGTTGCCACGGTACATAACTTGACGCAAAACGATGAGATTCGAATTGCTGATATCGAGTGGCAACCGGATGTTATCAACTTAAAACTGGTAAGAAATGGAGTGAAGCAACGTGTTTCAATCAATCAAGAGAAAGGCTCGGTTTTCATTGACTAGTCGGTAACATTGCATGGTTCAAGGACGAGCCAGTGTTGCTGACTGGTTCGTCTGTATCAACGCAGAGAACGAACCGCACACGGCCCACAACCCGTTCTTTTTCCGAGCTAGGCGCGCTTATGTGGTTTGCCTGTTAGAGTTAAGGTTTACCCTATTTCCTTGGTTAAGAACCTGTTCGATATGCATCCATTCAAACTGATGGTACCTTGCGTAATTTAGTTCAGCTTGGTAGTACGTCTGATTACTTTCAAGGTATTTAAAGATGCCCCCGTCGTTACCAAACTAATGGAGTTTATGAAAAAGGTGACTTTGTCACGTTTAGCAATGGCAGAGTAGCGGTAGCTAGCCAAAAATAGAGATGTTCAGAACGCTATTATTAAGCAAGTGACAGATTAGTATCCATCAGCTTACATAACGAATGGGTATTGTTTTACTTGTTCATTTTTGATTAAGGGCACTTTCTAACTCGAAAGTGCCCAGACTTAAACTGGTGAGTTCATCGCTGACTCAATATCTCTCCATTATTTAATCACTATGCGTTTTCATACGCAGGGTTAATTTGGAGGAAAACCGCTATCTATCGAAACAACGTTTCAGCTCATTAATTTCATAGTAGTAATTGCTATCGGCATAGCTCACACAATCTGACTTGAAGTTAATTTGTTTTTCATTGTAAAACATCGTCACTAAGACTGTATTTGCAGTATCGCTATATACATCCCATTGGATATTGGCTGTCAAAGGAGATACCCAAGCACCACGCCAATCATTGTCACTGCGGCTATAAAGAGAATCACTTGATACCGCGTGCTCACTACCCTCTAATTGAAGTGCAGCCGCAAAAGGCATAACAGCTTCTGCGTGAGCAAAGCGAAGTTTAGCGATATTGGTGTTTGTGTTGTTACCTACATTTTCAACCTCATCGAAAAAGTCATCAACAAGAATATTTGCCATACGGTAAGTGATGTCAGTATCGTCAAAGCTTGGTCCTTTTTCGTAGAAGGTGTTGCCGTCATCTACATAAGCTAACCAAGATGATTCTGCTTGAGTGATGAAGTCTTTAAACTTCCAAGGAGTATCACCAGCCTCATGCTTCATACCAGAAGTAATAATAAAAAGATTGTATAGCATTAAAGCGGCATCGACGTCATTGCGGACGAATGTGCCACCAGGTTCGCCATCTTCATTGATGTTTTCTAATTCAAATTCACCAGCGGCTAGACGATCGATAAATTCAGGGGTGTAGATACGCGATAGAACAGAGGTAACGACTTCTTTAGTGCGGGGTAACTCCATCAATTCATTGATTTTGCCTAACAGCTCAGGGTCGTTATTGATGTAGTCTTGGTAGTAGTCATTTGCGTCTTCTTTATGGAAATAAAGATGCGGTTTATTGGTTACAGACTCGTTCACCAGCGGGGCGACTTCAGGTAATGCGGATTTGAAGCTATCAGAAAAAGTGGTACCGCTGTCAATAGCGCGATCTTTTCCTGAATCCTCAAATACGACCTTCAAATCATTTAATACAGCGGTGTCCCAAAGATCCGAATGGCGGGCAGCGAGTCTTTGCGCTAAATCGTCATGCTCTTGTATGCCGAGACTGGACAGATTACCGTATCCCAGCTTTTCATTTGCGGCCATCATACGTTGAATTTCAGGGCCTAGCGTTTTTCCTAACTCAGTAAGCGCTCCATCAGCTTCAGCTAATTCCCAAACCTGCATACTCAAGTCATCATATTTGCGACTAGATAATACACGAGAGCCGTGACGAGCAAGCATCTGTGTGTAAACCGCTCGATAGCCATCAGGTGCTATCTCGTAAGTTTGTAAATCTTGCTGCACAGAGTAAGCCGTCTTCGTTCCGTATTCATAATCGACTTCAGATTCAGTTTGATCAGTAGTACTGCTATTACACCCTGCTAAGGCAATACAGATAAGAGTCAGAGGAAATTTATAATGGCACATGTTTAACCTTGGTGAATAAAAAAAATGGACTTTATCAGGGGGTAATTACATTTATGTGACTAATATTCTTGATTTTTTGTTAATTTATGTGTGCGAACCCATCCTTCTTAGTGTTGATTTCAGCCTTTTGTATCGATGCATATAGTGGCTCTCAAACTCATGTAGTACTTGACGTTAGTTATAGTTTTTCGTCGACGCAATCATTGTTAAGCTTTAGCGATTAGGTCTTGCTATGGCTCACAACGGTCCAGAGGTGTGCCAGCAAGATCTCAGTTTCTGCATTCCTATCTATTCATTTGCTCCGCAGTATTTTGGTGGCAATCTGGACGTTAAAGACCTAGTGGAAAGAGCGGTGGTCTATTACCGAGTAAATGTCGATGGCGTTACGTTCTATACGGGTGATAGTCACTTTACGCAAGATAGTGGTGAGGTAACACTCACCGCATTAGAAACCTCTGTTCGAGCAACATTTACGCTGACAATTCTTAGAGAAGGCTCTGATGCAATACCAGGTGCATTTATTGATACTCCAGTAGGTGAAATGGCAGAGTTCTGGGTTTCGGTAGGGCTTGAAGGAGGCTTAAACATCGCGATGCAAAACGCAACTCGTGAATCACTACGATTCTTGCTTAACCATTGCGGAATTAGTGAAGAGATTGATTTTTGCTTGTAAAGCATTGTCACTTGTTGTGTATGAACAGTAAGCGACGTTCTCTTCTCAGACATGTGATACTTCTATGACAGGGGAGTTATCGACAAAGCGAATCAACACTGGCTCGGATTGCTTCAAATTTCTGCAACCCTTGCATAGTTTGCTCTTTGGCCAAAGCCGTTAGGTTTCTTATTAGCGCATTGGTAACCACCAGAGAAGGGCTCACTGACTTCGTTCCTTTGTGTTCTCCTCGATAGATTCTCAATAGGTGTATGTTTTCCGGTAACTTTGTTGAACTTAGATCACTGATAGCAATGATCTTAAGTTTTAAATGCCGCGCAATAGTGATAAGACATTGGGTTTGGTTACTCAAAGTATTATTGAATAGTAAAATAAGCACGTCGCCTTCAGATGACTGCGCAAGGCGTTCTGCGAATTTGGAATGATCTAGAGAAACTGTATTGGCATCAAAACCTGAACGCATCAGTCGCCTTGAGAAGTGTTCAGAAAACCCTTCGACATTGTCTTGTCCGTTAATAAATACCTTCGTTGCATTTAATATCAGCTGGCAAGCTTCATCGAGTTGAGCTTGCGTTAATGTACTCGTCATCAACTTCAGATGTTCAATTTCTTGCGAGATGGTTGCTTGCAATACATCACCTTCAATTTGACTCTGAGTATGCTGATGACGCTCGCTGGCATCTTCAAGGTTCTGGTTTTTCTTCTGCAGGTAACGTTTGAGCTCAGGATGCCCCTTAAACCCAAGTTTTTGAGCGAAACGTACAAGAGTTGATGGGTGAGCCTCTATCGCTTCTGCAACGGCATTAGCTGATAAGTCGATATGTTCTGGGTCATTCAGATAAAAATCGACAACCCGTTGCTCTTTTTTAGTGTAGCACTTGGCTTCGTTACTCAACAGTTGCTCAAAAATGGCGGCTGATTTGGATTGGTAGGTGAGTTTGGTGCTATTCATGTTCTGCTCTTGGTCATTGGTTTATTGCAGGGTAGTTGCAGAATATGACCGTTTGATTTCCAAATGGCATGTCATGCAACATGGGTTTGGTTTATTTTTCATTAAAAACAAATGCTTATACATTTTGCAATTATTGCACAGTGATCTTCAATTAATGCAATTAAAACTGTAACCCAAGTGTCATCATGTCTGCTTAGCATGCTCTCAGTTTTTCAATAAATGGAATGAAACATGAAACTGCGTCTTTCTACTGTGGCACTTTCTCTAGTCGCTGCCAGTGCAATAGCAAAACCTGTTCAAGTTGAGTTATGGCATAACCAAACCGGAGATGATGAAGCTGTCCTTCAAGGCATCATCAACGATTTCAATGCTTCTCATGAAGGCGTAGCAGTCAGTGCGACTTACAACGGCAAATATGCGGATATTATAACCAAGCTGCAAGCTTCAATTCCGGCACGTCGTAATCCTGATATGGCGATATTAGAGGTAACCCAATATGGTGTATTCGCGGAAGCCAATGTACTGACCAATCTTAATCATTACTATGAAGAAAATGCTGAATTCACAGAACAGCTTCAACCATTTGCGAAAGAAATTGGTAGTTACAAAGAAGGCAATTACGTCATGCCGTTTAACTCCTCTACGCCGCTAATGTATGTGAATAAAGCATTACTTGAAAAAGCGGGTATTGAAGAGGTACCGGCTATGGCAAATTTAGATCAGATTCTTGATGTTGCTAAGCAAGTTCAAGCAGAGTTGGGCGATAAAAATATCTATGGAATAAACGCGCCAGGACAGTTCAGTCGCTTTGCACTTGTCATGCAAAATGGTGGTGATTGGGTTGATCCAGTGACTAATGAATCAGGACTTCACAGCCAAAATACCATCGATGCTTTCCAATGGATGGGAGATCTTTACCACAAGCATCATGTTGCCTCTGCGGAGAGCGTGACTGATGAAAAAATGGTGAAGCAGCACTTTAGTTCTGGCCGAGTTGCGATACATTTCGACAGTACGGGTAACCTTGGTGACTATAAGCGAGCGTTGGGGGATGACTTAGTCGTTCTTCCTATGCCTTGTACGGTTGAGTGCCGTGTACCTATTGGTGGTGCGGGTGTTGGTATGTTGGCCAATATTGGAGAGGACAAACAAAAAGCTTCTTGGCAGTTCATGCAGTACCTAGCATCGGCAAATCAAAGTGCAGAATGGTTTCAGCATACTGGGTATATGCCAGTGAATAAAAAAGCGCTTGATCTGGATTCTTCAATTGCTTTGCTTGAGGAACAAAAAGAATTTGCAACGGCAATGGACCAACTTCCTGTTGCCCAAGGACGTGCTCGTCCACCTGCAATGGCTTGGATTCGCTCACAAGAAAATGGGGTATGGGAATCCATCGCTTTGGGTATGCGAAGTGCAGATGAAGCGCTGAAAGCTTTCCACTCTCGCGTAGAGTCACGTCTATAGCATCTATAAGGCAGGGTAACCTGCCTTCCATTAACTCAAAATAGATTGATGAAAAAACTAGCCCCCTATTTTTTTGTATTGCCGTGTATTCTTCTAATAGGCATTTTTACCTATTGGCCGATTATCTCGTCATTCTTTTACAGCTTCCATACGTGGAACTTCTTGAGTAGCGATATGCCTTTTGTAGGCTTAGATAACTATCGTTACCTTTTACAAGGTGAAGAGTTTAGAAACTCACTGATAATCACATTGATTTTTGTCGTGGTATCAGTACCTATACGACTTGCGTTAGCTCTGCTCTTAGCTAACTTTTTAGTCAATGAAACCAAATTGGTACGATTCCTTCGAGGAGCTTATTTTTTACCCTCAGTGACCTCTACAGTTGCCATCTCGGTAATATGGAGTTGGATATTCGCGACAGACTTTGGTCTTATTAACTCCATTTTGGCGACATTCGGCGTAGATAAAGTTACTTGGCTCCAATCACCAATGTTAGCGTTATGGGTGATCATCATTGTAAATACTTGGAAGCAATTGGGCTATGACATGGTGATTTACGTTGCCGGATTGCAGGCTATTCCAAAAGAGTTATATGAAGCCTCACAAGTGGACGGTGGCAAGAAATTACATGTATTCCGCAGGGTGACCTTTCCTTTGGTAATGCCAACGACCTATTTCTTGCTGATCATCTCAGTAGTAGAGTCGTTCCAAATATTTACCATTGTTAATGTGATGACTAACGGTGGCCCAGCATTTGCGACCGATATGCTCGTAAATCTGCTTTATCGCACAGGCTTCGAACTGTTTGATATTGGGCAGGGGTCAGCACTCGCTGTCATCTTGTTTGTTCTTCTATTGGCTTTAGCAGTGGTTAAATCCAAGCTCATTGGTAAAAAGGTTCATTATGAAGGCCGTTAGTACTATTAGTGTTGAACCAAAGAAAATACGTTGGTCGTTGTCGTCTGTTGTTCTCACAGCATTTGCGTTGTTATTTTTGTTCCCTATAGGGTATGGGATTTTCTTATCACTAATCCCATTTGATGCTTATACAACGGGTGATATTCGCTTCTCGTTAGAGAACTATGCTTATGCCTTTACTGAGATGAATTTCCCTCTGTATCTTTTTAATACTGCGGTGGTTTCAATCGCTGTTACGGTATTAAGTCTAACGGTTTCAGTGTGTGCGGCTTATGCGTTTAGCCGGATAGAGTTCAAAGGACGTGAATTTCTGTTTTGGCTGGTGGTTGCAACATTAATGGTTCCGGGTCACATCAGTCTCATTCCAAACTATCTCAATATGGCAAAAGTGGGATTACTTGATAGCTATTGGACGTTAATTCTACCGTCTATCGCGAGTGGCTTTGTGACCTTCTTTCTACGCCAATATTTCAAAAACATCCCAAAAGCGATGGATGAGGCAGCATGGATTGATGGAGCAACGCATCTTCAGGTTCTTTGGAAAGTGATCGTGCCAATGGCGCGTCCAGCGATTGCCGCGATGGCTCTGTTTACTTTCCTTGGAGAGTGGAATTCCTATATCTGGCCGTTGATTTCAACAGACAGTGAAGAAGTACGTACCTTGCAAATTGCGCTATCACGTCTTTATGCAGGCGCAGCTGATGATGGCATCGTTAACTGGCCACTTGTCATGGCAGGCGCAACGCTCACTATGTTGCCAACGTTACTCTGCTTTAAGCTTGTCGAAAAACATTTGGTTCGTGGCATCGCCATGGGCGCACTGAAATAAGAAGTATCCAATGACTAAATCACTAATAGCATCACACCGCGGTGGTACTCTCCTTTGGGGCGAAAATAGCCGTAGAGCATTTGAAAACACCTTAAATTTGCCTGTTGAGCTTGTAGAGTTCGATGTACATCCAACCAAAGATGGCATCTTAGTCGTTCATCACGATGCCACCTTAGACCGTACTACCGATATGACAGGCCCAGTGAATGCTAAAACCTGGCAAGAGCTTTCACAGGGTAGTGTTAACTATTCTGGTGGTGAACGAATTATGACTCTCAAAGAGCTGTGCGAACTCTATAGCAATAGCGATATAGTCTTACGACTTGAAATCAAAGGGGATGAAGACAAACTTCCTTATCCAAATATCGTTGAGCAAGTATTAAGTGTTCTTGAAGAGACAGGGATGAATGAACAGTGCATCATTTCTTCATTCAATTGCGAAGTATTGTCTGACGTTGCGCTAAAAGCCCCTGAGATATTTACGATCTGGCTAGTTGCTCGCAATATGCCAAGCCTTTTGGGGGCAGAACAAGTAGCGAAGATAGCGAAAGAAATAAAGGCGAACGAAATATCGGTTCACGTTAGTCAGCTGATGCATCGAACTCAAAAGGCAGTTAAAGCGAAGAATCTAGAATATGGTTGCTATGGAGCTCATAAAAAGGCTGATATTAATAAAGCACTTGAATTCGGCGTGTATGCCTTCACGACCGATAGACCAGATCTAGCATTAACTCTGCGCGACGAATTTATGTTGAGGACTCAATAATGACGGCTATCACGCTAAATAATATAGATAAGACTTATTCTGAAGATAACCAAGTAATACATGATGTGAGCTTGGAGATCCAAAGCGGTGAGTTCATCGTTATCGTTGGTCCCTCAGGCTGTGGGAAATCTACCTTATTACGAATGATTGCAGGTTTAGAGCACATCACTCGTGGTGACCTTCTGATCAACCACAATCGAGTGAATCACGTATCCCCGCAAGATCGCGATCTAGCATTTGTCTTCCAAAATTATGCGTTGTATCCGCATCTAACGGTACGGGACAATATAGCTTTTAGCCTCGAATTGAGAGGTGTTGATAAGCCCACTCGTTATCGCCGTGCTGAAGAGGTCGCCAAATCATTACGCCTATCTGAACATTTAGATAAGAAGCCAGGACTCTTGTCTGGCGGTCAACGTCAACGGGTTGCAATGGGACGCGCCATTGCACGTGACGCAGGTATCTACTTAATGGATGAGCCGTTATCGAACCTTGATGCTGAATTGCGAAACTCAATGCGTGCCCAAATTAAGCAGCTGCACCGTAAGCTTGGCAACACTACGGTTTATGTCACGCATGATCAGATAGAAGCATTAACACTAGCTGATAAAATTGCTGTGATGAAAGACGGTGTGCTTCAGCAGTTTGCTAGCCCTGAAGAGATCTACGACAATCCAGCGAATGTATTTGTTGCTTCATTTATCGGTAACCCTCCGACCAATATATTGCCATTAACGATATCACACAAAACCGCCACCATAATTGGGCCAGATATCTCATGGGAAGTATCAGCGAGTGCAGAGGAGCGAGGCGACTACTTGCTAGGTATTAGGCCCGATAAGATGAGTATATTGGAAGAGAGCACTCACAAAGAGATCCAATGGAAGGCCAACGTAGATCTGGTCGAAACGACAGGCAGTAATAGAATTGTTCACTGTCTTTCTGGAGGACAGAAATTCTTATTGAGCATTGACCGAAAATATCAACTCAAGGAAGGGCAAACGATTGATGTCGGTTTTAACCTGAACGATGCTTTTCTTTTTGATTCGCAGACCAAGCTTCGTGTTGAACTGCCGTTGGTGCCTTTGTCAAATATTGCTTAAATCACTGCTTTGGATTTAGTGATTAGAGTTCCGAAAAAGATAGGGACGGTGATGCTATTCGTTCCCTATCTGATTTCGTTATTTCAGATTGAACAGACCACCTCAATAAAGTTTTATCCTTTCACCCAAATTAAGAGCGATCTCGAACTGCACGAACATAGTTCTCAATGCGAATTACATCACCTTGGGGGCGTGCCCATTGGGGTAATCTTTCGCATTACCTTCTTTGAGTTCACCACGTTGAAACCCAGCGCCGTGCGCGTCATGTTATGTAAGTTATCGTATTGATCCCATTAAACTTTGATTATTCAACGCCTTAATGTCTTAAGGTATGTTGTTTTTTTTGTAGTTAATTTCGATTGTAAAACGATGTTTCGTTTTATTTGACTGCATCTTTCAATAAAAGGATAATTATTGGCGATTTGAGATATGCTATTCGGAATACGGGGTTATAAAGTTTGATGGATATTACAGTACTACTCGCTATGTCCCTGATATTTATCGGTGCATTTATCCAAACTGCCACCGGGTTTGGCATGGCCATTGTGGCATCACCTCTGTTGTTGTATTTGTCACCAGAATACATCCCAGGCCCTATCATTATCGTTGGCTTTTTTATAGCGCTTCTTAATACGTATAAATATCGGACACAAATATCTTTACATGGCCTCATGAAAGGCATTTTAGGTCTAATTCCTGGTACTTGCGTGGGTGCGGCGATTCTTTACTTCATCGATGTTGGTCAGCTATCGGTGTTGCTTGGGACTACTGTCCTTATTGCTGTCGGTACAAGCTTACTTCCGATAAAAATGGAGGTGACTCCTAGGCGTTTGATGCTTGCTGGCTTCTTTTCTGGTTTTTTAGGTACGAGTTCAGGCATTGGAGGTCCACCAATGGCTTTGTTGTTGCAACATCAAAAAGTAGAGCAAATCCGTGCCAATCTAGCGGCATTCTTTTTAATGAGCTCTACCTTATCTCTGCTCATTCAGATCCCAATTGGCTATATGAGTATCAAACATCTATTGTTAGCACTTCCTTTGGTACCTGCTGGTTATGCGGGTCATAAATTAGCAATAAGTGTCTTACATCGACTTTCTAAAAAACTCGTGCGTAACCTCTCTCTAAGCTTGTGCCTTGTCGCGGGGATAGGGGCGGTTTACTCGGGTTTAAAGGTCATATAATTTTTATATTAAAGGTATCAAATGAAAAAGAATATTTTGTGGGTTGAGCAAGCTTGGACTGATACGTTTGAGAAAGTGAAGTCAACGAGCGAAGAGATGTCAGCTTGTTTTCCATCCATGACATCTAATGGTATTTACAGTGATACGGACAGACCGTGGGCCTGGGTCGTTGGATTTTGGCCTGGGTTGTTGTGGCTATTATATGAAAAAGAAAACTACTCTCCATTTAAGGACATCGCAATAGAACGTGAATTGACCATGGATGGCCCATTAGATGAGTTCGTTGATATTCATCATGATGTCGGGTTTATGTGGCAATTAACCTCAATCAAGCACTACGAACTGCTTGGAAATGAAAAATCCAAAACACGTGCGTTAAGAGCGGCGAGTCACCTAGCGAGTCGTTTTAATATCAATGGTCGATTTCTAACAGCATGGAATAAAAACGATGTGAATGATGCTGACCCCAAAGGATTAAGTATCATCGATAGCATGATGAACTTACCCATTTTATATTGGGCCGCTGAACAGTTGGATGCACCCAGATTCAAGCTCATTGCTATGGCACATGCCGACACGGTATTGAAAGAATTTATTCGTGAAGATGGCTCGGTCAGACATATGGTCGAGTTCGATTGCTTTTCGGGCGAGGTCAAACAGTATCATGGCGGGCAAGGCTACAATCAGGATTCCGCATGGAGTCGCGGAGCTTCTTGGGCAGTGCACGGTTTTGCATTGAGTTATCAATACACAAAGGAAGAACGCTATTTGGAAGCCGCAATGAAAACCGCGGACTTCTTTATCGAAAATTTGGCCGAAGATTCAGTGCCATATTGGGATTTCAGAGCTCCTATTAAGACTGACACCCCCCGAGATACTTCAGCTGGGGCTTGTGCCGCTAGTGGGCTTTTACTACTTTCAGATTTAGCACCAACAGCAGATCTGCGTGAGCGTTATCTTGTCGCAGCAAATGATATGCTAAATAGTCTTTATCAAAACTATGGAACCTATAACGATGATAGCAAGCAAGGTGTTTTGGTCGGAGGTACCTTTAACTATCCTAAAGGGCTCGGTATCGATTGTTCACTGATCTACGGAGATTACTACTTTGTGGAAGGGTTATACAGACTCAAAAACAAGTTAGCGTCACTATAACGCAGATCTTTCGCGGAACAAAATACACATAAGCGTGTATTTTGTTCTCTCAATTCAGTTAAATACAAATACACGACTTCTTCAGGAAGTTGTTTGGAATGTGGTAATTTGATTACGCTGGTTTCGTTTAGTGGTCAAAATTTGCAGGCTTTCGATGTCATCTTATGCGAACTCATACTGAAATAGCTGAGTAGCTGTTTAAATACTAGTTCGCCAGTTTCTAACTCCCCCAAATTAAGTCGTCATTCTCGTTAAAGCAAGGATCTCCCAAAGCGTGTGGCTCACTTAAAACAGTGACGAACTCCAGAAAATAGGCTCACAACACGCGGATGAAGATCCCCTTTTTCAAGGGGATGACGGTTAGTTTTATTTGTGGGAGGAGTCACATGTCAGGGTCAATTCTGCGCTGACGAAGACTGAGCAGACTCGTTTGTCGACAAAAAACATCCTAAATCAGCAACCAAAACATCCAATAATTCGTCATCGCTTTGAAGAACGAAATCCACCGACAGCGTCACTGAACCACAACAGTATCATATGGTGGCTAGCTGAGTTTTGCCCCGTTGTAAGCCACGACCGACTGAGTTTCAATTTAATCAAAAAAGCATTCCTATAAAACCAATTCTCAGATTGAACGGTTATCTGCTTTCTATGATTAACGTAGTTGTCTTATTATGACTTGTCACTCTCGCGTCATTGATTGTCAATAAAACTGAAATACTGTAACGATAGAATTCCCACCGATTGCACAGCTGTGCAAAAAGCGTAAAGGGGTTATTTTGAGTTCTCTATCTTCCAGTATTGTCAGGTCAACACCATTATCAAAATGGTTGACGTTAAAGTACAAAATACAGCTAATGATACAGACACCAACAACGATGATTGGTGTGCTTCTTGTGTGCATATTTACCTATTTTATCGCCGTACCCGTTCTATCACTTCTGCTTGATGCCATTCAGGTGCAATTTGGTGATGAACGCCGCATTGGAGAAGTGACGGGAGAATGGACAGATTACTACGTTAATCGCACGATCTTCTCTCAGGTTTCCCAATCCCTGTTTTGGGCGCCTTTAAAGCATACATTAACCGTGTCGTCGGCTGTGATTGTTATCTCACTAGTGCTAGGGAGCATTCTGGCTTGGTTGGTCAGTCGAACGAACATGCTCGGTAAAAAGTGGTTTGCTACGGCGTTGATCGTTCCTTATATGTTACCAGCATGGACTTTTGCGATGGCGTGGACGACCACCTTTAAAAATCGCTCAGTCGGTGGTCAGCAGGGATGGATGGAAAACCTCGGTTTTCAGACGCCTGATTGGCTCGCTTATGGTGAGGTGCCGATCACCGTAATTCTCTCACTTAACTATATTCCATTTGTCATTTTATTGCTGGGTAATGCATTACGTTCATTTGATACTCAACTTGAAGATTCAGCACGAATTTTAGGTGCAAGCAACAAAATCATCGCGTTAAAAATTATTATTCCATTAATGTTACCTGCACTGATGTCAGCATCAATTTTGATTTTCGCTAAGGTATTAGGGGAGTTCGGTGTCTCTTATATATTGGGATTGCCGGTCAATTATGAGGTGTTATCTACGTCTTTATATCGCAGCATCGAGTCGCGTCAGACAGGCGTTGCAGCGGTGCTCGCAGGTACCATTATGTTTTTTGGTATTGTGTCTTTGATGATTGATACGTTGTTGCTCAAAGAAGCGCGTAAGTTTGTCATCGTTGGCAGTAAAGGCGTGATGCATCGTAAAACGCACCTCGGTATTTGGCGTTTACCTGCTTTCGGCCTCGCAAGTATGGTGTTCTTTTTCTCTGTCGTAATGCCAATGTCTGTGCTTGCACTGTCAACCTTTATGCATATCCCTGGTAATTTCTCCTGGTCTAACTTTACCCTCGATTATTGGATTGGCACTGACCTTAAAACCATCGCGGAAACTAAAGGTGTGTTACTGAGTTCAAACTTGTGGTCTGCCGTTTGGAACACGCTGTGGATTGTGGGCATTGCCTCTGTGTGTTCTGGTGTGCTGGGTTTATTGGTTGGTTATGTGGTTGTTCGCAGTCCTTATAGCTCAATGAGTACATTACTGAGGCAGATTACGTTTTTCCCTTATCTTGTTCCAGGCATCGCATTTGCTGCTGCGTATATGTCTTTATTTGCTGTCGAGCGTGGGCCAATGCCGGCACTCTACGGGACGATAACACTCCTTATCTTGGCCTTAATTGCTGACGAAATGCCATACGCTTCACGAGCGGGTATCTCGGCGATGATGCAACTAGGAAAAGATCCCGAAGAAGCGGCTCAAATGGCGGGTGCAGGGTGGTTTACACGAATCACAAAAATCGTCATCCCTATTCAAAAAGGCTCATTGGTAACCGGTATCTTGTTGCCATTTATTTCGGGAATCAATGGATTAAGCCTGTTCGTAATACTTGCAGTGCCATCAACGGATGTGTTGACGACCTACGCACTTAGACTGATTGACTACAACTATATTCAAGCATCAAACGCCGTTGTGCTGATCATCTGTGCGATTGCTTTCCTTGGCACATATTTTACTCAAAAAATGACAAAAACTAACTTAGCAGAAGGACTGGGAAGCTAATGCCTAATATTCAACTAAACAATGTGTATAAGGAGTATGACTCCAGTCAGTCTCCTGCGGTTAAGGCACTAAACCTTGATATTCAAGACGGCGAATTCATGTGCTTATTAGGTCCGTCTGGATGCGGTAAAACCACCACCCTTCGCATGATTGCGGGACTAGAAAATGTGTCGAGTGGGGCTATCTCACTCGGAGAAAACGTGGTGGATAGTCTTGAACAAGGGCTATTTGTTCCTCCTGAGAAAAGGGAACTTGGCTTGGTATTTCAAAGCTATGCATTATGGCCACATCTCACCGTATTTAAGAACATTGAGTTTGGCTTAAAACTGCGCAAAGTTGCCAAAGCCGAGCGCAATGAAATTATTCAAACGCTTGCGAAGAAGCTGAGTATTGCACCGTACTTAGAGCGACTGCCTTCTCAGCTTTCTGGTGGTCAGCAGCAACGAGTCGCACTGGCAAGAATGCTAGCCGTGCGACCCAATATTCTATTAATGGACGAGCCTCTTTCAAATCTTGATGCCCGTCTGAGATTAGATATGCGTAACGAACTGAAGCGCATCCATGAGGAGTTTAAAACCACAATTGTTTTTGTTACCCATGACCAATGGGAAGCCATGGCATTAGCGACGAAAATTGCGGTGATGAACAACGGTGAATTGCAACAGTTTGGTTCACCAGAAGACATTTACGAACGCCCTGCTAATCGTTTTGTCGCGGAGTTTGTTGGAACGCCACCAATAAACATGCTGGATATTGAATCAGACAATCCATTAACCACCAAACTTCGCACCTATTTAACTCACGCTGCCATAGCCAAACTGAGTAACGGTACGATAGGTATTCGGCCAGAAAGAATCCAAATTTCGGCTCAATCTGCGGCGAATAACCAACCAAATCAGGTAAGCGTGGATGCGCAGCTTGTTAGTATTTTGCCGACGGGTGGCTCGTGGATTTTAGAAGTCGACATTGGAGGGCTTCAGCTATTAATCACCACCCAAACCCCACCGATTTGGCAACTAGGTGAAACCATTCATCTGGTTGCTTATCTTCACGATCTACATTTTTTCAATGAATTAGGTACTCGCGTCGAGAGCGAGATTCAACAAATATCATCCAGTTGTGTTGCGTAACACTCAACGTTTATGGAGAACGAAGTGAACAATTCTACATCTAAGTTAGCGCTAATTGCGTCGACAATATCTATGGTTCTATCACATAGCGCTATCTCTCAAGACCGCTTTGATTTAGACCAACTTATCGAAGCAGCAAAGCAGGAAGCGCCAATTACTGTTTATGCTCCATCAGGGAAAATAGTGGCGACAGCAGATAATTTCACAGAGAAATATGGAGTTAAAGCAACCGGTAGCAAAGTAAGCAGTTCTGCCCAAGTAGAGATGATGATTCGTGAATTCCGAGCGAATAACATCCGAGGAGATGTTGTTATTGCGGGTGATGCATCGGCGGCAATGGCACAACTCATTCCAATGAATATTGTTGAGTCATGGGTGTCTCCAGGCCTAGTGAATGATATCCCTAAGGCTGCCCAGAATCCGTTGTTGGTTTATGGTGATCCAGCCGTTTGGTCATACAACAATGAGGTTTATGAAAGCTGCCCAATCTCCAATGTTTGGGAGCTAACCGAGCCTACTTGGAATCGCAAAGTGGCCATTCAAGACCCACTGAATAAGGTTGCTTATCTCGATCTTTTCAATCAACTCGAGTCACATCATGATGAAGCAATGGCGCAAGCTTATGAAGCTCATTTTGGGGAAAAATTAGATACCTCAAAATATTCAGCGACGTCTATTTGGGTTCAGTCACTTGCAAAAAATGCCCCTCTTACTACTGATTCAGATTCGGCAACCGGTGATGTGATTGGTGCTCCAGGCCAAGGAGATGCTTTTATGGGTCTGGTTTCAACTGCGAAATACCGTGATGTGGCTAAGGGTTCCGTCCACTTGTCGATCTGTGACAATGTAGCGCCATTCACGGGTTGGTCAACACCGGCTTATGGGGTGATGTCGACCAAGACGAAAAGCCCAAATGCGGCGAAATTGTTTCTTCATTTTTTGATGACCGAAGAGGGCATCGAAAACCAGACGATAGATGGAAAAGTATCGGGTAACCCAATGATTTCAGCGAACCTCAAAGAAGCTTCAGGCGTGCAAGGTGTTTATGATCAGGTTCTGCAGTACTCAGCAAGCACTGGGTTGGAAGATTTCGACAATCGTCAAGACTGGATCGACTTGTGGCGTATGAACTACACGCGCTAATTACATTCTTAGCGAGGAGACCTCTTCTCGCGAACTACCTTTAAGTTCTTATTTAAATGCAGACTATTTCAGAAAAACCAACATCGACAAATATCACGCTAGACCCACCCCCCCAAAAGAAAGTACTCGATAGACGAGTAGAGATTGGCATCTCGATGATCAAAGAAGCGGGGGTGTTAGCTCTGAGTGTTTTCAATGATATTGCGTCGACCGATGTGATGCTAAAAGGCCCACAAGACTTTTTAACTGAAGCCGATATTGCAGTGGAAACCTTACTTCGCAAACAGATTAGAGATCACTTCCCGATGGACGCTATTTTTGGTGAAGAGCAAGGAGGAGAAATTGAAGGGGACACATGGGTACTTGATCCTATTGATGGGACCGCAAATTTTGCGCGTGGTATTCCTCACTTTTGCATCGTAATTGCGTTCGTCAGTGGCGACAAAACACAGTTTGGACTGATCTATGATCCTGTTCATGACGAACTCTATCAAGTGATTGCGGGTCAGGGTGCGTTACTTAATCAGGTTCCAATTGAAGTTGCTTCTACAGATCATTTCTCGGCAGCTAATTTGGAGCTGGGTTGGAGCACGCGCGTTCCCCACGAAACTTACATGTGCGTGTACGAAAAGATGATGTCGCTAGGCGGCAATATCAGACGTAGTGCCTGTGGTGCGCTTGCTTTAGCGTATGTCGCATGTGGTCGCACCGATGGTTATGTCGAATTACATATGAACCCTTGGGACTGTTTGGCTGGTTTGTTGTTGGTCAAAGAGGCGGGAGGAGTAGTAAACCAATACGCAGAACAAGAAGGGTGGAAAAACGGTGGGGCAGTGTTGGCTGCGGTGCCGAGTTTTGCCACAGCACTATCAAGCAGTACTCAAATTAGGATCTCATAACATTATGTTAATTTCACGAATATACGACAGAGCCCCAACTCATTGCGTCGCTGAAGGTATTGGGCCCGAAGGGCAGGATTTGTATCTAGGTGGCTACGATGCCGCTCGCGACCTTGAGTTACTCGAGAGCTTAGGGATTACGACCGCGGTAAACTGCTCAGTCAACCTGGATATAAATTATGTCATCGATCCTTACTTACCTGCAGAAGGTGACTTACTCGAAGGTGGGTGCGGCCCAATTCGTACCTATAAAGTCGGGCTCATTGATGGTCCTGGTAATCCTCACCATATGATATTGGCCGGCTATTACTTACTTGATGGTGCATTCAATCAAGTTGTTCCAGAAAAAGCATCTTATCCTAACCGAGCTCGTGGCAATGTATTGGTTCATTGCCGTGCGGGACGCAGTCGTTCTGTGGCTATCGCTGCTCTCTATATGCATAGAAAACAGAAACACTTGTACCCAACACTGCAGTCCGCTATTGACGTGGTGAGAGAAAAGAGAGAGTTGAGACCGGATGAATGGTTTGAAACACCAAAGCCAAGCTTATTAGAGGCGATCGAAAAGGCCAATGCTATGCTCGATATTTTGGAAGCAAATGGTTTTGATTAGAAATTAGTGCTTGGTCGTGTTACGTAAAATGGGTTGAACTGAGTAGACCCATTCGTTTTCTAAGGCGGCAGGTTCGGCCTGAAGACGTTCAATAATATGTTCACAAATGGCTTCAACAGGTTGAGAGAAAGTCGTCAATTGGTAGCTGTCCCAGCTTGCTTGTTCAATATTGTCAAAGCCTACGACAATCGTGTCTTTTGGTACACAAACTGATTGCTTGCGAAGTCCATCTAAAAATCCACACGCCAATAGGTCAGTGACACAGAAAACACCATCTATGTCCTTAGTGTATTCTAAAGACATTTGGTCTCCAGAATTGTAAGAGGTATCGCCAAAGCGCACGACCTTTGTGCTGAGCCCTTTTTCTTTCGCTACTTTCAAGACCGCTTCTTGACGCACCCTTAAGCTTGAAGAAGACACATCAGAATTAATAATAAGTAGGCGCTTACAATTTTGAGAGGTAAACAACTCAACGACTTGTTGCGCAGCTTGTATCGCATCGTATCGAATCAATTCTGCGGATGGGTTTTGGTAATCTCGGTTCACCATTAAGACTCTTTGACCATTGGCGATACACTGTTCAATCAACCCATTATCCGGTTGTCCAGACAAAATAATCGACGCTTCAGCGCGAAAGTTTAGAGTTTGTGTCAATGCATGCGACACAAGCTCTTTGTCACCTTTGGTGTTGATGACCATTGCCACCTTATTGATTTGTTGCAATTGACGCGTCAGGTTTTCGATAAAGCGAGATTGAAAAGGCGTGCTGATATCGGTAGTGATTAAGCAAATGATGTTGCTTGAGTTGTGCAGCCCGCGAGCGAGATGGTTGACATGATAACCAAGCTGCTCAGCTGCAATAAGGACTTTATTTCTCGTTTTGGGAGAGACACTTGCGCCGTCTGTAAATGTTCGTGATACAGCGGAGCGAGAAACACCCGCGAGATCGGCGACTTGCTGGGCACTGACAAAGCGATTCTTGGGGGTAGGCATGATGATAGAATATACCGACGTTGTGCTCTATTTGAAGGTGGCCATTTTACTCTAATAGCTGCGTTTTTTATACCTATCACTAGGCTTAATTATTGTTGAATATTAATGTATTTAGTCTATATGCCCTCGGTATCGCTTTGGCGAAAAACTTGAAGCCAGTCCCTCAGAGCTTCTAGATACGAATGTCGAGCCTGTATCTGAATCAGTTTCGAATAGGCCGAGATGAAATGGCATAAAGAATGCGAAGGATGAATCTACCGCAAACCTCAATGAGAGGTGAATTCTACGAACAAAAACTCAAGCACTGAGTTAGGAGGTATATTGAACTGGAAAATATCTTAGTCAGCGATATAAAGGAAAAGTGCGCTAAAAATGTTAGCGAGAGAGCATTAGCGGTGTGGCTATTCACCTCCTAAGAACTCGACTAACACGACTTTTTCAATAAACGATTGGCTTCTTTGGGGCAGAAGAAACGCACAATTTATTGATTAGCATTTTGGTTGAATGATATTTCGTTTTTTATCAACTGGTTAGGGTTTTCCTTGTCTTGATTTTTAATTTAACTATTTTTTGTTTTATCAATAAAAAATGTGATCGAGTTAAAGTATGGGCAAAGCAGAAAGTGTCGCCAGTCTCATTTATTCAATTAAATGTTTTATTTGTATTATTACATTATGTAATATTTTGCATTATCGCAGACACTCGAAGATGAAGTACCAAACAACGCCTGTTTGCGGACTTTGCTTTCACTTACAAACGCTGTCTTTGTAATATAATAATGGATTTAATATGAAACGAACTATTGTAAAAACCTTGATTGCCTCTTCTGTATTACTTGCCGTTGGTTGTGCGAGTACCAGCACACCTACCTCTGAATTTCCGAATAACAAAGAAACGGGTGTAGCCCTTCTGACGCCTGTTGCTCTAACAGCAAGCAGCCATGACGGCAACGGTCCAGATCGTCTGTTTGACCAAGATCTAACAACACGTTGGTCATCAGCGGGTGACGGCGAGTGGGCAATGTTGGACTATGGTTCAGTGCAAGAGTTTGACGCGGTTCAGGCAGCATTCAGTAAAGGTAATGAGCGTCAGTCTATATTCGATATTCAAGTCAGTGTTGATGGCGAAAACTGGACAACAGTACTTGAGAATCAAATGAGCTCAGGTAAAGCGATCGGTCTAGAGCGTTTCCAGTTTGAGCCTGCGGTTAAAGCACGTTACGTGCGATACGTTGGTCACGGCAATACCAAAAGTGGTTGGAATAGTTTGACTGAATTAGCGGCGGTTAACTGTAACGTTAACGCTTGTCCTGCTAGCCATATCATTACTCCGGCAGTCGTCGCGGCTGAAGCAGTAATGATCGCAGATATGAAAGCGGCAGAAAAAGCACACAAGGCTGCACGTAAAGATCTTCGTACTGGTAACTTCGGCGTAGCCGCCGTTTACCCTTGTGATACGACAGTTAAATGTGACACACGCAGTGCGCTACCAGTACCAACAGGTTTACCAGCAACACCGGTAGCAGGTAATGCACCTAGCGAAAACTTTGATATGACTCACTGGTACCTATCTCAACCATTTGACCATGACAAAAATGGCAAGCCTGATGATGTGTCTGAGTGGAACCTTGCAAACGGTTACCAACATCCAGAAATCTTCTACACTGCTGACGATGGTGGTTTAGTCTTCAAGGCTTATGTGAAAGGTGTGCGTACATCTAAAAACACTAAGTACGCGCGTACCGAGCTTCGTGAAATGATGCGTCGTGGCGACCAGTCTATTAGCACTAAAGGTGTAAACAAGAACAACTGGGTATTCTCAAGCGCACCTAAAGCTGATTTAGAAGCGGCGGCTGGCATTGATGGCGTTTTAGAAGCAACATTGAAAATCGACCACGCAACAACAACAGGTAACGCGAATGAAGTAGGTCGCTTTATCATCGGTCAGATTCACGACCAAAACGATGAGCCAATTCGTTTGTACTACCGTAAGCTGCCAAACCAAGCAACAGGTGCGGTTTACTTTGCACACGAAAGCCAAGACGCAACAAAAGAGGATTTCTATCCTCTAGTGGGCGACATGACTGCTGAAGTGGGTGACGATGGTATCGCGCTTGGTGAAGTGTTCAGCTACCGCATTGCCGTTAAAGGCAACACGATGACGGTTACTCTAATGCGTGAAGGCAAAGACGACATTGTACAAGTCGTTGATATGAGCGAAAGCGGCTACGATGCAGGCGGCAAGTACATGTACTTCAAAGCCGGTGTTTATAACCAAAACATCAGCGGTGATCTAGACGACTACTCACAAGCGACGTTCTACCAGCTAGACGTGTCTCACGATCAATACAAAGATTAATCTTATCTTGTAAAAACACAGCCTCCCGCTCATTGAGCAGGAGGCTTTTTTTTTGCTTGTTGCTGATTGCTTGGTTGATGGCTTACGCACCGATAACGAGTCTGAGCTGTCAGAAGCCATCCGTTTAGACGTGTGACATGGATGCTTCGCAATGGGTACGCCATTGTTAACGTTAGTACACAAATAAAAATCCCCATCAACGTTGTTGACGGGGATTATTTGCTAACGACTAGATCGTGCAAGCGGTCTTAAATTATCGGAACTACCGTCCTAATAATGACTTTTTGATTATCTTTAGCGCTTCGCTTTTAAACTAAATCAAACCTGTCAGCGTTCATGACTTTCACCCATGCTGCAACAAAGTCTTTGATGAACTTTTCTTGGTTATCATCTTGAGCGTACACCTCTGCGTAAGAACGTAAAATGGAGTTCGAACCAAACACGAGGTCAACGCGAGTAGCCGTCCATTTTGTTTCTCCACTAGCACGGTCATCAATGTGATACAGATTGCGGCCTTTCGGCACCCAGGTGTATCTCATATCTGTCAGATTAACGAAGAAATCATTCGTCAATGCACCCACTCTGTCAGTGAACACACCGTGACCTGTACTAGCGTGGTTTGTGCCTATCATGCGCATACCCCCAACAAGTACCGTCATCTCAGCGGCGGTGAGCCCCATCAATTGTGCTCTATCTAAGAGCAGTTCTTCAGGACTTACCACATAGTTTTTCTTCTGCCAGTTACGGAAGCCATCCGCCAACGGTTCTAGCACATCAAATGATGCCGCATCTGTGGCATCGGCTGTGGCATCACCGCGTCCTGACGCGAATGGAACGGCCACGTCAAAGCCAGCGGTTTTGATTGCCTTTTCAACCCCAACATTGCCCGCTAAAACGATGACATCAGCGATACTGATATCGAACTGCTGACTAATGGTTTCTAAAACAGATAACACTTTCGCTAGACGCTCAGGCTCGTTACCTTCCCATTGATTTTGAGGGGCAAGTCGAATGCGAGCGCCGTTTGCACCGCCGCGATTGTCGGAGCCACGAAACGTACGTGCGCTGTCCCAAGCGGTATTGACTAGTTCACTTACTGTTAGATCCGTCGCTTCGATAGCCGCTTTAGCCGCGCTTACGTCCTGGTTTAACTTCCCAGCTGGGACTGGGTCTTGCCAAATTAACGCTTCAGTCGGTGCATCTGGGCCAACATAGCGAGATTTTGGTCCGAGATCTCTGTGGGTCAATTTAAACCAAGCACGAGCAAATACATCCGAGAAATAGGCAGGATCGTTATGGAATTTCTCTGAGATTTTGCGATAGGTAGGGTCGATTTTCAGAGCCATATCGGCATCTGTCATCATTGGGTTATAGCGAATCGATGGGTCTTCTACATCGACAGGTTTATCTTCTTCAGCAATGTCGACAGGTTCCCATTGCCAAGCACCCGCAGGGCTTTTCGTTAATACCCAATCGTATTTAAATAGTAATTTAAAGAATCCGTTATCCCATTGCGTTGGATTGGTCGTCCAAGCACCCTCAATACCACTCGATACGGTATCGCGGCCAATGCCTCTCGAGTTGTTGTTCATCCAACCCATGCCTTGCTCTTCAAGGTTGGCACCTTCTGGATCGGCACCTAATTGGCTTGCGTCACCATTACCGTGTGCTTTACCAACCGTATGCCCACCTGCGGTTAAGGCAACCGTTTCTTCGTCATCCATTGCCATACGAGCAAATGTCACGCGCATATCTTGGGCTGTTTTCAACGGATCAGGATGACCATCGACACCTTCAGGGTTAACATAGATTAGCCCCATCATGACCGCTGCCAGTGGGTTTTCTAGGTCTCGTTCACCAGAATAACGGCTATTTTCTCCACCGCTTGGTGCTAACCATTCTGTTTCTGAACCCCAGTAAATATCTTTTTCTGGGTGCCAAATATCTTCTCGACCAAATGCAAAGCCGAACGTTTTCAGCCCCATCGATTCATAAGCCATGTTGCCAGCCAATATCATGAGATCAGCCCAGCTAATTTTGTTGCCATATTTACGCTTTACTGGCCAAAGGATACGACGCGCTTTGTCTAAGTTGACATTGTCAGGCCAGGAGTTAAGAGGAGCAAAGCGTTGACTACCCGTCGAAGCCCCACCGCGACCATCGGCGATACGATAAGTCCCCGCCGAATGCCATGCCATTCGAATCATTAATCCGCCATAGTGACCCCAGTCAGCCGGCCACCATTCTTGGCTGTCGGTCATTAACGCTTTGAGGTCTTGTTTTAAAGCGTCGACATCGAGGGTTTTCAGTTCATCGCGATAATTGAAGTCAGGCCCCATTGGATTTGTCTTACTATCGTGTTGATGCAAAATATCGAGATTTAACGCTTTAGGCCACCAAGCGACATTAGAGTTGGAAGAGTCGGTCACTCCGCCATGCATAATAGGGCACTTTCCAGCACCATGAGTAGATTGGTCTTTCATGACTTGCTCCATTCCGTGTCAGCAATGTGTTTCACAATTGAAACCACATTACGATGAATAATTAACCAACTTCGATCTGCTCCAATTCTGCTTACTTGAGACAACACGAGCAAATTCATAAGTGATGAAATGAAACAATAGGTGATATTAAGCGAGATTACTCGACGATATGGTCTATTAATAAAATAGAGAAAAGCCATTGATTTAACTATCTGAAATTAAGGGGTTTAAAATTAGTAGAAAGTAGAAAGTAGAAAGTAGAAAGTAGAAAGTAGAAAGTAGAAAGTAGAAAGTAGAAGTAGAAAAAGGCTCAGCGCGGATGAGCAGGGTCTAAATACCCTATGCCGCTCATCTAAAGATCTAATTTTGGTTGGATAAAGTCGATAAACGCTGAAATACGTTTGGCAACAGACGATGATTTGTAGAACACGGCATTGATCTGCTCTCTGCCAGTGCTTGGCAATTTATCACTCTCTAACAGCGGAACTAAACGGCCTTCGTCAATATCTTTTTTGACCATAAAACCAGATAAACAAGCGATACCATTTCCGGTCAACGCGAGCTGTCTAACCGTTTCACCATTACTCGATGTGAGAGTCGGGCTTAAAGACTCAAAACCTTTCAAGGGCCAGTGATTGAGGATCTTAGGGCCTGTAAATCCTATCGTATCATGTGAAACAAGATCACGTGGCCTTTGCGGAAATCCACGTTTTGATAAATATTCTGGAGCGGCCACGATGTACAACAAGCTTCGACCTAACGGCCTTGCGTGAAGTGTTGAATCCGTTAACTGGCCAATTCGAATGGCCAAATCCGTTTTCTTTTCCAGTAAATCAACAAAGCCTTCGTTTGAAGTCAGTTCTAATTCGATATTTGGGTATTCTTGACTAAATGCTTGAACAAGAGGGATAAGTTGATGGAACACAAATGGGCTCGCCGCATCCACACGTAAACGTCCTGAGGGTAACTCGCCTCTCGTGATGATGTCTTCTTCTGCGAGTTGGATCTGGGCTAACCCAACACGAACCGACTCGATAAATTGACGCCCTTCATCCGTCAACTCAACTCGTCGCGTAGTGCGGTTAAGTATCGATACACCCAGTTGTTTTTCTACCTTGCTCACCGCTCTTGATACACGAGCGACTTGAATATCTAGTGCCTCTGCTGCTGCTGTAAAACCGCCGCTATCGACTACCGTCAATAATATCTCCAGATCGTCAGAACGCGTCCGCATGTCACTTCCTCATATTTCAATAGAGTCATTTATTGCATTTATAACAAATATTATTTGCTAAAACCTCTATTTTTCTCAATTAACCATCCAAGCATAATGCTGCCATCGAAGCAGAGCGGGGCATTAAGGCGCTGTCATCACACCTTATGCCCGCCATCTATCACGAAACAAACATAAGCGAGTACATTATGCCCTTAGCACTTCTTGCACTGACGCTCAGCGCCTTTGCGATCGGAACCACAGAGTTTGTTATTGTTGGGTTACTGCCAACAATGGCAAATGATTTAAGTGTCTCTTTACCATCAGCCGGACTTTTAGTTAGCCTTTACGCCCTTGGTGTTGCTATTGGCGCTCCTGTTTTAACGGCGCTGACCGGTAATTGGAATCGCAAACACGTACTACTCACCGTTATGACTCTCTTTGTTGCCGGTAACGTACTGGCTTGGCAAGCCCCAGGGTACAACACATTGGTGCTTGCCCGTATATTGACCGGTCTCGCGCATGGCGTGTTCTTCTCCATTGGTTCGACCATTGCCACAGGGTTAGTTTCTAAAGAAAAGGCAGCCAGTGCCATTGCCATTATGTTTACGGGTTTAACGGTAGCACTCGTTACTGGTGTTCCACTGGGTACTTATATCGGCCAAGCTTTTGGTTGGCAGTCCACGTTTCTTATCGTTGCCGTTTTGGGGTTAATCGCATTAATTGGTAGTGCTTTCTTAGTGCCAAGCAACCTTAAGCAACCACCTGCGGCAAAGCTATCTTCACAACTGAAAGTACTCACTCAGCCACGATTACTTTTAGTCTATGCCATCACAGCGTTAGGTTACGGCGGTACGTTTACCGCATTTACCTTCCTTGCTCCGATTTTAGAACAGGTGTCAGGATTCAACTCGAGTGCTATCAGTTTAATCATGTTGGTGTACGGTGTTTCTGTCGCGGTTGGTAACATCTGGGGCGGAAAAATGGCCGATAAGATGGGGCCCATCAAAGCGCTGACCGTTATATTTTCAGGTTTAGCGGCTATCTTAGTCTTGTTTAATTTTACGGCCGTGCACCCTATAGCGGCAGTGGCAACCATCTTGGTTTGGGGGGCCTTTGCCTTTGGTAATGTCCCTGGGTTGCAAGTTTATGTTGTTAATTTGGCAGAGAAATACACGCCAGATGCGGTCGATGTAGCGTCTGGACTTAACATCGCCGCTTTTAATGTAGGCATAGCGCTAGGCTCTTGGGGCGGTGGCTTGATCGTGACGAAAGCGGGATTGATGCACACCCCATGGGTAGGGGCCGTCATTGTTCTCATTGCGTTGGCACTAACCCGTTATAGTGGCAAATTGGATACTCGTAATGAAACCAAAAATGAAGTGCTTGAGGCTGCGTAAATAACCCCCCGCAATGTTGGCCAATGTTGTTTCAGTGGCCAACATAATCGCGTTCATTATATCAATCTATATCGGTATGTTTTCGTTACCATAGACCACCATCTGATTAGTAACCCGTCAGCTCCATATAGCCAGAGCCGGAATGGGATCCTTCAATTGTGATAGGGCCTTCCCAATACGGCACAGACAGTGGCATTTTGGCGTTTGGATTAAGCGCTGAAACGGTCAGCTCGATCTGTTGCGATGGAATAGAAACTTGCCACTTGGTTGGATAATCACGCCCGTCGATTTCTGTTTGCTTGAGGGCGATTAAACGGATGTCTTGTTGGTCGATAGTGATACCAGAGCCATCTTGCTGCATTAACTTCGCGTGGGAATAACTTGTTTCCCCAGTGGTTGAATGTCGAAGCTGAAACACGACTAAGCTGGTGGTATCACTCAACCTTAGCGCAAACCAATCCCAGCCTTGTTGTGAGTCGAGCAAGAACTGCGAACTCCACTCTCTGTCTATCCAACCTTTGCCTGATACATGATGGGTTTTTCCATCAATCGTGACCTCGCCTGAGACATTAATGAACGGCTGACTGTAGTAATACGAGGCAACCCGACCATCGAGACTCTTGGTGCTGTAGCCTTGATCGCCTTGTTGTTGGTAGGGTGCAGCAGAGGTTAGCTTGAGTGAGTAACCAAATTGATCTGATTTTGCATTCAATGTGGCTGGGAAGAGGTCATCGGTAGAAGATGCCCAGTGCCAATCATCGAGATAAACACGAAATGGTGACGCGTCCACACCAGCAAACTCAGCTTGCCCACGAGACCACTTTTCATCGGCATAGTGTGTGTCCTTCGTTGTGACGGCGCTATGTGCCATGTAGATTTGTTGGCTGTACCAGGCGGTTTTATTGGTGTCACTATTATGTGGTGCCGCCGCGAAACGAAATTGTGTCCATTGCACTCCTAAAGCGCGGCCGTTTTCGTCGGTTAAGTTTGCGGTTAAGTACCACCACTCGTGCCGAAAATTAGGGTGCGCTTGATGGTCGGAAGGGAAGGTGATATCGATGCCTTTTACCACTTCAGTAAATGGCGAGTTGTCGGCTTGTGTTGCATTTTCGCCGAGAATAGCACCCATATTTTGTGGTTGCGACTCTTCACAGCCTATGAGGGATAAGGTGCTAAGAGTAAATGCGAAAATTCTAGTGAGTCGATTCATCACAACACCTCACTTTGCAAACTGGAGACCACGGGCTTGTTCACCAAGCGCCATAGTGGAATTAAGGTTGCTATCACTGCGACTAGAATGGTGATGGCTGCGATAACCAATGCATCCCCCCAGTTCCATACGTAATTTAAGCTCCAACCAAAGGCGCGCAGGGTAACCATGTCTGTCAGGACATAGCCGACGATGGCGCCGAGCGGCAAGGCGATAACCAATGTGAAACAAACGAGTGCAACGATTTGCCCCACGACCATAGCCATCAATCTTTGACGACTGACACCAAGCGCGTAAAGCCTTGCTATGGCAGCTTTGCGTGCTTCGAGCAACATAAAACAAGCACAAAACAACCCCACAACGGCCACCATTAAGGTGACGCCATTGAGTGCCCGCGTAATGGCAAAAGTTTGCGAGAAAATATCTAACGCAATGGACTTGATTTGTGTTTGATCGTAAAGCTGGCTGGGGTGCAAATTCAGTTGCTGGCGCAGTTGCCCGTATACCACTTGTGGGTCGCCAGCGACTTTAATACCAAGGCTTGTCGGTAAGTCAGTAAAACCGCTCTCAAGCCATAGGTTAGGCGCAAGTAAGACTTCACCATTTGGGGAGCCGTAATCATGAAAAATAGCACCAACCTTTAGTGTTTTGTCTTGGATCGCGTCTAGTGTGAGTGTGCTATCGAGTAATAAGCCGAGCTTCACCGCTGTGGGTTCGCTGATCGCGACCAGCTCACCTTGGTAAAAGCGCGGCCAAAAGTTATCCAGCTGCGACTTGAACACCATGGTTTGCTCTAGCGTGTCTTGGTCTTTCGTACTGAGTAAAATAGGCAAACCTTGCAGGTTGTCGTCGACGTAATATTGCTTGTAGATGGTTTCAACGTTATCGAACTGTTCTAGCGCATGTTCCACGTTCGCGATTTCGCCTTGGGCGGGGCTGACGTAAATGTCAGCATGTAAGCGCTGTTCAAGCCACTGCTTTAGAGTGAATTCAAAGCTGCCAACCAAGGTATTCATCCCTATGTTGGCCGTCACGGCAAGAAGCAATGCCATCATGGCAAGAGAGAGAGGAGCAATGAGCTCCCGCAGCTCGGCAAACAGATATTGCATCAAACCCGACTTGGTGCGCTTCTCGCTCCAATGGGCTAATACACTGAGTGTTTTGGGCAGATACAAAGGAATCGATATGACTAGCACACCGAGCCATGCCATGGTGAAGCGATGATGTTCGCTCAACCATAACCCTGCTAACGCAAGCGAGGTTAGGACGATACCGATAACGAATAACTGGTTTTCGTTTGATGTGTCTGGTGCTTGGTAAAAACCACCATGAGACGCGAGTGGTTGGCGTACCCGCTGCTTAAAGTGCTGCCAGCAAGCGACAAGCGTTGCAGCCAGCGTGAGTAATAAGGCTTGTATCAACCATGACCATTGCCAAGTGCCGGGAAGCAGCGTGGCACCGTAAAGCTGTTCAAGGGTTATCGCCACGGTGGGGTGCAGCCAATGGCTTAACTGAATGCCCATAATGAAACCAAGCGAAGCGCCAAATATGACCAGAATAGTAAGCTCGATCAACAGGGCTGAAAAAACGATCCTCGGCGCAATACCGGCTTGCTGAATTTGCACTAACAGCCGGTTGCGTTTGAGCAAACTGTATTTCACCCCGTTGTAAGCGATGAACAAGCCCACTAAAAAAGCCAATAAACTCATCGCGGTTAAGTTAAGGTGAAAACTATCGGTAATAGAGCCGAGATCGGTGCTTTGGTTATTGGTTATCCATTGTCCTTGTTTGCCTACTAGGTTTTGCCATTGTTGTTGTGGGTCGTTGTTTGTATCAAAAACCGCGATATAACTAAGCTGCCCTTGCTTGCCCAGAAGCTGCTGGGCAAAACCAATGTCCATTAACATTCGACTCCCCAATTGCCACTCATCGGGCAATACCACGACCTTGGTGCTGATGTCATCCAGAGTTAGCGTGCCGACTTCATTCAAGCTTTGGTGTTGTGATTGGCTCATCATAACAATAGGCTCGCCGGCTAAAAGTTGGGGCAGAGGTAAGGCGTTATTGAACAAGGATATACTTTGTTCGCTGTGTTTCTTGTCGGTCGCCGAGTCGCGAGGTCGTGAAGAGATCGCGGCGATCAGATCACTGCCTTGCACGGACCAGCGGCGACCTTGCTCATCTCTTACTCGCCCTTCAATCACCGGAAGCGCTGCGCTCAGTCCATTTTGTCTTAGGCTGAAATAGAGTGACTCTGGTAAGTGGTTCTGTCCGGCTGGTGGGATGATCATGTACTGTGCTTGTGCGCTGAGTTGCTCGGTGGATTCGGCATAGCTGCGCTTGGCATTGAGATTGATGGCTTGTACGGCGACAAATAAGGTCACGGCAAGCACGATCCCAACCAGAATCGCGGCGGCTTGCAATGGTGATTGACGGTAGTGCGCAGCAAATAAATTTAGCGCGATTTTGGTGTGGGAGCGTTTATTTGGCTTCATGGCGTTGCTCGAGGTTTTGCTGCTTGGTGTCATGATTTTGTTGTTGAGCGGCGTTCGAGCGAGCGTTATCTAAGTAAGCGTTATTTAAGCACGCGTTAGTCAAGCGGCCATTATCTAATACGAGTTGTGTCTGCATAAATTTGGCGCACTCGGCACTGTGCGTGACCAAAAGTACGGCCGTATTACCTTGCGTTGTGATTTCGCTCAGTAGTTTCATCACCTCTAATCCTGCTTTTTGGTCTAGGTTTCCTGTTGGCTCATCGGCAAGCAGTAGTTTCGGCCTGTGGGCTAATGCACGAGCGATCGCAACCCGTTGCTGCTGACCACCAGAAAGGGCAGATACATGTCGATTAAGCAATTGACTGATGCCTAACGCTTCCACCAAGTAATCACACCAATCGCTCCATTCCTGTTGGTTTAAGTGCAAGGGGAAGGCGATATTTTGCTTAACGTTGAGTGGCGTCAATAAATTGAATTGTTGGAAGATAACGCCCAGCTTTTGATAACGGAAGCGGCTCCATTGAGGATCTTTCCAGCCTGCAGAGTGATCGCCATCTAACCACAACTCACCATCTGAAAGTGGTTCAAACCCCGCGATGATATTGAGTAGCGTGCTTTTACCGCTGCCACTGGCGCCGGTCAAAGCGACACTAGCGCCTGTGGTAAGAGTGAAGTCGACACCTTCCAATACCCGATGGGTTTCCTTGCCATCAACAAAGCTTTTGCTGGCATGCTCGAGTGTGACAATTGGACTTTTCATTTCTTTTCCCTGCAATTAAAAACTGTCTTTTATTCGTCACTACCGCAATAGTAAGCCCCATAAAACTGTAGACAACAATCCGACAAAGAGAGCGATTTACATCGAATTATTAATAACTTGTACTTAGAAAGCGAAGAAATAGATTAATGGAAAGGGATAAATGGTCGGAAAACAATAAAGTGACATCGAGGTCATAACGATTATGCGGTATACAGCCAACGTCTAGCAGAATCAAAAGAGCAAAGTGAGTGTGTGTAATAACAGCAGCATGCGCTTTGTCTTCATGGTTCGCGGTTTGGTACAGACAACGAATGTACCCGTTGAGCGTAATTGTAATACCACGCTAGCGGCGGCAGCCGAAGACCTCGCTTGTGCTTACTTATTACAGGTCTATATTAATAGTAATCAATGGTCAGTTACGTATATTTAAGAAGTGAGCTATTTATGCCCGTCATCCCAACAGACTTTGTGAACTATAAATCAACGCCAGTGTTTACGCCTGATAACATCCCTAAAATGTTCCTGCATTTGCATAATACTCGTGCGGGCGTTTATGGAAAAATTAACGTGATTAGCGGTTCCTTAAAGTTTTACGGCTTTACTGAAAGGCGTGGTGAAGTGGAACAAGAAATAATCATTGAGCAAGCTGGATTCGCTATCTCGCCACCTGAGTATTGGCATAAAGTGGAATTTATGTCTGATGACACGAGTTTTAGAGTCGATTTTTACGCTCAGAAAGATTCAGACATCGTGGCTGAAAATCGATCTGAACGTAACGATTAAAACTTGTTGGTATGTTTACCCAAACCATGCTGCCATCTTTTCTTTCAAGCTGGCATTTTTACTCCAAATCCAAGCGATGCCGTCTTCAAGCTCATTCACCGTCATATGTTTAGGTTGATACACAGGATGGCTGCCATCGTATTTTGACCAGTCTGTGGTCAAAATACGCCCTTCTTGCTCAAGTTGATTAAACGTCTCTGAACCCGGGAACGGGATCATATAGTGCGGGATCACCTTATCAACCTTAATCTCTTTAACAAACGATTGGGTTTGCTCAAATATTGACGCGTCGTGTTCATCAAAACCGAACAAAAAATCTCCCCACACTTCGATGCCATGACGCTTTATTTCAGCAATGTGCTCTTTCATTTTTGATGGCTTCACAAACCCTTTTTTCTGCGCTTTCAGAGCTTCTTCTGATGGGGTTTCTATCCCTAACAGCACCGCTTTAAATCCTGCTTTCGCTGCTGCATTCAGCAACGCTTTGTCACGCGCGATTAACACGGTCGTTTCGCCATAGAAGCTCATCTTAAGTGGTTCAATCGCTTTAAACAGTGCTATCGCATAATCTCGATCGTGAGTGAGATTGTCAGAATGCAGTTCCACCCACTCCACGCCCAACGATTTTAAATGTTCTAACTCACGGACAATATTAGCAATCGGTCGTTGCTGAAATTTATCAAAGAACCTTGGTACCAAACAAAAGTTACATTTAAATGGGCAGCCTCTTGTTACCACTACCGACCAGACATAATCGTAGCGTGAAGGTTTAATGATGTCCGTTGGGTATGGATTAAGTACGCTTAGATCCACCGGCTCTGAACTTTCGTATCGTGGTTTTAATGAGCCGAGCTCTGCGTCCCCAAGCAGCTGAACCCAATAGTTTTCAACTTCACCCATGATAATACTATCAGCGTGCAACGCCGCTTCTTGTGGATTGAAATGAGTATGCAAGCCTCCTAATATCACGGTTTTACCCTTTTGCTTATACACCGAAGCCAGCTCATAAGCTCGGTAAGCATCGGGGGTCGACATAAAAATCACGACGACGTCAGCATTGATATTAACATCGGCTTGATTGCCTATGGTTTCATCCACCATATCAACGGTGTACCATTTCGGGGTTGCCGCAGCGGCAGCAAATATATTTTGTGGCGGTCCACCGGTAGAAGCTTTGTATTTAGAGTAATCGCTACCTGCGGATGCCTTAATTAAATAGATCTTCATTGCTTTCACCTGCTTATAAAGAATAGAAAAAATGGTAGATTCTGTGGTCCATGTAGAAATACAGAGCCCCCATCAAAAACCAGCTAATAATAATGGCCGTGAACAACATGGGATTTTTGCTTCGCTCTACTCGCTCCACAAAGAAGGCTTCTTTGCTTCTTAGATTCTCCCAGCCCCAGAACCAGCAAAAGACACCCCAAATAAAAAAACAATTGAATTTAAGGGCCACAAAGGCCAAAAACAGAGCAAGCAGTGTTTTCCACTTGGGAGGGTTGCAGCGCTTTTCCATCGCTCTAGCTTCTCCAACTGTTGCCAAGTAGCAGGGAAATAGCGACGGACGCGCCTAATGCGATCAGAATATTGGCAAGCGAAAAGCCCCAGATTGCAATGCATACTGCAACGGTGACAACACCCCAAAGTAAGGTTTCTAGAATCCAAGTACCCATGTAATGACTCCTCTTTATTAGCTTGGAGTCATTGTAAATTGGTCGTGGTTAACTTTTGGTTACCCTTGTTTACAAGAGAGTTAAATGGAAGGATTAGCGAGAAAATCTACCTTGGTAAGATACCGGTCTTGCTCAGATAGATGTGTGAATTGCCAGTTCTGGTGTTGGCACAATCGTTCAATAAGAATGACCCCAATACCAAATGAAACCTCTGATTCCCCTTGACCTAGACCATCTTGGGCAGATTCATCTAACGCATTGGAGATACTTATGCTACTCGGCGACACATGTATTTCAATCTCGCCTTTAGAGGCGTGTTGAAGCGCATTTCGAACTAAGTTGGAAACAATAATGTCGACTAATACGGCAGGCATTGGGTGGGAAAAAGAGGCATCATCGGCTATCAGGTTTACCTTGAGATCTTTCTCATCAGATAGGTAACGATGTTGATCTAACGCGTCTGCCGTCACCGCCTTAATATCGACTTGACTCATCTCTACATTAAGCTGCTGATTTCTGCTCATCCAAAGTAAGGATGTCACTAAGTTTTGCATGGTTACAACAGACCGTTCAATCCTTTTCACGGCGCGTTGCCCGCTATTAGGAATAGAGCTTGCGAGTCTAGTTAGCATCTCACTACTTGCAGAAATGATTGAAATCGGAGTCCTTAATTCATGGCTTGCGGCTCGCAAGAAAAACTCTTCTCGCTCTATGGCTTGTTGCTGAGACTGAACGCTTTTCACTAATTGATTCGCAAGTTGTTGCACTTCGATATAGCGAAAGTTTTGCAACGTGTCAGCCTTATTGAGCTCCAGAGTTTGCGACCACTTTGAAAGGTGCAGAATTGGCGTCGTTAATCGGTAGATTAGCAAACGAATAAGAGCAAAGATCAGTAGAAGTAGGAGACCGACCATCAAAAATGCTGAGTTTGCTTGGCTGATAGACTCTGGTGGGCTTTGTTCAAAGAGCTCGTAATACACAGCTTCATCGTATTGAGATACAACATACAAGTAGATTTGCTTGCTCGCTACGTAGTGATAGGCAGCGTAATAATATTGTCCAAACGCGCCGT
Source organism: Vibrio sp. E150_011 (assembly GCF_053544015.1). NCBI lineage: Bacteria > Pseudomonadati > Pseudomonadota > Gammaproteobacteria > Vibrionales > Vibrionaceae > Vibrio > Vibrio sp. E150_011. The sequence continues at coordinate 73,527 of NZ_JBHFOL010000002.1, forward strand.
CTTTGCCAGCAACATATTGCTCGTAGATCACCCCTTGTTCAAAGTTATCCCAATTAAATTGTGTAAGATAAACGGCTGGGATGTCATTGAAATCATCAAATACTTGGAATGACTGACTATGCGAGGGCTTCAATTCCCCATCGGCAAGGTAATGCTTCTCTGCCAACTTTATCTCATACAAAAAGCTGTATTTTGCCGATTCATTAAGCCCTATTTCATAACTTTGATTTATCATTAAGGCATAAACCGCCGTCAGGCTAAGCAATAAGCCAAATAGGTAAATATAAATATCTCGCTTAATGCTTACTTGCTTCATTATTGCTCTTCCCTGATCACAATACCGACTCCGTGCACCGTGTGAATAAGCTTATTGTCAAAAGAAGCATCGACAGCTTGCCTTAGTTTGAATAAGTGAACCTTTAAGCTGTCGGCACTAGGAAGCGTATCTCCCCACACTTCATCTTCTAACTTTGTTTTACTCACAACATTGGGGCTGTTTTGCATTAGGCATACCAGCATCTTCCAACATACAGGCGGCATTTTGAGTGGCTGCCCAGATCGAATGGCTTGATGCTTATCCAAATCGACCGTTAGGTCGCCAATGCTCAAACGCGTGACGACGCCTTTTGAACGTCGTGCTAGCGCTAATAAGCGAACTTTGAGCTCATCCATCGCAAACGGTTTAACCAAGTAATCATCCGAACCTGCGGCAAAGCCGGTGAGCTTGTCATCTAATGTATCCCTCGCGGTGAGCATTAAGATAGGGGTTGTTATCCCTTTGTCTCGTAGCGACTGGCAAACATCGATGCCGTCCATCTTCGGCATATTAAGATCCGTTAAAATGATGTCATAGTGATTGGTCAGCGCCAGATCACGACCCGCAAGCCCATTGTAAGCGAAGTCAAATTCAAAACCATCCAACTCCATATAATCGCTGATGGCCTCAGCGAGATCTTTATCGTCTTCGATAAGTAGGACACTAATGGTCATTCGTTGCTGTTTCCTTTTTGTTTTTGTTGCCATGCCCAAATAGGTGGCTTAACGAGCAATTGCAGTCGATAAGCCCAGTTTGGCGCGTGCCAAATTTGTTGCCCTAATTTTACGTAGCCATCGAAGTACACTTTAAATGGGTTAACCGAATTAATCCGTGGGTAAACACCATATTTTACCTTTTCATCTTCACATACAAAGGTGCCAAACATCCGATCCCAAATAATCAGTATGCCAGCGTAGTTTTTATCTAAGTATCGCTTATTGGTGGCATGATGTACTCTGTGGTGTGATGGCGTATTAAATATCGCCTCGATTGGCCGCGGAAGCTTTTTTACCATCTCGGTATGCAACAAGGTTTGGTATAGCTGAACCAGCGTCTCGCACATCAACACAACAAATGGATTAAAACCCATTAAGATCAAAGGTAAGTGGAAAAAGAACGGGAAAAACCAATCTAGCGGACCAAACCGATAGGCCACTGAGATATTAAAGTAAGGCGAACTGTGATGAACGGAGTGGGTTCCCCAAGCCAAACCATTGCTATGAAGGAACCTGTGCTCCCAATAGTAAGCAAGATCAGCCAAGATCAAACAACCGAGCACCGTCCAGCCCGTTATTGGCAGCTGGGTCAGGCTAAAGTGTTCATAGGAGTACGTAAATACGCCCACATACATCAGGCCGACTAAAAAAAGCGTAACCAGTAAAAAGCCTAGCGTGACCAAATTGGTTGCACTGTCGCCAATAAGGTTCCAATTCAGCTGTTTCTTAAACCCATAGCGTATTAGCTCGATAAGAAATATCACTGCGGCAATCAACATAAAATGATCATCTACCCACGTTTCGGTAAGGATGATGGACACTTCAGATAGCGTTTGAGACATGAAATCCATAATTTAACTCCTATACAATCGTTAGTTGTAGTGAACAACAAGTTGGCTGGATTCTTCTTGCCCTAGTGCGTTTAGATAATGCGTTTCTATTACCGCTTTCACTGGCTTGCGAAAATTAATGGCTTCCCAGGCATTGGCTATTTCTGTCTTACTATGCTCGCCGCGATTCAATAACTGCTGCCCTTGTGCGCTGGAGATAAGTTCAATATAGCCGTCTTTCTGAGTGCTCGCCTCGACGGGAAAACCAATGCTGACGGTGGCATGGCTAAAATTGTCACTCATGTTCTGATAGATCACCACAAGGCGATCAAGTGTTTCAGGTAGGTTCTCTTGCTTCGTGATCTTATCTTCAAACTCAACCCAAAGTGCAGCGACGGTATTGGCATCTAATGAGATATTCTTGGTGACGACACTATGGATATAAGTGTTGTTGTTAGTCGATGACTTCTGCTTAACCTGTTGGTTAATGGTTGTTTTATCTGTTGTTTTTGACGTTTGTGTCTTTGATGAGCTTTCGGCCATTACGGGTTGCATAAGTACCGCCCCCCAAATAGTGCCTGCGATGAGCATGGTGGTTAGTAGCGATGCGAATAGTTTCATCTCTTCTCCTGATTGAGCTTAGTGATTGTCATTATCGAAGAAGTGTAAGGGTGGAAGGGTAACCAAAAGGTTATCAATCTTCGTGTTTAGCATGTGGCCGCCCCTACCAACAAAAATAACCGTCATCCCCTTGAAAAAGGGGATCTTCATCAGCGCGTTGTGAGTCGATGACTGGCATTTAGTTTTTTCTTTTAAGTGATTCAGAGGCGCCGGAATATCCTCGCTTTCCAAGGGTGACGACCTAATTGGGATGGGTTAAGGCAGGACATGCTTAGAGGTTTCTGTCCTTTTAAGCGCTATCTCTGCACTTCTCCAAAAATACTAAAAAGGATTGGTATTTCTACCAATCCTTTTTAATGGGGTTGCGCGATTACGTGTTGTTACTCGTAATCAGTCGCGTATGTTTCTTCGTATGTGTGTGAGTATAGTTCGAACAAGTTGCCAAACGGGTCTTCTAGGTAAACCATTTTCGCTGGTTTGCTGTCGTCTTCTGGGTGGTAACGCATAACGTCCATGCGTACTTTGCCACCGAACTTCTCTACTTTCGCCATCACGCCTTCAAAGTCGTCGGTTTGTAGACAGAAGTGGAAGATACCTAAGCGAGAGAAATCAACCTCGTGACGTTCTTGGCGCTCTTTCATTTCGAACATTTCAACGCCGATGCCGTCAGATGTGACAAGGTGTGCAATGTTAAAACCTTTAAAGCCTTCACCAAATACGGCAATACACATACGGCCAATTGCCGATTCGCGCTCTTCAATAACTTTAGTGTTATTCATTACGATTTTAAGACCTAGAGCCTGAGTGTAGAACTCGACAGCTTTGTCCATATCGCCAACCATGATACCTACGTGATTCATTTTCATAACTTGCTCCAAATTCAATGTTTGTTTCGATGTTTTGTTTCGATGGAGAGAGTATATGGGTATGCGTTAATTAATAGAAATTATCATAAATTATATTAATGATAATTTTTTGTTATCTTTGGGGTGTGGATGAGGACGACAAGGTACTGGCCAGTAGAGGGTTGGATGAAGTAGGTGAATCTACATTGTGCGTTAATGGTATTTATGAGGGGTAGGAGCACTCAAGCGAACCATTTTTATCAATTGGAACACTTTAGGTTAGTGAGAAAAGCCCTCATTTTTAATGATAAGGGCAATATGACTTATATGGATACGCAAAATAATAGCGGGAGAGTATCGAATAAGAATATAAGAACAGGGCTTATGATTACTCTAAATTTGTATGTCTGCATGACAGTGCATACGCAGACTCACCTAAGTGATACATTAATGAATTAGTGACAGTTTCGTAAGCCATTAAACACGATAACTCGAACAATGTCCCTAAAGGCATCTTAAGGTCACGGATATCGGGGATCGCATCATCGATGTATGAGTCACAAGGGATAACAACCAGAGCGTCATCTGCAGTCAATAAAGATGCCATTGATGACTGTTGTTGAGCACTGAACGCTATTATTTTCATCCCTATATTTTTGGACTTAGAGACAAAACTCACGACACTCGACGTTTCTCCTGAGCCACTGGTGACAAGGAAAATATCGCCAGCTTCTGCTTTTGGTTTCGTGATATCGTTAAGTGAGTAAATCTCAAAACCTAAATGTAGAAGTCTATTAGCAAATGACGATAAGAAAATACCAGACCGACCGCAGCCATAATAAAAGACTCTCTTCTTAGGCTCGAGGCTTTCGATGAGTAAATCTAATGTCTTGTCTTCAATCTCATTAACCGCATTATGGACCTGTTCAAATATCTGATTATTTATAACCTTATATTCCATGCGCTAGGCCTTCTAATCTATACGCGTTTTCTTCAATGTGACCATTTGAGAACAACGACCCTCCGCACACTACGATATCTGCGCCAGAGGCTTGCACTGATGAAATATTATCGATGTTAATACCACCGTCTATTTGAATTTTAAATGTGAGACCTTTTTGTTCTCTCAATTCAAAAAGTCGTCGTATTTTATTGTTTATGCTAGGTAAAAAACGTTGATTAGGTTGCCCTGGGTTAACGCTCATCACCAATACGACATCTACGATATCAAGTAAATCAACGAGAGATTCAATCGTGGTTCCGGGGTTCACTGCCACACCACAGCGCAAACCAGATTGGACGATTTTCTCTAGATAATAAAAATCATTGTTGGTGGTACCGTAAGTTAAGCAAATAGTATCAACATTCAATGCAATCAGCTTATCAATATGCCACTCAGGATTATCTACCATTAAATGGCAATCTAATCGGAGATGATATTTTTCCTGGATAGCCTTGATTGCGTCATACGTAATGCCAAATGAAGGCACGTAATTGCAATCCATAATATCAATGTGAATGTCTTTCATATTGATATTCGAAAGTCGCTCTAAAGTTTCACCGAAACTAAGGTGATTACTGCTGTATAAGGATGGGTATATTTTCATCATACCACCCCCATAACGACCACGTTTACATCACGCTGTCGTTCCCTCAATGTATCCCAGTCAGCGAAATAGACACGCCCTAATGCCCCCATCAACGCTTTGCCCTCTTTTACAATAACTTGCAATGAGTGCTGCCCAAACATGGATGCTCTAATGTGAGCATCTGTGTTGTACATGACCCATTTTTCTGCAGGGTAGTTAGGAGCTGCAAGAGACAAACCAAACTTTATATGTTCCGGCCCCGGACTTTTAAACTGGTTATGGGTTGCCTGTATAGGTGCTATACGATCTAGCGTGGCATTAAAGTCCAGTTGAAGAAAATCATCACCATTACTATCCAAATCATGCATTTCTTCTTCAAAGAAAAAAGAGCATGTTGTATGAGGAGTCGTTGCAGTTAAGACACCATTCACCACACCAGACTTTCGGATTAACTCCGAAAGATCTGATGTGAGGTCGTGGTAAGACGGGCGTCCTTTTGCTGTGGTGATATTTAATGAATTAAATATCAGTTCCAAGTGACTACCCCTTTAAACGTTCAGCAATTTGATCAAATACAGAATTGATACCAATTCCCGTCAATAGTGGCAAGCCCACAATAACCTTAGACTTGATAGAATCTGGAACGATGGTTGTACTTACTACTGCATCGTAATCATCAATTCGGTTTAGTTCATCAGCGATTTTGCTTTGAATGATTTTGATGGTTCCTGTCTGCTTTGTTTCTTCAATCCATTTATTGATTTTGCTGACGGCTAATGTTGATGTTGCGTGGCCTGCACCACACACGACTAATAAAGTTTTCATATTGTTGCCTCAATTGGGGTAGTTTTTCTAAATTTGTTCACGTAAAGCAATCCACAGAAGATCATGGTAATTAGTGCCAAGATACCGATAACGCCAAACTTCACTGCGAATAGAACGAACAAGCCGACGGGCCACAAGCCTAGTAGTACTGCACTAATCACTCCTGTGGTGCCAACATCGTAATTAGCAATTGCAAATACATTGGTAATTTCTGGAGCAAGCCATGTTGATAGGTATAAACACATCGCTAAGTAAATAGTTCCGCCAATGACACTTCTTACGAGATTTCCTTTAAAAACAGGAACCATTAAGCAAATGCCAAAAACATAAAACGCGAGGTCGCCAAACGGTAAAACTTTATTACCTGGAAGGGTTACGGCTAATAACAGTGAAATAGGAACCATTAATAATGCCGTTGCCATTACTGCAGGGTGGCCCACTGTTAAAGCCGCATCCATACCGATGTTGACTTCTTTGCCACCTAACTTTTTGTTTGTATATTCTTTCGCGGCTTCCGCTACTGGAAGTAATCCTTCCATAAACATCGCCACCATTTTTGGCATTATTTTCATTACTGCTGCGGTAGAAATTGCAAGGTTACCTACCTGAGATGCGTCGTATCCTGCAAGTAGACCAACGGCCAGACCTACGAGTAGACCCATAAAAATAGAATCACCGAAAATACCAAACTTCTTAGTGAGTGATTCAGGATCTGCATCCATTTTGTTGATGACTGGAGTTCTATCTAAAATCCAATTGAGAGGAACGGCGACGACCATGCCAGCTAACGCCATCAAATGAGAAATTGCGATGCCCGGATAACCATAAAAGTCACTAATTTGTTTTTGGAAAATGTCTGACAGAAGCCACTGGAGCATAATGCCGGCAATACAACCCAATACACCGATATAGTATTGTCCAGTCACTGCGTAAGTCATTAGTCCTAAAAATATTGGGAACCAAAAATTCCAGATATCAACATTCAGTGTCTTTGTCCAACCAAAAGAGACAAACATGGTGTTAAGCAGTAAAGAGACTGGAATAAGCAATAGACCTAACGATGTTGAGAAAGCGAGAGGGCCTCCTACGCCAACACCGATGTCTAATATGGTGAGATCGGTACCATATTTTGCACCCATGACCTTAATCGCCTCACCGAGTGTACTTGCAAGTAAGGTAATCACTAAACCTAGGCCAACACTACCTATACCAACCGTTATTCCCGACATGACTGCTTTTTGTAGTGGAACTCGGAAAAAGAGTGCAATTAGCACAATAATGACAGGTAGGAAAACGACGCCACCTAAACCGATAACCCATTCAAAAAAAGAACTCAAAAATTCCATGATTTCATCCTATTTTAAGTTAGAAACTCTTAATATCTCTTCAAACTCAGCTCTGTTTTGAAGTGTGCGTAATTTCTCAACCGTACTAGCGCTTTCCAGCATTAGAGTAAGGTTTTGAAGGTTTTCAATTTGCTCATGGGCTTCTTTCATCGCAAGCATGAACACAAATTGCACTTCGACCTCTTCACTGGCGTCAACCATATCTCTGAATTTGATCGGAGTTTTAAGTTTTACAAAACAAACCTGTGAGTTATTGACGTGTATTGAGTCCGTATGCGGTAACGCCACGCCACAGTGTGCTGCTTCTAATCCCGTTGGATATTCAACCTCACGCTGGAGCAGCGCTTCTTGAAATGAATCCTTAACGAACCCAGCTTCTAGTAGTTTGTCGGACATGAACTTAAGCAGTTCTGTTCGATCCGTAATTTCCACATTGAAAAACGATAGCTTTTTATCAAAATACATAGTTACCTCAGTTTTTTTGCTCATAAGAGCGGATTCATTTAACTTATGAGCACTATTAATCAAATGAGCGGTGTTTTCAATGCGGATTATGAGTTTTTGTATTGGTCATCACATTTTAATTGTGCGATTACTCAATTGACTCTATGTTGTTATTGGATTTTTAAAATTCAAATTATTTGTAATTTGTCATTTAATACAAATACTTATACTTGGTTCTTTCGGTGTTAGTTGAATTTACTTAATTGAAAAGTTTGAAAGTACTAGGAGATATTGATTATTATGTTAACTTGCTCATATGAGCGGACTTTCTGTGGTGTTTGGAGAAGTACTGAATGGATCTACTAAAAAAAATACAACTTATCAAACTCGCGAAGGCTCACTACCTAGAGGGTAAGCCCAAAAACCAGATTGCGGATGAATTTGGTCTTTCTCGTTTCAAGGTTGCCAGGTTATTAGATGAAGCAACGGACAACGGTATTGTGAAGTTTGTCATACCAGACTTAGAAGGGTATCGAACTGACCTTTCGGATGAGCTAGAAAAAAAATATAGATTGAAGCACTGTACTGTTATCGCAAGCCCTAGCTTAGCCTCAGATAGTCTTATTGATTCGTTATCGAGTACTGGTGCTGAGTTACTTCAAGAATTGGGGCCTAATGTGGCCAATATAGGTGTTGCTTCTGGACGAGTACTTTCTGCGATTGCAGACAAGCTCACTGTCTTTCCCAAGTGCAATGTTGTGCAAGCTGCAGGCGTACAAGAAGGGATGAATTTTCGACATAGTTCTTTAGAAATAGTACATCGACTCGCAGGACTAGGGGATGGACGCCCTTTCCCTTTGCTCGCACCAATGTGGCTTGAGAAAGTCGAAACGGCTGAAAGCATGAAGTTAGAAGCATCGATACAAGAATTGCACATGCTTTATAGTAAGTTAGATATTTTGATCACCGGCATTGGTTCATGGTGCGGAGAAGGAAGTTCGGGGATGTATGGAACAATCTCTACACACTATCGAGAAGACTTGATCTCGAAAGGTGCAACGGCTGATCTGTGCTCTGTGATCCTTGATATTAATGGTAATGAGTTAGTCACCGGTGCTGATTCATTGAGCTTGGCGCTAAAACCTCAAGACATCCGCAATATACCTGAAGTCATCGCTATTGCTGGAGGCAATGATAAACATAAAGCAATTCGAGCGTGTTTGCTAGGAGAGTGGGTTTCAACTCTCATTACCGATGAGGGTACGGCTAAGTATCTATTAGATAATTAGATCCGGAAATAATCATTGTCAACATACGTACCGACGTTGGCTTAGAGGAGCCTTTTATGACAGAACTAAATTTTGCGGGTTGTTTATTCGATCTTGATGGAACATTGGTAAGCTCGATAGAGTCCGTTAATCGAGCGTGGGGCCAAGTGGCATCGAAATATCAATTGGACGTAGAGTATGTGTTGAGTGTTATTCACGGAAGGACCGCTGACGGATGTGTAAGAGATCTGCTTCGCAATCAGTCATTATCCACGATTGAAAAAGAGATTGAATGGTTAAAAGAGCAAGAAGCTAATGATACCAACGGGGTAGTAGCCATTGAGGGGGCTCTCGAGTTCTTGGCGACCCTAGACCAAAATCAAATCCCGTGGGGTATAGTGACATCATGCAATATCGATGTTGCTCAAGCGAGAATGAAGGCTGGTGGTATTCCGATTCCTAACGTTTTCGTCACATTTGAAGACGTCACGTGCGGCAAGCCTGCTCCAGAGCCTTACTTGTTAGGTGCAAAAAAATTGGGTGTTAAGCCTGATAAGTGCATTGTATTTGAAGATGCTATCGCTGGTGTGACATCGGCAAAGAGTGCAGGTGCGAGCGTTTTTGGTATCTTAAGCCATGCTACTTTATCTGCACTGAGTGTAGACTTTGGAGCTGACAATTACCGCCACCTCTCAGTGGATAGAGTGAGTAAACAAAGCTGGAAACTTACTTATGATTCTAATGCCAATGACTGATTATGTTCGACTTCTAGTCACGAATAACCAGTTTTGGCATATTTCACATTACTACAAGGCGCTATCAGCCCCTTGAAAAAGGAGCTTGATAATGCGCGCTGATAACTAAATTAACGTGATTTAATCACTGACTTTCAATGGATTAGCCTCTTGAGGCGCTCTCTTTGAAAAGTATCCCGCGACGATAGAACCCGATATATTGTGCCAAACCGAAAACAATGAACCCGCCACCGCCGATGCCGGAGTAAAGAACTTTAACGCTAACGCGGTTGCTAAGCCTGAATTCTGCAAACCCACTTCAAATGCGATGGTGCGACACACCTTCTCTTCAAACCCCATAGCCTTAGAGATAAAGTAACCGGCCGTCAGACCAAAGCCATTATGTAGAATGACTGCGAGCATGACGATAGGTCCTACCGCCGCCAACTTACTTCCCGTTAGGGCAACCACAATGGCAACAATTAGAACAATCGCAATCATAGAAATCAGCGGTAGCAACGGCTCAACCTTACTGACTACTTTATGGAAAAAGACATTACACAAAACACCAATCGACACAGGTAAGAACACAATCTTAAAGAGGCTTTGAATCATTCCGAGGACAGGAATATCCACACTCTGACCCATAATCAATTCAATAATGAACGGCGTTAAGATTACCCCTAAGAATGTGGACAGTGCCGTCATGGTAATAGAAAGAGCGACGTCGCCTTTTGCTAAATAGCACATCACATTTGAAGAGGTGCCACCTGCAACCGTACCCACCAAGACCATGCCGAGTGTTAATTCCGGAGAGAAGTTTAGCATCATGCTAATCAGTAATGCTGCTGTCGGCATGACAGTAAATTGCAACACTAGACCCAAGCCGACCGCTTTTTTATTTTTAATCGCCTTTAAGAAGTCGGCTGGCTGTAAGGTTAGCCCCATAGCCAACATAATGACGGTCAACAAAGGCACGATTAACGAACTCTGAGACGCAAAAGGTGCAGGGATAAAGAAGGCAATGATTGAGCAAAGGATTGCCCAAAGTGGGAATAGGGTAATAATTTTTGCGAGCATGGGTAGAACATCCGTGTGATAACAATTTAAAAACAATTACAACCGATACGCCGCTGTAATGTTAGTGGTCTATTAAATTAGCAGGATTTATCGATAATCATCAATACATATTTCAATTTAGCTGTGAATGGCCACCCTACATAGAAATATAATACGGCCAATTTTATGATTGTGTTTGAATTGATTTATGTCGTCACACGTGTCGTTTAATACTGTCTAACGTTGTTCATGTTCATGACACATCGACTTGAGATGCAGTGTATTAATAAATAGCCTTGGATTGGCGATATTGCTGAGTATTGACGAAGTAGGTAAGCAATCGTCATCGACGTAGTCGACATAGTCAGACGCAGAATCAAAAATCAAAATATCCAAAGCCAAACGATCTAATCCGTACCGTCCTCGGTGAATCATATCCGCTGAAAACACTAACAAGTCGCCCGCTGCTAATGCAATCTGCTTGCCACCAGAGAGGCTATCACTGCTCACTTTGCCATTCACTTCTTGGCGAACGTTGTACTCTTCTTCGTTGTCCCATCGCTTATGCGTCCCGGGTATGATTTCCATGCCGGGTTCATCAAACAAGGGGACGCGGAGGTGTAATACTTGCGTCTCTAGTATGACTCTCATTTGGTCTTCAACGTCATAGTCATATTGACAGTCACGATGCCAGAAGTCTTTTTGTTGCGGATTGACAGGGTTGAAGAACAGTTGTGTGTTCATGAACGCTGGGTTTTCCGGGATCACCGCATCGACGACGTCCATCATTTTTTTTGAACTGATGAAGTCAAAAAGTATCGTTCTATCGTTGGTGGGTAAGTATTCGCTTCCCGTAATTAAAGACGAGTTAAATGCTTCTTCTTGATAGAATTCTTCATTGTCTGCTTTCCACCGGTCATGAAATTTCAGTACCACTTTTCTAAGCGATGAAAGCTGAGCGTCATCAAAATAATTTCTGAGAACAAAGTAGCCCTGTTCGTCGTAACGGTTCTTTAATTGTTGGCTGTTTTCTACCACTGGCTACCTTCGCATTCTCTGTACCGTTCATTGACCACGGCGCTTGTTGGCGCATGATGCCAGATAGACGCCATTCAACCAAGTCACTAATGACGGAGCAGATAATATATTAGGACAGTTAAAGGCAGAAGCTTTAGGGGTGGCATCGTTATTATGGTCATGGGCTTACGCTTTTAACGTTAAGAGTAAAGATTCAACTATTTCGCTTTAATCAATGTCGATGTCACGCATTAACTTGTTAATGCCCCAAACCGTCTTACCTGCATATGCCTAAACGCTAAGCCTTAAATTATGTCAGTAAGGGGGATATGCAATGCATGAATTTTTTGTACAGTCCTTGTAACGGAACGGTAATCAGGGATTGAAGGTATGAATAAGCGTCATAAAACACAGTGGCAGTTTGAAAAAAGCGGTGACAATCTGGTTGTTGGCCACCTCAAGCATTGCCCGATATCGCCCGAGGAACTGGCTTTAACCACCAGTCAGTCTCCTTATGTCATTCAAACATTCGATAGTGGGCTGACGGCCGAGGTTTATCGGATCCGTCTTGATGGCAAAGACTTCACATTAAAGAAAAAACGCCCAGTCGCCCGTGTAAAAAATTTAGATGGTCAGTTCTCGTTCCTTAATGAGGTGCAACGTCGTTCTGATTTTCAAAAGGTTAAGGATGATCCCGAGACTTCAGAGTCGTTCAAGTGCATTGTTGAAACGGTATATGCAGACTATCGCCTTGGTATTATTTTATCTGATTGGATTGAGGGTGAACCAATAAAACAGCTTACGCCTTCACTTCTGTCGCAGCTATTTTCTACACTAAGCGCGTGTGAAAGGGTTGGACTGTTCGAGTGGGATTTGTGCTCAGGGAATTTATTGAGTGATGATAACCAGCAGCTGTGGTTGTTTGATTTTGGCTATATGTATCCCTTTGATCCACTGACTGAGCTGAACAGTAATGGGGTGGATGATCCTCGTTTCCAATTCTGTGAGCGCTTTGAAACCCGATTTTTCTCAGGATGGATACTAGAGCAGGGCCATTCACATCGACAATCGTTAGAGGCATTTTGCCTTGTCAAACAAGCTGCAATGAATGCGTTAGAGGAAAAGCAGGCGTGGCTACAAGGTAACCATGCCAGTCTTGAAGTCATCGGTTTTACAGAGCGACTAAGAGACCAATACCGAACAGCGCTTGAGAGCGATGAGGCGCTAGAAAAACTATTTACATTAGAGATGTTTCGCTCACATGTCTTAGATATTGAAGACGACCTTGATGGTAAGAGCTGCACGCCGATTACAATCCAACGTGTTAATGTCGTCCTCGATATGATCGATGAATTTTACTCGGTCCTGAACGATCAGGGGGCGCTGTTTTACCACAATGAAGGGAAAACCAAGCTAGAGCTTATCGAGTCTTATCAGGAAAAGTTAAGCTTGGTGATGTTATATCAGTTGTAGCGGCGCTCTAGGGTTACGCATTGATGCGTTTGTTTCTTTATATATTTCTTTCTTTATATATTTGTCCCTTTACACATAAGATGAGGGCACTAAACGCATAAGCACTTTGCTCAACGTATCCAATGTCTATGCCATCAATCTATTCCAATTCACTGAAATGGGTCTACTCTAAGATGATGAGCGACTTAATCGAAAACTATCAATGAGTTAATTATGGACCCATTAACGCAGGGAGTGCTGGGCGCATCGTTGTCCCAATCGGTGAGTAAAAAGCAACACATGGCAGTGGCTGGACTGCTGGGGCTGCTTGCTGGAATGGCGCCAGACTTGGATGTTCTCATTCAATCATCAAGTGACCCGCTGTTGTTTTTGGAGTTCCATCGACAGTTCACGCACTCTTTGTTTTTTATCCCCATTGGCAGTTTAATTTGCGCGTTAGTTTTACATTTACTGTTCGCAAAAAAACGCGGACTCTCGTTCAAACAAAGCTGGCTCTATTGCGCGTTAGGCTACAGCACTCATGCGCTGCTTGATGCCTGCACATCTTATGGTACCCAGTTGTTTTGGCCGTTCACTAATGAGCGTTATGCCTGGAACAATATATCTATTATCGATCCTATATACACACTTCCAATACTCATATTGCTCGTATTGGCAACGTGGAAGCGAACCCCTTGGTTTGCTCGTATTGCGTTTCTTTGGGCGTTGACTTATCCAACGCTGGGGCTAATACAAAAAGACAGGGCTGAAGCTGCTGGTTGGCAATTAGCAAAAGAACGGCAGCACGAGCCTATCTTGCTGGAAGCCAAACCAAGCTTCGCTAATATTTTGGTATGGAAAGTGATTTATGAAACAGACCAGCAGTACTATGTTGACGCGGTGAGGGTGGGTACCTCGGTGAAAACATACCCTGGTGAATCTATCGCAAAGTTGGACGTGAATCGAGACTTCCCATGGCTTGACCCGAATTCGCAACAAGCCCAAGATATTGAGCGCTTCCGATGGTTCTCAAACGGATTTTTAGCGCAAGACCCCACCGATGAACTGAGTATTATGGATGTGCGATATTCAATGGTTCCTAACCAGCTTAAAGCGCTGTGGAGCATTAAGTTATCGCCTTCCGCGACGGTGGACTCACACGTGGAGTACACGACTCATCGAGACGTTTCCCCAGCGGACAGAGATGTTTTTCTTAGTATGCTTTTCGATTTCTAGCCCATTCATTGCTGACCGTACTTGATATCGACTTTGTTGAGTTATTAGATTGAACTAGAGTAGCGCACTCAAAGTGGCTAGCGTGATAAAAACTAGGCATTGCTAAAGGTGGTTGCTGGTATGGTTGACCTCTAGTTTGGAATAATAAATATATCCGTCAGTTATGTTTTTTTCGTAAGAAAGATCCCATTTTTCTGAACGAAATTACAGCATCTTATCATTACGGAAAATGATAAAGGATACCTACAAATGCAATCAAATCGATGTCAACATGCCGATTCACACCTTCACATGGATAGCCTTACCTTGCTTAGATATCTGACCTTACAGCCTATGGGAGCCTGTTATGTTGACGAAGCACAGTCATCAATTGAGTATTATTTAGAAGAGCCGTTAGATAAAGTATTGAATTGCCTAGAAAGTAATGAGTTTATTAGTCTTAGCTCTGAAGGTTGTTATATCACGCTAACCGACTACGGATTGGATTGCGTTGAACTCAATACGGATATTGTGGCTTAGTCTGATGAAAGCAATTTAAGAGCCTAAGATCTGAACAGTGACATTCACCAACCATCACAGCAGAGTGAGCTTGTCGAGCGTTACGGATAGCGAAGTGCTCTCTGGTGATGGTACTTATGATACGAAAGCTGATGCCTGACTTAAAAAAGGCAGAACGGAACGACTCGGTATCTAAACAGAATTACGTAACAAAGCCTTTAATATGTCTAAAAAATCGCCTTCTTTTTGTCTTTAAAATAGAATACCGCCGTGATTGAGAGGAACAAAAATGTAAAGTAGTAGAAAAATGAAGAAAGGGAGGCTAAGAAATCGATATTTTGTTCTATTTCTTGCGCGGTGTAACCCTGAGACACCAATTTATAATAGTAGGCATATAAAATACCAATCAAGCCGTATCCTAGGTTAAATATTAGACCTTTAAAGCTTAAGACAGTGGCTCTGTTATGCGACTCGGTTTTTTTATTTAGATGATAACTAACAAAAATATTCATTGTCATAATGATAAATATTAATACCAGCGCGGGTATCACCCCATAGACTGACCAGCCTAAACTGATCCAATAATAGGTTGCCATGGTTGCAAAACCCATCACCGCAATGAACGTTCTAGGCGCCATACTTTCCGCAAGCCGACGGCTTTGTCCGGCCAGTACTATTTTAAGTAAACTGATGCCCGCCCCAATAAAACCGAAATAAAGAATAGGGATATCAATAGCGAGATAGTATTGGCTGTTCATGGTTAAAAACATTCGCGAGGTATGTTCAAATAGGCTGTAGTAGAGCAATATGAATAGCACATAAGGTGTCGCAAATACCCATTTAGCCGTATTTGCCGTTAGCTTGAGGCTTGCCATGGTCGTGGCCAGTTTGTTGCTGCCGCTTGGTAGTGTTTTTTTCTCCTCTTGCATGCTTATCGCGGAATAAATGGCAACGATCGCGACAAGGAGGGTGGCATAAACGGGTATGCGCATTAGGTCTTGCGTGCTGTCTGGCTTGGCTAACCCGAGAAAATGATAAATGTTAGCCATAAAGTCAACATCGTACATCGCAGCGCCGACCAGCGTGACAAAGATACCGAGGCTTGAGGCGATGCGAAGCTGGATTTGTAGGACTCGCGGCCACAGATCTTCTTTGCCTTGTTCTTTTAACGTGTCGTAAGCCAGCGCTTCATCGGCACCGCTCGCTAACGCCATCGCAAGGCCGCTTAATATTCGATTGATCAAAAATACGATAAACACCAAATTGGGGTTCCCTGTTGGTACCACCGCGATCATGGCGATTTCAACAAACATGACAATCGAAGATAATACGACGAGCTTTTTTCGACCTAAGGTATCGGCAAATGCCCCGGACGGAACCTCAGCCAGCACAATGGTGGCTGCCCAAACCACGTTAAGCATGGCGAATTGAGAAAGGGTTAGGCCATAATCTAAATAGAGTAGGGTGAAAATAGGGTAATAAAAACGCGCAAAGTAACTGCTTCGAAACATGATGAAGTAGCGAACATTACGAATTTGAAGGATTTCTTTGAGCGTCATGAATTTATCTGCACTTTGAGTAATACCTCATTATGTATATACCGTTTGGCTCATTAAATCATGGCTTTATCGAGAAAAAAGATGAACTTCTTATTTAATGGTCATGTTAACGGGGTGACATTTCAACCTTACTTCGAGTGGTTCACTGCATCTAAGAGTGTGGTATCTCCTTCCATGAGCGGAGATTGAGTTGAATGAAGTCAACTCACTGAAGAGGACAGATTCTTATATACAGCGTGTATGAGAGCATCATCTTATACCTGAAGTACTTAATACCACGATTCAGGGACTGGCGTATCATCAATAAATAGGTCTTGGTTTTTCTTGAGAAACGCAGTGGTGATATCAGCCATTGCTTTTGCTTGGGCGAGAAAGACTTTCGCTTCTCCTACTTGTCCCCAATGACCGATTCCAAGATCGATAAACGGCTTTTCTAGCTTGCCATAATTTTCATGGATACTCTTCACGGGGCTTTTGTGGCGATGCAGGACGGTATTGATGATGTGCTCACCTTTTCTGATTTTGATGGCCTCTGGGTTAGCATCGATTCTATGTGGGATACCACACCACTCTTCAACACCATGGATATAGGTATTACGTGTTAGCGGGCAGCCAAGAAATAGAATTTGAGCGTCAGTATCATACAGCTTTCCCCATGCCCCATTTCTTGGACAGGGTGACGTGGCGTTTTCTTCTCCTGAAATAAATTGCGCGGCGCCATTACCTAATGCGGCAACCGAGTGAGTGGGATGAAGCGAACGAACGACCCCAGCTCGATGTCGGAACACTTCACTCAATATGCCCACGCAAGACGGTTCTTTGTCTGGGTCAAAAATGCCACTTGCGAGATTGTGTTTATCCCAACTGTGCGTCGGTAACACCAGTAAACCACCTGCCATTATCTCTGACAAGGCGTCTAATACGGTGTCTGCGCCACCTTCAACAGGCCCAATGGCTTTCATTGATGAGTGGACAAGTAGGACACCATTGCTATCAATGCCAAGGGTATTGAGATCATTAATAAGGTCTTGTTTCGTGAACATCATGACAATTACTTCTGTGTGGATAGGCCATCATTGTGACAAAACGAGCAATGAAAAACTACGATCTACATTGAGCTTTGCTGCGAATGACCTTAACGAAACAATGTGATGTGCTTTGACCACTTCGATGTTGATAACAGAGCCATCGATGTTAAGGCATAAAGTATATTCTATTGTGTACTTTATGTTGTGGAGGGATGAATCACGATAAACACGAGCGGTTAATTATATTTTAATCATGATAATAATTAATTTTTATGATTGATTGACTATGAATTTATATAACGCCACTAGCTACCGGTGTAGTGGTTTTATATAAATGGGCTCATCCGTGAACCTGAATTTTCTATACTAATTAAAATTTCCAGCCAACCGTGAGGCCAGCAACGGCGTTAGATTTTACGTAGTCAGTCGCTTTGTGGTAACTGACTTTTGCATCCGTATAAAAGCCGACAGGAGCTGTCCAACGTACACCTAGTGAAGGCACCGCCGAGTGAGTACGTTCTTTATCATTTAAGTCTGCGACTTTGTTTTCAACCGATTGAAACTTATAGTCAAGACCAACATACGGCTTAAGTTTATGGTTCGATAAATCAAACGTATGGCCAACTTCAACGCCTAAGTTTAATGCGCCACCCGACAGCTCACTTTTTTCACCAGCAACACTTGAATCGCCACTTAGGTGTGTATAGCCAGCGTTAAATGACAGCATTGAGTTCATGTCATAACCTAATTCAATTTTAGGTGCGGCAATGGCTTTATTACTATCATGCTGCTCAAAGCCGCCAGCAACACCAGCGCCAATTCTGAATCCAGAATTATCGTCGGCAAAACTAAATGAAGAAGCGGAAAGAAGTGCGATGGTTAATAGTGTCTTTTTCATATTATTTACTCTTGTTTATTTCGATGTAATTACATTGAATGAAAATAGTATGCTCAGTGCGTATAAGCGACGGCAGCATAAAATCGTCATACCTTGTTTGGGTGTGAGAAATATAACAGTAGAATTTTAAATAGTAGAAAACAGTAGGAATTTGACTTCGGTTTTAAAGTGTGGCTACAGGTATATACGTTGCGTAAAGAGCTATAATAGCCATTTAATGTCCGAGGTGAATAGCGGGGATTGAAAGCGAACGATGTGAGAAGGTACTTATAGCGTATTTAAATCATACTTATAGCGACGAATCGGGATGGGCTTATTGTTGCCACGGATATGAACATTTTGTGGTGCGACTTATTGAGTCGTTGCGTAAGAAGATGGCTTAAAGGGAGGGCGTGTTGGTTTAGGATAGTTAATAGTTAATAGTTAATAGTTACTAGCCGGATACTGAATGTGAGAGACGTCAAACGAGCAGCCATGTACCTATCGACATTGACCGAGGATCACGTCGATAGGCATTTGCCTATTGAAAGCTATTAGGGGGAGGTGTGTTGGACGTTTATTGATATTCACAATGCCGTTGGGATTATCGGCATGTTTGTTTTGGATGCGACAAGCGCTAGGTCGAATATAGCCGTTACGAGTGTTTTCTTATTTGACTGACGTAGCTCACATTTAAACGATTCAAGCGACTATATTCGAACATCATTTTAGGCGTTGACCGTTGTCAAACGACAAAATCTTAGCGTTATTCATTTTGTATCCCGTTTGTGCCATTTCAGATTCTACGACATGTGTTTCCATTGTGCCGACAATCCAAATCGGGTCATTATACCACTGCATCGGTAGTGGCTTATCTGGCTCAACGTACACGATTTGATTTGGCGGCGGTGGGGGTACATGCACACACGCACCGGAATATGGGACTAACAAAAATGCTGTGATGCTTTCATCACCTCCTTCAATAGGGACGAGATAGCCTGGTAATTTAACTTGTTTCCCGTCTAATTCACCAACCGTACGAAGTAAAGCCTCATCAAGCATTTGAGGGGCTAGCTCCTGTCCGTCGTGTTGCACTCGTTTGTTCATGACAGAACGAGTAAAGGATAAATCCGCTTGTGGAATGAGTTGATCCCAGCTGAGTGTTTCATTAGCATTTGCAGTCAATGGCATCAATGTAATAGCGACCAAGAGCTTAAGTAGAATCTTCATAGTAATGTTCCTAAATTGATGATTAAACGAAGACCAAGAGCGTTCGTTCAATAAGCCAGTAACTGGACAAAATTCCCATCGTATAAATAACGCAGGTTGTGATATTGCGACTTATTCGTGCGGTTAGGAGCGTGTCAAAAAGCTGTTGTACAGAGCGAACGGTAACCAATATCACCATGACAAACAGGAGCTGTCCTATCTCAACACCGACGTTGAAGAAGAGCAGTGCAAGTGGAATTTCTGAATGTGGGAGACCAATATCGAGCAGGGCACCAGCAAAACCAAGGCCGTGCAATAACCCAAAGGAAAATGCAACAACCCATGGCATACGGAAGGTTAATCCCTTGTTGCCACGGCGAGCGTAAATGACCTCGCAGCACAAAAACACAATGGATAGGGCGATAGTCGCTTCGACTGGCTCAGTGGGTAACGATAAATAACCAAAGGTGGCCAACCCGAGTGTCATACTGTGGGCAACCGTGAATGCAGTAATGGTTTTTATTAAGTCGCGGCCTTTACTGACCACAAACAATAAAGCCAAAACAAATAAGAGATGATCGAAGCCCAACATAATGTGCTCAACGCCAATGCTGGTGTATCTTTTTGCGCCTTCAATCCAAGATCCTGAGCTTGCGGAATAATCAATTAAATCTACCGTTATCACGCCATTTTCTCGCTTACTCAAAACGGTCACTGGCTCACTATCTTTCCAGTCAACCGTTAACATTGCGCCTTCTCGTTCCCAAGGTAGCTGCAATTGGTCATTGATAGTGAGTCGGCTGTCGCAGTTAAAGTGGTAGCGGATCTCGCTAGCACCGTACTCACCAGCAGCATCACCGATGTACTGACAATGTTTAGGTAAGACCGGCGTATGGATATAAGGCTGATACTCCCCAGGAACCTTAACAACGAATTGATATTCTCCTGAGGTTGATAGTTCAATAAGATCTGAATTGTCGATGCCTAATGTGTGGGCGGCCACACTGCTGTTTAGGAGCACCAATATTAAAAAAGCAAGATAGCGAACAAGACTAGTCATTAGTTTCACCTTTTTTCTTAATTGGTTGAAGCTCAACACGGTAATCTGGTTTTATTTCATCAAGCTCTTGTTGCACTAACTGTTGGTTTTGAGCGTTGACCCAAAAGGTTTCAACCCATTGTTTTGATTGTTCATAAGTTGGCATTGAAGTAGGGCGTTTTTGTGTGACGCGGAAAAAATGGGTCGTTCCATAGCTCGATAATATTGGGCCATGCCAAGCCGTACCGTCAGCCTCTAGAATGGCCTTGGTCATTTCAGCATCGAAGTGGTTAAGCAGATTTGATTTATCGAGATATCTCATGACTGGAGCATTATGGCTGTCAAAATCACCAATATTACGGTGCTCTAGCCCTGCATCTAGCTGTGTTTTGAGATCTGTAGGGACGTCATCAGGCTCTTTAAATTGAATATGGTCGATGTCAACGGTGGCTTGATTGGCAAATAGGTCAGGGTTTCGTTTGAAAAACTGTTTAAGTTCTTCTTCCGTCGGCGTTTCTACGCCGCCTGAAATGAAGTAGCGCATATTTTGTAGCAAGAGATCGCGCACTTTACTGTTGGTCACATAACCACGTTTAATCGCCTCTTGAAATAGGATCTCTTCATCAATATAGGAAGCCAATGCCGCGTCGCGTTGCAATATGGTTAATGGCTCTAACTGTCGGCTTTGAGCGGCTTCTATAATTTGAGTTTGACGAGATGCATCAATGAAGACGACTTGTCTATCATCACTATCAACACAACGATGAGCGGCAAAAAGACCAGCGGCGACCAATAGGAAATGAGCTAAAGGTTCGCGGTACAACTGACTTAAGAAGGTGACGGTGTTTTTGTCAGGTTGTTGGCGGTTTTTGTCAGTCATATCGTTATTCCTAATTAAGTGACTTGCGTTTGATTGCTGGGTCGAGAAAGTGCGCCACGTTTGCTTTGTGGCGCGGCCATCTATTACTTTTCTGGGTTATAAGCGTGGTCTTGTCGTTGAGGATCCAAGTACATAGGGTCTTCGATACCGTCTTTCTTCGCCGCCATACCAGCAAACATGCTGCGGATAATACGGTCCATCAAGATGCCCGTGGTGTCATGAGCATCATCAAGAAGCGGGTTGTATTCATTAAACTCTGCTGCAACCAAGTCAGTCCCAGCACCTATTACGCGAATCATGTGCATGGCTTCTTGGGCAGTCAGACCTCCTGGTTCTTGAGTACCGACGGCAGGGGCTGCCGAGGCATCAACCACATCGAGGTCGAATGAGAGGAAGACTTTTTTGCCTTTGGTTTCTTCAAGCACACGTTTGATTACGTGTTCCCACCCTTTTTTGTCGACTTCAGCTTGGAAGTGGAACTTAAAGTTGTTGTCCTTCATGTACTGAAGATCACCCTGGCTAGGACCAAAGCTGCGTAGCCCAACTTGAATGATGTCTTCACCGTTCAACAACCCGTAATCAACGGCGCGAGCGATCATCGATCCATTGTGAACATAGCGTCCCATGCCAGCGGTTAGTGCGTCATAGTGAGAGTCAAAATGTATGAGGGCGACATTGCCTTTGCCGTATTTTTTGGCTAATGCAGTTAACATTCCATACATCTGTATATGAGTGCCGCCGATCGCAACCGGCATGACATCGGCATCGAGCACTTCAGTCGCGACGACGTGGATCTCTTCCAAGCTTTTTTCACTGTGGCCATAATGTGCGTTGACGTTGCCGTAATCGGCGACGCTAATCATTGGAAAATAGGCCATACCATTCATCTGGTCAGTCGCAGACCCGACCGTTGTATAATCAAGAAGCGTCCGCATTTTATTCGCTGCGTAAGAGCCTCCACCGATAAAGTTATCGTCGATCGTCAAACCAAAGACAGCAACATCTGGTTTGCCCGCCTTCAAGTCTTCCGTGTTAAATGCCATCGGGGATCCAAAAAATGTTGGAAAAGCATTTTTGCCGTTCATGGCGGCCACGTAACGCTGTGGGTTGATTAACCCCGGCTCACGCTTTGGATCTTCAGAAGTGTCACGACGAAGTACAAACACATCTTCTGTGCCATCCATGTTCACATTGAGCACACTGTTATTGTCTGGGTCTTTCCATGGCATCCATTCTGCTGGGACCCCTTCAGGATAGGTTGATGGCCCTTTGGGTGTAGGTTCAACATCGCCAGCCTCAAAGCCAGCAGCAAATAGGTTCATGCTGATACTGACCGCCAATGTACTGAGCAAAACCTTTTTCGTACAAAATTTCATAGGAGAACTCCGGTTTATCTATTGTGTAGAAATCGCAAAAACCGATGTGGATTGCTGATTTGGTGTTGATTTTAGTTAATCAATGACCAACAATAAAAAACGATAGGTTCGGTTTATACGAACACTTAGCATCAAGAATAAGAGGGATTATGTTTAATTTGGATCAGATGGAAGCATTGGTTGCCACTTACGATGCTGGCACTATGGTTGAAGCCGCGCGCCGATTAAAAAAGAGCAAAAGCAGCCTCAGTGTTATGTTGAGCAACCTGGAGATTGATCTAGGGGTAGAAGTGTTTGACCGTAGTCGTCGTAATCTGCAACTCACCGATGCGGGTAAACAATTGTATGAGAAAGCCAAAGTATTATTACGTCAGGCAGAGCAGATAAATCAGTTTGCTCAAGCGGTGGCTGGTGGTTCAGAGCAAGAGCTTCGCATCGGGGTACAAAGCGAGATCACCTTGCAGGATTTAGCAAAAGAAACTCAAGCGCTTAAAGCCGAATTTCCTCATATACGCCTACTCTTTATTCGTGACACCGACCAGCGACTTGAGTCTCGATTGACGGACCGAGAGCTAGATATGCTAATCAGAAAAACCGTGGAAGGCGTGCCGCAGCACTTTAATTTTTATAATATTGGCACATGTGAGTCATTGCTGGTGTGCGCACCGGACCATGAACTGAACTCAGGCAACAATATCGTTTTTGAAGATTTACTTCTTTTTCCCCAGATTTACTTGTGCTCGGATAACGACGCTGCGGTTGATATCTTAAAGGGAGCAGGTGAACGTATCGACGTACAACGTCTACTGGATCAAGTACAACTGATTGAGCAAGGGTTTGGTTGGGGGTTTGTTACACGAAGTCTGGCGGAAGACCAAATCAATCAAGGAACATTGGTTCAATTCTTCCCTGAATTTTCGAACAGTGGGAAAGGCATTTTTATGCTCGAAGCACTCAATAATAGTGGCGATCAAATAGGACCAGCCCAAATGTTTTTACTCAACGAGTTGAAAAAGCGTCCATAACAAATAGAGTGTGGCTGGCCGGTTATATCTGTCTAAAACATGGTTAGCCAACCACTTTTTCGGTCAATAGAACCAATGTTGCCAATGCGCTGCAGGTAAATACCCATGAGCCTAGTATTCGTATAGCCGTGTACTGCCACGCACAGTTGAGTTTACTACTGAACAACACAGTATTAAGCACAACAGTAAATACGCTGATAGTGGTTCCCAAATGGCTCACTAACTTTTCGGAGCCAACAAGCAGACTCTGTTCTGAATCCATTCCCACGACTAGCCCGACTAATGCGGCCGTTGAGCACACTACCCACTTATTCAGCGTTGTCCTTAACAGCAATAGCGCACCAAAACCAACAGAAATTAACATTGTGGGAACCGCCATTATCTGTTGATTCACTAACTCGGAACAAGCAAGACCAAGGATCAAACCCAAGAGTAAGGCCAAGATGCCCAAAGCAAGGTCATCCTTAGGTTGCCTGCCGAACCACACACCGAACGCTAACAATCCAACAATATGAGCAGGAATGAACAGTGGATGGAGCAATCCATTGTAAAACTCACCAAATCCTTCTATTGGGCTGTGCGCCATTGCCACTGAAGGCGATAAAAGTAACGTCACCAATAACGACTTCATTGAACGGTTCATATCATACTCCGCTAGACTAGGTTGATGACGAAGCCAACACCAGCAAGGGAAATAGCCGCACCAAGTGCTTGGATTGCAATCAACTTAGAATACTTCTGTGCGACGAGTGCGACGCCGACACCAAGAAGGTGAAGCAAACCGGTTGATGTGACAAAGCCCAGGCTAAAGTTGAGTGGCACCATTGTGCTAGGTAAATGTGTTCCGTGCGCATTGCCATGACAAAGTGCAAAGAACCCTACAACTAAGTAAGCAATAGGCAGTGGGGGACGTTGCTTGAAAGCAATCATTAATCCCAGTATGACTGAAGATAATGCAATGCCAGTTTCAACCTGTGGTAGCGCAATGCCCATGATTCCAATGGTGGCACCAACAGCCATCATGAGTGGAAAGAGTACGGGTAGCATCCATGTCGCAGGCTTGCTAAGGAAGACACCCCACAACCCCACTGCAACCATCGCAAGTACGTGGTCCAGTCCAAATATAGGATGCATAAACCCAGTACCAAAAGCACTGTGGGTGTGAACCACTTCATGAGCGCTAACTGCGCCACTTAAGGGCAATAACATCAATGGAATGATGAACTTATACATTGTTATATTCTCGTGCAATGAATGGAGTCTTCAATATAAGAGCATTGCAAGAATATTCATAAAACCTATTGTTCGGATCTATAGAACCATCTGCGTAGACAGTTATCTTTACCAATTTGGAGAATAGTGCCATAGGTGTTTATCGTTTAGTGGAGGCATCTATGAATAAAGTAAAGCGCTATTCGTTTAACATTGAACCTAAAATGATGTGTTAACAAACATTATCAGGGTTTTAGTTATACCTATGTAATTATAATGTCCACTACATTTTAAATGTATACTTATCAAGACGATATCCTACTATTCAATCACTGACTTAACGTTATCAATTAAATAATGCCTTTCTCATTAAATAAGAATTACTTAATATATTTCTTATTGTTGTTAATGACTGTTTATAGAAAAATCGGGCATTTGTGTTCAATACTCCACAATACTAGTCATAAAGTGGTCAATAGCGGGCGTGATGACGATTTGGTCACAGTTTTGCACCTTTTTCGTTGGTAAATTAATAATCAAGCCAGAAAGGGAGCAATTATGAGAAGCCTGCAGATTGTTGAACTCGTTAATGACCAAAGAAGTGCTACGGTTGAGGAAATAGCCGAAGCATTTAATGTTTCCGTAGAAACCATTCGTCGAGACTTAAAAAAACTTGATGAGTCCGGTGCACTTAAAAGAGTTCACGGTGGGGCAGTGAGTGTTCAAGAAATTGATGAGGGTCGTTCTTTTCATGCTCGAGCTAAAGACTATTTAGAAGAAAAAGAATTACTGGTGAGTAAAGCGCTGGATTATATTCAAGAAGGCATGGTAATTGGATTGGATGCGAGTTCATCAAGCTGGTGCTTAGCACGAGAAATCCCCAACATAAGTTGTACAATTATTACCAACTCTCTTCAGAATGTTATTGCTTTAGAAGGGAAAAATAACATTAGTGTCATTTGTACTGGCGGAAGCTATTCCGAGAAGTACAGCAGTTTTTATGGTCCGCTCGCCGTAGACACACTGGCGAATATGTCGGTAGATGTTTGCTTCTTTTCCTGCGTAGGGTTTGATTATGACTCGGGGGTTTGGGACTCAAATGAATATAACTATCAAATAAAAAGAAGTTTTATTGAGATCTCTCAGCAAGTTGTTCTTATTGCTGATAAATCAAAATATAAAAAAAGAAGTCTTCTTAAAATATGTGATAGTGAGTTGGTAGATGTGGTAATTACCGACTTGTAATAACGTGAAATACAATAATATATAAATTAAATCAATAATGTGATTATTAATAAGGATATCTTATGACTGATACTCTCAATATAAGTTCGTCTGAATCTCAGAGGAACAATAAAATAGAGGTAATACCAAAGGAAATAAAATTTGCGTTCTGGTTGCTATGTTGTTGTTTTGCAATGTGGGGATTAGCAAATAATATGACGGATGTGCTTATCGCACAATTTCGGAAAGTATTTACTTTGACTGATATGCAATCTGGTTTGGTTCAAACGGCTTTTTATGGTGCTTATTTTTGTTTGGCCTTACCCGCTGCGCTTTTTATACAGCGATATAGCTACAAGGCAGGGGTGCTTTTAGGCTTAGGGTTATTTGCAACTGGTGCGCTGCTATTTTATCCCGCTGCGCAAGCAATGGAGTACTTGCCGTTCTTGTTAGCATTATTTGTACTAGCAGGTGGTCTCTCTATTCTAGAAACCAGCGCCAACCCTTATATTTTAGCGATGGGTCCGGAAGAAACCGCAACGCGACGTCTTAATATTGCTCAAGCTTGTAACCCCATTGGCTCGATTACAGGGGTATTAATTGGCAAATTTTATATCTTATCGCAACTCAACCCTGCGACGGATAGTGACCGTGCGGTGATGGCAGCGGATGAACTAGCCCAAATTCAGTCCGATGAATTATACGCGGTCATGATGCCTTATATCGGCGTAGCCGTTGTTATTGCTCTGATTTGGTTATTGATTCTTAAAACAAAAATGCCGACGGCAAAGGACACAAGCTCGACGGGTGAGTCAACATTTGGTCAAGCGTACCGCCGTATTGTTAAGCGCGGTCACTTTACAAAAGGGGTAATAGCCCAATTTTTCTATGTCGGTGCACAAATTGGCTGTTGGTCATGGACGATTCGTTACGTGATGCAAGAAGTTGGCGGTACGGAAGCAGAAGCATCAACGTACCTTCTGACATCTATCGTAATTTTCTCTGTTATGCGCTGGGTGTGTGTTGCATTAATGAAACACATTGAGCCACAAAAACTTCTAGCTGCATTGGCTGCGATCGCCGCGATGTTAGTGGCTGTCATCATGTTTGTTGGTGGGCTAGCTGGCGTGTATGCATTAGTAGGGGTATCGGCATGTATGTCATTGATGTTCCCAACCATTTTTGGACTATCCCTACGAGATTTAGGGTCGGACTCTAAGTTTGGCGGAAGTTTCCTCATCATGGCAATCCTAGGTGGCGCAATACTGACAGCCATCATGGGACAAATCTCAGACGCCGCCGGTATTGGCGCCGCATTTGTTATTCCATTCATTGGCTTTGTTTACCTCGTCTACTACGGCGTCAAGGGTTATCAGGTTAAGTAACGCACGATGAACAGTATGCACAGGGGCAGCCTTCAATTTGCCCCTGAGTTAAAGAAATAATAAGGAACATCAATTATGTCACAGTTAGTTAAAATCGGTATTCGTCCTACTATCGACGGTCGTCAAATGGGGGTTCGGGAATCTTTAGAAGAACAAACCATGGGGATGGCACAACGGGCGGCGCATTTTATTCAAGAGAATATCCGTCATGCGAGCGGTGAAAAAGTGGAGTGCGTGTTAGCGGATTCTTGTATTGGTGGTGTGGCTGAATCCGCTGCGACGGCTGACAAGTTTAAACGTGAAAATGTGGGCCTTGTGCTCACGGTGACACCTTGCTGGTGTTATGGCACGGAAACCATTGATATGGACCCGCATACACCAAAAGCGATTTGGGGATTCAATGGTACAGAACGTCCAGGTGCGGTTTATCTTGCGGCTGCGATGGCCGGTCACTCCCAAGTTGGCTTACCTGCCTTCTCAATATATGGCAAAGAAGTTCAAGATGCAGGTGATGAATCTATTCCAAATGACGTGCAAGACAAAATCCTCCGTTTCTGCCGAGCAGGGTTAGCGGTTGCGTCAATGCGAGGCAAATCTTACCTCTCTATGGGGTCGGTCTCGATGGGGATCGCTGGGTCTGTGGTTAACCCAGAGTTCTTCCAAAAATATCTGGGCATGCGTAATGAATATGTCGATATGACGGAAATCAAACGCCGTTTGGATCGCGAAGTGTTCGACAAGAAAGAGTTTGAATTGGCGCGCGCTTGGGTGAGAGATTGGTGTAAAGAAGGCAAAGATTACAACGGTACCCCGTTCACCGAAGAACGTAAGGCTGAAGATTGGGATACGGTCATTAAGATGACCATGATCATGCGTGATTTGATGCAAGGTAACCCAAAACTCAAAGAACAAGGTTTTGGTGAAGAGTCGCTAGGGCATAACGCCATATTGGCTGGCTTCCAAGGTCAACGTCATTGGACCGATCATCTACCCAATGGTGACTTTTCTGAGGCCATTTTAAACTCTTCATTCGATTGGAACGGCATTCGTGAGCCCATTTGTGTGGCAACAGAAAATGATGCATTGAATGGCGTCAACATGATGTTTGGTAAATTACTGACGGGTGAAGCACAGGTCTTCCACGATGTTCGTACTTACTGGTCTGAAGATGCGGTTGAGCGTGTGACTGGCACTCGCCCTGAATCAGGCTTCTTGCATCTTGTTAACTCAGGTTCTGCTGCCTTAGACGGTGCAGGCAAAGCCAAGACAGCAGATGGTAAGCCAGCAATGAAACCGCATTGGGAGTTAACGCAAGCGGATGTGGAAGCGTCTCTCAATGCGACGAAATGGTGTCCTGCCATTGAAGAATATTTCCGCGGGGGCGGTTTCTCATCTCAGTTCCTCACAGAAGGTGGTATGCCGTTTACCATGCACCGAGTCAACATTATTGCTGGTATTGGTCCTGTGCTGCAAATTGCGGAAGGGCACTCTATTGAACTGCCGGAAGACGTGCATAACATTCTAAATGAACGCACTAACGCCACCTGGCCGACGACCTGGTTCGTGCCACGTTTGACCGGAGAAGGCACATTTAAGTCCGTCTATGACGTCATGGCGAACTGGGGTGCTAACCACTGTGTGATCACCTCGGGGCACGTGGGTGCTGATTTGATTTCGCTTGCCGCTATGCTGCGCATTCCGGTTTCTATGCATAACGTTGATAGCCAAGATATTTTCCGCCCACATACTTGGTCTGCATTTGGTCAGGACGTAGAGGGACAAGATTACCGTGCGTGTCAAAACTTCGGCCCTATCTATAAGTAATGAATTGGTCATTAAGTAGGTAACTAATTTGCCTGTCCCTTTCTGGGGCAGGCCTTAAGGGGGAGTTATGTCGATTACTATTATTCTTGATTGCGGTGCCACCAACGTTCGCTCAATTGCAATCAATCAAAAAGGTGACATCGTTGCGTCACATTATATCGCTAACGAGACGCTGCAAAATGGCACAAAGCATGTTTGGGATTTCCAACAAATATGGAAAAAATTGGTTGAATGTTCAAAGCAAGTGACGGCTCAAATCAATTCAACGGATATTGTCGCCGTTTCTGTCACTACATTTGGGGTGGATGGTGCGCCCTTCGATAAAAATGGAAAGCAGATCTATCCCATTATTTCATGGAAATGCGCTCGCACCGCGCCAGTGATGAGCCAGATCGCGCAAGATATTGACCGCGATGAATTGTATTTGGCTAATGGTATTGGGGACTACTCATTTAATACTTTATTCAAACTTAAGTGGTTGAAAGATAATGAGCCAAGCGTCTATCGCAATATGGACAAATGGGTGTTTATTTCCTCAATGTTGACTCAAAAGCTAACGGGTGAGTTCACTACTGACCGCACGATGGCTGGGACGTCGATGATGACCGATCTCGATAGCGGTGACTGGAATGAAGGAGTATTACAGTATTTAGAACTGACGAAATCGCACTTTCCACCAATGGTTGAAGCGGGCGAAATCGTAGGTCGCTTACAAGACGACGTTGCCTTTTTGTTAGGCATTCCGAATAGAGTACCGGTGATTTCGGCAGGTCATGACACTCAGTTTGCATTATTTGGCTCAGGTGCCAAAGAGAATCAGTCTTTCTTAAGCTCTGGTACGTGGGAGATTTTGATGGCCCGGTCGCCACGCCCTCAGTTAAACCCAGACTACCTCAAAGACGGCATGACAACTGAACTGGACGCGAAAAACGGCTTGTTTAACCCCGCTATCCAATGGCTCTCTAGTGCAGTAATGGAGTGGGTTGCCGACACCTACTTTGCTGATATTGCCGAGAGTGCAAACAAATACGCCGTGATGGTCGCAGAAGGCGAAACTGCGCCTATTGGTGCGAATGGCGTGAGATTTGACCCCTCTTTTTTACTGGATGAAAAAGGTCAAGGCAGTGGCGCGATTACCGGTTTATCCATTAATACCACGAGAGGTGAAATATATCGCGCGGCACTGGAAGGGCTCGCCGTCAAACTCTCTCGCAGTTTAGATGTGCTTTCCTCGACTTGCGGCTTAAACACCGAGTGTTTAATGGTGGTGGGTGGTGGGTCTAAGAATACGCTGTGGAACCAAATAAGAGCGGATATTGTTGGGATCCCTATTCATGTCGTTGAACAACCAGAAGCAACGGTAACAGGGGCGGCGATGTACGCCTTTGCTGGAGCAGAGGTCTTCATTGATGCCAATCACGCTC
Organism: Vibrio sp. E150_011; assembly: GCF_053544015.1. NCBI lineage: Bacteria > Pseudomonadati > Pseudomonadota > Gammaproteobacteria > Vibrionales > Vibrionaceae > Vibrio > Vibrio sp. E150_011. Next base: position 104,385 of record NZ_JBHFOL010000002.1, read on the forward strand.
AAGACAATATGAAGCCATCTTATCAAGTGATCGCCCCATCAAAGAACCGTGAGCAATACGCGCAGTTATTGGAGGAAATGCACCATGCTTAAAGGAATACATCCGGCAATAAGCCCCGACCTGCTTGCCGTATTAAGTCGAATGGGGCATGGCGATGAAATCTTATTCGCTGATGCTCATTTTCCTGCAGAGACGTTTGGATCACATGTTGTCTTAAGAGCGGATGGGGTGAATATCGATACGCTCTTAGCAGGCACTTTGCCGCTGTTTGAACTCGACGCTTATTGCGAATCCCCCCTCGTTATGATGCAGGCGGTAGAAGGGGATCAGCTTGATCCAACCGTCGAATCTAAATATATGGCAGCCATTACCAAGACCACGGTAAATAAGCCCGCTTTAGAGCAAATGGATCGTTTTGATTTTTACGACCGTGCCGAAAAGTGCTTTGCAATTGTACTCACGGGCGAAACCGCCAAATACGGAAACATCATTTTAAAGAAAGGCGTCACGCCAGTTTAAGGAAGTAATACGATGACAATAACAAGAAATGAAATAGCACAAGATATTATCGATACCTGTTTAGAAATGACGAAATTGGGGCTGAACCAAGGTACAGCGGGTAATGTTTCGGCTCGTTTTGAAGGTGGCTTGTTGATTACGCCAACAGGGATCGAATATGAAAAGCTGACTCCGGATCATATTGTTTTTGTGAGTAATCAAGGTGAATTTGAGGAAGGCAAAATTCCGTCTAGCGAATGGGCATTCCATCTAACATGTTATAACGCGAGAGAGGATTGCCATGCCGTTGTTCACAACCACGCCGTTAACGCGACAGCCGTTTCTATACTCAATCGTCCAATCCAAGCGATCCACTATATGGTTGCAGCATCGGGCACGACGGAAATACCTTGTGTACCTTATGCTACCTTTGGCTCTCCTGAGCTGGCTGACTATGTAGATGGAGGTATTCGACAAAGTAAATCGATTCTTCTTCAGCATCACGGCATGATCACGGTCGGCGAAAACCTGAAAAAAGCATTGTGGTTGGCCCATGAAACGGAAGTCTTAGCGGAGCTTTATCTAAAGTGCGCGGCGATTCAACCAAACGTACCGGTTCTTCCAGACCAAGAAATGAACCATGTGTTAGATAAATTCAAAACGTATGGTTTACGAGTTGAGAAGTAATTGATAAGTCATTGAGAATAGCTCGATACGTCGGGCTCTTACCGTAAAGGAATGAATATGGTGTTTGCATTAAATTTACCCAAATTATCATTATGTGGTGTCGGTGCAGTGGAAGAGTCTGTGACGGTGTTAGATGCCCAACCCGTGAAAAAAGCCATGATAGTGACCGATAAAAACCTGATTGAGTTAGGTCTATTAGGTTCGCTTTATCGGGCGCTGGATGATAAAGGCTTCGACTATGTCACGTTTGATCATGTCACTCCCAATCCAACCGTTAGCCTAGTCAATGAGGGGGCTGAGTTTTACAAAGAAAATGCCTGTGATTGCTTGATTGCCGTGGGTGGTGGTAGCCCGATTGACTGCGCAAAAGCGATTCGCATTGTCACATCAAATGACAAGGACATTACCGCTTATAATGGTGTGGGCTTGGTTGAGAATAAAGGCGCGTTCTTTATTGCTATCAATACTACTGCGGGGACCGCGGCTGAAATGACGTCTAACTCGGTGATCACCGATGAAGTGAACCAAGTGAAAATGGTCTTAGTGGATACGAAACAAATTCCAGACGTTGCGGTCAATGATCCCTCGTTAATGGTGGGCCTGCCACCATCGGTCACTGCCGCGACGGGGATGGATGCGCTTACGCATGCCATTGAATCCATTGTAACGCCAGGCGCACATCGCCTTACTCTCCCGACAGCGCTTGAAGCGGTTAAATTGATTACCAAATGGTTGCCTGTTGCGGTCAAAGAAGGATCGAACATAGAAGCACGTTCTGCCCTTGCAGATGCGCAGTTTTTAGCGGGGATGTCATTTAACTCAGCGGGACTAGGCGCCGTTCACGCCTTGTCTCATCAACCGTCGGCGACGCATAATTTGGCGCATGGCGTTTGTAATGCAATTTTACTACCGGTGGTGAGTGCATTTAATGCTCAAACCGCACCAAGTGCATATAGGGCGGTAGCAGAAGCTATGGGGGGAGACACCTCACGGCTTAATGATAATGATGCCGCGTCACTCGCCGTGGATTGCATTCGTAAACTGTCAGCCGAGGTTGGTATCCCATCAGGGCTAGCTTGTCTTGGAATAGAGGACGCTGATATTGATGGTTGGGTACAAAAGGCGATGGATGATGTTTGTATGGGTGGCAATCCGCGCACCTTAACCGCGGAAGAGGTATTTAGTCTCTATCAGTCGGCCATGCAGTAACGCTTATTCCTCACTAATTATGATGCAAGGCTTATTGGTCGCGAATATTTGGGAAAAGAAAACAGGACAAGGCCAACACATTGAAATTGACCATGAGCGAGCAATGGAACAAATGTATCGTCCATTCTTCATTCACATTAATGGTAAACCTCAAAATATTGAAGGCCTAAGTCGCAATACTTCGTTGACTCATAAAACGAAGGATGGTCGTTTTATTGAAACGATGAACACGTTTAACCGCTTACATGAAAAAACACTAGAAGTACTAGATTGTTCACCGACTAAAGACAGAGTGGATGCGGCGTACGCGAGTAAAACGGCACAAGAATGGGAAGAGCAGTTAAACGCTGAAGGGCTGAGCTGCGCCATTCATCGTACGAGAGAAGAATTTAGAGCGACGGAACAAGGGCAGTACTTAGAATCTATCACACCTTTCGAAGTGACACCTTTAGGGACAGGGGTTGTGGTTCCTTTCCAAAAGAGTGAGCGACCATTGAGCGACATCAAAATTGTCGATTTAAGTCATGTTCTGGCGGGGCCGTCTATGTCGAATTTATTGGCCGAGCAAGGAGCAAACGTAATTCATGTCTCTAATCCTGGTGCAGAGCGAGTGCCGCTTAATGTCTTAGATACTGGTCATGGTAAGAAGAATGTAGAATTAAACCTCAATACGCCAGAAGATTTAGATGCGCTTAAAACACTCATCAAAGACGCCGACGTATTTGTTAATGGTTACTCACCAAGTCGTTTACAAGAAAAGTTTGGCTTGAGCTTTGATGCGTTGACGGAGCTTAACCCGAACTTAATTATTGTTACGGAAAGCATGTATGGTGGCGGTCCGTGGGCGAATCGACCAGGCTGGGAAAACCTAGGTCAAGCGGTAACAGGCATGATGATGGAGATTGGTTCAGATGAGCAACCGCTTCCTTTCCCATATGGTGCATTAAATGATTATAGTACGGGTATTATGGGGGCGATAGGTGTGCTCAAGGCACTGCATATTCGTGCAACGAAAGGGGGAAGCCAACATGTGAGCGCTGCGCTAACGAGAACAGCGATGTGGTATCAAGACCGACCAAAAACTCAACAAGTTAAAAGCCTACCTGCATTCAAAGCGTTTCTAGGTGGCATACTAAAAGGTGGGCATGAAAGTGATCATGCCATTGACACTCCGTCTCCATTTGGTGTCATTACTCACCTTAAACCTGTACTTGAGTACTCAGTCACCCCCGCATACTGGAATAAACCGGCATCGCCATTAGGAAGCTCACTGCCGTCTTGGGATGAGGAATAACATTGGAACAAAGGGATTTGCTTCGTCAATAAATTGAAATGTAGAGAGTGTCACCATCTATCAGTATTCACTGAACGTGCGTATTCAGTAAACATGTGTATTGCACGTTGATGGTGACCCATATTTCACATCGGTTGCGACAAGTTTAGTTAAAATATTTTCGTCATACCGTATCTATTAAACACCGCTAAATTCATCTTGTAGTTCTATTCAATAGTGCTCATTAGTACGAAAAACTATTATGTCAGTAAGAAATGAGAACGGAGGTGAAACCTAATTCACCTGGCCATTATTAAAGAGACATATTATGAATATTACATCGAAAGGCATTACCCTGATTGAATCTATGACAACATTAATTAACGATCGCTTTGAGCATCTAAAGGGGCACTCTCCTGATGTAGAGAATGCGAGCTGTCATATTATTTATCATGAAAGCTATCAAGAGTTTGAGTGTGAATTGTCCATTCATCACGATAAGAAAAACTTGTTTGCTAAAGAACGTGGCTCGGAGTTTCGACACGCCATGCTACGAGCTTTTTCCGCGATGGAGCACCAACTTGATAAACAAAAAACGCAGCATTCAATAAAGCATGAAAACCACGACAAAAATTTACGAAATATGATTGAAGAACAAGAATAGCGGGTCGTATAGCGCTGAAGCCATTGAGTATTGAATGATTGCGGGAAAGTGAAATGAATAAAAATGAAGTATACCGTTGTGATAGTTGTGGCAACCAGGTGGAAGTCCAAAAAGTTGGTGGCGGGGCGCTAATGTGTTGTGGTCATTCGATGACATGTACGACGTCTAGCCTTACGGAAGCTAACCTTGCTAAAGCGTTTGTTGGTGAGTGCGTCGCGCACACTAAGTATGAGCTCTTTGGGAAACTGGCAGAAAAAGAGGGGTATCGCGACATTGCTCGTCACTTTAGAACCGCGTCGGGCAATGAAAAGGTACACGCCAAGTTATTTTTTAGAGCACTAATGGCGGCAAAAGGAGAGGAGGCCATTAACACTGAATTCGCACTCAAGTCAGCTATTGACGGAGAGAGTTATGAAGATGTTGTCATGTATCCTGATTTTGCCGAAGCTGCTCGTCATGACAACTTGCCAGAGATAGAGGCATTGTTTATGGGAATTGGTACGATTGAACATCGTCATGCCGATATGTTTAGAGATTTATTATATCGAGTTGAGTCGAATCTTGAGTATCACAGCAAGCATGCGGTTGAGTGGATCTGCGAAGAATGTGGGCATGTCCATTATGGTCATAATGCGCTAGACAGTTGTCCGGTTTGTAAGCACCCTGCAGCCTTTCAAGCTCGATATTTGGCGACCAGCCACAACGTTGTGGTGCTATAGCGCTGGATAAAAGTGTTGATATTCCAATGGCTTTGTCTGCTTGAAGATGAGGCCGTTTACCAAAGGTGGTCAACACAATTGAATATTTATTACTAAGCCATTGGCTTTGGAAAAAGACGAGCCATATGATCACGGCAATGCCTTAAAGCACGAAGAGACTTGCCCATCATGTATTACGGAGTAAACCGATGAAAATTAAGTTTGTACTACTAACGCTCTTGTCCGCGCTTACATTAATGGGCTGCGCGACACAAGGTGAGAACGATATACCGATTAATACAACAAATGAAGCTGGACGCTTTTGTATTGCTAACGGCGGTACGTTCCAAGAATCGTCTAATCAATGCACACTCGCGGGTGGTGAAAAAATGGACGCAGACGTTTATTTCCAAGACCATCAGGCTGAGTATTAATAAGGCTTAGCGTCGCAGTCTAGCGCTGACATCAGCCTTGGTGGCGGAATGCACTTCTAAAGATATAAATAAAAAAACAGCACCCATAGCCGGTGCTGTTTTTTATTTCGTAATGTTGGCTCGGCCTACAGAAGAGCGTTTAACCAAAATTGGCATAAATAACTTGAGGGCTTTCTGATCGGTCTCTTCGTTATTAGCCAGTTGCAATGATAGTTTCACGGCTTCGTTAGCCATGACTTGAATCGGATAGCGGATGGTCGTGAGGCGAGGGTATATGTAGCGGGCAATATGACCATCATCAAAACCAATGACTGAAATGTCGTCTGGGATGCGGATTGAGTTTTCTTGCAGAAGTGTCATGCACCCTGCTGCCATGTAATCGTTGTAGGTAGCAATGGCTGTGATGGGCGTGTTTTTTGCCATCAAATTAACCATAGCGTGCTCACCACCAGTTTCATCTGGCTCACCGTACTCTATATACTCCTCACGAATCTCAATACCGTTGGCGCGCAGCGCATCAAAGTAACCCTCACGGCGATCGTGTGCATCCTCTATGTCATGATTAGAGCAGAGGTAGCCGATATCTTTGTGGCCATTACGAATTAAATGTTCCGTTGCGATATAAGAGCCTTGGCGGTTGTCGAGCGCAATACAACGAGAGGCGATATCTGCAACCACTCGGTTAATAAGCACCATGCCGGGTATTTCCGTCGCCAGCTTTGTCAGCTCGTCATCCGACATGCCTTTGCTATGCACCACCAATGATTCGCAACGGCTGTTGATCAATAAGTTGATGGCGTTACGTTCTTTGATGGCGTCGTGATACCCACTGCCGATTAATAACTGTTTTTCCTGCTCGCTCGCAATGGTGTCGATGGCTTTGACCATGGTTCCGAAGAACGGGGCTGACATATCATTGACCAATACCCCCATCGCGTTGGATGATTTACTGACAAGTGCACGCGCATTGGCGTTAGGTCTATAGCCTAGCTTTTCCATTGCTTGTTTTACCGCAACAATGGCAGATTGACTGGTGTGAGGGGCATTGTTGATAACGCGTGATGTAGTTGCGATCGATACGCCGGCTTCTCTTGCGACATCTTTGATGGTAGCCATTGGGAGCTCAGAATCTAGAATTTAGGCTATTTAACAATGTAATGTGGATGAACTCAATCAGTTAAAGGGCAATAGCAATCATACATCAAGCTTTTAGCGTGTTTGGGAGAGGATTCAATGAAAAATCCCCAAGCCAAAGCTTGGGGATAAGGTGACACCAGAATGCCGAGCATAATCAGTCAAGGGATAAATGAGTAACTAAGCGGGTTTAAATGCCACTCGGTAAGCATAATGATTGTCCGTTAGCTGGAACGCTTTATGCACACTTGGGCTCCAAGAATCATCACCGCCCACGCCCATGTGTTGATGGTCTAAGCGAACGTAAATCTTCTCTTCTTTTATTAACTCGTTAGTGTGTTTGGCTTCTGCTACCTGTTGCTGCCCAAACTGACTTACGCTGAATTGAAAGTCCCCCGTGATTGTCAGCTCATTGACGGTTAGCCATTGAGTACCACAACGTAACCCACTGTCGGTAGGGAAAATATACGAGGTATGCATCGCTTCTAGTGGTTGAGTGTATAAGCCAAAACGTGCCGCATCCAAACGGTCTGGGTAGTTTTCGAAAGGCCCTAAACCTTGCCATGTGATGAGTGCATTTTCCTCGTTCAGAGGCATTTGCAGCTCCAAGCCGATACGCGGCATTGGTGGCAGGTTCTCTGTGAGCTTAACGTCTATGGCCAATTGCATTTCACCGCTGTTGCGTAGTGAGTGTGTCCAAGTCGTGACGGCTTGAATCTCGCCGTTGAAGTGATAGGCAAATATGGACGTCACTTCTACGGTGTGTGCCAGCGTTTCACTATGGCAGCTCACGCAGGCACGTTCCCACTGACCAATACCAGCCACATCCCAGCGACACGTCCAAGCGTTTGGATCGACATTGTCAATCTCACTCACTCCAATGTCGTTATCGAGCGGAGCACGGAAGAAGTTATCTTGCGGAGCCGCAAGGAGTTGCGTCTTGCCATCGACCATCCAATCGATCATCAAGCCAGTTTGAGTATCCCATCGCCATTGATGCTGCTCATCGTCGCTAGCGACGGTAATCGAACTGCCTTGTTGGCTTAGCATCGGTGCGGGTTGCACGCTTGGCGTCGGTATTACGAGGCCTGCCGTGTTGACCAAGCTAAATTGCTCACTTGCGCCGATATGCCCCGCTGGCGCCCAAGCAACGGCTTCGATAAAGGTGATATCAGTATTTAAGTGATACTGCGCTTCTGCTTTTGGTTTCCAATCGACAATGACTTCCAGGGTTACTTGGCTATCAGCATCCATGTGTAGCGGTAAGGTACCTACTTGAATCACTTCGCCATTCTCTAATAGTGACCAGTTTAACTGCTCATTATCGGTGGCTCGGAATAGGTGTTCGTTGGTGACGAGAAGTTTGTAATGACCCTTTGCTTGATCTTGAAGTGATACGGTTATCATGCGTTGGCAGAATTTGGCTTCTTCTAACGTTGGATGCACTGTTCTGTCTGGAAAGATTAACCCATTGATACAGAATTGTCGGTCATTGATTTTGTCGCCAAAGTCGCCGCCATAGGCCCAAAAATGTTGGCCACTCTCATCCCATTGGCTCAGACCTTGGTCAACCCAATCCCAAATAAAACCACCCTGCAGGCGAGGGAACTCGCGAAACGCATTCCAATACTCGTTAAAGCTGCCCAGACTATTGCCCATGGCATGAGCGTATTCACATAAGATTAATGGACGGGTCTCATTTGGCAACGAAATCCATTTTTTGATTGGCCATTTCGGTACGGCATCGTCTTCGATAACCGTATCCACGCGAGCATACATAGGGGCAATGATGTCAGTAGCGGTGGTGTTTGAACCGCCACCTTCATATTGGACTGGGCGCGAAGGATCGTAGTCTTTTGACCACGCATACATGGCATTGTGATTGCTGCCATGCCCAGATTCATTACCTAACGACCAGATGATGATCGAAGGGTGATTCTTATCGCGCATGACCATTTGGGTATAGCGACTCATGTACGCGTGGGCCCATTGTGGGTCGCTTGAAAGACGACTCATTGGCTGCATGCCATGCGTTTCAATGTTGGCTTCGTCACAGACGTAAAGCCCATATTGGTCACACAATTCATACCAACGAGGGTGATTAGGGTAATGCGCTGTACGAACGGCATTGAAGTTGTATTGCTTCATCAAACAGATATCACGGATCATATCTTCTTCAGTCATCACATGACCAAGCTCTGGATGATGTTCGTGGCGGTTGACACCCCGGATCAAAAGCGGTTTACCGTTCAGTTTTAACTGGCCGTCGGTGATCTCCACTTTACGAAAACCCACGGGATAGGCTTCGCTTTCAACGTGTGCACCGTTTTCATCTAATAAAGAAACCACCAAGCGGTAAAGGTTAGGGGTCTCTGCTGTCCATTTTTTTGGCTCACGGACGTGCAGGGTTTGATATATCACGTCATCCCAGGTACCACGTTCGTCAATACGACGGTTATGTGGACGCTCAATACTAGGGTCAGTAACGGCCTCTTCACCATCAAACAGTTGGACTTGTATTTGGAAGGTGTCTGGCGCAGAAATATGCGTCACGATAGACAGCGAACCGTCACGGAAATACGCATCTAAGTCTGGTGTGATGAAGACATCATCAATGCAATGTTGTGGTTTGGAAAGCAGGGTCACATCGCGGAAAATACCACTTAGCCACCACATATCTTGGTCTTCCAAATAGCTGCCGTCACACCAACGCATCACCATTACGGCCAGCGTGTTCTCACCTGCAATTAGGTAGGGTGAAAGGTCGAACTCAGAAGGTAATCGGCTGTCTTGGCTATATCCCACCCACGTTCCGTTGCACCACAAGTGAAAGGCAGAGTTGACACCGTCAAAGATGAGGCGTTGCGTATTGGTCAGATCGGTTTCTGATAAGGAGAGTGTGGTGCGATAACAGCCGGTTGGATTGTCTGCTGGTACCAATGGAGGATTGACGTCAAATGGGTATTTTACGTTGGTGTAAATAGGCTTGTCGTAGCCTTGAAGCTGCCAGTTTGATGGGACGGTAATCTTATCCCAGTGACCGTCATTGAAGTCGGTCTGAATAAATTCACCGTCGACTTGTTCTGGCGCATCAAATAGTTTGAATGACCACTGGCCATTTAATGATTGGCGTTGAGCATGAATCCCTTCGCGGGCATGGTCAATATCGCGGAAGCTGGAAAGTGGACTATGTGCTTTCAAACAGTGAACATTCACCGATTGTGGGTTTTCCCAGTCGCGTCTTTGGAGAATATCTGAAAATGCCTTCATGGTTTTCCTACTCATGTGCTAGTGGATTCATCGTTGGGTTTGAGTCATCACTCGCGAGCAGTGTAAATAAAATCTGGAAACGTTTCCATGACGAGGTTGGCATTTTTACGTCAACGAGGTCGTTACGATTTCAGTGGATGGATATTACGCTGGTATCGCTCGTTTATGGTGTTTTATTCATCAATATAAACAAGGCTTCTCTGGAAACGCTTACTTAAATGAGTGGAAATGGGAGGGTCAATAAAGCCACTGTATAGGCGATATAGTATCCGTGGAGATTGGATTGTGCGCTGTAGAGACCTGTCATACTTGGTTACACTACCGTGCTGCGAATGGGCTACCGAAGGTTGGGTTTGACGTAATGTCTAAAGAAGAGCTGTGATCAAGCCTTCTTTAGACCTCACTTATGCGTAGGCCGACTATCATATCGTGATCCATCCGATAGAATAAATTGAAAGCTGGAAACGTTCTCACGATTATGGAGCCGATCACAGATTATTTTATCCTTTTCATTATGATGCAACGTAATTTCCTTTTTTTGGTAAGACAAGATGATTGATAAAACCGTGATTGAGCTGGCAGGTGCACAGACTCAACTGATCGTAGAGCTGGGTGACTATGCGGAGATCCTACATTGGGGTAAAAAGGTCACGGGCGATCTCGAAAGCTGTCGTGTCGCCTTACATCGCCCTGTGCCTTATGGCCGTTTAGATAACGATGTTTCTATGACGTTAAGCCCTGAGCTTGGGCGTGGTGTGTTCAGTAGCCCAGGAGTGGAAGGTCACCGCAATGGGCAAGATTGGTCACCAGTATTTATTATCACTCGTATTGAACAAGGTAAGGATGGGTTAGTCGTCGAAAGTGAAGATACGATAGCCGGTCTAGCGCTCAAGACAGAGCTTCAGTTGGATGTCCATGATGTGGTGAAAACACGTCATACACTGACCAACACTAAAGCCGGTACTTATCAAGTCAATCGTCTTGCCAATACGCTACCTCTACCTGAGCGAGCTAACGAGTTAATGACGTACTACGGGCGTTGGGTGAATGAATTCCAAACGGTTCGTCAGCCTTTACAACAAGGCGGTTACCAACAAGAAAATCGTCGTGGTCGTACTTCCCACGAGCACTACCCGGCATTAGTTGCAGGCAACGCACACTTTGATGAGATGCAAGGTGATGTGTGGGGCTTCCATTTCGCTTGGAGCGGAAATCATCGATTGCGTGTGGATGTGAAGGCCGATGGCCGCCGCTATATGCAAGCTGAAGTTATTTACCTGCCCGGTGAAGTCGCTCTCAAAGAGGGAGAGAGCCTGACGACGCCGTGGCTTTACGCAAGCTATAGTCACTCAGGTTTGAATGGAATGAGTCATCATTTTCACTCGCACGTTCGCGACACTATTTTACCAAGTGATTTTCATCATAAGCCTCGCCCCATTCATTTGAATACATGGGAAGGCATCTACTTCGATCATGACCCAGAGTACATCATGGCGATGGCAAGTGAGTCAGCAGAGATGGGCGTCGAACGGTTTATCATTGATGACGGTTGGTTTAAAGGGCGTAACGGTGATAAAGCTGGGCTAGGCGATTGGTTTCTGTGTGAAGACAAATATCCACATGGCTTACAACCGATAGTCGAGCACGTGAATGCACTCGGTATGGAATTTGGCTTGTGGTTTGAACCGGAGATGATCAATAAAGACTCCGATCTCTTTCGTACCCATCCTGATTGGTTATTAGCTATTGAGGGTTATGAGCAGCCAACGGGTCGTAACCAGTACGTCATTGATCTGCAAAATGATGACGCGTTCAATTTCTTGTTTGAGCGACTCGATTATTTCTTGTCGACTTACAATATTGCTTATATCAAGTGGGATATGAACCGTGAAGTCGTTCAGCCTGCTCACGTTGGTCAAGCCGCGGCGTGCAAGCAAACACAGCGTTACTATGCGCTAGTGGATAAAGTTCGATTGGCACACCCTAACGTGGACATTGAGTCGTGCGCGGCGGGTGGGGGACGTATTGATTTTGAAGTGTTGAAACGTACACATCGTTTTTGGGCATCCGACAACAATGATGCATTGGAACGTCAGACTATCCAGCGAGGTATGAGCTACTTCTTCCCGCCTGAGGTCATGGGTAGCCATATTGGTGCGAGTCATTGTCACAGTACACGTCGTCGTCATGGTATTGAGTTCCGTGGCTTAACCGCGTTGTTTGGCCATATGGGGATCGAACTGGATCCGGTTAAAGAAGAGCAAACTGAAAAACAAGGGTTTGAACGTTACATTAAGCTGCACAAAATGTTGCGACCATTGCTGCACAGTGGTAGAACATGGCGCGTTCCAACCGACGATAAAGCTCACCAGATCCATGCGGTCGTCGCCAACGATCAATCCGAAGCCGTGGTGATGCTCGCTCAGCTGAGTATGCCAACCAACTCGCTGAGCGGTCATTTAAAAGTGCCGGGCTTAGATCCAAAAGCGGTCTATCGTATTTCGGTATTGGACCAGCCTGAAAATTATAATGATATCGTTAATTATCAACCACCTTGGGCCAGTTCAGGCTGTGAGCTTTCTGGTCAATGGTGCCAGGAAATCGGCTTAACGATGCCGATTCTTGATGCGGAAACCGCAATGCTAGTGAAGTTTGAACGTATTCGCTAACCCATATTTACTATTTTTTTGAGTGATTTCTAACCGGTTTATTTGCGCCGTACAAACGAGTGGTTTGTGCGGCTTTTTTATATCTATCGTTAACTCATTTGGAATCGTTTTCATGTGAGGTTGAGTTAATGATTTGATAAATTAGTGTAAATAATGTGATTCAAGTCTTTGTTTGGAGGCTATAAGATGTTCGATGTCTCATTTTGATATCTTGATTGTAAACGTTTCCATAAACAGGTATTTGATCACAGTAAGGCATCAAGTGTGTGGGTAGCATGAACGTCGAAATATAAATATAAGACGTCGGCGTTATGAAGTCTCGTGAGGAGGATGAATAGCGGCACGACACCAAGGAATTATTATGTCTGACCAAATTACACTACAAACTAAGCTGTCTTACGGCCTTGGCGCACTGGGTAAAGATTTTGCTTGTGCACCTATTTACATCTTCTTAATGTTCTATTTTACGGATGTGGCTGGGTTGTCAGCCGCTTTCGTCGGTACTATTTTCTTGGCGGCACGTATTATCGATGCCGTTACGGATCCAATGATGGGTGTCATTGTTGATAATACACGCTCTAGATTTGGTAAATTTCGCCCTTGGATCGTCATTGGTACCATATTAAACGCTATCGTATTGGTTGGCCTGTTCAGTACCCATATGTTTGAAGGTACGACACTTTATATCTACGCAGCCGCGGCATATATCTTGTGGGGACTCACGTACACCATTATGGATATCCCTTACTGGTCGATGATTCCTGCGCTTTCTAGCTCTCGTCAAGAGCGTGAAAAGTTGGTTGTTTGGCCTCGCCTTTTCGCAAGCCTTGCTTGGTTCATTACCGGGACTTATGGCCTTCACATTGTCGGCGAGCTCGGTAACGGTAACCAAGGTGATGGTTTCTTCAATGTCGCGATGTTGATTGCAGTCTTGTTTGTTATGAGTGCCTTCCTTATCGCTCGTAACGTAAAAGAGAAAGCAGCGCCTGCAAACGCAAAACCGGTCGAGAAATTTAGCTTCAAAGACGTGTTAACGATCATTGGCAAAAACGATCAACTTAAAGCGCTAATCGGTACTGTGTTGTCATTCCAAATTGCTAACTTATTAGTAGGTGGCTTCGCGATTTATTACTTCTCTTACGCACTTGGTGATGCTTCTTTATTCCCTGTTTACATGATGGTGGCAGGTATTGCAGAAGTTGCTGGTGTCTTCTTGTTCCCTCGCATCGCATCAACGCTCCCTCGTAAATATCTATGGATAATCGCGTGTGGTTTCCCAGTATTGTCTTGTGTGTTACTGCTATTGATGGGCTTTATTGCACCAGCAAGTGCGCTAATGATTGGTATGGCAGGGGCCGCAATTAAGTTCGGTGTGGGTATCGCCAACGCACTACAAACGGTCATGCTGGCAGATGTAGTTGACTACGGTGAATACAAAACAGGCCGTCGCAGCGAAAGTGTTATTTTCTCTGTTCAAACCATGCTAGTAAAATTCGCCGGTGCAGCTGGTGGCTTCATTGTCGGTATGGGACTGACGGTGGTTGGATATGTGCCTAATGTTGAACAATCAGCAAGTACGATCAATGGACTGGAGTTCATGATGATCGGTCTCCCTGCCATTATGATGACCATCAGCGGCATTATTTATCAGCGTTACTATCGTCTGCATGATGGTTTTAATAAAGACGATGCTGAGCAGGAAACGCAAGTGGAAGTCACGCCAGTATCGGCGTAGAGCCTTGCCTATAAGGGTCGTGTCTCAGATGAGAGTATACGACTCCTTTGTGTTCGGCATCGAAATGATAGGTTAAGCCAATGGCATTCGCTGTTGGCTTTTTTGTGTCTGTAAGTGGGCGGGGTTGTCATTTATTACAAACTTAACCAATTGAGTTTATCGATCAATACTGTTGGATTTTTGTTTGACAAAACTCGATGTATTTGGCAATGGGAAGCGGCTGACTAAATAGAAAACCTTGACCCCGGCGGCAATCGTGTTCAACCAGAATACGCATTGGTTCGGTAGTTTGTATTCTTTGTACAATGACGTTGATACCTAACTCGTTGGCCGTGTACCAACGTTGAATGGGTGCCTGTGCATTAACATTGTTATCTATTATGGGAATAGGATGCTGGTCGGCAACGGGTTCTATGAAAAAGTGCTAATCCCAGTGTTTTGGAATGGGCGGTAAGGCAATCTGTTTGAATTCATCTTGGATGATGACGAGGACAATGACGACTAAATAAATGACTAAACGAGGCCCTGGAAAATGCACCGATTGCTATTATCGATCATCGTTCATCGTGCTAGTCATATCCTTTCCATATTCATTTACATGACTATTACTCTGTACTTTTCGGCCCATTCAAAGGAAAAAAAACCCTCTTAGATAGAGGGCTTTATTGAAATAACGGCAAAAGTGACGACTAGTATCTTTCTAGGATCTCAACAATCTCGTCTTTCGACTGAGCCGCAATGATGGCATCCACATCGCCCTCATTTTGGAACAATTCTGACAATGCCATAATCGTTTGAATATGGCTGTCTGAATCCATCGCAGCCAATGTCACAGAGAAGTAAACATCCCCATTATCGTCAGACTCTAGGTTTGCACCATTTTTGAATACTGTGATTTGAAGTGCTGCTTCATTAACGCCATCTTCTGGGCGAGCATGTGGCATAGCAATTTTTGGTGCAAGGACATAGTAAGCGCCAATTTCTTGGTGTTTTTGTTTAATGGCTTCTAAGTAAGAAGCGTTCACCTTGCCATGTTCAATAAGTTTTGAACATGTGATGTCGAGTATTGCATCAACGCTTAGGTTTTCTTCAGTAGAGATAACGATGTTATCGCCGATTAGTTTCATAAGGCTCATGATACAATCCATCCAAGAATTAGACCGACAACACCAAAGTCAAAATCAGCAAAGGTAGTGGCCTCAAGACCAATGTTACCGAGCACTGGAAGAAGAAGCATTGGTAAGAATGAGATACATAGGCCTTGAGCGAATGCGCCTAAAATGGCACCACGTAGACCACCTGTCGCGTTACCGTATACACCAGAAGCACCACCAACGAAGAAGTGTGGAACCACACCCGCAACAATGATAGTCCAATCAAACATGCCTTGGATACCCATCGCGACTAGGCCAGCAGAGAATGAAGATAGGAAACCAATCAACACCGCGTTTGGTGCCACAGGGAATACCATTGGACAATCTAGAGCCGGTTTTGCACCCGGTACAAGCTTGTCAGATATTCCTTTAAATGCAGGGACAATTTCTGCAATCAGCATTTTAACACCTTGCAGAACGATGTAGACACCACCTGCAAATGTGAGCGATTGAATAAAGGTAAAGACGACCCAGTTTTGACCACCAGAGACCGTTTCTACAAAATCACCACCGGCAAAAACAGAGGCGAACAAGAAAAAGATCGCCATGGTGACAGCAACGGCTACTGGAGTATCACGTAAGAACATTAAGCTCTTTGGTACGTTCATGTCTTCTGTTGTTTTAGATGTATCACCAAACTTGCTGCCGATATAACCTGAAACTAAGTAAGAGAGCGTTGAAAAGTGGCCCATTGCTAACTGGTCAGTGCCCATTACTTTGACGGTATATTTTTGGGCAAGCGCTGGCATGATGACCATCAATGAACCAACAATTATCGCACCAATGGCAACTAATGCCGTCCCTGTGATGCCTGCTGTAGACAAAATCACAGCAACCAACATAGACATAAACATAGTGTGATGACCCGTTAGAAATATATATTTTAGCGGTGTAAAGCGTGCTAAAAGAATATTGACAACAAAGGCAAAGAACATTATTAATGCCATTTCATAACCAAAAGCTTCTTGTGCTAAAGCAACAATCGCTTCGTTATTTGGAATGACACCACTTACACCAAATGCTTCCGTAAATACAACAGAAAAGTTATTAAGCGCACCAACAAGGGCGCCAGCACCAAAACCTAAAATTAGGAAACCCATTACGGTTTTAATGGTGCCTTTTAAAATGGTTGAAACATCTGCTTTTTGAGCAACTAAGCCAATGAAAGCAATTAATCCAACCATGATTGCTGGCTCTTTTAATAAGCCAAGCATAAACTCAAAGAAATTAGCCATTATATAAACCTTAGATGATCGCTTTTAATTGCTCTTCGATTGATACTTTATCAAAAATATTAGATAAGCTAACGATGTTAGTTTTTCCTGCTTCTTTAAGTTGACCAGCAACATCGGTTGCTGCTACCCAGATATCTGCATTACTTGATGTTGCTGATGATAAGTCTTCATGATCAACTTCAGCTTCAAATCCCATTTTCTTAACAACTTCTTTAACCGCCATTTCCATCATTAATGAAGTGCCAAGGCCATTTCCGCATACAACCAGAATCTTTTTCATAATATTTCTCTATAGGGTTAGTTGATCTAAAAATAATCGTTTCACGTATTTGTTGGAGCGATGTTACCCAAAATAGTAGAAATTGGTATCGATCTGCGTCACAAAGTCAAAATGACCTTGTGACGCAGATCGCATAAATGATCGCATCAAAGCCCAGTGGCGACTATCGAAAATATAGAGTTTTAGAGAGGATAATAAAGTGTGATCACGAGTTGTGTGAGCAGTTGCTTATATATTATGAATGAGTGTTTACTTACCATATTCAGTGATCATTTTTTTAAGAAGAGAGTTCACATCTTTTGTTTTCTTATTTCTCTTAGTGAGCGCACTGAGTGATGTTGGTAATTCCAACTCATCATCATTTTCAATGTCTTCATTTATTTGTTCTTTCATCTTTTGTACAGCAGGAAGTAGCATTCTCACTTCTTCGCCATTTTCATTTTGTAAAACAACGATATTTTCTGATTCAACGCTCTTAATTGTCAATATACCGTGCTTTAAGGATTCTACTTTTTTGCCTACCATGGAAGACTGTGCCGGTACGGAGCGGTCAGTTATTTGGCCACTGCGAAGCTTTGCTGCCGTCGTCGCTCGAATATTACCTGTGTTCTCAAAGGCGACAATTACCGTATGAGTATTGTAATACTCAATAACGGTGACGGAACCATGCCTTTTGGTGTCAAACAACGCACCGATTTGCATATCTTTTGGTGCGTCCATTTTTTTTATTAACATTCAATGTTACCTAGTACAACGTAATTTCTAGCTCTATATAATTATATACATGACTGACGTGACAATGCATTATAAATTACTAATCAAAATTGTTAGTGTTTTTTGAACATATAAACAATGACTTAGTTATGTTCAACTGAAGGCATTGTAAGCAGGTGGCTCTAGTAGAGCTCCTTTGAGTGACAGGTATCTGTTTCCAACGACATTAACCAATGATGAGAATGAAGCCGCCCCAACTGAGCTGGTGCCTATTGACAGGTAATGTCTATAGTTCTGGTATGTGAGAAATGCATGATGCTTAAATTTGGCTAATGATGCCAGTAAAGCTATCTACGTGAGGGATTAGGACGTAAAACTTGGACCGTCTACCTATAATCATAAAGGGTCTGAGCAATGTGGTCGATTAACGTCACGCAATTCAATGAGTGTATTGGTTAACTTAGGTAGATGACACATCGCTTTATTTACACCAGTATCGTCAAATTCAGCACGATACAAATCGGCTCGATGAAAATTGGTATTTCGCAACCGGGCAGCGCGAAAATCGGTATTACGTAAATCAGCGTCTTGAAAGTTTGCATCGGTGAGGTTTGAATGCCTAAAACTTGCATACGTAATGTCAGCATCTCTCATGTCTACTGCATTCAGCAGAGCATCGTTAAAATTGGTGCGAGTTAAGTTAGCGCATTGCAATACGGAGCCTTTTAGATCCATGTGACTCAAGTCGGTATAACTTAAATCGGCGCGTTGACCCCCTTTATTTTCCAACCATGCCGTGTGTTGTTCTAAAAGGTTATCCAATTCAATTTTAGTAAGCTTTTTCATTGTGTGAGTTACCCATTGAGTGCGTCGCGCCAGGTGTCGGTATCCGCACCTAAGACACACTCACCATTTACCCTGAGTGACAAACGAAGTACGCAGCGTGTCGTGACTTCTTCAAACTCGTCTTTTGGTAAAAACTTAACCGAATCGACCAATGCCTTGCAGTGAGCGGAACTTTGCTCTTTTAGGGTATAAAACACCCATTTCCCTTTCTTTTCATGGTTTAGTAACCCAGCGCGATAGAGCATTTTGAGATTTCGAGACACGTTGTATTGAGTGTCACCAATAATGTCCATCGCTTCTGCGACGGCCATACACTTATCGACATGAAGAAATAACCAAAACAAGCGTAATCGGTTGGGCTCCGATAAGGCTTTTAGCGAATCGATATATTTTTCATCCATCATGATTATTACCTTTTCATCAAAGAGTCGCGTCACCCACAATGGTGACGCGTCAAATCTAAACCACGTATTGGAAGATAGCACCGCCAACAATGGCTGTTGTTAATATTATTCCCACAAACGCGATAACCGCCTTTCGTTTCGCCATCGTGACAGGGACAACAGCGGCACTACAAAATGGTGTTAACATACCGAAGAGTGCCCCTAAAAGGGTTCCCTATTTGTCGTGTTTAGTTGACGTCGCTTGCCGTTTATTTTTGGGAATATATTCGTGTTAAGACCGACACAATTGCCATCATATGCTCATAAGCGCGATTGTACAATTGTGTATGTGATAATTTTTTACCCTTCTGTTTTTTAAGGCGACAAAGACGTTGAGTGCTACGGATACCGGCCAATGGAACCGTTAGCCTATGGCTGTAAATATGGGGTATCATGGGTGAATATTTCGCTAATAGATTTAAAGTATGCAATTAATCAACATAGATAAATCAGTTTATAAACAACGCCTTAATTTGGTGACGGTCGTTCTAGTAGGGGCACTAGCGGTATTATCTGTAGGTTTTGGTAGCATACTCATTGCTATGTTTGGTGCACAGCAAGTACCGGGCGAGTCGACCGGGAATTTCCACTTGAACCTGATGGGGGTCGTGGGGGCTGTGATCGTCTGTGGTGTGGTGCTCTCTTACCTAAAAAGTACGCCTTACTTTGTCGAGGTTTACTATGTATGGCGATTAAAATCGATCCAGAACCGTATCTATAGAAAGCTAAAGTCATTAAAGCAGCGCGTTGAAGAGAATGACCGTGATGCCATCGTGGTTCTTTATTTTTATTACCACAGCTTAAAGCAGGTCTACGTTCTCGATAACAATACGCTTACACTGCCAGAGCTTGAGGTCAATATCCGTGATTTGGAAAACAAGATTGATACGCTGGCTTTGCAAGTGAGTGTTGAAGATTTTGACGTTAGCTTAATCAAATAAAGTCGAAGTGGCGGGTGTTCTAGCCACTCTATTCAACGTTGAAAGCCCAAACAAAAGCCCATTGTTATAGCGATGGGCTTTTGTTTGGGCTAGAGAGGCGGATGCCATTATTTTTTGTGTTTAGCTGCGTACAAGCGGATTAATCTTATTGTCATATTGCCTGTGTACCTTCGCGCCTAGATGAAATAAAGGCTGACCGCCGCACTCATTTCTAAAGGGAAAAGTACACCGCTATGGCCAGACAAACTCACCATTTAGACAACGTGATCGCAAGATTATTAAGAGACAGGGGTCTCATTAAACACGAGATAGAATCTTACCTAAAGCGCGAAGTTTATCATTTACAGCCCAATGAAATTGCGAAAGTGAAAAAGTACGCGATGCACTTTGGTCTCGATGCACAAGGTAAATTGATAGAGGAAATTTTAGAGATAAGACGCGAATCCCTCATCCACAAGTTGACCCATTCCGCCCTTGAAACAAAGCCGTTATCGGTGGCTTGAATGTCACTCGAATGACCTATCGATTAACGATAAACCCTAAACCTTACAAATACAGTGGAATCATTTGCCGCCAATAGCGCCCACGGTGCGCTCTCCCATCCCACTCATACATCCTATGAAGCACTCCTTTCTGATTGAGTATTCCACTGATTATATGGTTGTTTTGTAAGAAGGGATCTTCGTTGCCAATCGCGAAGACAATATCACTGTTTTTTATATGATGGAGTTGCTCGGAATTTGATAAGTTTTGTAAGAAGTGAGTAGGGGTATGGTAATAAATATCTTCATGATAATACCCATCGAATAAGTCATTGAATGATTCGATTCCCCAAGTCAGATCATAACGCCCCGAAAAGGCGGCGAGTTTTTGGAACAAGTGAGGATGGCGGAAAAAAATATTGGCGGCATGATACGCTCCAAGCGAGCAGCCATGGGAGATGGTGCATGGGTGATCGTTTTTGCTGGCCATGAGTGGCATGACTTCTTGTAGAATATATTCTTCATATTGTTTGTGGCGATGTATACGGCCATGAGGGTGAGCCCAAAAACAATACATACTTTCCGAATCTATGCTGTCGACGCAATACAGCTGCAGTTGTCCTGCGTTGATTTTATCGGCAATACTATTCACCAAACCTAGATCTTCATATTCAAAAAATCGTCCTCCTCGAGTGGGAAACACCAATACCTTCGCGCCAGCATGCCCAAAGATGAGCAGCTCCATCTCTCTGTTGAGGTTAGGGCTTCTCCAGCGGTGATATTCACGATGCATCGTGTGCTCCCAATACTTTAAAAAACGCTTCGACGCTTTTTCTCAATTCACGATTCTGCTTGTCTTCGTTGTGGTAAGTACAATGTCCTGCATCGAGCAAAAACAATTCTTTTTTATTGTGACAGGCGTTGTAGATGCTAAATTGCCCGGGAGGTGCGACATAAGGATCGAACAAGGCAAGACCCCATAATGTGGGTTGAGTTAGAAACTTGGCGGCGCACGACGCATCAAAAAAAGGCAGAGTTTTCATAATCATGTCTCTGTCTTTATAGTCGATGAGTGCCTGAGTACTGCCTGCAGTACGCATCGCGAACCTGAGTGATGTATTGCCAAAAGTGGGGACGTGGAAGTGACAGCGTGATATGCGCTTATCAAAGGCGCTAGCAAAAACGCTTAAACCGCCACCAAGGCTATTGCCAATGAGACCGATACGTTTTTCTATGTGAGGGAAAAGCGTCAGCAATGCCGAGATACCACACCAAAGATCTTGAACGCACCCCCCCATGATGTATTTTTGTTTGTCTTGAATATCATGCAGTACATGCCAATAAGGCTCATTGGATATCGATGCTTGTTGGCTTCGGCTGATGCCACGAAAGCAGGGTATTAATATGGCGGTATGCTTGAGTTTCCAGCTGGTGTCTGGTGCTTCTATGCCGCCATACCCGTGCGCCCATATAATGGCACTATTGACCTTGCCTCTTTCCGGCAACAATAGCCAACCGCCAATACGAACACCATCCGTCGATTGGTAATGACAATCAAATATTCGCCAATGATTGTTAATAATACCGGTGTCTTGAAGGTTAAGTGATGGGGCAACATTTAACGCTTGTTGATACTTTTGCTGCCAGAAACTGGTGAATCCGTATGGAACGGAACTCGGTTTGGCTTGCAACAGGCTGTCAAAATCATACCCATAGGTTGGGTCAAATTCGTACTCGTGCTTAATAGTCTCTGGCATGTCTGTCTTTGCACTCTACATCGGAACCACAGGTTATGAGATTCATATTACATGGCTATTAAATAATGTGAATATGATCTGTGATAGCTGTGAGGTGGATCCACCCGCGAGTCATCGACCAAATGAGCAACAATCATCGCATAGTTAATGTGTTAAAGAGTATGGCTGTGCAGGCGATGCCTTAGTCTTAACCTTGCATTAACCCTTGCTTCGTTATGCTAACCATATCAGCTTGAGTTTGTCGCTATTTGCACATGAATAGCACACGCTCTTGAACATCCATTTGCAATGACATTGGGTAATGAAAATGATGAAGCAAGCAATCTCGCTGACGGGTGAACCGCCAAAATTTCGTAGGATAAAACAGACGATTAGACACGGAAGGTTGGCTGCAGGCTATGCTGTGTTATTGGTGCTCCCTTTTCTCGCCACACAATTTTTAGATATGGACAATAAAGGGCTCTACCTGAGTGCATTAAGCCTATTTAATGCACTTGCCATGATGGCATTTTTCATTCAATTCCCTTTAGCCAGTCGAGTTAAGGCACTGCCTCTTTTTGCCAATATTGATTGGAGCATGGCGAAACACAAAAGTGTTGGACAATGGCTTGGGGTATTTTTTCTTCTGCATCCTGTGTTTATTCTCGCCCCGCGCTTTATTCAGTCTTTTGATGATGGTTTGACGAGTTTAGTCGAAGTGCTCACCGCACCGACTATGCTAACGGGCCTCATTGCTTGGGTGACGATGATTATTTGGACGCTGATGGCGGTGTTTAAAAACACAATTAAAATGCGTTATGAGACGTGGCGCCTGACACACATGTTGGGATTTGTAGCGGTTGCTATTTTAGCCACAATACACGTAACCAGCGTGGGCAGTCATGGGCAATTTGAATCGCAATTTAATGCGATTTGGTGGGCGCTTTGTACCGCTTCGGTCACCCTTGTGATTTATAACCACACAGTCAAGAAAGTGGTCATTAAGTCACAACCTTTTACTCTGGTTGATGTGACTAAGGTCAGTAGTCGTGATTGGCAGGTAACACTGGAAAAAAAGGACCAAGGTCGTTTTGAGTTTGAGGCGGGTCAATTTGTGTGGATGAATAGCAGTCAGTCTGTATTTAACCTAAATGACCATCCTTTTTCTATCGCCTCGTGCGCCGATGATCTCCCTCAGTTCTCAATGGTGATTCGTGAGCTAGGCGATTACACCGCGAGTTTGCATACGCTTGTAATCGGCCAAGATGTCTATATTGACGGCCCTTACGGCAGTATGAATTTGGATGACAGTAAAAAAGCGGATGGCATCATTTTGATTGCGGGTGGGGCGGGAATTGGGCCCATGTTAAGCCTGTTACGCGAATTGGCATGTGCCAAAGACACACGCCCAGTACGTCTTATTTACGGTAATAGTGATTTTGAACAGATGGTTTTACAAGACGAAATTGCAGACCTCCAAAGGACGATGACAGATTTCTCTCAACAATTGGTTTGTGTTCACCCAACCAATAAGGCGCAGGTTTCTCATGGTGTGATTGACCAAGAATGTATCAGTAAAGTACTAAAAAGTGCTCAGGCCGATAATTGGAGTGTCTATTTGTGTGGCCCTGAGGGCATGCTTGAAGCAGTGAAAACCAGCCTGAATGACCTTGAGATTTCGCCCGCTGATATTCATTACGAGAAGCTTTCATTTTAAACACAGATTTAGAGGTAACATTATGCCAATTCATCAGATTTCAGGTTGTATAGGTTGCAAAACCTGTGTTGAGAGCTGTCCAACTGACGTTATTCAGTTTGATGCAAAAACTAAAAAAGCCGTCATCGCGTACCCAGAAGATTGTCAGATTTGTCATCTATGCCGCTTGTACTGTCCGGTTGGAGCGATCACGATTACGCCTGAAAAGAGCTTACCCGTTATGGTTTCTTGGAGGTAATCACGATGAGTAATAAAACTGATTTATCCAGACGTCAATTTATTGGTGTCGCTGGGGGCGTGATTGGTGCTTCCATGCTTGCCTCCTCTGTCTTTGCCGGTACACCGGTTGAGAACATGCCCAAGATCGATGCAGAAACGTTTACTCAAGAATCACATGATACCGATGTGTTGGTTATTGGTGGCGGAATGGCAGGGCTTTTTGCCGCGGTGAAGGCCCATGATGCCGGCGCTAGCGTAATGATGGTGTCAAAGGGGCGCCTAGGTAGCTCGGGCTTGACGCCTTTTGCAAAGGGGATTTTTTCCTATGACAAAGCCAATGCGTCGGTGAGCATTGATGAATTTGTTGCTAAGGTTTCTGAATCCTCACTGGGGACGAGTAATCCGGTGTTTACACGTCAGGTAGCAGAGCACTCGTATGCTCGAGTCCAAGAGCTAAAATCTTGGGGGTTCTTTGATTCACCGCTGTGCAATAAATCCTTTATGCGACCAATGGAATCGCGCAATATTCCATTGCAAGAACGAATCATGATTACCCACCTTATGAAAGAAGATGGGCGCGTGGTTGGCGCAGCAGGTTTTAGTATGGATGAGAATAAGGTCATATTTTACAACGCGAAAACCGTGGTGCTTTGTACCGGTTCTGGCGGCTTTAAACCCAATGGATTCCCTATGTGCGACTTAACTCATGATGGCACGATTATGGCCTATGACATCGGCGCGGTCGTGACGGGTAAGGAGTGGAATGATGGCCATCCAGGTTCAGCAGAAAATTCGGGTTCATGTTACGACAACTGGCATGGTCAGGTAGAAGAAAAACCGGGCTTGACCGGGGTTCAGGTCAATCACCATCTAGGGGTAGACATGAACTATCAGGCATACACCCAAGGTGCGCCGATTAAAATGGGGCCTCCTGGGCCTGGAAATGGAGCGGGTGACGACGCATCATCAGTGACAACAACCTTTCCTAAAGGACCGTTTACGCCAGAGGCATTTAGGCAAACAGACATGCCTCCTCGTCCTCCAGAAGAGAGTAGCTTGTTGTCGTTATTTGCTAAAAAACGCCACGAAGGCCCTCCCGGTATGGGCGGAGAACAAGTGGGTGGCTCAACGGCAGGCATGGCGATTCATAAAGCCGAAGGTCTTGTACCAATCGATGAAACAGGCTTGAGCACCATCCCAGGCTTGTATGCCGCAGGAGATGCCCTGGGATCATATATGTCAGGTGGTATTTATACCCAGATTGGAGGGTCGTTGGCCGGTTCTGCGGTGCAGGGCGCGTTTGCCGGTGAAGCGGCCGCGAAGGCGAGCTTTGATGTTGTTTCGTATCAGGCACCAAAGGCCCGTCAGGCCCAGATTAAACAAGAGATCCTAGCGCCGCTTAAGCGAAAAAGTGGTTATAGTCCTGCCTGGGTTACACAGGTTTTACAAGGGGTTATGATTCCCAATTTTGTCTTGTATGTGAAGAAAGCACGCATGATGCAAGGGGCGTTGGCCTATGTCGAAGAGCTTAAGGAACATCATGCAGAGATGTTGATGGCACAAGACAGGCATCAACTACGACTCGCTCATGAAACGAAAAATATGATCATTACCGCAGAAATGAAGCTCAAGGCTTCGATGATGAGAACCGAAAGCCGCTGTAGCCATTATCGATTGGATTACCCTGATATTGATAATGAAAACTGGCAGGCGTGGCTGAACATCCGTAAAGGCGACAAAGGTGAAATGCTATTTGAAAAGCAACCATTCGATAAGTGGCCGGCCTTGTCTTAAGAGCATTTATTGAATCACCGCATTGCCTTTATAGTAAGCCGGCTGATAATCAGTCGGCTTACTGGTTTGTATAAACTGAGCGTATTAACATTACCTTGAACTCAGCCTTGAGTGCTTGGCACTATGAGATTTTTGGTGGATACGTTTTATTGATACATGACCTCAAGTAAAGGCAGGTAGGCAGCACCAAATGCAGGTGACCCTCGCTCAGCTTCAGCCGTTAAGACCGGCGTTGCAAAGGCGATCTTTTCCTTTCTTGTGCCATTTTTAAGGGCGATATTGTCAACGATCTTCTCGACTAGCTTTAGGTTTAACCCCCCGCCAATAACTATCTTAGACGGATCATTGATGGCGATAATCATCTCAATTAAACGGCTTAAAGAGACGGCAGATGCCTGACACCAGTCGCTGACGACCCTAGAGGAAATCAAGTCTGGCGCGAGTTCATCGTAGCCATTCCAATGTATCTTCTGTTCAGATAGCAGTACTTGCAGCTTTCGAGTAGAAGGACGTTGGGCTTTATCAACCAGCAGTGTTATCTCTCCCGCGTGCAAGTGGCTACCTAATTCAGGAGTCCCTTCTTTAATGGCTACACTGCCGATCCCCTGACCGAGAAAAAGATAATAAAAGTCGCCACCTTGTTTACCGATCCCGCAAAAGCTCTCGCCTATGGCGGCGTTCACGGCATCATTGCCGACAAACACCGGAACTGGGAAAGCCGCTTGAAAGACCGCGAGGACATCGATGCTATCCCAGGCTATTAAATGACTGGGAAACAAGTAGTGCTGCATTGAATCTTTGATTCTCGCTGGAATAGAAATACCAACGCCTAATACTTCTTGCCAATCTATGGCGGTATCGACCAGCATCCTATTGACCAAGGTTGAACATAGTTCAACAGTATCGAGTGGATGATTGCCATCGTCGCTATGTGTGACAGCGCCGATTACTTCCCCCGTAACGCTAATTAGGCTTACCGAGATAAACCCGTGCCCGAACATGATGCCGAGGCTGTAAGCGAGCTTCGGGTTTAGGGTATAGTTGACCTTTGGTTTTCCTCGCCCCTCGTTGATGGTGCCTGTTTCGTTGAGCACATCTGACTCAACTAAGCCTTTGATTATTCTAGATACCGATTGAAATGTCAGGTTGCTTTTATCAACAATCTCAGGCCGGCTTATCGGATTCTCAGCACGATTAATCACACCTAGGATACGCTTTTCATTGTCGGTAAGGTTGAGCTGTTGGTGTTTATATTGCTTCATTATTTTCCTGGTTTTCAAAGTAACGAAAGCGGCTTTCTTTAATTATCCAGTTGAGTGGGTGTTGTACCCAGGGCTGAGGGTCATCGTGGGCAAAAGCATCAACGCCACGCAGAGATGCGCAGTGCCAACCTTGCTCTTCGGCCTGACGAATACACCGACTCGCATGCCAAAGCTGAGAGATCACATTTATCTTTCGCTGGGAGGTCAGTGAGAGCGCCTTTGACGCCACCTGTCTGGTGGTCATGTAGCTCTGTCCCGGCTCTAGTTCGATAGATTGTATTCTCGTGCTCAATTGTGGCTGTTGCGATATGATCAATTGGGTTATCTCCCACTGCACAAGCGCAGTGATTGCGACATGGGTGAGCATGATGTCGATGATTTCTTGAGCGATTAAGGCATTCACTTCCTGCCCTTCTCCATAGGAGAACGCTAGTAGTGGAAAGCGTGGATCAACCACCCCCCAAGGCGCCATAAAGTAAGTGAAATTTCGTAAATAGTAGTCAATTTCCACTTGGACTGTAGCATGGGTGGTCACTTCTTTATTGTCGTAAGCGTGAGTGGGGTTGAGCGCCCAGCAATGATTATCAACGCAGATAGAGCCAGCTTTCCATCGTACTATTTGTTGGTTATTCATTAGGCAGCCTTAGTCGAGCTTGAGGCCGATTCACAAAGAGATGCAAGTCGCTCTCCTGAACGTGTTGAAAAAATATGGACATGCTTTGGGCAAAGACCAAACGACAGGGTATCACCAGTAACAAAAGACTCAGAGTAGGCGGGGACAACAACCTGTAATTCACCCAATTTGGTGTTGAGTCGTAGAACCCATTCTCGGCCAATGATGTAGGCATCACTGACCACGCCTTGATAGTCGTCTTGGTCTAATGAAATACCTTCAGGTCTGATGCCAACGATCAGCGATGGCTGGTCATATGCGCTAAGGTGGTTCGATATAAGCTCATTGGTGAGAAGGTCGGTCGATATGACTTCTGAGCCGACGCATAATGTTTGTGCTTGGAATGTTGCCGGCAGCACGTTAATCGTCGGTGAGCCAACAAATTTGGCGACAAATTCAGAGGCGGGGCGTAAGTAGATATCCTCAGGAGAGCCAATTTGTTCAATGACGCCATGGTTCATAACGATGATCTTATCTGCCATTGTCATCGCTTCTAGCTGGTCATGTGTCACCATTACCGTCGTGATGCCTAGCTCGCTTTGTAGCCTTTTAAGTTCATCGCGCATGGAGTGGCGCAGTGTGGCATCTAGATTAGACAGCGGCTCATCAAGTAACAACAGTCCCGGCTGCTTGATCAGCCCTCTTGCCATTGCCACGCGTTGTTGTTGTCCACCGGATAGCTCTGATGGCATGCGGTCGAGCAGGTGATCAACCTGAACTTTTTTAGCAATATCTTTGGCCATCGAGAGTGCTTGTGGCTTGCTAACGATTGGCTTTTTGTATTTGAGAGGAAATAGTATGTTCTCTAATACCGTTTTATGAGGATAGAGCGCATAAGATTGGAAGACGACGCTAAGATTTCTCTGCCTAGCTGGTGTGTTATTCACGACCTTGGCGTCAAATAGTATCTCACCTTCACTGCATTCGTAGATGCCTGCCATCAACATTAGGCTGGTGGATTTACCGCAACCGGATGGGCCAAGGATCGCGACAAATTCGCCATCTTCAATGGTCAGGTTAATGTTTTTTAGTGTTTGGACATCGCCCCAGCGCTTGCCCACTTGGTTAAATTCAATTTTCATTTTCTATCCTTTTGTACCACCGACAGAAATTTGCGATAGATATTTTTGGCAGGTTATGTAGAGCACGATACTCGGGATCAAGTAGACCACGGCGACGGCGGTTAATAAGCCATAGTCCGCGCCCATCGAGTCTTCGGCGTAAAAATACAGAAATTGGCTCATGACCCAATGGTTGCTATCAAAGATGAATGAGGTCACGAAGATATACTCTTCCCAACCCTTCAGAAATGAGAAGACACCAATGGCAATGACGCCATTTTTGACTTGAGGTAGCACCACTGCAAAGAAGGCCTGAATACGTGAGGCGCCATCGGTCATGGCGCTCATCTCAATGTCCCAAGAAACGTTATCGAAAAAGCCTTTCATTAAAAAAATGGCAAAGGGCAGTTCAATGGCAGTGGTCACAAGCACGACGCCAAATAGTGAGTCGAGTAGGTTAGACCAATGCAGTAATAAAAATATCGGGATGATGAGGGTAAGCGCGGGAAATGCGTGCAGCATAACCAACCCCTTCATATAGGCCGCGCGACCTGTAAAATTGAAGCGTGACAGATAATAGCCGGCCATAGTGGCGATGGAGCACACCAATACGGTTTGGCCACCGGCAAGCAGGAGCGAGTTGTTTAATGCCTCGAATAACGATGGGGTGGTATTGCCATCTGCTAGGAAGCGATAGCTGTCAAAACTAATGTCATTGCCCGCACGGACGATGATGTTCAGTACCAATACTATAAATAATGATCCATAGATAACCCTTCTTAGTCGAGCATCCTCGATAGCAAAAAGGGTAATGAATGTAGCGATGAGCACGGGGATAAATACGCTTAAGATTTCGCCGATCGCAGATACGTTAACGCTTCCAGTGTCGCCGGCAGTAAACGAGACAAAGAACATCCAGAAATACGGTAGGATCACTGGAATTGTGATCAATGACATCAATATAGTCACTAGCCATTGTCCGCGATTAAGGCGTGTAAACACGGACGATCGATTAAGCCGGCGACGAAAGAGAGAGTTTGATGTACTCATTGTTGTACCTCAATTCTTGGAGTTTGGAGCAGTGCCTTCATGTTGGTGAAGCGCCACATCAAAAGCGAGTATCCGATACCGATTAAGACAAGGATAAGAGCCAATGCTGCGCCGTAACCGTATTGTCCTGACTCAAAGGCCTGTTTATAGACATAAAGTGAGTAAACCGTTGAGTCATAAAATGGCCCGCCGTTGGTGATCAATAACGCGTATTCAAAGGTGACCAGCAGTGAGAGGGATTGAAAAATCGTCACAAAACTTAGCGGCCAACGAATGGCAGGAAGAATAATGTGCCAAACCGTGGCAATTCTTGGAGCGCCATCAACCATTGCTGCATGAAAGAGGTGCTTCGGGATAGACTTAATAGCTGATGTAAAGATTAGCATGCCCATTGATGCACCAATGATGCCATTGGCGAGAATGATCGTGAGCATTGGTGAATCTTGGCGAAGGTCGAGTACGGTTTCCCCCCCGACAGCAAGCCAAACTTGATTAATTAAGCCATACTCGTTTGGGTCTGCTGCCCAGATCCATAATAAGGCATAGATCACACTCGGTGCCATTCGAGGTAATAACCAAAGGGTGGCAAAGACTTTACCTATTCGCTCTGGTAAACACGTGATAGCTAATGAAATAATAAGTGCCAGACCCACGTTAAAAAAGACCAACGTAAACACAACAAATATCAGTGTTTTTGCCATGATCTCCCAAAGCAAACTATCGGCAAATAGCTTGGTAAAATTCTGCGTAGTGAAGTTCTGAATGGATAAATCACGCCCCATATCTGAGAAAGCAATAACAAAATTTACGACAATTGGGGCAATAAAAAGCAAAAACAACAACAAGGTAGCCGGCCCCAAAAATAGGGCCGCATTTCGATTAAAAAGAGAGTTTTTCATACAACCAAAGGAAGGGGCTATGCCCCTTAAGTAGATGGGTTATTTAATGATGATGTCGTCCGACATTTCCATCTCCATGCGCTCGACGACAAACTTAGTTGCGTCGACTGCATTTAGTCGTCCACTTTCAACGCCTTGAATACCTCTAAATAAAATATCGTTATATTTAGCAAGCGATGGGTGGATTGGCATGGCTAATACATCCGAGTTGGCGAGTAATTCAGAGCCTCTGCGGCTGACCCATGCGTCTTGGTATGCTTCGGATTGTTGTTCCTTGTTGTGGATAGCTAAATAACCGGCACTGGTGGCCATTGGTGTGTAATTCTTAGCTTTTAACAGTTCGCCAATTAATCGTACCGCGAGTTCTTTATCTTCCGTTTTTGGGCTGACCGACATACTGAGTGGATGAGACATATTGAATGGTTTTTCGCCTTTCACTGCCGAGGGTATGTTCATCCAACCAACATTAGAAAAATAGCTTTCTTCGCTGTCTTCAGATATACCCATGCTGATCATCTGCGGTACTCCCCAAATACCATGAATCTTGGCAAACGCTTCGCCCTCGCCAAAGGCGCGATGAATGACATCCCAGCTCATTGAAGTGTTGTTTTTCGGAGTGACGTTATTTTTGACATTGCTATCAATCCAAGTCAGAAAATCGGTTAATGCTTGCTGGTTAACCATGAGTTTTCCGGTCTCAGAATCTTGCGCTTGAAAGCCAAAGCTTCTCATGTTCATCAAAAAATCTGGCCCGGTATTAGGGCGGTGGAGTACGCCGTATTTGGCTTGCCCATGTGCCATCACTTCCTTAGTCAAAGCGGAAAGGTCATAGATGGTAAAGTCACCAGCGTTCACTTCTTCAGGGAGTGAATCGATAAATTCTTCGCTTTTACCGATCTCTCTTAGCATGTTTTTATTAAAAAATACCATGCGGGCTTCAGGTAAAAACGGTACGCCCCAGCGCTGCTGTTTGTATGTGACGGTTGGCCAAACCCAGTCAACCATATCGCCAAAAAGCTCAGGATGTTTCGTAAGCTCTTCATCCAACGGTATTGCCGAGCCAGCGTCAGCCAGCGATGCCAACCATTCATGAGCACCAACGTAGATATCTGCGCCACGATTAACCGAGTCTGAGCGTAGGTATTGCAGAACATCTTCATCCCAGCCCTTAGACCGATTGTAGTGAACCTCTACCTTAAGGCGGCGGTCATCACCTGCCGATTCAAGCTGTTGATTGAGTTGTTCAGCGGCTTTGATAACCGTAGGCTCCATCTCAGTTAGGTATTTATCTGAACGCATCCACACTTTCAAATCGATGGTGTCAGCCAGTACGCTCGGTGTTAATAAGCATGCGCCAAGAAACGAAGCAATCAATGAATGTTTCATTGTGTATCCTGTTGAAAAATAGGTTGATTAAAGTACTAAAGAAGAATGCCAAAAGTAGATGTCAGCAATTATTAACTCATGTGAATTAATCATGACGATTTAATGACGTTTTTGACAGTTAGATGGTGCTCCTCAGGCGTGTCATGTGAATATGCCGTGACCTAAAACGGGGGGAAAGGAGGGGGGGGGGGGATAAACGTTAACGGATGCAGCAAGCCTCGAAAAAAGCCATGCAATGGGAAGCGATTTGGGGTTGTGGAGTACGAGAATTTTTCGGGGGAGTCTTAGTGAATAAGGACGATAAAAGGTAGGCACTCACCAAGTGTGGGTGAGTGCCTACTAAGCCTAGCTAGGCAGATGGTTACTGATTGCAGAAAATGTTTGATTCAGCTCGGTCGGAGATTCGAATGACATCAATGGCACCAGTGAACTGTGTGGCATCGGTGTATCCGCCTTTCATCTCGTAGGCAGTGAGCTTGAGTGGTGAGTCACTCAGTATCGGTGATCCTGAGGTACGGGTAAACTCGCCAACCTGTTCACAGTGGTTTATCAAAGAAACCGTTTCGCCATTCGAGACGATTTGGATTTCTTGAAATACTTCGCTGTCGATTGAGGTGAACAACTTTTTTTGGTGTTTATCAAACGTCGCCAATAGTACACCGTCGAGCACCTCAAGGTGCAACGCAAGTCCGTTCTCATTCCATAGCGATAGAATAGAGCCTTGTTCGCCAGTTGCTCGAACGTGGATCGTAAAGATGTCAGATATCGGTCGGCTTTCGAAGTCGCTAAAGGTGTCCGTTTGCAAGCGAGGTTGAGGGGTCTGAACGCCGTTATCGTCTTCAAAGGCTGTGAGGTATATGGCATCACCTAAACGCCCTGAGGTGGCGGTTTCGGCTTTACTGACCTCATTGAGTGTGAGCATGCGATCGCCCTCATCAATCGCATAGAGTTTGTTGTTATGGTTGCTATAGTCAAGATAGCAGTGCTCGGCAAGCTCACAATCTGTATCGGATAACATGGTCCAGAAACCACGTACCTCTTTATCAACGGGAATCAGGTTATCGTTGTAGTGAGTCTCGTTACAGCCAATTAGCACCGCTGTGGAGGCAAGTAGCACAGGAAATAGAGTTTTACTCATCGTTGTTCTCCTTAAAACCCACGTGATGCACGAGGTGTTAAAATGGTACGGTCAATTAGCTGTCCACTTAGGTTTCTGGTGTGAACTTCAAGTGATTCACCTTGGATATGCAGCGTGGTATAGGTGTGTACATTGTCGTCATAGAGGACATCGGCAAATGGTACGATGCCGCCAAAATCAGCATCATAGAACTTCATTGAAGCAGACCCAGCAATGAGGTAAGTTGCACCCGATTCATTAGGTTGTCCGTGCGCCATCGGTAGGCTGCGTGAGTACATGTGATCATGACCTGCGATAACCAAATCAATGCCGGCTTTGTCTACCAGTCTCGGTAGGTAGCGTTTCGGCCATTCATTTCCAGAGTCCTTGTTTCCTTCATAAGGCGGACGGTGCATGAGGAGCAGCTTCCACTTTTGTTCTGACTGAGCCATATCTTCTTCAATCCAGTCAACCATGGTTACCCATTCATCAATAGTAAAGAACTCTGTCGTAATGACACCAATGCGAGCGTTGCCATAATCAAAGCTATAAACAGCTTGCTTGTTTGGTGCATCAAAGGGGCCGTTTGCTGGTGATTTAAAGATAGACTCGTACTTATGACGCCCCTCATTGTAGACTTCATGGTTACCCATAGAAGGCGCAAACATCACAGAACTCATGCGCCCTTCACCCTCCAGTGCCTCAAAGAATTGACGTACGAGTTGATAGTCACTCATGTCCTCGGTCATGTCTCCAACATGAAGGATTAGGTCGGGGTTGGGTAGTTGCGCTTGCATTTTGGCAAAGATCTCAGAAACCAGTTGTGAACCATGGTTTTCGTGGTAGTCGTTGGTTGTCTGAGTATCACCAAATAGATGAATGCGAACTTCCTCGTCTTGACGGTCAGTGGTGAATGAGAACACATCACTCCACGCATCATCGTTACCGACTTGGTAGTGATATTCAGTATCGGCTTGCAAACCAGTTAATGTGGCATGATGGACTCGAACTACGCCCGATTCTGGACCATAAAAGAATGGTAGGATTTCAGATTCTAATTCCACACCGCTTTGGTTGAGGTTGTTGTTTTGACCGAATCGTACGTACGTCTGTTCAGTCTCTGAATCAGTGAACCAAGTGACCTTTACCTCACTCTGATCCTTGCCGGGCATAAAGAAGGCGTAGCGAGGTATCGCAGTAAGTCGCTCTTTCAGTGCCATAAGTTTTGACATTAACGAAGCACCTTCGTTATCAAATGCACGCAACGTAAACTCAATACTGCTGTCGCTATCATCAAATGGAGGGTAACGAACGAGACCAAATTGATCAGTAGTACCAATAAATTCAACGTCGGTGACCAAATCATTGGCTACGTCATAATAAACCCTTTCGACGTCAACTCCTGGGGCAGACACTCCGTTAGCATCAGTGATGAAGATTCGTGCATCTTGATGTGAAATGGTGTGCTCAGTGACGACAATGTACTTGCCGGCGATATCCTTCTTCAATACTGGATAATAAAATGGTTTGCCGTCTAGCTCACCACTAATAACAAGTGATGCTGCGCTGTTTTGAACATAGCCATCAACCGTTAACTCAATCTGGGCTAGGGTGTGAACATTTTCAGAAAAACCGTTAAATGTTCCTTGCCAATATCCATTTTCCTCGATGACATTTTCAAACTCTAGATCTTCAGCAAGAACCTTGAGTGAGGTTTTGGTTGCGTCGTAATTGAGTGATAATGTAAATGTTGAAAAGGTCTCCGCTTTTGTTGCTTGAATAGGCAGATTAAACGTCCCACCCGCGTAAATAGTATCGTGTTCACCACCGATATAGATACGAGCGTCATCCGTAATAACATTGAATAGGCTATCACCAGCAGAGGCGTTACCTAACTTATCAAAAACGCGATAGTCGAGACGGTGCCAGCCGTCATCAAGGTCATGGAGTTTAACCCAGAAGGCGTCGTCACCATTGTTTTCGATCTCTCCGCTTGAGATGATCTCACCATTAAGCTCCAACTCAATACGATCAAAATCGACGCCTGATTCATCAAATACCTGCAGACGAACGGTCACATCTTTACTATTTACGGTATCGCGGTCGGAAGGTGTAAGGGTAACCGACGGACCGGCGAGGTCGGTGTTGACATCATAAATCGCGGTAAAGTTATCAAGAACCACGCTAGTGTCGATACGCTCAGCAGTTTGCAATACAAGGAATCGGAAGGGCTGATCAAAGGTCAAAGGCAGCTCGTGGCCTTCTGGAATATCAGCGGTCATGAAGTTCCACCCGCGGCTTGGAAGAGCTTCACCTTCATTATTGTAATTAATGCCTACTGCATTGCCATCACCGTCACGTAACTGACCTCGAACCCACCATACCTTACCGGCTAATTCTTCTGGAATATAAACATTGACTCCAAGTTGACGAGGATAGCCTGGAAGTTCGGTGATCTTGTCGGTATCGACGACATAGGCGCCAAATGTACCTGGTTGATTTGGGTCCGCTTCCCACGATAATTCTAGAGAATATTCACCATCAAAAACGGGTGTATCTACTTGAGAAATATCGACATTGAGATCACGAGCTCCTATCGCGGATAAATGAGAGATTGAACCTTCAAAGTCTTCAATGATGACTGGTGGTAAGCCAATGTTGATGTCGATAGTCGATTCAAACACTTGATCGTTGTTTGTATAGCTGACGGTGACAGTAACCTCACCGCCCTGAATATCTGCTGCGTAAAAGATACCGGTGTCGGAGTCGATTCGACCGCTATGATTGTTGTCCAGCGTATAGTTCAATGCATGGGGTTCGTAGGTGACAATCTGCCCTGACGCCGTTAATACTGGTAAAATCGTAGTTGATTCGCCTCTGCCTAGTGTAATTTGATCACTACCAAAGTACATCTCATCGATGTCGGTGACGACATTGATTTTAGCAACGCCCTTAAGATGATCCGCGTCTTGAGGGTTTTCACCTAGGTTAGCAATAATAAAACCTTCTGCCGCATTGGCACTGGCTCTAAACGCACCTGAATCGACATCGATTAAGCCGATTGAGCGGTCGTTGATACCAAACTCCACATGCTCACCTGATGCGTGTAACGAATCGCCGTCGTAACCCAGTGCCTTAAACCTACGGTATGTTGAGTTTGCTAAGATGGTCATCTCTTTTGGAAAAATAGCGATGGCATCATCATAAGATGCTCGCTCTGGATTGAGTCGTAGTCCCCACTTTGAAGCGACCACACGTTCAGAACCATCGGACGGAACATTGATGACATGATTATACTTTTCTCCAGGCATGCGCATGGTCATGGTTGTTGAACCTCCACCATCGAGGTTAACGGCATCAACCGCCCCATAAGCTTGCATAATCTGAGCGAGTTTTCTTAGTGTTATGCCATCAGAAAAGGTGCCAATAGGTTTGTCTGCGACTAAAAAAAATCCGGAGCCGTCGGCGCGAATACCAAATGCAGTTCGACCACTAATCGCAGACTCGTCATTATCGGTATGCAATTGCCCATCTTTCACTAACATGACGTTTCTAAAGCCAGCACCAAGTGCGTGCTTTACCTCACTCCAGCGAGGGTCATCGGTCTGGAAGGTCGTGGAGAGTCGGTCACCGTTGACTAAATCGATATCGGGAGAAGTGACAAGAATATGCCCCGCAGGCACGATATAGTTTGTGTCGTCTTCGATGACTTGTACAACATCACCCTCGAAAGGCGCGAACTGGGCAATGGCAGAACCATCGTCTTCATTCGCAACAACGCTGACACCATTGATTTGTGGTTTCACAAGTGCACCGGTACGGCCAGTTAAGTCCACAGTACCTCGGTAGCGGTCACCAGGGTAAACGTTGAGGTTACCGCCTTCTTGAGAAAAAGAGTGTGTGGTATAGTTTTCTTTGTCGAAGTAATACACATTGGCAACACTGCCTTGGTACTGGTCGTTAATGCCCCACGTGAGCTCAAAGTTTGGGGCATGTTCCCAGATAGCTAAGGAGTCATCTTGGTTGACGATGATGACGGCTTCTTGTGAAACCCCCCAACCAGTAAAGTTCTCACCATCGATTGTCACTGCACCTAGATTCCAACCATTGACCATGTTGTAAGGGTCTGCGTTGATTGCCCCGATAACATTATGCCCTTGGTCGATAAGGTGATTGACTGAATCAGTGGTGGTTTCCATACTGAACTGCCCTGTAGAACGTTCAATAGGAATCAAATCAATACCCGCGCCGCTGGTGAAATCCATCGTCATAATATCGGAATCACGAGTGTGGTTTAGCGTACCGCGTGTCAACATTAGATCTTGGTTTACTGGATATTCATGGTAATGGTTGATTTCGGTAGGCACTTGCTCGTTCGGATGCCCTGTTACATCCATGACCTTAGGGGGAATAGCAGGTTTAATTCGATCAACGAGGTCGCTTGGCGGATCAATAATATTGGCGACAAAATTCTCTCCGCCTGGGTTTCCATCAATGTAGTCACGGTCTTCTGATTCTGAATTACATCCAACAACCAAAGCAGCCACAATACTTACTGACAGTAAATTCCGAACCTGAGGAATGTACTCTTTCAATAACATGCGTTTATATCTCCTATAAAAAATCGTGACGACAGTAAGTGAGCGAGATGAATGTTGCATGTATGGTTTATTGCACAAAAAAGTCTAAACATTAAAATAATATTACATTGGGAATTGTTTTTGATTTAAGTTTATGAGTAGACTGAATAAAATGACGTAGTTATCAAAATTATAAAAATAACTAAGAAGCGATTTGTTACATTTTTCATTCATCGTTCACATAATATTATATTGTTCAGTTTGTAATTATTTAATTCCCATATCTCAATATATCGTATGGATTTTGGTTATTTAATTGGATATAACTCTAACTGAATGTTTTTGACAAAGTTGTTTAATTTCTTGGGTTTCTATGTCTGTGATTAATATGTCTATATTGGCTAGCTTTTCACAAAATACCGATGCGTGTCTGCCTAGTTTTGTATGGTCGGCTAGGATCACTTTCTGCTTGGCGTTTGATAGCATCACTCGAGATAACTCAGCTTCTTCATAATTGAACTCTAGTAGATCGCCATTTTTGTCAATGGCACCCACACCACAAAAGGCAATATCAGCCCTGAAACTATTGAGGAAGTTGGCAGTAGCATAGCCCGTCACGTCTCTTTGACGGTTACGCACGCGACCGCCGGACAACCATACTTCAGAGTTGCTGTTTTCCAGGGCTGTCGCAACATCTAAATTATTGGTGATGACCTTAATCGGAGATTTGATACTGATTAAAGAGGCAAGGTTTGCGGTGGTTGAACCGTAACCAAGAAAGACAGTTTGACCCGGTAAGATATGCCTAGCTGCAATTTTGGCAATAAGAGCTTTTCCTTGACTGTTATTGCTAATTCTTTGGTTGTAATGAGTATTATCCATACTAGCAGGCAGTGTTACACCGCCATGTACACGACGTGCTTGCCCTTGATCACACAGCTCATTGATGTCTCGACATATTGTTTGTGGCGTAACAGAAAACAATTTTGCGAGTGCGTTGGTTGTAATTGTGCCATTTTTATCTAATAGAGTGAGGATCTCTGGTTTTCTACAATTTGTCATGCTGATTCCTATATTAAAGTTTTCATATGAAAATAATCTGAATATATTTCTTAACAGTTAATTAATGAGGTTAAATAAGGCTGCATTTGTAATTATCTGTAAAAACCAAGAGTTTTCTAATGAAAAATATGAGGGTTTTTCTCACAGAATGTTCATTAAGGTGAAAGAGGATATTAATTCATCGCCTATAGGATAATAACTATCTAATAAGGAGATGTTAAATGTCTAACAATAAACTATGGGTGACGTCTTTTGTCGCTTTGACGCTAGTAGGATGCAGTGATGATAAAGATGACAACACCGTTGTCGAGTCAAATGTCATTGTGTATGAGAATTTTGAAGGTATTGAAGAGGGTAGCCTGCCTGAAGGGTGGGATATCATTACCAATATTGGTGATGCTTATATCGAAGATGGCTCCTTGTATATTGATGGACGAGCAGATAACTACACCGCGACTGCGATTGAACTTCCACAAGTGGTAGCTAGCCATGCTAACTATAAAGTTGAAGTGAACTTTACCATAGCTGAGGCGAACAATAGCTCTCGTTGGGGGGGAATTAAATATCGTATCGCCGGTGACCAGCCATACTACCAGATGGCAATTAGACAAGGGGCGACAAGCGGTAATGGAACTGAGCTCTCTTCTCGATACAATGACGAATGGGATGTCATGGATACGATGGCGTTTGATCAAGATATTGATTCAGAGCAGATCTATACAGCGACAATTACAACTTTTGGTAATCGAGTTCAACAGACATTAAATGGTCAGGTTTTGCACGACGCAGACATATTACCAATGCTTGGCAATGTTGGTTTGCAGGCGGCAGGCGCAGTGCTTAAAGTACAAGATATCAAGATCACTGAACAGCATGAACCGTTACCAAAGCTCGAGCAAATCTACACAGTCAACGAGCCAGAGACAAATATCGCGATGGCCCCATCTATTGTGACAACCAATGTGCAAGCCCTTGATGACCTGCAATCTCTTCCAGTATCGAATGCGTGGTTGCAGCTTGATGCTAACCTTGACCTTACTTCGTTACATGGTATGTCGCTTGGTAGCTTAGCTGAACTGCTAGAGATGGATCTTAATACTATTCCTGTTATTCGGATGTCCAATGACGTTGACCCATTGAAATTATCGGAACTATTGAACAAGACAAAATCGTTGGATGTGACTGTGGTATCGGATAATGTCGATGCTTTGCAGGTTTTACGTCAGGCGTCACCAAATGTACGAAGTGCCTTTGAGTTCTTACCGCAAAGTGATGATCAGTCGATCTCTAATTGGCATGACGTGGTGAGTGATACCACTCGTTCGAAGTCACGCATTGTAGTTGTGCCACAAAACTGGGCAACAAAAGAAAATATGCGTTATTTGCAGCGTCGCTTGCTAACGGTGTGGGTGGTAGCTGATGAAGCAGAATCGACTGCTGACCTAATGACATTGGGTGCCCATGGACTTGTTGTTGATGATACCGATACAATTAATCAGGCATTGACGGCCTTTCCTGAAAACTCTCTGATAAGAAAGCCATTGTTTATTGGCCATCGAGGCGTGCCTTCGCTGTTGCCAGAAAATACCTTAGAGAGCGCGGTAAAAGCGTTGGAATTAGGCGTCGATGGTAATGAGTATGATGTTTACTTATCGGCAGATAATCATGTTGTGGTGATCCATGATGCGACGGTTGACAGAACGACCGATGGCACGGGGCTTATCGAAGAGATGAGCTTAGCTGAGATTAAACAATTGAATATACTCAATATCGATGGCTCTGTTTCTGATATGAAAGTCCCAACACTAGATGAGTTTTTCGAGACTTTCAAAGGTGAGGAGATGACTCATTTCTTAGAAATAAAGAGTGGTAACCCACTCATCGTGGACGAAATTTCACGAGTAACAGAGCGATATGATGTGGCAGACCAGCTGATTGTGATTGCGTTTAGTGAAGAGCAGGCTAAGCGAATGGGAGATGTGATGCCGGAGATCCCCGTTGGTTTGTTAACTGGGCATTCTGAAGGTAGAGATGAGAACGCAACGTTGCTGTCTATGCTTAAAAAAGTGCAGCCTATCTCCACCACCTATAACCCATCTTACGCTGCGTTAGCAAATAGCACGGTAGAAGCAGCCAAGCATCGAGGTGTAACGGTTTGGCCATGGACTTACCGTAACGAGCAAGATCAGCAGCGTGACTATGCCGCTGGTATTCACGGCTTGACGACCGATTATATCCAATGGAGCAGCGATTTCGTAACGGATATTGAAGTGGAAGCGCATGACTTAACCGTTGATGTAGACGCGGTTATTGCGGTTGATGCGACAATCAAAACTCAAATAGGAGAATTGAGTACATGGGATGCGAATCACTTTGTGGTGATTGAGAGCTCGGCAGACTACCAACTTGATGACAGCGGTAAACTGATATTTACAACAAGTGGGGAAGCACAAATACTTGCGCGGTATTTCCATGAGTTTGATGCAGTTGAAGAGAGTAACGAAGACCAACACAATGTTGATGGTTACCATATATTTTCTGCGCCAATTACGGTGACAATTAATTAGAGTGAGCAAGACCTGTCGCCTTGTGGGAAGCACCCACAAGGCGACGTTATTACGACTCGTCTACCCTTTTAGCTACTCAAGCTGATTAGGCTTTACGAATTTTAGCCGGTAAAGACTGCCTAGCCGCGGCACCCACCACCCAATCCAGCATTACCCCTTTGCCTTGTCGCGTCGGATCGATCAGGCCAATGTCATTGATATTTACGCCATCGCCTCTCATTGCTTTAACCGGTTGCTGTTGATCGCCAATCCAGTGCGCGCGCTCTCCGAGTTCACTGTGACCGAAGCCATGTTCAAACCCGAGTGTGCCTGGTCGAATGCCATCCACTACCATAGCTAAAGCTTCAGTACTGGCGTCAGGTGTTTCTACAACACAGTGGTCACCAGTTTGTATACCGGCCTTTTGTGCATCTGACGGATGGATGTAAACCGGGTTCACCCCTTTAATCGAATTCAAACGAGGTGATAAATTCGATACCGCGCTATGAATGTTAGACTTAAAGTTGGTGAGGCTGAACGGCCACTCACTGCTAGGATATTGCTCTTCAAGTGGCGTAC
Source organism: Vibrio sp. E150_011 (assembly GCF_053544015.1). Taxonomy (NCBI): domain Bacteria; kingdom Pseudomonadati; phylum Pseudomonadota; class Gammaproteobacteria; order Vibrionales; family Vibrionaceae; genus Vibrio; species Vibrio sp. E150_011. The sequence goes on from NZ_JBHFOL010000002.1 coordinate 146,432, forward strand.
CGTCGCTCAGTTTTTGCGGGTGCCATGTCGGACATCCACTGTAAAATTCACCCGTCATGGTGTTTCTGGAGGTGCCGAGTTTTTCATTCCAGATGGCCAGTGGTTTCGTCCACTTATGCTTCATCAGCTCACCTTGATAGGTTTGCGATGCATCCTCAAAACGACCGCCACGAGCAAAGATAAACGCCACACGCTTGAGCTCATCGGGCGTAAGGGTTTTCTGCATGGCAGGCATGAGTCTTTCTAGTCCTGACCAAACAATATCTTCGGCAGATACGTCCGGAACGCCACCTTTTACAAATGCGAGGTTTGCGGCAGAGCGAAGATAAAAATCTTCCGCAGTATGGATGCCATGCCATTGTCCGTTAGCATCAGGAATCGCCTTGTCACCAAAACCGCCTAACTTCATTTTTTTAGCGACATCAATGAGAAAATCTTCTAGGCAAATCGCTCGGCCATCTGCGGTTTTCTCTGTGCGTGGTTCAACGACAGGCCAGCGAGCCGTGACGGTTTTTACCGGCACATCGTGCCAAGGCGTGGCCATCCCCCAGCTTTCATAGGTCACGGTGTCAGGCACAATATAATCAGACAGTGCGGTGGTTTCATTGATGAATGCGTCGATCGAGATGATCAGCCCCAATTCTTTAGGATCCTTGAGTTTGTCTTCCAGCAGGGTTTTCAAGCCAGGCACACCATAAATCGGATTAGCCATGTGGTTGATCCATGCTTTCGCTCGATACGGATAGCCATCGATAGCGGCAGACAAATGCTCGGTTAACAATGGCGCTGATATAGGGTACCAAGGCGCACGAGTAGGGTAGGGCGACTGACCCGCCGCCACGCGTCGTTTGTATTCGCTGCTTTTTTGGTAAGGAAACTTGCTGCGTGAAAGGAACACACCTTTAGGTGCGGTTTTGCCCGCGAACTGGGTGAAATCATAACGCGGGCCTTTACCGGATGTTGGGTAGCCACCCGCTTTCGCCATGGCGCCGCCCTTACGATTAATGTTCCCAACCAAGGCATTGAGCATGACAATTGTGAAGGCATTGTAGAAACCATTGGTGTGCATATTGCCACCGTGGGTATCAACCACAGCCTTTGTACCGTAGCTGGTGAATCGCTCAGCGAGAGCGCTGATCTCGGTTTCAGCAATGCCACATTGTTGGCTGTAGAACGTGAGGTCGTGTTTAAAGGCTTCCTCTCTTAATCTTTGTAGCGATGACTTGACCCGTACCACTTCACCTGCCAGCTCAATATCGCGATCGACAAAGAGCGTTGCTTCATTGGCCTGCGTATTGATGCCTAGCGTGTTGCTTTGCGCATCGACAATCACATAGGGATCCGTATCGGATTGCGCCTCTCCCACAAAAGGCAGATTCATATCAGAGGCGCGTAAAAAACTGCCTTGGCGAGGGTGGTTAGGATCACTAATCACCAGGTGAGTGGCATTACACCAATGCGCCGTACCGGCCTTCTTCATTGCACTTACGCCGGGCTGGGCTAGGAATGTTGCGTTATAGCGTTCGTTGTCAATAATCCAGCGAATCATCCCCAGCACAAGCGCAGAGTCACTGGCGGGTTTGATGGGAATCCAGTTATTGTTGTCGCCCGCCGCTAAGCTGGATGAGCCTGCCGGTAAGCTTGGCGTAATGATGGTATATTCAAGTTTGCCTTCTGTGCGTGCTTTTGCAAGCTGACGGGCTTGGCGCTTAAACGGGTTACCCGCTTGTGCCGGTGACATACCAATAAAAATCACATACTCAGCGTTGTCGAAGTCAGGTTTTAGATGAGCAAATTTGTCGAGATCGTTCATGAACGCGCCACTGCCAGCTCGGAATGCATAGCCGCAGTATGAACCATGGTGTCCAAAGTTCCGTGTACCAAAACTATTGAAAGCAAAGCGTTTTAGTATGTCATCACGTCCCTCATTACCTGCATTGGTCATCAGTAATTGGTTGGATTTGGGTCCATATTCAGGGTTGAGAGGGTCAACGGGTGTCTCTAAATCACGAATCGCGGCCAAGCCATCTACGTGTCCCTCGCCAAATAAATCACCACCTTCAACGACTTCGTTAATGAGTTGCTCGTAACTGATGGGTTGCCATTTCCCTTCGCCGCGTTTCCCCACTCGTTTAAGCGGTTGCGTGATTCGATAAGGGCTATTGCGGATTTCCATCATGCCATTACCTCGGGCACACGCCGTTGAGCGTCCCTCTAATCCTGACTCTCCAGCCAAGCCTAGATAGGCATCTTTTACTGGCGTTTCAAACGGTATATGATTTTGATGTGAAAGTGGGTGATAAGGGTTACCACTGATGCGTAATATCTCGTCATTTCGGTTATCAATACGAACACGAAGGCCACATAGTGTCCAACATCCAAAACACATCGACGGTGCAACCCGCTGGTTTGGGTTGGGGATCAGGTTACCATTTGAATTTACGCTGTACTCAGGCTCAAGTGAATTACCGTGATGGATATCTCGAGTCTTCTGCCCAGCAGTCCCCTCAATTACCCCTTCAACCATGTGTTTAGTTGTAGTCGCATAACCCGCTGCAAACGCGCCTAGACCACCTACCGCAATACCTGATTTCAAAAATTGACGACGTTTATTATCCATTGTGAAACCCTCTTAAATTAGTGGTGGGTAAGCGTAGTGCTGACCGATGTGTCTTCCGTTGAGTCGACGAGCTCAGAAGCGAGCATTGCTAATGCTACCCAAAGCCCAAACATGCCAACAATGCCTAATAGTCCGCTGCTTCCGGTCGGAAGAATATAGGGGTATGGGCCAACATCAAATTTGGCGATAGTTTGTACATCCATCATGGTGACCCAACGAGTGACCCAACACGTCGCCAAGGTGATCAGTGCCAAAATTACTAATCCCAGCGGTTGGTATTGGTCCTTGAGAATGAGGCGTGAAGCGAGTACGCAAACAAGCAAAGAAACACTGACGATGGCCAAATTCACCACCCAACTATGATTTTCAAATAGCGAAAATGAGGCGTTATTTGACGCCCAAATAGGGACGAGAATGAACGCCAGTATTGCGCTGATCGTTGTTGAGCGTTTAAGCAAATGAATATCTGTCGCAGAGAGTGCGTGACGGTGTTCTCTGCCAGTGAATAACAACCAAAGAATTAATGAAAAACCAATCGCACCAAGAAAAGCGGTGGTAAACCAAAGTAATGGCGAAGCCGGCTGATGCCAAAGTGATCGCGCTTGAACCACGGCGATCTCAGCCCCCGTGTAGAGTGCGATAGATAAGCCAGAAACCACGGTCAATACGGCGACACTGAGCATGAGACGTCGAGAGGTTGGCCAATGACCAAGCGATAGCACCGCGAAGCGTCTCAAAATAGCATTATCGTTATGTTTCAATCGCATCAGGTCGTTACGTAGGTACAGCCATGCTGTCCCAACTGCGAGTCCGGAAAAAACAGGCAGAAAAATTGAACCGAGTGACATCCACGACCAAGGGGTTAAGTGGGTATAAAAATGCCATGCTCGGCCAGGTTGGTGTAAGTCGCCGGTTAACGCTAGTGGGCCGACAATCGCGCCAATCGCTAATGTCAGTACGAGAGCGGCACGCAGGCGATGGGTGGTTTGACCGTGAAAAACTAGGGCGATCAAAAACAGAATCGCGGCAGCATAAGCCGAACCGATGTAGAAAAAGTATTGTACTGCCCACGGAAGCCAAGCAGACGCTTGAGCGGGGACTAGGATTTCGGTGATGTTCATACCTTTTCTCCTTTATTGTGGCTGCTGTCTTGTGGGTCATAAATAGCAGGCTGACCTTGCACGTGGCTTGTGAAGCGCTCATTCATGCCGATATAAAACACATGAGGCTTGGTGTTTTCTTCCGGTTTGAGGACCTTAATATCGTCTTGATGTTCGGTAAGTAAGCGGCGAATTTCACTGGACGGGTCATTGATGTCACCGATCACACGAGCGCCACCGACACAGGTTTCGACGCAAGCAGGAAGTAAGCCTTGCTCAAGGCGGTGGGCACAAAAGGTGCATTTATCGGCGGTGAGTGTCTCTTCATTGATGAAGCGAGCGTCATAAGGGCAAGCTTGGACGCAATAGGCACAGGCGACACAGCGGCTATTGTCTACCATGACGATGCCATCTTCGCGCTGGAATGTGGCTTGAACGGGGCAAACGGCCACACATGGCGGGTTCTCGCAATGGTTACACAGCCTAGGTAGCATGAACGATTTGACTTCTTTAGAGCTTTTGGAGCCGTCGTCTAGCGTGACTTCATACTGCTTAACCGTGGTACGAAACTGGCCGATAGGGGCTTGGTTTTCGATACTGCACCCGACCGTGCATGCCTGGCAGCCGACACATTTTCTAAGGTCGACGACCATCGCGTAGCGTTTACCTACCTGTCCCTTTCGATCTGGTTCATTGTTATTGCGAATCACGGTGCCCGCCGTAGCGGTGTTAATCCCTGCGATCGGGATGAGCGCAGCGCCTGCGGTGACGGCGCTGAGAAAGCGTCGTTTAGAAGAGTCCATAACTTACCTGCTAAGATTAATGGGGGCTTGTTTCTATTGTGATAAAAGTGGATCTTGCGTGATATTGTGGATTTCCACATACTCGAATCAAACTTGATCCAAAACAAATACGGTTCGCTAGGGGAGGCTGTTATTCTGTTGTCGAATTTTTCATTTCAGAGTGGCTTTAGCATGATAAATCGGCAGGGCTTTGTGTGTGTTTTTATCGCGGTGATAATGGCCGGGTGGTTTGGTCAGGCTAACGCGACGCAAGCTTCCAGCCGCGACGGTGCCGCCGACGTTCAATTCACTCATCCTCAAAGAGAGAAGCCCGAAGTCATGGTGAGTGTGCTCGCGATTCGTGGTCATCTTTATGCCACCCAACGTTGGCAGCCGACGATTGATTGGCTGAATCAGAAGATTCCAGAAGCCCATTTTGTTTTCAAGCCATTGGATCTCGATGGCATGACGAAAGCGGTGCAAGAGCAGAACATCGATTTTGTGTTGACCAACCCAGGTCAAGCCGTTCGGCTAGGTCGTCAGTACGAGTTATCATGGATAGCGACAGTGACTAACCGAGCGCCCAATAAAACGAACGACGGTATTGGTTCTGCATTGGTTGTACGCGTGGACTCATCTTATGAGACGTTACAAGATGTACAAGGCTTGCCATTGGCCGCGGTATCAGACAAGGCATTTGGAGGGTACCTTACACTGCGCTACGAACTGGTTCAGCAAGGCATAAACCCCAATGACTTTTTTGCCGATGTGCGCTATTTGGGCTTTCCCATTGATGCCAACCTCTATCAGCTTCGTGATAGAAATGTTGAGGCAGCCGTTGTTCCTGCCTGCCTTCTTGAAACGATGGTTAAAGAAGGGTTACTCGATGCTGGAAAGTTTCGAGTGGTTAACGCTCAACCCATCGAGCATTTTAATTGTCAGGTGTCGACACCGCTTTATCCCAATTGGTCGATGGCCAAAACCGAGCGTGGTTCGGCGGTGTTGGCGAAAAAAATAGCGCAAGTGCTATTGGATATGCCTTCCGATGCCCCTGCCGCGGTATCCGCTGGTGTATCTGGCTGGACCCCACCGGTGAGCTTATTGTCTATCGACAAGCTTTATCAAGCATTAGATCTTCACCCCTTACAACAACCTTGGTGGAAAGAAGCATTTCGTTGGTTGCGGTTTCATCAAGAATGGGCGTGGGCGTTATTCATTTTTATTATCGTTCTTAATGGCTATCATTTTTGGCTAGAGTATCGATTCAGTAAAAGTAAAAAAGCGCTGGAGCTCACCGTTCATCGGTTGAAAGAAAAAAGTGAGATGCTGGAACATTCACAACGGGTTGCCATTGTTGGTGAGATGGGTAGCAGCGTCGCACATGAGATTAATCAACCGCTTGCTGCTATTCGTAATTACAGTGAGGGAGGGTTATTACGAGTAGCGAAACAGCGGCCAGTGGAAGACATTGGACCGATATTTGAAAAAATACAGGGGCAGGTGGAGAGAATTGATGCGATTGTTAGTCGCCTGCGCACGTTAATTAAAAAACGCAGCGTCGACAAACAAGATTGCGATGTACAGGACATCATCGAAGACACGATTGAGTTGCTGAACTTTCGTGTACAAAAGTCGAGCGTTAACCTTCATCATACATATGAAGGGGTACCCAAAAATATTGTGGCGGATATGGTAGGGCTACAACAGGTGCTGGTGAATGTCATTAGTAATGCACTTGATGCGTGCGTGTCTTATCAAGAACAAAGCGGCGATCACTTTCATGCCAAGATTGACGTGCATACTGAGTATACGCTCCGTGGGGTGAGTATTCGTATCTGTGACAATGGAACCGGTTTGATTCATGATGATCCGACGAGCGCCTTTGTTAGCACGAAAGAAGGCGGGTTGGGGCTCGGATTGGCCATTTGCAGTGACGTGATTGAGATGCATAACGGTGAGTTTTCCATTTCTTCATTGCAACCGCATGGCTGCGTCGTTGAGATGTTTTTCCCTTATGAACAGCCAACAAAATAGTGAAAGGAATATCAATGACAGAAGTCGATATGTTACTCCCTGTTTACGTCGTCGATGACGATGAGTCAGTGTGTGATTCGTTAGAGTTTATGTTGGAAGAATATGGTTTTAGGGTGGCGACATTTAGCGATGGACAACAATTTCTGGACTCGGTCGATATTACAGAACCTGGCTGCGTGGTATTAGATAGTCGAATGCCGAGACTACGAGGGCAGCAAGTTCATCAATACCTAAATGATGCGAAAAGTCCTTTAGCGGTGATTTTTCTTACCGGCCATGGTGATGTACCAATGGCGGTCGATGCGCTGCAAGCTGGCGCGGTGAATTTTTTCCAAAAACCAGTCAAAGGAAGCGAGTTGGCGCAAGCCATTCGAGATGGTTTGCTTCATTCTTCGTGTGCAATGGAGTCACAATCAGCACGCGCGGCATTCGATACCTTGACGGCCAGAGAGCGAGACATTCTGCGCTTGATCATTGAGGGCAAACGCAATCAACGTATTGCTGACGAACTATGCATTGCCATGCGTACAGTTGAAGTCCATCGCTCAAGTTTGTTGAAAAAACTGTCGGCCAAGACGGTTGCGGAGCTTTCTTATATTTATGGTAAGTATCAAGCTTAGTTTTTAATGACGTGTGTTGTGTGCTGCGGCTTATGACTTTGCTTGCTTGATATTATGGATATAAATTCGATTGATTTGTACGCGCGTGCAAAGTATATGAATAACCATCGCCTATCTGGCTAATCAAAGAGGTAACGTCAGTAATACGTGATTAATTAACACCTTCTACCTTTCGCCCCTATACCATCAAGGTACACCTGTTCGCACTCGAAAAATCGTAACGCCGTTTTTAGAACATTACGGTCTTGTATTACAACGATCATATGCACGTAACCTAACTGAAATCTTCATTCTTTATTGTATTCGTATTGAAAATGAACACGCGTGCAAAAGCTCGCATTATTACGGAAACAAGGAGAATGTCATGTTCCAACGTGCAATAGTGACCACTGCGTTGCTTGCGGCAACCTGTACCGCTGCCGCAACAGAGTTAGTCATCGCAGGACGAGATAGTAGTTATGGCGAAGCCATGCAGTTTGTCGTGGATGAGTACAACAAGATAAAACCAGACACGGATGTGACGTTAGTTAAACGACCAAACAATGGTCTATATGAGAGCGTGGTTTTGTCAATGCGTGAGAAAACGGGTCACTATGATGTCATTTTGATGGACGACACGTGGGCCCCCGAGTTTATGACTAACCAATGGCTTGCTCCGTTATCAAAAAGTGTCGAAGACACTGACTTTGTTCAAGCTCCCTTTGATATTGGTCGTTACCCTGATGCAACGGGGCCGGCATATGCAATGCCAATGGTTGGCAATGTGGCTATGTTTGCATGGAATCGAGCACAGTTTGAACAACACGCTTTAGCTCAGCCTAAATCTTGGACGGATGTCTTGAACGCTGCTCAGAAGATTAGCCAATCAAGTGACACAAATGGCGTGGTTTTTCGCGGTGTAAAAGGCAACCCAATAGTCACTGGGTTCCTACCTATTTTATGGGGTTATGGCGCGGATGTTGTCGATGAAAACGGTGCGCCGACACTCAATACTCCAGAAGCTAAACAGGCACTGGAAACGTTCCTAGCGATGAAGGAATACGCGCCACGTGGAGTGGATGTGTATAACGCTGATGAAGTCAGAACATCATTACAAAAAGGAACCGCGGCGATGGCCATTGAAGTGTGGCCGGCATGGGTTCCTGACCTCGATAATGCCGAGTTATCTAATGTTGTTGGAGATATGGAAATCGTTGCGCCGCCTGCCGAGGTGGGGTCTCCTGCACCAATGCTAGGGATTTGGCAGCTGGCGATTCCTGCTGATGCAAAAAACAAACTAGAAGCGGAAGCGTTCTTAAAGTTTGCGACAAGCGCTGAAATTCAAAAGGCGTTGGCACTGGATTTTGGTATGCCACCAACTCGTGAGAGTGTTTATCTCGACGATGATGTTGTCGCTAAATACCGTTGGTATCCACAACAAGCCGAGGCTTTGAAAACGGGTAAAGCACGTCCACGTATTCATAACTGGGCGGAGGTTGAAAGCATTTTAGGAGACTTCTTGCAGCTAGCGATGATGGGACAAATGACAGCAGAGCAAGCTCTCAACCAAGCACAACAGCGAATCGCTCGTATCGTTAAAGCGTAAATTTCTCATCAACAACGAGCCTGTTGCTCTTCACACGCAAATAAAGTGTGGCGGACGATGGGCTATTTTCAGGTTTATCTATGCTGTTTGAAAACCGTAAGCAATTGACGATGCTTCTTATTCCCGCGGTGACGTTGCTGGGGCTACTCACTGTTTACCCAATTACTTCTGTTGTTTACAACGCGTTTGGAAACACAGGACCGGCTGAACAATATCAGTTTGTCGGATTATCGAATTTTAGAGTTCTCTTCGATGACTTTTTCTTTGTGTCTGCAATTAAGAACACCTTCACATTTGCCATGGTTGCGTCATCGGCGCAGGTGTTGTTAGGGCTGGGTTTAGCGCTGCTGTTTCATCGTCAGTTCCCTGGACGGCGGTTTGCTCTGCCAATCATCATTTATCCAATGATGATCTCGACCCTTGTTTGTTCGTCTATTTGGCGTTCTTGGTATCACTATGATTTTGGACTACTCAATACCGTCTTGGTATCGATAGGTCTACCTGCACAAGAATGGTTGTTTAATCCAGATTTGGCGCTTTATGCCATTGCGCTGGTGGATACTTGGCAATGGACGCCAATGGCCTTTTTGATCATCTTAGCGGGTTTGCAATCCGTGCCTAAAGACATTAATGAGGCAGCGATGGTTGACGGTGCGAAAGGATGGGGCTCGTTTTGGTACATCACCTTGCCATTGATTCAAAAACAGGTATTGCTGGCGTTTTTGTTGCGCTCAATTGATACGTTTAAGTTGTTCGACAAGGTGTATGTCATGACGGGAGGTGGGCCGGGTAATGCGACCGAAACATTGTCAATGTTTGTCTATAAATACGGTTTTCGATTTTTTGATTTAGGAATGGCAAGTGCATCGGCGTTGATTATGCTCGCTATTTCACTGGCGATGACCCTCGTCTATGCGCAAAAAGTCGTCAAAGGAGGTAAACAATGAGATTACAATTTCATTCTCTGTTTGTCTGGTGCGCGGTAGGATTAATGATCTTGCCTATTATTTGGATGTTTGGCACGGCATTTAAGTCCCCGGGAGAAATTCTACATTCAGGGGCTCAGTTATTACCGAAAACGATGAGTTTTGAGTCGTTTCAGACGCTTTGGCACGGAGATTTACTCCCGCTCATTAGCAACACGTTAATCGTTTCGCTTTCAGCGACTGTCGTATCGGTGGTGGTGGCATTTTTTGCGGCGTACGCGTTAGTTCGCTACCAGTTCCCGGCGAAGTTAGATAATGTTTTTCTGTTATCTGTATTGATTATTAAGATGATGCCACCGATTGTTGTCGCCATTCCTTTGTACTCGTTTATGAATCAAATTGGTTTGCTCAATACTAAGTTGGGTCTGGTGTTGTCCTATCAGGTCTACACTCTGCCATTTTGTATCTGGATGCTTCTTGGGTTTATTCGCGACATTCCGCTAGAAATTGAAGAGGCGGGCGCCATGGATGGCGCACATCTATTTAAGCGCTTGGGTTACATTGTATTCCCACTATGCGCACCTGGGCTTGTGGCGACAGCGATATTTTCCATGATACTAGGTTGGAACGAATTCTTATTCTCGCTGCTGTTTATTCATACGCCTGACAAGTTCACCATCCCATTATTTATCTCTAATTTTATGACGGAAGACGGCACTGCATGGGGTGAGTTGATGGCGATCGGCATCATCTCGTCGTTACCTATGTTAGCGCTTGCCGGCTATATGCAGCGCTATCTGCTGCGTGGTTTTTCGATGGGATTAAAGTAGGACATTAAAATGACAAAATTAACACTCACTGATATTCATAAAGCCTACAACGGTCAAACAGTCATCCCAAAGGTCGATCTCACTATTCATGATGGCGAGTTTGTGGTGTTTGTTGGCCCATCAGGATGCGGGAAGTCTACACTGCTGCGGATGATTGCAGGCTTAGAGAGCATTACCAATGGTTCGATTACGCTTAACGAGCGTTGCTTAAATGGGGTTCATCCGTCCGAACGTGAAGTGGCAATGGTATTTCAGTCTTATGCTCTTTATCCCCACATGAGTGTCGAAAAGAACATTGCGTTTCCACTTAAAATGGCAGGGTTAACTAAGAGCGAAATTGACAGTAAAGTAAAAACAATTGCTGATAAATTACAATTGACGGCACTGCTCAAAAGACTGCCAAGTGCATTGTCGGGAGGTCAGCGACAGCGTGTCGCGATAGGTCGGGCTATCGTACGTGACCCAGAATTATTTTTATTTGATGAACCCCTGTCGAATCTAGATGCAAAGTTGCGTAGTGAAATGAGGGTGTATTTAAAGCAGCTTCATCAACAACTCAACTCGACGATGGTGTATGTGACTCATGACCAAGTTGAGGCAATGACGCTGGCAGATAAAATCGTGGTCCTTAACCAAGGAAGAATTGAGCAAGTAGGCGCGCCAGAAGCACTCTACAATCAGCCTATTAACAAGTTTGTGGCTTCTTTTATTGGCTCACCAGTGATGAATTTTTTACCAGCCAGTTCGTACCCTATGTTAACGGGACTTCCTACGCCCGGATTAGCTTGTGACAGTTTTGGTGTTCGTCCTAATCAAGTGAAAGTCGATGCGGTGAACCCGGATTGCACAATGAAAATATCCGTGATGGAGCCGCTAGGGCATGCTCGCCTTTACTATGGCACGATTGCAGGGGGACCGTTTATTGTCGAGAGTGAAGCTAAATATTCAGTAGGGGATGATTTGCCACTGAATTTAGCCGCATCAGTTTTACATTGGTTTGATGGCGATGAGCGCAGGGTTGAATTACTAGAGGTTGAACATGCCGCATAGATTGACTGTGACAACCCTAGGGTGTGGCGACGCGTATGATGGCAACCGTGTCAACGCGAGTATATTGGTTGAGCAATCGGGTTATATGCTATTAGTGGACTGCGGCCCTACTGTTCCTGCGTCGTTATTTAGGCGCAATATTGACCCTGAATCACTGGACGCGATCTATTTGACGCATACTCACCCAGACCATTGTTTAGGGTTAACAACGTTACTTAATTGGATGGACTCCAAACAGAGGTCACGACCACTTAAACTCATCGTGCAGGCAGGGCAGCGTTCAGTCATCGAACCCTTAGTGGGTTTTGCACATTGGCCAAACGAGAATTTGGGATACCAGATTCAATGGATTGTGTCGGAGACGGTTAAGAGTATTGGGCCGTGGCAAGCCGCAACGGCGCCCACTAAACATGCCGTCGATAACTTGAGTCTGCATCTAACTAACCGCAGTGGATTTCAGCTCTTTTATTCCGGGGACGGTCAACTCACTACGCTGGGGCAACAGCTCGCGCAAACTAGTGATTGGGTCTTTGTTGAATGTGAAACCTTGAGCACGCATCCTAGTCACGGGTCGTGGCAAGATATTTTTCCTTTGACACGCAAAGCTGGAAGCGACTGGCGTTTGTATCATATTTCTCCGCAATACCAAGCGGAGTTGACGCATAAAGTTCGCCGAGAAGAAGGGCTTTATATCGCTCAAGACAATGAAGTGTTAACTCAAAATGAACCCAAGGAGTCGCGCCATGTCGCTTGATGTAGAAAGTAGAATTGACGAGTTACAAGATGCCCTCTTGGTCGGAATTCATACAGCGGAGCAAGCGGGCAAAAAAGCAATGACGTGGTTTAATCAGCGGCATAATCTGACGATTGGTAGCAAAGGCCATCACGATTGGGTTTCGGAAGCCGATCGTGAGGTTGAGGCGTTTATTCGCGAGACGCTGTTGGGGAGATTTCCTGAACATCATATGCTTGGGGAGGAGTCGGGTGGTACACTCGAATGGCCTTGCTGGATTGTTGATCCCATTGATGGCACCACTAACTTTCTTTATGGTCACGCGGATTTTGTGGTAAGTATTGCGTTGGTAGACCATATCGGGCCAGCAATTGGTATCATTTATTACCCTGCACAGCATCGATTGATCTATGCGATGCGTGGTCATGGGGCATTTGAGGTGAAGCCCGAAGGGCACGAAGCATTGAAACCAAGGGCATTAGCAAACGAGCAATTGGTTGTTGGCATTAACTTGAATTATCAGCCAGGCATTGCTCAAAAATATATTGCCGATACCAAATGGTTGATTGAACAAGGTCACCAGATACGAGTGAGTGGATCTGCTGCATGGTCATTAACTCAGGTGGCATGTGGGGAACTCGATGGGTGTTATTTGGGGAATGTGAATGTGTGGGATGTAATGGCCGCTCAGGTTATCTGTGAGGAAGTGGGCTTAAGCGTTGCGCCTGCATTAATTCATAAACAATGTGGACCCGCTTGGGCGTGGCCAGTTCAATCGCCATTGCAATCTTTAGCGATGTGTCATCTACAGAATGAAGGATAAAGTCATTAATAATCATAAAGCAGTCACAGCTTCAGATGTCGCTGCGTATTTAGGTGTCTCGCGTTCAGCGGTCTCTCGGGCGTTTACAGAAGGGGCAAGTATCCAGCCAGAAAAGCGCCAGCGAATACTACAAGCGGCGAAAGAGCTCGGTTATCAGCCCAATTTTTTTGCTCGCACCTTGAGTACACCCGCTCAAAAAAAACGCTCTAACCTTATTGCTATTTTGATTAGTGATTTTTCCAACCCTTACCAGTCGTACCTGTTTGAAGAGTTGTCCACATCGTTGCAGCGGCAAGGTAAGCAGCCAATGTTGCTTAACGTCAAACAAGCACAAGATCTCGACGAAGCGCTGTTGCGTTTGTCCGGATATCAAGTCGATGGGGTTATCGCGGTTGTGGGTTCGCTGCCAGTGGAGAGCCTCGCACAGTGTCGTCGATTATCCTTGCCACTAGTGACGCTGGGGCGAGTTGATGAGAGTGGTATTATTCCTTCTGTCCAAACGGATAATCACGAGGCCGGGCGACTCGCGGCTTCTTACTTGCTTGAAAAAGGCTTAACTCGGTTAGCGTTTGTCGCGGGTAGAAAAGATGGTCAAGCATCCAATGAGCGCCTGTTAGGTTTCACTGAAGAGATAGTATCGCGCGGGTTAAAGGCGCCTTTATGCTTGGAGGCGCAACGGTACGGCTACGCAGCAGGTTTTGAGCTTGGAACCAGATGTTTGGAGTCATTACGGCAATTGGAAGGCGTGTTTTGTGCGTCAGACGCATTAGCGATGGGGCTCATGGATAGTTGTCGAGAGGTAGGGCATATCGCCATTCCTGGACAACTGCACGTTGTGGGGTGTGATAATGTCCCTCAAGCGGCATGGCAAGGTTACCAACTCACAACCGTCGCGCAACCTGTGAAGGAGATTGCTCAGCATGTTATTGAGCAGCTTGATAATATTTGGAGTCAAAATAGTAACGTATCGATACTGACCCGGCTGCCTCCTACGTTAAAAATTCGCAGAACCTAGCTAAGTAAGCGGCATTTCGACGGCTCATCTACTAGGCGTAAAGAGACTCACCACACATCTCTCTTTGGTAAGCATGTGGCGTGCTGCTAATCGTTAAGTTGCTTATTGAGTGTCTCTAACCAATGCTGGTGGTATGCATTCACTTGTTTTGACACAAAGCGTTTGGTCAGCCAGGTCATGCCACCACGTTGTGTTGATTCGGTGAGCACTCGACATCCTTTGGAGCAAGGGCTGAGAAGCCATGCATGATACATGTCGACATCCCCTGTTTTTCCGCGCCATGCAATTCGTTCGAATGGGGTGTATTCAACCACCGTACAATTGAACTGCTTAGTTTTTGTTACCCAGTTGAAGACGGTTCCTTTTTGCAGCTCTTGGCTATTTCCTCTAATGATTTGGATCGCTGTACGTCGATGAGGCCAGTGTGGCCAACAGGGCGCACGAACAATGCACTGCCATATTTTCCCGCATTCTGCTGGGATAATAATGTCATTTTGGACATGGATTTGTGCATTCTTAGGGTGAAAGTAGTCTGGCCACTGGATACGATGAACGTCACTCATTAGTCTTCTCTAGAATAATTAAACCTTCCTAAATATAGCCCGTTATTTTAATTTTAGTGACCTAGGATTGAAAGGTGACGGTGACGTGTTTACCACCCGCGATTTCAGAGCTCGTGTATTGCCATTGATGTTGGGTAATCAAACGCTCGGTTAGCTCTAAACCCAGACCAAAACCTAGGCTATCACCTAATGATTCATTATTGTTACTTTGATTGGTGATAGAGAACGTAAGCCCTGATTGAATAATACTCACATGCCCGCTGACGGTATGTTGGAAGGCGTTCCGAATAAGGTTTGAAATGACAATCCGACAAACGCTTTCAGGCAGTTTTGTTATGAATTCATCGGTTTTTATCTCGATGTTAATTGCTTTTTCTTGGGTCAAATACGTTAAGTCAGTGACCAGTTGAGTTGTCAGTGAGCCCAACTGAACGTCTTGTGTGTCTAGTGCTTTTCCGTCTCGTCGATTAAGCCAAAGCAGCGTCTCGGTCAGGTCGGTCATGGTAAAGCTTGCTCGCAAAATTCGAGCGACAACGTCGAGTTGCTTTTCTGGGGGTTTATTGTTCTCGATGAGCTTTTTTAATAGTTCACCGTTCGTTCTTGTTACGGCGATTGGCGTACGTAACTCATGGCTGGCATAACCCAAAAACTGTCGTTCCCTATCCAAACTATTTTGTACCGAGCTAAGACTATCCCGTATCAATGTCGCGAGTGTGTTGAGTTCACTGTAATGAAAATCAGGAATGGGTTTTTTAAGTTGTTTATCATCGAGCTGTTTAGCCCAATCTTTTAGTTTTTCGACGGGAGTCGTGACTCTTCTCATGACAAATAACAAGATGAGTGTGAAGGCAAACGTGCCCCCTAAGGCCGTAAAAGCGATGATGGCGACATGAGGAAGATCAGAGATCTCATTAGATAGCGGCCCATCATGAGAAATAATGACGGACACATAATACGGCGTACCATCTTTCATTATTTTCATCAAAAAAAAGCCTGTCTTGGGAGGCATTAACAACGTGGCATCTTGCATGTTTTTATAGAGTTCGTTGAGCTCAATATCATCGGCTTGGTAAGTTGAGGTGAATATAGGTGGCAAATCTTGCCAGTGCTGAACAAAATTATATTGCAAGGTTCGACGATGAGGCTGCGTCGGATTTTCTGGTGATTCAACATAAACCAGTTCGTTATCCGTGGTTTGTTGTTGAGAATAGGCGAGCATTCCGTGGCGCATTGCCATGTCCATGCCGGTAATGAAATACCCATTGCTTAGGGCAGATAGCGTCCAAATTAAACCTACCCCGCTGATGAGCATAGAAAGCAAGACATAGACGCGAAGGCTAGGTTTAATTTTCATAAGTGTTCGCTATCCTTTACGGCAAAACCGCTGCCTGCGATGGTATGAATAAGTTTGTTGTTGTAGCTACCGTCAACCTGTTTTCTCAGATTGAATATGTGAACCTTTAGGCTATTGCTATCGGGCTGGTCGTCTCCCCATACCGCCTGCATGATCTTTTCTCTTGAAACAGGGTTTGGGCTTTCTCGCATTAGCAACTCAAGTATCTTTAGCGCCGTTGGAGACAGCTTTAATAATGTCTCATTTCGAAAGCTTTGTTTGAGTTTAAGATCTAACACGAGATCCGATACCGACAAGCGCGATATTTGACCACTGCGGCGCTTTGCCAATACTTGGCATCGAACAATCAACTCCTCCATGGCAAAGGGTTTAATGAGGTAGTCGTCGGCACCTTTAGAGAACCCAATTAATTTGTCGTCGAGCGTATCGCGAGCGGTGAGCATGAGTACTGGCACGTCAATGCCTTGACCCCGTATATGCTCACAGACTTGCAATCCATTCATTTTAGGCAAATTTAAATCAAGAATAATGACATCGTAAGCGTTGGTTTTTATTAGCTCTAGGCCCGCAACACCATTGGCAGCATGGTCACATGAAATGTCTTCTAAATCGAGATAGTCAATGACCGCAGAGGCGAGGTCAAGGTCGTCTTCGACCAACAAAAAACAAAGATTGTCGGACTTCATGGTTGCTCCTTGAAGAGGTTGAGCGCCTTGCAGTAAGGCGCAATGGTATGGGACTTGTTCATCGGTACTGGAGCCGTGAGGCTAATTCATTATGCTGCATCTGTATCTGTATCTGCTTCAGATTTGCTCGTAGAGGCAGTGTTCATCGTATCTTTGTTGCCACCAAACATCTTAACAATTAAAACAAAAAATAGGGGCGCAAAGTAAACCACCAGGATAGTGGCGGCTATCATTCCTCCCATGACGGATGTGCCGAGTGCATTACGTGCATTTGCCCCTGCACCTGTGCTGATCACCAACGGCAAGACACCAAGAACAAATGCTAGTGAGGTCATGATGATTGGGCGAAGACGCATCTCACATGCTTTGACGGTAGCGTCGACCAAGCTCATGCCTTTTTCATACAATTCCTTCGCAAACTCAACAATTAAGATAGCATTTTTTGCCGACAGTCCGATGGTGGTTAATAGCCCAACTTGGAAATAAATATCATTTTCCATCCCGCGAAGCGTAGTCGCCGCAAGCGCACCTAGTATCCCAAGTGGCACGACAAGAATAATGGCGATGGGAATACTCCAACTCTCGTACAATGCCGCTAAACATAAAAACACCATTAATAGTGATACGGCATACAGAATGGGAGCTTGCCCACCAGATTCTAGTTCTTGGTAAGACATTCCTGTCCAGCTTACCTGAATGTTGTTTGAAAGCTCTGCTGCGAGGCGATTGACCTCGTCCATCGCATCACCGGTACTGTAGCCAGCGCCAGCCTCGCCAATTATCTCTACGGCAGAGTTGCCGTTATAGCGCATCAGTTGTGGTGAGCCTTTTCCCCAATGAGATGAACTGAATGCCGACAGCGGCACCATCTCATCGTTGCTGTTTCGCACGTACCACAGCTCTAGATCTTCTGGCGTCATACGATATTCCGCATCAGCTTGTAAGTAGACTTTTTTCGAACGACCTCTATCAATGAAATCGTTGACATAGGATGACCCCCACGCGATGGAGAGCGTTTCATTGATATCGTTGATTTCGAGACCGAGTACTTTGGCCTTTTCGTAGTCGATATCCAGAAAGAACTGAGCATTATCTTCTAAACCGTTTGGGCGTACTTGTTGTAATATAGGGCTTTGTGCCATTTTTTCGAGCAGTTGGTTACGCAGATTGATAAGCTCGTCATGACCTAAATTCCCGACGTCTTCGAGATAGAAATCAAAGCCTGATGATGTGCCAAGTTCTCGAATTGCTGGGCTACTAAAAGCAAATATAGACGCTTTTTTATAGGTAGAAAAATACGCCATGGTGCGTGCAATGATGGCGTTAACATCGGTGCCTTCTGCTGTTCTTTCAGACCAATCTTTTAGCCCGATGAACCCCATCGCTGCGTTTTGTCCTTTCCCTGAAAAGTTAAACCCTGATGTTGTAAAAACGGTATTGACCGTATCTGGTTCATGTTGCTGAAAATACGCCGTGACATCATTCATGACTTCCGTGGTTTCCCTTAACGTTGAGCCATTAGGTAATGATGCCATAACCATAAAATCACCTTGGTCTTCATTAGGTAAGAATGCGCTTGGTAACGAGTTGTAGATATACGCCCCACCGCCAAGCAGAACGATATAAATTAAAACAAAGCGCAATGGGCGACTCAGTACGTGTTTTATTGAAGCACGATAACGAAATAATGACCGGTCAAAGAAACGGTTAAATGCATTAAAGAATGTTGAGTTTGAGGTATGCCCAGCCGGTTTTAGCAACGTAGCACACAACACTGGCGTTAGAATCAAAGCAACAAGGACAGACAGAACCATGGCAGAAACGATGGTGAGTGAGAATTGTTGATAAATCGCTCCGCTGGACCCTGACATAAATGCCATTGGAATGAATACCACCGCCAGTACCATCGTGATACCAATGAGCGCGCCAGTTATTTGATTCATGGACTTTTTAGTGGCTTCTAGTGGTGATAGTTTTTCCTCATGCATGATTCGTTCAACGTTCTCAACCACAACAATGGCATCATCTACCAAGAGTCCGATAGCCAGCACCATGCCAAACATCGTAAGAGTGTTGATACTAAAACCCAGCACGGCCATAACGGAAAAGGTGCCCAGCAATACAACGGGTACCGCAATGGTTGGAATCAAGGTGGCACGTAAGTTTTGCAAAAACAGTAACATAACAAAGAAAACAAGTACGACTGCTTCAAAAAGGGTTTTTACCACCTCCGTAATGGACAGACGAATAAAGGCGTTACTGTCGGTGGCCTTGGCCATCAATAAGCCATCCGGGAAGCTCTCTGACATTTGTGCTAACTTGGCATCGACCGCCGCTTGTGTGTCGAGTGAGTTCGCGCCAGATGCTAAGGTGACCGCAATCCCTGTAGAACCATAACCATTAAAGGCAGGGACCACACTGAAATCTTCGTTGCCAAGCTCGACTCGCGCCACATCCTTGAGGCGAATTTGAGAACCATTGTCTTCAACTTTGATGAGGATATTCTCAAACTCTTCCGTTGTTGTGAGTAGGCTCTGAGCGGTAATCGAGGCATTGATAAGCTGAGAATCGGTGGCTGGAGTTCCCCCTAGTTGTCCTACCGTGACTTGACTGTTTTGCTCTGAAACAGCTGCAGAGATATCCGAAGGGGTTAAGGTATAGCTGTTTAGTTTTGCAGGATCGAGCCAAATACGCATGGCATAAGATGAGCCGAATATAGTGACTTCACCTACACCATTTACTCTGCTCAAAATATCTTTGATGCTTGAATTGGCATAGTCTTGAATATCGGCAGAACTCATGGTGCCGTCCGGTGAATACAGGTTGGTCACGGACATGAACCCAGAGCTGCTTTTTGTCACCGAGGTTCCCTGGTTTTGAACCGCTGCTGGTAGGCGATTAGTCGCTTGTTGCAGGTTATTTTGAACCTGAACCTGTGCGATGTCTGGGTCGGTATCAGCGCTGAACGTTAGGGTGATAGATGCATTGCCTGAAGAATCGCTAATGGACGACATGTACAAAAGGTTATCAAGTCCGGTCATGCTTTGCTCAATGACCTGAGTCACGCTGTCTTCAATCGCTTTTGCTGAGGCGCCCGGGTACGAAGTGCTGATCTTTATTGATGGAGGCGCAATCGTGGGGTATTGAGCGACCGGCAGAGTTAAAATAGAAGCGACACCTGAAAGCATGATGATAATGGCGATGACCCAAGCAAATATCGGTCTGTTAATAAAAAAGCGAGACATGAAGAAATCCTATTATATTAGTGGGCTGAAACGCTAGCGGTATAGATAATCTCGCCGTTCACATCGGTGTCTGTATCGATGATAACGCTTTGATTGTTTTTGACTCTAATAAGGTTAGACACCACGACTTTGTCACCCACAACAAGACCTTCTTCGATGACCCAACCGTTACCAATCTCACTACCTAAAACCACTGATTTTTTTTCAATGACACCAGCTTCATCGACAACAAATACTGAAGGTTCACCTGACTGGCTTCGTACTACCGTCGATTGCGGTACCACCAAATAGTCTTTTTCTACAGGCATTGAGATCGTCGCTCGCACGAACATCCCAGATAACAACGCATGATTCGAGTTTGGTATAACCGCTCGTAGTGTTACGCTTCCTGTCGAGTCATCAACGTGTGCATCAGAAAACGCTAAGTAACCAATCTCTCCATATTGCGTCCCATCTTCTAAAGTCACCGAAACAGGAACGTCAATGTCACCGTGTTCATGTCCGATAAATTCTTGTTGTATCTTGTACAGCGAGAGTGATGACTGCTGCATATCCACATAAACATGATCTGACTGAATAATCGTCGTCAAATACGCAGACTGCCCAGACGTCACTAAAGAGCCCTCAGAAACCTGAGAAATACCGATTTTTCCAGATATGGGCGCCTTCACCTGAGTATAGGACAGTTCAATATTGGCGTTATCAAGATCCGCTTGGCGAATCGCAACCTCCGCGACAGCTTGCTGATAAGCGGAGGTCGCTTCGTCAGAAAGTACTTGGCTGGTTAGATTTTTCTTGAGCAGTTCGCTGTATCGTACCGCCGCTTTTTGTGTCGTATTTTTATTGGCGATCGCTTTATCAAGTTGAGCTTTTGCGCTGTTCACCGTGGCTTGATAGCTGGTCGAGTCAATTTGGTACAGTAAATCACCACTGTTGACGTAGCTGCCTTCCTCAAATAAACGCTCAATGACGATGCCTGACACTTGAGGTCTCACCTCGGCTTGCTTAAAGGCGGTAATTCGCCCTGGTAATTCTTTGGTTAATCGCAAGGTCGATGACGATAATGTGAGCGTATCAACGTGGACCGATTCAACGGCTTTTTGTTCTGGTTCTGCCTGAGCATTGCAACCAAGTAAAACGAAAGGAAGAAGCAGACTAACACCGCGTTTAAGTACAGTAGATGAGAACATAAGGTGACCTTCAAAAAGTAGCGACATAGCAATGACGGGTAAGATAACAATAGGGGGGTTAAGAAGGGGTTAACGCTGTTTGTAAACAAATGTAAATCAGATTAAAGCTGTGTAAACCTACTTTTTGTGTGGATTATTGGGCGTATCCTATTGAATGGATATTTTTATTAATCGAAAGAGGCTCCCATGTTGAGACTTACCGTATTATTGACCTTGCTTTGGCTACCCAATCTATTGATTCAATGGGATAAGTTAGGTGAATTTTTTGTATGGCGTCACCAGCTCATTATGCTTACTGGTCTGTTGGGGCTGGCGTATATGAGTGTAGCTGTCTTGCTGGTTGCCCGGTTTCGTTGGGTAGAAAAAATGGTTAATGGCCTCGACCAAGGTTATAAATTACACAAAAAGCTAGGCATTGGTGCGGCGGTAGCACTGCTATTGCATTGGTTGACGGTTCAGTCTGCCAAATGGATGGTCGGTGCCGGTATGATTGAGCGTCCCCATCGAGGGCCTAGAGCCATTGTCGAAGGGATTCAATGGCGGCCAATTGCGGAGCAGGTGGGTGAACTGGCCTTTTACGTGTTGCTTATCTTTAGTGTGATTAGCTTAGTACAAGCGATTAGCTATAAAAAATTCAAGTTCACTCATAAGTTAGGGGGAGCCTTGATGGTTGCAGGGATTTTTCACACACTCTTGCTGCTTGATTGGACGCTGGTGGCGATCCCACAAAACATGACGATTATTGCCCTTTGCTTAGCTGGGGGAGTGGGGTCTTGGTTGTCGCTGACTGGTCGAATTGGGCGCAAGAATAAAGCTGATGGTACCGTAGTAGAAGTAAAGTCGTTTTCGTCTCAGGCTAAAGAATTGAATCACAACGACGCCATCCGTATAACAATTCAATTAACTTCGGGCATTCTGTATAGAGAAGGGCAATTTGCCTATTTGAATTTCCATGATGGGGAATCGCCTCATCCTTTTTCTATTTTAAATTATGACCCTAGTACCCTACGCATTGAATTCGGAATCAAGAACTTAGGCGATTATACCCACGACTTGGTTAACACGTTAGCGGCAGAGCAAGGTGTGACAGTTGAAGGAGGATATGGCTACTTTCAAGTGCCTCAATCGATGCACCAAATATGGGTAGGTGCTGGTATTGGTATCGTGCCATTTATCTCGCGATTGTACTGGCTAAAAGCGCAGTCAAACGATCAAGTCAGCCGCATCAATAAAATACATTTATTTTACTGTGTACAGTCGAAGAAAGAAGCCTTTTTTAACAATGAGATAATAATGTTACTTCGCCACCTATCCTTCGTGGAATTGCATGTGGTAGATGCCGAAAGAGGAGAATTCTTAGACAGTACTCAAGTCCTAGAATCATTCAAATCAGAGTCGTTTGAGGTCAGTTTTTGTGGTCCAGAGACCTTTGGTGATTCGCTAAAATCTGGACTGGTGGAGGCTGGGTTGCCAGAGAACCGCTTTCATCAGGAAGCGTTTAAGATGCGTTAGCGTATGGACATTAATGTAATCAACGTGGTTTAACAAACAGCCCAAATTGTTGAGCTGTTTGTTAATAGTTAATGATCGTTTTGCAATAAAACGAATACTTCGTTGATATTTGAGACACAATAATCAGCGATGTGGAACTCGATGCTGTGGAATTCTGGTATAGCAATCGTTGTGATACCTGCGGCTAGTGCAGATCGGACTCCCGTGAGGCTGTCTTCTAACGCGATCGCTTTTGTTGGTTCTACATTTAGGCGTCGACATACTTCGTCATAAACATCAGGTGCAGGCTTACCTAATGGCACGTCGTCGGCACTAAGTGCGAGTTCGAAGATATTGTCAAGCTTGAGTCGGTGTATCACGGCATCGATGATAGCTTGACTAGAAGACGTAGCGAGCGCAATTCTATAGCGTTGGTGTTGCAGTTGAGTGATGAGTTCATTTATGCCAGGCTTTATGGTCCCGAATTGGCGTATCAAACTTTCGGCTTTTTCGATAATTTTAGACCTTAAGCACTCTTCTGTGACGGGTAGATTGAAACGCTTAATCCACAATCTAGCAATATCATCGATACGTTTTCCCATCGTATAGCAAATGCAATCTTCGGCGGAAATAGTCACATCGTAATGACGTAATACTTCTATCTGCGCTTCTCTCCAAAACGGCTCCGATTCAATTAGCACACCATCCATATCAAAGATAAAAAGTGTTTTTTGAAACATATAACCTCCTGTTTTAATTATGAAAAATCTAATAAATACCCGCTTCATGAATAGTGCTGAGGTTGATGACCCCAACATATTTCCCCGCATTGTTTGTCACAGGAAGCGCCGAAATAGTGTGGTGATTCATTGTGTGCGTCGCGTTACTACAGAGGTCATTTTCATTTAAGCTATGAAATTGACGAGTCATGACAGTGCCAATACCGTTATCTAATGACACTTTGTCGTTTAATGAACGACGTAAATCACCATCCGTAAAGACACCAATAACATGTTCACCGTCGACGACAGCGATTAAACCCAGACCTGTTTTGCACATGACATGTACCGCCTCCATCAGAGAGGTCTCTGCTTTACAATAGGCTAATCGGTGTGTTTCTTTGAGTAGCTGTTTGATTTGTGTTAACAACTGAGCGCCTAGTGTTCCTGCGGGGTGAGAGCGAGCAAAGTCCGCTTTTCCAAATCCTTTCATTGTCATTACTGTGAGAGCTAACGCGTCGCCTAATATGAGAGTGTTAACGGCGCTGGAACTGGGGGCCAACCCAAGCGGGCAAGCTTCTTCTTCAATTGCAATTGGCAAGGTAAATGTTGATTCTTTTGAGAGGTAACTATCGGTTCGGCATGTGATAGCAATGGTCGTTATCATTTTTATTGCCAACAATGGCAGAATGGTTTTGAGTTCGTTAGCCTGGCCAGAGTTTGAAATGAAAATAACAATGTCTGACTTCTCGATCATCCCCAGATCACCATGTAAGGCCTCGGCGAGATGCACAAAGAAAGAGGGGGTCCCCGTTGAAGCGAGTGTTGCGGCAATCTTCTTGCCTATATGCCCGGATTTACCAATACCTGAGATAATCACTTTACCTTTGCATCCTGCAATACTGTGGCATGCATTGGCGAAGTTATCGTTTATGCCACCAATTAATTGAGATGCATGTTTTATTTCTCTCTCAATAATTGTGGTTGCTGTTCTACATATTTCTTCATTGTCATACGGTTGATGCATTCTCGTTCCTCCCAATCTTTTCTGTACCTTTACTTTACGATGTAATTATCAAAATGAAAACGGTGGCTTTCATTTCTTTTTTATGAGCGTGATTGTTGTTGTTTGACGAGGGTCTCATACTATTAAATCACTCAATATCGTGTGATATTCTGCCGTGCTGGCTCTTATTTGAATTCCTGTTTTGTATCCCATTGTTTAATAAGGTTATTTTCCATTAGGGTCTGTCGGAATTTGTTTTCACATTTCTTTCATTATTTTCTTTCTGTCTCATATTTGGTTTTTGAATTGAAAGTTGTGAAAGAGATCGCTTTTATTTTGAAAGCCATCTTGCATAATCAGTCCATCAAATAACAACAAGGTGAAACAGATGGACACAATAATATTTTTAGCTGAATGGTTTATAGGGTTATTTCAAAAAGGCGGAGAAGTCATGCTCGGTATGATGACCGGTATTCTTCCGTTACTTATTGCTTTGTTATGTGCGATGAACGCGTTGATTGCTTTTGTCGGGGAACATCGCGTTGAGAAACTAGCGAGCCGATGCGCAAGCAACCCGGTGTCACGCTACTTAATACTCCCAGTGGTTGGAACTTTCATTTTTTGTAATCCGATGACGTTGTCATTAGGCAAATTTCTACCAGAGCGTTATAAGCCAAGCTACTACGCTGCCGGTTCATATTCTTGCCACTCAATGAATGGACTCTTTCCTCACGTCAATCCGGGTGAGTTGTTCGTCTACTTAGGTATAGCTAGCGGCCTCACAACGTTAGGGCTGCCTCTTGCACCGTTAGCTGTGGCGTATCTAGTTGTTGGTGCGGTGTCTAATTTCTTTAGAGGTTGGGTGACTGATTTCACGACCATGATGGTTGAGAAGCAACAAGGCATTTCGTTAGAGCGTGAAGTTAAATTTGGTTAATTAGGAGATACCACAATGACAACACTTAGAGTGAAAGCAGGTAAAGGCGGTTGGGGTAGTGAATTATTAATTAATTTCCCTAGTAACAAAAAAATCATGTACATGGTGGGAGGGACTCGCCCTGCGTTGGTTGACAAATTGGTTGAATTGACAGGTCTAGAAGCGGTAGATGGTTTTGCTGAGGGGTGTGATTACGAGGACATGGCATGTGCTGTTATCGACTGTGGCGGTTCAATGCGGTGCGGTTTGTATCCAAAAAATAATATTCCAACCTTGAATGTCATGCCGACGGGTAAGTCTGGCGTGATGGCAAAATATATTAATGAAAGTAATTATGTGTCGAGTGTGGATGTCGACTGTGTCAGCTTTGCCAATCAAACTGAAACTGTAGCGTCTACCGCGAAGGCGGCACCTCATCAAATAGTGGGAGACATATCGGTTGATGCCAATGGTAATGCTTCTCTTACAGGTGGCGGGTACATCGATACAAATAAAAAATTGACGGAACAGTCAGACAGCTTATTAGCTCGGATTGGTATGGGTATGGGGAATGTCATGGCGACATTTTTCCAAGCCGGCCGGGATACCATTGATACCGTAATATCAACAATTATCCCATTCATGGCATTTGTTTCCATGTTAATCGGGGTCATCTTAGCCAGTGGGATTGGAGATAGCATTGCACATGTGCTAGTGCCGCTCGCGACTAATCCAGTGGGACTGATTACATTGGCATTAATCTGTTCATTCCCATTTCTGTCACCTTTCTTAGGCCCTGGCGCAGTGATTGCTCAAGTCATTGGAGTGCTGATTGGCACGCAAATAGGGTTAGGAAATATTCCGCCACATTTAGCGCTACCAGCTTTATTCGCTATTAACGCACAAGCAGCCTGTGATTTCATTCCTGTCGGGTTGGGTTTGGCGGAAGCGAAACCTGAAACTGTGCGAGTCGGTGTCCCATCGGTTTTATACAGTCGATTCTTAACTGGCGCACCAACAGTATTACTTGCTTGGTTTGCTTCAATGTTCATCTATAACTAGGCGCACATCATGAGCTTATACGATATACAAATTATTAAAGTAGGTGAGTCTGCAATAGAGGCTTTGAGTGATGACATGTTGATTCTATTTAATGAGTCAGTGCCTGCCGATGCTGCTGAATACTGTTTTGTTCACAGTCATGATCAGCTTAAAGGTGTCATTAACGTCGGGGGGAACGTTGTTATCAATGATACACAATATCCGATTACCGCTGTTGGCGATGCCGTTAACCAAAATTTAGGTAACTTAGGTCATATCACTTTACGTTTTGATGCCGCCAATGAGGCCGATTTTGTTGGAAGTTTGCACCTAGATGGTCTGCAGCCTCAATCGTTACATGTTGGCTCAACGATTTCATTTAATTAATTAATATTTGAGGTTTGAACCTTTCAAGCCTCGCCCTTTTTGGAGAGTTTGTTATGAGAACAGCAGTTGTAATTGGTGGCGGTCAAACGCTTGGTGAGTACCTTTGTGAAGGATTAGCACTAGAAGGGTACAATGTTGGTGTTGCTGACCTCAATGGTCAAAATGCAGTGAGAGTAGCTGATCATATCTGCACTATGTCTGGGCAAACAAACGCATTCGGAGTCGCAGTTGATGCCACTGATGAAGGTAGTGTTGAGAAAGCGTTCAAAGCAATTAATGATCAATTCGGTAGTATCGATGTATTAGTTTACAGCGCAGGTGTTGCAAAAGCGGCAAAGGTGACGGACTTTTCGCTCGATGACTTCAATTTTAACGTCAATGTCAATTTGAATGGCTATTTCTTATGCGCCAGAGAAGCTGCTCGATATATGGTTGACCAAGGTAGGGGGGGGCGAATTCTTCAAATCAACAGCAAATCGGGTAAAGTTGGAAGTAAGCATAACGCGGGTTATAGCTCTGCAAAATTTGCAGGTATAGGGCTTACGCAGTCCATCGCCTTGGACTTGGCAGATGACAATATTACTGTGAACAGTCTAATGCTGGGTAACCTGTTGCAGTCTCCTATGTTCCAGAGTCTAATTCCGCAATATGCAAAAAAATTAGGATTGCCGGAAGATAAAGTAATGGACCACTATATCGATAAAGTCCCACTTAAAGCAGGTTGTGGTTATGATGATGTCCTGAATGTATTGAAATTCTATGCAAGTGAAGGTGCTAAATATTGCACAGGACAATCCATCAATATTACTGGTGGACAGGTAATGTTTTAAACGACGAATGTGAACGGTTATGTTGTAACTCCCCCACATCATTGTATGGGGGAGTTCCTCTTTAGGGGCGAATTTTTTGATTGATTTGAGGAGCTGTTCATGGACATTGTGATTGATGTTTTAGTCTTCGCGGCAATGGTTTTTGCAACGCGGTTTTTCATTGATGTAATGAAGTTAAAGAAATGACGGTGTAGTAATATTACTGTCAGTAAAGTTATTTGATTTAATGTAAATGCGTCATAGGTGATTTATGGACTCAATATCGATGTTAATTGTGGTGGCGATTGCTGCCTGGATAGGGCAAATAGGCTTGAGTTTTTTTCAAATTCGAGCTTTTAACCGAATGCTTCAAGCAATGGCGAAAAAAGGGACGGTAAAAATAGGACGCACTCAGAGTAAATGGAAAAAAAGAACGATAGTAGTTCTTTCTGAATCACCAGAACATAAAATTATTGATGCAAAAGTGTTAAAAGGTGTGACGGTATTTGCTAGGCCTGAAACGTTAGATAGCTTAATTGGTGATGCATTTCCTTTTTCAAATCAAAAGGTAAGTAGCCTTGATAAGGGTACACAAGAAGCGCTAAAGGTGGCTTTTCAAACTGAATGAGCGGCTTTTAAAGTGAAATGCTTTTCGTGTACAATAAAAAAAAGAGGAGATTTTAGCTAATGACCATTGGTGATAGACGTAGTAGATTGGTCTCTTATTTACAAGAGCACGGGAAGACCGCAGTGAATGAACTCGCGGCTATCTTTGAAACTTCTGGCGCAACAATTAGAACGGATCTACGACAACTGGAGCTTCAAGGTGTCGTTGCGCGACGGTATGGTAGTGCAGAAGCTTGTGCGCCATCAGAACCTACATCTATCGCCGAAGATATAGCGATGGATGACAAGAAAACAATCAATCTAGACAAGAAAACCCGAATTGCTCGCAAAGCGGCAGAGCTTGTTCAAGATGGTGAATCTATAATCTTGGACTGTGGGAGCACCACATTACAGATGATACCCAACTTAGATAAGGTTATGTCATTGACATTAATGACAAACAGTATTGATATTCTAAGTGCTCTGAATGATCTCGACTCAGAGCATACGGTGATAATGCCAGGTGGTACTTACAGGAAAAAATCGGCTTCTTTTCATGGTAGCTTAGCAGAAAGCGCATTTAGCCAGTTTTCGTTTGACAAGCTATTTATTGGAGCCGACGGCTTCGATTTACTTCAAGGCTGTACGACATACATAGAAGCTTATCAAGTCAGTCAAGCGATGTGTCAATCAGCGAATCAAATTATAGCGGTGCTTGATTCTTCGAAGTTTGGTCGTAAAAGTCCAAACGTTGTGGTCCCTATTGATCTCGTTGATATCGTTGTGACGGATACAGACATAGCTAAAAGTGATCTAGAGGGCTTAAAGAGTAAAGGGATTACGGTGTATCTAGTGTAAGGTTAAAAGTGATCACTTTCACTTTGAAAGTTTTGTTATTGATAGAACTCACAAAATGAAAGATATGTGCTTTTCAAGTGACTGCAACCAATGAAAAATAGTGGTCACTTGAACGTAACCGTGTGGACACTATGGATAGCATAACACTTGCCGCTGAGTGGTTTTTTAGCCTTTTTGAAAAAGGAGGGGATGTTCTACTAGGAATGGTCGTTGATATATTGCCAGTTCTTATTTGTTTGCTCGTTGCCATGAATTCTCTTATTCGAATTATCGGGCAGCATCGAATTGAAAAACTTGCTAAAAAATGTGCAAGCAACCCGTTTTCTCGTTATTTAGTTCTTCCTTTCCTTGGTACTTTTTTCTTCTGTAATCCTATGACATTAAGTTTGGGTAAGTTTCTACCGGAACGTTATAAACCTTCTTACTACGCATCAGCGTCATACAGTTGCCATACTATGAACGGTATGTTCCCTCACGTAAATCCCGGGGAGCTTTTTATATATTTGGGCATTGCAAATGGACTGTCACAATTAGGTCTTCCTCTAGGCCCTTTAGCTATCACTTATTTACTTGTGGGCTTGATAAGTAATTTCTTTAGAGGCTGGGTCACGGACTTCACGACTTCGATGCTATGTCGGCAGCAAGGTAAAACGCTTTCGGACAATCCGGACTTTGAAAGCCGGAGGAATGTATGAATCAAAGTTTAAAGGTAATTGCAGGCAGTGGAGGCTGGGGAGGCCCACTCTATATTCCAATAAAACCTGGTAAGAAAATTTTATATGTAACTGGTGGAGTAAAACCGGAGATTGTTGATTATTTGAGTCAATTAACCGGTTTAGAAGTGGTTGATGGGTTTAGGAATATTGTCGACGACTTAGATGTGGCCTTCGTTGTTATCGATTGTGGTGGAACATTACGTTGTGGCTTATACCCTAAGAAAAAACTATTTACGCTTAATATACATGCGACTGGTAAGAGTGGGCCACTGGCTGAGTATATTCACGAAGACATTTATGTCTCATCTATAGACTCTTCTGGCATGAGTCTAGTTTCTCGAACTATCGATCATCAAAAAGTCGTTCATTCGGATCCTATCCCTTCACCCACTGCTCCTGCGATTGATATAACAAAAAAAATAAGCGAGCAGAGCAGTGGTTTAGTTGCCAGTATTGGACTTTCGATGGGAAATGTCATGTCGATATTTTACCAAGCAGGGCGTGACACCATTGATACTGTTTTGAAAACAATTCTGCCTTTTATGGCGTTTGTATCGATGCTCATCGGTATTATCATGGCGTCAGGTATAGGTGATCTTATCGCAAACGTGCTGACCCCCTTGTCACAGAATCCATTAGGCCTTATTACGCTGGCATTAATTTGTTCATTCCCTCTGTTCTCGCCATTTCTTGGCCCAGGGGCTGTCATTGCACAAGTCATCGGCGTGCTTGTAGGGGTGCAAATTGGTGCGGGTGCCATCCCCCCTCATTTAGCATTACCAGCTTTGTTTGCGATAAATTCTCAGGCAGCCTGTGATTTTGTTCCTGTTGGGCTTGGGTTGGCAGATGCTAAGCAAGAAACGGTAGAAATTGGCGTACCATCCGTATTGTACTCTCGCTTTATTACAGGAGCTCCTACAGTCTTATTGGCGTGGTTCGTGTCTATGTTCATTTATCAATAGGAGTCGAGATGTCACTTCAATTTAAAGCATCTATAACGAAAATTGGTGAACTTGCGAATGATTCATTGGAGGACGATATGATGATCTTATTCAATGAATCTGCTCCTGAAGATGTAGTGGATTATTGCTTTATCCATAATCAAGGAGCAGAGCGAGGTACATTAACGACTGAAAGCACGTTACTGATTGGTGAGCGAGATTATATAGTGACTTCTATTGGTAAGATGGCGACCAAAAACCTTAATGAGCTAGGACATGTGACGATAAAGTTTGATGGAAGAATGACACCAGAATTACCCGGTATGGTTCACGTTCTTGGGAAACGACCAACAACCATTAGCGTAAACGACGCTATTGTTTTTGGCTAATATGACCAGTACCGAGATGACCTGACCACTTTACAAGTGAAGGTCATCTCGACGTATAGCAATTGAGTTATTTAGAAGTACTTCAAAATTTTACTATTGCTTCGTTGTTTATAGGTCGAAAAAGCCTTCGTAGGGAAATAAAGTACCGCAGCTAAGATCGCTGAAATTAACCAAATATAGCCCACGCTTGGTATTCCGAATAAGTCACCATGGTTTGGACCAAAGACCGTCAAGACTAATCGATAGCCAATGAGTAACAAGTAAAGGTGCACTATGTAGAAGAACATGGGCGCGGAGCCAAAGATTTGCAGTACATTGGTGGCCGCATTGTTCATCTTTTCAAATGCAGCGAGCAAAAGGAGGCCAGCACCTAAGGTCATCAGGATATACAACAACGACGGCGGGTATTTAGTAAAGTTCACAAAAGACATGACACTTTCAAGCAGGCTCCCACTGCTAACCCAAGCATCTGTTTCGCCATATATGTTGAATCCACGCAATACAATAAGTAATGCAAGGCTTAGCAAACCAAGTTTAACTAGGGTTAACTGACGCTTTGCTTGAGTGACCGCTGAACCAAATAATGGGCCGACAGAATAACCGAGTAGAATAACCCCAATCCAAGGTAATACTGGGTACGACACTTTGATTTTCAGTGGCCCTTCAGTGACTAAAAAATTCGCGTCATGGAAGATAGTCCAAAACGTATATCCCACCTCATGCATGGCGAAATTAATTGGGGTAAGTAAGTTATGCCCAAATACAATCAACAAGCCCAAGAGTGCGGTGGCGGTACGTGGTAAACGGCAAAGTAAGCTAAGGCTTATCATACTCAACCCAATAGCCCATATGACTTGTAAATACAGCGTCTCGTAGCGCCCAAACCATGAAAAGTTCACCAATGTCATTTCAAGAAAGACCAGAAACAAGCCACGCTTTAAAAGGAACTCACTCGCATTCCTGCTGGGTCTACCGTGTGGGTTTTCATAAAGCCACGCCGAAATCCCCGTCAGGAAAACAAATAACGGTGCGCATAAGTGCGCAAGGATGCGAGTGAAGAACAGTTCTGGTTCGGTATCCGAC
The DNA here is from genome assembly GCF_053544015.1 of Vibrio sp. E150_011. Taxonomy (NCBI): domain Bacteria; kingdom Pseudomonadati; phylum Pseudomonadota; class Gammaproteobacteria; order Vibrionales; family Vibrionaceae; genus Vibrio; species Vibrio sp. E150_011. The sequence continues at coordinate 178,550 of NZ_JBHFOL010000002.1, forward strand.
AGGCTCATTGGGTCAGATACGGGTTTGTGGTAATAAAATCGCTCACGTACGTGGTCAATGAGCATCAATAAGATAACTAATCCCCGCATAACATCGATAGAAGCGAGACGTGTTTTCACACTTTGAACGTCCGAAGGTGAGGGCGGAATAGTGGCTTGGGCTGACATGTGGAGATGTGTACCTATTTGAGTATTGGAGTTGGAAGCCAGGCGCTGGCCAAGTAAATTGATGCAGCTATAATTACGAATAGTTATCAATTGGCTGAGTTTGAGTTATGTTATAACATAGCCTGTGGGAGAGGGTTAAAAAAAAATATAAATTGAAATAAAGTGCGGGTAACACATGACTATTATCAGATAAAAGCACGAAGGAATGCTTGGGTGTGACAAGAGTCAGTAGAAGCTAACAAGGATTTTATGAAGGTACCTCTATTGACGTGGCAGGTAAAGGGAGATTCAAGCAAATTAACCTGCGATGAGTCGATAACCCGAGGTGTCTACTATGAGCATTTGATTCAAGCGTTTCGATTAAATGTTGGATAGTTATGTCAGACTATGACGTTTCCTATTCATAGAGATTATGGTCCGAAAAGTGTTAATAATCACGAAAATGTATAAATTTCTCTAGAGTTAGTCACAGAGGTTCACTACACTGTGCGAAAAGCAGACAGTAACACTGACAAACGGTAACGAAATTATTTTGAGTCCACTTTTTATCTCTGATCTCAGAGAGAAATCATTAAGCAAAAAAGCCAAATTGGCGCTCATCCTTACTGGGTGGGTGTTGTTTGTGTGCTTGATGCAAAATAGTGGTCTACTGCAAGTGTGTTCTCATCCTAATGCCGTCGAACCCAATCAATCGCTGAGTAGCTCAAAAGGCGCGATATCAGAGGTAAGCTCTGCTAATCGAGACGCGTCCCTTATTAGTCCTGCGGCTTCAGCGCCAGTGAAACAAGCCAGTGATGAATGCAGCTTATCGAGTAAGTTACTCAACTTTCACACCTTAGACCTTGATGGCCTATGGTTGATTACCCTCACGGTTATGCTGCTCACGTTTGGTGTTTGCCGTGTTTATTACCATTCATACCGTCCCTTTACTGAGCCTATTTTTAGTCGGTATCGGATCCATCTCCGGCTTTGCACTTTCCACGAGTAAAAATATCGTCGTACTGGATTGCTTATCGCAATCGGATTCGTCGTGATTTTATTTTAGGAATATCAATGAAAAAACTAAACTTATACCAACGTTCAGTAACGATACTGTTAACGTTATTTGTGCTCGTATTGTCATCGTTCACCTCGCCAGCATTTGCTAAAGAGGGGCTTTTGGTGAGCCCTGAAATTCTCAGCGTTGGGGTGAGTGAGCGTCAGAACGACTCGACCGCTACTGCGACAGAAATAGGCACAGGCTGGATACAAAATAGTGATTATCCCCACGTTGAAACCAGGGTCGTGCTGACTGGGCAAGTAAACGAACAAACCCAAATCGTTGAGGGCTTTCTCGAGGTTCGTTTATCAGGAGACTGGAAAACGTATTGGCGGTCACCTGGTGAGGGGGGGATCGCCCCTGAGCTAAACTGGCAAGCCTCAAGTAATATCAAAGCTATTGATTGGGAATGGCCGTACCCGCATCGATTCGATCTACTTGGTCTTGAAACGTTGGGCTATAAGCATGACGTGACGTTCCCACTTCATATTGAAGTGAAAGACATTCATGCTCCGGTGACGCTTTCGGCGATCGCCACTATTTCAAGCTGCACAACGGTTTGTGTACTGACAGACTTTCCGATAGACATGACCTTTTTACCAATGGACTTGCAAGTGTCGGAAGCCTCGATGTATCAATATGCACAGGCTATCAGTCAAGTCCCAAAGGCGTCGCCATTAATTGAAAAGGTGGACGCTATCTGGGATAGCTCTCGTCAACAGTTACAAGTCACCGTCGTCAATCCACAAGGCTGGGTGAAGCCAGATTTATTGGTGGATAGCAGCGACGTTGATATTGAAGACTACTCATTTCTATCGCCAAACATTGTCGTCAATGAAGATACCCTAGTGGCGACGATGAAGGTGACTAGTTGGTTAAGTGACCCTGACCTGGACCAGCGACCGATATTGGTGACCTTAATCGATCAAAACCTACTGGCTGAGCAGTCCCTCACCGTGACTAATGGTGTGGTCAGTGAGCCAAGTGCCTCTGAATCATGGGCTTCAGGCTCGATGTTGTCGATGTTAGGTTTTGCCCTGTTGGGTGGACTCATCCTTAATATCATGCCGTGCGTCTTTCCTGTACTGGGAATGAAATTAAGCCACGTTATCTCTGCCGCGGCGTCGGAACGGACCAAGGTTCGAACTCAATTTATGGCGTCCGCTTTAGGTATTTTGGCCTCATTTTGGTTGCTTGCCTTATTTATCACGCTATTGAAATTATCCGGGTCAAGTATCGGTTGGGGGATTCAATTCCAAAGCGGTGGCTTTATTGGGTTCATGTTGCTTATCACGGCATTGTTTGGGGCCAATATGCTCGGTCTATTTGAGCTGCGATTGCCAAGTAGTCTGAACACGTGGGTCGCTACGAAAGGAGACAGCTCATATGCGGGGCACTTTGTACAGGGAATGTTTGCGACATTATTGGCAACACCTTGTTCAGCACCGTTTCTGGGTACCGCTGTGGCGTTTGCGCTGGCGACGAGTACAGTGGCAACGTTTGCTATCTTTACCGCTCTAGCAGTCGGCATGGCATCCCCATGGATTCTTGTCGCCTTGTTTCCTCGCATGGTCTCTTGGTTACCGAAGCCAGGCGCTTGGATGAATAAGGTCAAGATTGTCTTTGGTGTGATGATGCTCATGACATCCATTTGGCTCTTGTCTTTGCTGAATAATCATCTTCCACCGTTTTGGGTCGGAGTGCTGGCCTTAGCGGGTTTCGTGTGGCTGTTTTTACGGGTAAAGAAAACCTATGGTGATAAACCGGCCTTGATTTTGGGTGGTGTTAGCATTGTTACCCTGGCGGGTATGCTCATTGGTGGCAGTATGACGGCAAATAGCTGGGCAACACCGCTGCCTCCTGAGCCTGATTGGGTGAAGCTCTCCACGAAAGAGATTTCAGCGCAGGTTGCCGCTGGTAATACGGTATTTGTCGATGTGACGGCAGATTGGTGCATTACTTGTAAGGCCAATAAAATTGGCGTTATCTTGCAACCGCCTGTCTATGACACGCTACAGCGTAGTGATGTGATCGCCATGAAAGGTGACTGGACAACACCGAGTGACAATGTCACGGCATTCTTGCGTTCTTACGGGCGATACGGTGTGCCATTTAACATCGTATTTGGTCCCAATGCACCACAAGGCATTCCACTTCCCGTGATCTTATCGGATGACACCGTACTTGGTGCCATCGCCGAGGCGCAGGGAGTACAATAATGGTGGGTGATAAGCGCGTTAAAAACAAAGCTAAAAAGCCACGTAAAGGCTGGCGTCATCACGTCAAAGAGTGGGGCTTGATAGTGCTGATCATCACCGTGGTGAGTATCGCTGTCGACCACTACCGGACTCGCGATATGCCAGTCGTTGACCTGCCTTCTTTAGCGGGTCAGACATTGCAAGGCGAGTGGATAGATGTGTTGGAAGAGAGTAAACAAGCACCGGTGATTGTCTATTTTTGGGCGACATGGTGCCCTGCGTGCAAGTTCGTCACTCCAACGGTTGATTGGTTTAATGGCCCTTACAAGGTTGTTGGCGTTTCTGCGACTTCCGGCCCTGCTGAACGGGTAGAAAAGTTTATGGTCGGCAAAGAAACGGACTTCCCAAATCTCAATGACCCAAAAGGTGAGATCTTGCATCGTTGGGGTATTACGGCAACGCCAACCATTGTCATTATAAAGGACGGAAAAATCGCCTCCACCACAACAGGGGTCACAACCCCAATAGGCCTCTTCGCTCGGTTAGTGATGTTGTAGTCAACCAACATCATTCTTTATTGCACGCTCAGCATGGCAGAGCCTTGCTGATATAGACAGTTAAATGGATAGTAAAAATGAATAAAATTAAGACATTAATCTCAATTGGGTTGCTTGGTTTTAGCGTTAACGCGATGGCGGATTCAGCCTCGGACGCGACCAATTTGAAAATTAAAGAGATCACTCAAATGCTTCAAGAGCATCCTGAAGTCGTGGACACGCTTCATCAAAGTCTCAGCGGATTTATCGCGCAACAGCAAGGTATTAGTGCCGCACTGCAGCGTTATCAGCCACATATTAATAGTGCTGTTCATTCATCGTTCGGTGAGGCAGAAAATCCACAACTGACGATTGTAAATGTGACGGACTATAATTGCCCTTATTGCAAGAAACTCGATGTTGAATTAGAAAAACTGGTGCAAGATTACCCTCAAGTGAAGGTGGTTAATATCTATGTGCCACTGAAAGAGCGCAATAGTAAACTGGAATACACAACCGCGAGTTATGCCTTGAATGTATGGCGTGACGCACCGGATAAGTTTCAGCAAGTGAATGATTTGTTGGCAGCAAATCCACGTCTTCATAATGAACGTTCGTTGAAGGCTATTGCTGATAAAACGGGTACACAAAGCCAGTTGGTGCAATCGAATGTTTCGGATGAAATCTTGGAGCGAAATAACCAATTCTTCCTCGATTTAGGCTTGCGCGGTACGCCAGCCATGATTATTAACGACCAAATTATTCCTGGTTATTTACCCTATTCAGAGCTAAAGAAAGCGTTAGAGTCTGAGCTTGATTAATAAGTAGGAAAGGCTTGCTAGACTATGTGATATGTAAAATCGTTGCCACCGATGAAGCAGTCGTAAATTGATGAGTTGATCAAAGAAAGTGTTGAGTGTAGTGCCTTGATTGAGGTTGTTCCTGCCCATAAAAGGCCAAGCAATGAATGCCAATCTTTATCAGCCACATTAGTACTAGATGCTAAAGCGCCTAACTACGAGCGGCTGGTTGTCAGTAGTTAACCCGTTCATTATAAAAAGTCACTGTTTGGTGGCTTTTTTGCCATCTGTGTACACATGCTTTTAGCTGGATCCACCCTTCGGTACGTCGTTAATGTATTCAGAAAATATTGAGAGGCGGAAGTCATTGTAGGTATTGAGAATGATTACCTACAAACAGGATTGTTATTATATGACAAGATAATTAGCTGAGAGAGTTGAAGAGCCATCACAAAAACATTAATTGTCTTAGCTACATATTTACCGTTGATAAAAGATAGTTTTGTCAGTAATTTATATTAATTGTTAGATGTCAATCTTGAGGTGAGATATTAATGAGGTGAAAAACGTGATTAATTCTATAAATTACATGTAAGTAGATGTAACACCAATAAGTAAATATTATTTTTTGTTGTATGAACACTTGTGATCTCGCTCATGTATGTATTCTTAGATTATTGTATTACAAAAGTGCATTTTTATAATGGCATTGAATGTTGAGTTGGAATTGACAGAAAACACATCTAAGGAAGTTCAATGAAAAAACTTATATTACCATTATTGGCGACATCCATTTTAGCCGCTTTTAATGTAAGCGCGACAACGTTAACGTTGGGGCATGCAATGTCATTAGATAATGCAGCCCACAAAGGAATGGTTATTTTTGCAGACAAGGTGAAAGAGAAATCTAATGGCGACATGAACGTTAGAATATTCCCTAATGCTCAGTTGGGATCAGAGCGAGACCAAGCCGAACAAGTGGTAACTGGTGCAATTGATATGGCGAAAATAAACGGTGCATTGTCTGAATCGTTTGAACCAACATTTAAAGTACTATCTATCCCTTTCTTATTTAATGATCCTGAGCATATGCGTCGCTTTATGAAGAGTGATACAGCAGAAGAATTATTAGTGTCGAGTAAAGGTAAAGGTTTTATTGGTCTGACATTTTATGATTCAGGATCTCGAAGCTTTTACAGTGAAAAACCAATTAATACGCCAGAAGATTTGAAAGGTCTAAAAGTGCGTGTGCCTGAGTCTCCAACGATGATGGAGATGATTAATCTTTTAGGTGCTAGAGCAACACCAATGCCATTCACTGAGATTTATACTGGATTGCAACAAGGTGTCATCGACGCGGCAGAGAATAATGTGTCGAGCTTAGTGGAGATGCGTCATACAGAAGTCGCGAAGTTCTATTCGTTGGATCAACACACCATGACGCCTGACCTTATCATCATTTCAGAAGAAACATGGGCGCGCTTAAGTGATGCTGAGCAAAAAATATTAAAAGAAGCAGCGGCAGAATCGCTAGACGAAGAAATTCGCATCTGGGATGAGACCGAGAGTGCCAATGTAGAAAAGGCGAAAGCGCTGGGTGTCACCTTTGTAGAAGTAGATAAAGAAAAATTCAGAGAAAAAGTTAAGCCGATGCTAGATTCTGCGCGTGAAGATGAAAAACTAGGTTATTACGTCAATAAGATTCAAGAGATGTAAGTATTAACCGCCTAATGCTGGCTCTATAAATAATATGCCTATAGGGCCGGTATTGTATTTATAATAATAAGGATATTGAATGCATTCCTTTTTGAAAGGTCTACGAAGTATTGTAGACAAGCTAATACTATCATTCTGTGGAGTGGCACTGATTGTTTTGGTAATAACCGTCACATGGCAAGTTTTTAGTCGATATGTATTAAATGATCCTAGCTCTTTTACCGATGAATTATCGCGCTACGTTATGATCTGGTTAGGGTTGCTAGGTGCGAGTTATTTATTTGGCGTAAGAGGGCATTTGGCGATCACCCTCCTTGCTGACAGTGTTCCTAAGCGAGTGAATCAAGTTCTTCAGTTCGCTATTAATGCGCTTATTCTAACGTTTGTGTCGCTCGCAATGTTTAAAGGCGGGGTAGCGTTAATTGGCCGAACCATGCAACAGTTTTCACCAGCCTTACAAATACCAATGGGGTATGTGTATTGCATATTGCCTGTTTCAGCCGTTCTTATAACGATATATCTCTTGCTTAATATGCTGGATTCGTTCTACGAAAAATAATTAATAAGGAATTCCAAGTATGGATATGTCCATAGGCATTTGGTTACTCAGCTTATTTATGGTGATGATTGCTTTTAGTGTCCCTATTGCAATTGCAATTGCCATGTCTTCTCTCATTATTATGTTTACTATCTTGCCATTCGATGTCGCTACGATGACCGCAGGGCAAAAAATTGTGACCGGAATAGACAGCTTTAGCTTACTCGCGATCCCATTTTTTATTCTAGCCGGTAACATTATGAATCGAGGCGGAATTGCGACTCGCTTAGTTAACTTTGCGAAATTATTGGTGGGGTGGCTACCGGGTTCTTTGGCACACGTTAATATCCTGTCAAATATGATGTTTGGTGCCGTTTCTGGATCAGCCGTCGCTTCTGCCGCTGCGGTAGGTAAAACCCTTGCTCCACAACTTAAAAAAGAGGGTTACGACAAGTCGTTTGCGACGGCGGTAAATGTTGCTTCATGTCCGTCTGGTTTGTTGATTCCACCGAGCAACTCTTTAATTGTCTTTTCCGTTGTCAGCGGTGGTACCTCGGTGGCGGCTTTATTTGTTGCAGGCTATGTCCCAGGTATTTTGATGGGCGTTAGTTGCATGGTCGTGGCTTACTTTATCGCAAAGAAAAAAGGCTACGGTGCTGAGGTTGGTCCAAGAAAAACGCTCAAGGAGATCGCGACCGTTGTGTGGCAAGCTACCCCGAGCCTTGGACTGATCATTGTCGTAATTGGCGGGATTATTGGTGGAGTCTTTACTGCGACGGAAGGCGCATGTATTGCGGTTCTTTATGCGTTTGCGCTCTCGCTTTGTTATCGGTCACTGAAGTTGACCGATATGAAAACGATCTGTGTAGAGACAACCGAAATTACAGGGATTATGCTCTTTCTTATTGGCGCCTCAACCATCATGTCTTGGGCAATGGCGTTTACAGGTTTACCGACCATGATCAGTGAGTGGATGTTATCGATATCAGATAACCCAATCATCATCTTCATATTGATGAATATTATTCTTTTGATTATTGGTATGTTCATGGACTTAACGCCGGCATTACTAATTTTCACGCCAATTTTTATGCCGATTGCTACTCAGTTGGGTATGGATCCGATCCACTTTGCAATGATGATTATTTTTAACTTGTGTATTGGTATCGCGACTCCTCCGGTCGGCACCGCATTGTTTGTCGGTTGTAGTGTCAGTGGTGCAAGAATTGAAAGTGTGATTCGTTCAATATGGCCATTTTGCGCAATAATGATGATCACCTTACTACTTATCACCTTCATTCCGTCAATTAGTTTGACCCTGCCAAGAATGTTTGGCTTGATTCAATAAAGTCGACCTCTCAATAAAGTAAATAGGGCCTTAGCAGTAATGTTAAGGCCTTCATTGTTTTATCGCCATGTTTAGCCGACGCCCGGCAGAGAGCGAGTCGTGCGCGATGGAATTGGCAACTGGTCTGCAATAACACCTCTTGTCACGGGCGATTAATACTGAGCGTTGATCATGCCCTTAAGCTTGTATACTCTGGGGTTAAATACCACTGAGCGTTAGAGGGAAAATGAGAAAATATTACACCGTTGAAGGCGATAAGCAGGCAAAAAAAGCCTATCCTAAGCTAGTACTCTGTGAAAAGTGCGTCACCAGTTATGTTGTGATCAATGAAGGCGATCGTACTTATTCTGAGTGTGCAAAATGCGGCGCGGATGATTAGCTGTTTAGGTTTTTGCAGAGGGACTGCTCGTTTTCATTTGGATAACGGCCTCATTTTGATTGAAGGGAGCCGTTTGGGTTGATGTGGCTGAATAAGGTTTTTCTGGTCGCCATAAACTGGCGACGGGTAGGTCGCCAGTCGTAGGATTGGCAATATGTCAGATTTTTTTGAAGATGATGGACGTGTTGATGCCACCAAAGGCAAAGTTGTTACTCATAACGTACTGAGCGTCCATTTCACGGCCTGTGCCAGTAATGTAATCTAGGTCACCGCATTGGCTGTCCAGTTGATTGAGATTAAGCGTGGGGTTGAACCAACCGGTATGCATCATCTCTAGCCCTAGCCATGCCTCAATGGCACCACAAGCACCAAGTGTATGACCAAAGTAGCTCTTCAAAGAGCTGATAGGCACCTTGCCAAACACATTGGCAGTCGCATTGCTTTCTGCAATATCACCACGCTCAGTCGCGGTACCGTGGGCTGAGACATAATCAATCTTATCAGCAGACAGCGCCGCATTTTGCAATGCCATCTCCATACAAATCTGCATGGTTTCCATCTGTGGTTGGGTCACATGGGCAGCGTCACAGTTACTAGCAAAGCCGATGACTTCTGCATAGATGGTCGCACCACGTGCCATCGCATGCTCGTACTCTTCCAGCACTAAAGTACCGGCACCTTCACCAATAACAAGGCCATCACGGCTTGCGTCATAAGGGCTTGGCGTTGATTTGGGCGCGTCGTTTTTTAAGCTGGTGGCAAACAGCGTATCAAATACCGCTGACTCCGTTGGGCAAAGCTCTTCACCACCCCCCGCGACCATGACGGTTTGATAGCCATGTTTGATGGCTTCAAAGGCGTAACCAATCGCTTGGCTTCCCGAGGTGCACGCGCTGCTGGTTGGGATGACACGGCCTCTTAGACCAAAAAACAACCCAACATTAACGGCGGTGGTGTGGGGCATCATTTGCACATACGTTGTTGCAGTGATGGCCTTCGTGCTTTTTTCGTTTAGCATGACGCCAAAGGCACCAATCGCGTCGGTACTGCCTGTTGAAGAGCCATAAGCAATGCCGGTTTGTCCGTTGGTCAATATCTCGTTGCCGAGCAAACCGGATTGGCTCAGGGCATTTTCTGTGGCAACCGTGGCAAGCTTTGATACTCGCCCCATACCTCTGACTTGCTTACGCTTGTAGTGCTTAGGCAATTCAAAGTGATCGATAGGTGCAGCGAGCTTGGTATTTAGGCCGTCATATTGTTCATAAGAGGCCATGTACTGTGTTGCGTTTTCGCATGCGCGCAATTTTGGTTCAATAGATCCCCAGTCATTACCAAATGCGGTGACACCAGACATCCCCGTGACTACTACTCGACGGTTCATACTAAGCCTCCATTGACTGAAATAACTTGGCGCGTAACATACGAAGCGATATCTGACATTAGATAGCTCACCAATCCTGCCACTTCTTCAGGCTCACCCATGCGGCGTAATGGAATTTGTGGCATGGCATGTTCTTTTACATGCTCGTCTACCATACCCGTATCAATCAACCCAGGTGCGACGCAGTTTACGGTGATTTTTCGTTTTGCGAGTTCAAGGGCGAGCGATTTTGTTGCACCAATTACGCCTGCTTTGGCAGCGCTATAGTTGGTTTGACCGCGATTGCCCATAATGCCGGAGACCGATGCAAGGGTAACGATACGTCCGCCTTTGCGCTTTTGAACCATGGGCATTACGCAAGGGTGCAGCACGTTGTAAAAACTGTCGAGATTGGTATGAATAACGCCGTCCCATTCTTCTTCTGTCATGGCAGGAAAGGCAGTGTCTCTGGTGATGCCGGCATTGTTGACGACACCGTAGTAGGCACCATGCGACTCAATGTCGGCTTCGAGTCGTTCACGGCATTGCGCTCGGTTACTGATGTCAAATTGAATCAAGCGGCCGGAGCCACCGTTTGCTTCAATGGTCGCCAGTGTCTGTTGAGCCCCTGCCTCATCGCCCATGTAGTGGACGGCGATGGTGAATCCATCACTGGCTAATTGGATAGCGATAGCTTGACCGATACCTTTGCTGGCACCCGTCACTAATACTTGTCGACTCATTGAGGATTCCTATTTTTCATTTCTTTTAGTTTTTCGTGAGAGGGGACATAAACGTTGAGTTGGCAAGAGCCAATCTGTGTCCCATTACGTTCAAGCCGCGCCGAAAAAACGGCCATGCCATTGTCTTCTATTACTTTTTCCGCGTAGATGTCGAGAGTTTGCCCTTGTTGAAACGCATCACACTCTACCTGATATCGGCGGCTACCAAGCAAAAAGCCAATGGGTGGCGCTTCGCCTTTTTGTTGAGCATGAAACCCAGACCACGCCGCAACAGATTGCGCCATAAATTCAATGCCTACGTAAGCAGGTGTTGATTGTGTCTTTGGATCAAAAAATAAATGGTGATCACCAATATCAACTTGGCAATGAACGGACTCGGCTTGAATATCAACAACTCGATCCACCAAAACCATTGGGGCATCATGAGGAAGAAGCTGCTCTATAGGGGGATAGCTAGTCATGTACTGTTCCAAAAATAAGGCTGATATTATTGCCACCAAATGCAAAGGAGTTACTCAAAATGGCTTTACCATTGAGCTTAGTCTTGTTTTCGACCAGGGTAACCTCGATGTCTGGGGCTTTACTTTGGCAATGTTGCGCGGGTAACACCAAGTCATGCTTGAGTATATGCCAGGCAATAGCCGCTTCGGTCGCGCTAGCTGCCCCTAATGTATGACCGGTTAGCGGTTTAGTTGAGCTCACGGGCACCGATTGGCGGAATACACGGCTGATGGCTTTACTTTCCATACGGTCATTTAATGGCGTAGCGGTGCCATGGGCGTTGATATAACCAATGTCTTCAGGTTGCAGTCCTGCGTCATTCAGAGCTTTTTCCATGGCTTGAGCGGCACCCTCTCCCTCAGGGTGTGGCGCGGAAATATGATGGGCATCGGAACTGTCACCGGCGCCGAGCAAAGCGATGGGGTTGTCATCGTTGGCCGGTGCCTTTTTACTAAGCAACATGAAAGCGGCGGATTCACCAATGTTGATGCCATTTCGGTGTTCATCAAACGGACGACAAAGCGTGTTGGATAGCGCTTCTAAGCTATTAAAGCCATTGAGAGTGAGGGCGCAAATAGTATCAACGCCACCGACAAGAACGGCATCAACAACGCCTGCTTTGAGTAGGCGTTTAGCGCTGATAAAGACTCGACCGCTGGATGAGCATGCCGTCGAGATGGAATAGCTTGGCCCGTTAATACCAAAATATTGACGAATGAAGTCGCTCGTGTTGCCCAACTCTTGTTTTGAATAGTGGAAATCATTGGGGAACTGACCGGTCGCCAATTTGTGTGCATACGCGGTTTCACCGTCTGAGATACCTGAAGTACTAGTACCGATAATGACCGCCAGGCGATCTGATCCATAGCGACGTATTGCGTCGTGAATAGACGGTTCTATCTGCTGCAGAGCAGAAAGGGCGAGGCGATTGTTTCTTGAATCGAATGCAACCAAAGATTGTGGTAGTGAAGGCAGTGATTCCGTGACGCGCCCGACAACGGTTGGTTTACCGTTATTTAGTAATCCGTCTTCATGCACCATGTGTTCACAGCGGCCCAAAGACAAGCTTCGATGAATGCTTTCAGAGGTCTTGCCTAGCGATGAGTGAAAGCCACAATCATGGATAAACAATGGGATTTGAGGGTTGGTTTGTTTCATGCCTAATTGTTTTCGTTATTGAGTTGAAAATTAAGGGTGTCGATGACGATGGAGTAACCCAGCTGTTGGTGCGTAAAGCGGATCGTACCTTGTAGGGGATCGTCATTATCATAGTTAATGATAATAACCGTTGCCCCAGTTTCATCGGTGATCAGGCGCTGACGTTCTGAATCAGTAATGTGCCACTTTATCTTATTTAATGAGGCTTCCCAAGCATTTAGGGGCCATAAGGTGACCATCAGATTAAATAAAATCTGTTCGGGTGCTGGCAAGGTATTCTCGAGTCCATTCAGAACATTGGCTTGTATTTCATCATCTTGGTAGGTGAGCGACATAATACGTGTGCCCCAAGAAGAAAAACCAGCCAGTACGACCTTTGAGTTGTCGACTTGCAACTGGACGGGTAGCTGAGATGACTCATTGCCGTCTTTGCCATGCCATGTCGCCGTAATCAACTGACTGGCAGTCAGCTGATACCCTAAATCAGCCGGTGCAGGTAGGTTAACCATGGTGTTGGGCTTTACCTCCACTTGAGTAGAGGCTTGCTGCGGTTTTAATGCGCACCCAGAAAGGACGAAAAGTGGTAACGCGATGGCCAGCCATCGACATACTGTCCGGCGAAACACCGTCATTGACGTTGCGATATTGACAAGGCACGACGATCTTGAGTTAAGGGGGCATCTTGTGAGTGTCATTGCTGATCCTTTGAATCGTGTTGGTGCCCGGTTGGGGCATCAATAGCCATAGGGGATAATAACCACGCGACAAAAATACCCGTGAGTACGGTGAGACCGAAACTGTGGATGGCATGGGTATCACTAAGAGATAACAGGCCAAAAGATAGCAGGGTCGTGATGGCTGACAGCGTGATCGCTAGCAAGGTACTTTGACATCGCTGTTGCTCGGCAAAAAACAGAGTGTAATCAATGCCAATACCAATAATTAATACCAGTGCTAGGAGATTAAACAGGTTGAGTTCACTGCCGGTCATCCCTGTGACGGCAAGGCCTGCAAGACAAGCAATAAGTGATGGTAACAGGATACGAGCACTGTGTTGTATGCCATACCTCCAGATCAAGACAATGGCAATGGCTAGCGTTGCAATGGCCAATAACTCCATTATCTTAATTCGATACTGAGCAAACAACTGGGAAACCTCTTCTGCCTTGTTGAGGTACGTTAGGTTATCGTGTTGTTGGGCGAAATCTTTAATAACGCCACTGTCAGACACGTCTTTGAGAAGGATAACTGATGCGGTTTGCCCCTCAATTTCTCCCAGATAAAGGAAGCTTACTGGCTCGGAAACGGGCTGCTTTAGATAGTCTGGTAAGGTGATAAGAGTCGGTTTCGCCTCTATTGTTGGTGGTGTATTGAGTTTGAGCGCCTTGGACAATGCGTTGCCTTGGTTTTGGTACAAAGACTGAATAAGGGCAAAATCTTCAGCTTGGCGTTGTTGAGACGGCAAATACTGCTGCAAGCTTTGATAGCCGCTGATGACCTTCGCTTGTTGCCAAGTATCCAGTGTCGTTGAAAGTGATTCCAGAGATTGCAGCAACGTTTCGTTGTTATCTGCGGTTACCACGAGCATTTGTTGTGACGCTTGTATCCCCGTGAGTGACGCAATCTTCGCTTCTTGTTGTTTTAAGTCAGCGGGCATTGCTTGTAGTTGATGAATGTCGTCGTTGTAGCGAACGTGTGTCATGGCGATCGCACTGAGCAGCAAAATCACGGCGGGTAAGCCCCACGACAGTGCTTTGTTGTGCCAAAGGTTTAACCAATGATGGCTTAATGTACGTCCAGGCAGCGGACGAGGCCGACTGGCTGTTTTGGCCAAAATAGGATACCAAGCAACCACGGTTGCGTAGGCTGAGGTGAGACCGATCGCGGAGAACAAGGCAAGTTGTTGTAAACCGGGGAAAGGAGCGATCAGTAGGCCTAAGTAGCCAATTAAGCTGGTCACTAACCCAAGAGTAATAGCCACAAAGATATGTTTTAGACCGGATAGGCTGTTCCATTGTTTACCCGCCGCAAGCCGGTCTGTCAGGTAGTGAAAAGCATAGTCAATGGAGACACCAATAAGACTTGCGCCAAAAACCAGACTGAATAAATGTACCTGACCAAAAATGAAGGTGGTTGCGGCCATCGCGACTAACAACCCGACAGAGACGGAGAGTAGCGCAAGTACAAGCGGGGTGAGGCTGCGGAACACTACTGCAATCAGTAAAATAACACCCAGCAAGGAAAATACCCCAATGGTGCTGATTTCAGATTTCGCACTTCTGGTACCAAAGTCTGCATAAAACAGAACGCCAGTATGGTCGATGTTTACCTGATAATGCTGTGTGATGTTCGCCTGCCACTGTTCAATAAGAGGCACTGCTTGCTGCGCCGCTAAGCTGTAGGGCGAGTCATTAAGCTCGGCGGTAATGAGCAGGTAATCACGGCCTTGATCATGAGTGGTGAGGTAGCCATTGGTCAACTTGAACGCTGAGGTGGATTGACTTAACTGGCTTAAATAATCACGAAAAAGCAAAAAGGGATCATGAGTCAGCTCTTGCCCAGAGACACCAGAAAAAGGGTTATAAACCGACTGTACAACGTGCTGAGTTTGTTGCTCTGGATGCGTTTTCAACCGTTGGCGTTGTTTGTCTGTGAGCTGCTGGAAGCGGTGTTGAAAATAATATTGAGCCCACTGTTGCTGCTGGGTATCTTCAATCTTAGCGGTCACCGTCGCAAAATAGCCACTGCGGGTTAACTGCGCTGAAAACGTCTGTGCAGCGTCATATAATCGTGCTTGGTTTGGCTCGGTATTATGGAGTTCGACACTATTTGCATTTGCATTTGCACTTGTATCGGAATGACTACCGCCTTGAGTGGGGCGTTCGGCGGAAAGAACGAAGACAACCTTATCGCTCATGCTCGCCGTGACTTTATTAAAGGCACTTTCCGCTACAGGATTTTGTTTGTTGACTGGCAGTAGTTTAAGGATGTCAGTTTCTATCGGCGAGATCGGGCTCAGTGCCCATTGTTTGATGAGCAAAGCGATAGCAAATAAAACGACGGCTAGCCACAAACCCGCAAGTTGGTAACTGCGGGCGGTATTTAATAACACCGTGTTGGACGGTTTAGAACTGGAACTGCGCTTGTTCAGCATCCGTTAGGCTCTTTGGTTGATAGCGTTGATTGCTAAAAATAATATCGGTCTTGTCACCGCGAATTTCTTGTAATGTGAGGCTTTCAAGGTCATTTTTGCCTCGTATTGTGATGCTAGTAAACACCGATTTTAATGGCGCGGCTAGAGGTGTTAATACGAGAGACCACTGGCCACTTTCTACCGAAAACGCTAAGTCAAATTGTTGCTTTAATTGCTCGGTATCACCGTGAAAAACCGCCAGGAAAATATGACTAAAATAGAACGCCATTGGATTTTCTTTCGCAGTAATGATTTGTGGCGGTTGTTCAGCAAAGGTTTGGCGCAGCTTGTCATTAGTGAGCACCAATTGGACGGAAAACGGAACGTGCTGATGCCACAGTAAGCCATTACCTTTGTCTAAGGTAAATTGTCCGGATGAAACCAGTGGTTGCTCAAACATCTCGATATGACGCTGTTGTGTAAAGTCACCCCGAACCAGGTCATGGCTTGCTAGCTGGGCTTGTAAATCAGCAAGGTTGTTTACTTGAGCAAAAGACACGGGCGTGAATAAGAACAATGGTACGAATAAAAACAACAAACGGAACATAGTGAAACGCCAAACGAGGTGGTTTGGTGTACTCGACAGAGACAAAGAGCGTGAATTAATCGTCATTGTTGAGCCTTCCATGTTGGTGCCAATGATCGACTTTTTCGATGAAGACACGTGGCGAAGCAAAACACATCTCTTCGCTTTCAATCGATACGGCAACCTGTGTGGTATGGGCTTTGCACATTCGAGTACCTGAATTGGCATCGTAGATAACGTAGTCAACGCGTAGGCGGTTTTCCCATTCAGTCAGTGTGGCCGTGACACGAATAGCGTGGTTGAAGGGGATCATTTTGACGTATTTTACGCGTGTGTCGATGATTGGCCATGCGTAGCCCGATGCTTGCATCGCTCGATAGCCGTACTGAATTTTTTCCATTAAGACACGGCGAGCTTCTTCGAAAAAACGAAAGAAGTTACCGTGATAAATCACGCCCATCGGGTCCGCGTCTTGAAATGAGGTGACAAGTGTCACCTCACAAGTCAGCGAATGTGTTATCTCAGTCATTGTCTCTCCTAATGCCAAGCATCATTAAAGCGGTAAGGTTAGTACAGTGACCAATGGCGCTGTAGAATTCTATCCATGAAATGGCGTAAATCCGCTTCCAGTGGACGGTCCTCAATGACCATGTCGAATTCACTTAATACCGAATCACGAATGGCTTTTAAATTTGCGCTCATGTGGTGCTCGTCAAGTTCATTTTGGCGTTTTCTTAACTCAATTGCCTGTGTCCCAGCTAACAGAGAAGCTGCGGCAACCTGCTCGGTTAATTCTAAAACGCGAAGGCAATCACGGGCAGCAATGGTGCCCATGCTGACTTTATCTTGATTGTGGCATTCAGTTGAGCGGGAAAATACACTCGCTGGCATCGTGTGTTTGAGTGCTTCGGCTGTCCACGCCGATACGCCAATTTGTACCGCTTTGAAGCCATGATTGATAGGCTTACGGTCGCCTTCTGCGCCGGTTAGGTTATAAGGCAGACCATTGTTGAATTTATAATCCATCAACTGCGCCATTTGTCTATCAAGCAAATCCGCTAGATTGGCGACACCGGTTTTGAGTGTATCCATCGCCATCGCGATGTGACCACCATAAAAATGACCGCCGTGCAGTACTCTTTCGTTGTCGCCATCAATGATTGGGTTGTCGTTGGCGCTGTTGAGTTCATTTTCAATCAACTGACGTAGCCATGGCAGTGAATCTTGCACCACGCCAATTACATGAGGAGCGCAACGAAGTGAGTATCGGTCTTGTAATCGGTCGCTGTTACGAGGTGGCTGTTCTGCCTGCAAGTCATCTCGTAACCACGCGGCAATCTGTTGTTGGCCAGGGTGTGGTTTAACAGCAAACAATGCCTCATCAAAATGGAAATCATTGCCTTGAATGCCTACTGAGACCATCGCGGTAATCTTGGTGCATAACTGGGCTAAATACTCGGCGCGTTTGTACGCCAAACAAGCAAGCGCGGTCATCACCGATGTGCCGTTCATTAAGGCAAGGCCTTCTTTGGGTTTTAGCGTGATCGGCGCAATGTCCAATTCTTTAAACACATCGAGTGTTTGGCGGGTTTCACCTTTATACAGGACGTCTCGCTCGCCGATAAGCGTTGCGGCTAAATAGGACAATGGCGTTAAATCGCCGCTAGCACCCACGGATCCTTCTTGCGGGATACGAGGAGCGATATCGTGATTAATAAGGGTCGTAATCTGATTGAGTAGCTCGTGAGAAACACCTGACATTCCTTGTGCCAGAGAACACAAGCGGGTCGCCAGTACGGCACGTGATTGCTCGTGCGTTAAGATATCACCGAGCCCGCAACCATGGAAACGTGTTAGATGTAAAGGCAGTTCGTCAACAAGGTGAGGCGGAATCGCGACGGTACAAGAGTCTCCGTATCCGGTGGTCACGCCATAAATCACCCCTTCTTCTTTTAATAGGCGCTCTAAAAATGCCACGCTTCGGTCGATCTTGGCGACATAGTCAGGCGAGCGATTCATGCTTGCAGAGGCACCAGAAGAAATGGCGACGACATCTTCAATGGAGAGGCGCTCAGCACCAAAAATAATACTATTGTTCTTCGTCATGATGTTTACTTAACGTCCAAAAATTGAAAAAGTTGTACCACTGTAACGGTGCCTGTGTGGCGTAGTGCTCTAAGCGATGAGCGTAACGTTGTACTTCGTGTTGAAGTGAGGCTTGTCGAGTGTTACGTGGTAAGACTATTTTGTCACTAAAGTGTTCAAAATAGACATTGAAATGGGGTACTTTTTGGCTATCGTCTCGAAAACCAAACATAAGGTAGACTGGCGCCTTCAGTACGGATGCCAGCATAAAGGGGCCTTGTGGAAAAGGGGCGGGCTTATCTAAAAAATCGGCCCATACACAACGCTGTTCTTTGCTGGTGGATGTACGATCACCTACGATCACGACCCATTCGCCTTGATCTATTTTTTGCTGCAATAGAATGGCGGTATCTGGGCCCATTTTATTAACCTGAATGAGGTTTAACTCTGAGTTTGGGTTTACGGCCTTCATGACCGAGTTGAACCGTTCCGCATGTTCAGTAAACACGAGTGCGTTAATTTTAATGTGAGCGTAACGACGACTCAAAGCGCGACACAATTCAATATTACCAAGGTGTGAACCTAGTAGTAACACTCCCTGTTTACTATCAATAAGTGGTTGAAACTGTTCTTGCCCGTTAATCGTGAGGTTGTCGAGTGAGAAATCGCCTTTCCACGCAGCAAGCTTATCTAACATCGTGTGACCAAAGGACAGTAGATGCTGATAGCTGTCTAGTTTGCCGGGCAGCGTAAGATTGTGATTCTGAGCAAACGTGCCAAGTTGTTGCAAGTACTGTTCGGAAGCGTCGCGAGCACGGCGGTTCGTGAGATGGTAGTAACGAATGACGACCGACAGTATAAGATTGAAGGCTTTTCTCCCCAGGATTTGATAAACAAATAACAGGGTTTTGATACCAAGTACTGTGCCTCGTTCTTTTTGAGCGGACCAGTGCGTTGCTTTGGCAGTCTTGGTAGTTGTAGTAGTTGCAGTGTGCGCTGAAGCGTCAGTCTGATGAGGATTAAAATGACGAGCAATGAGCGCTGGAATACGCGGCAGCATGCCAAAGAATAGCTTGGTGTGCATCTTGCTGATTTTAACGTTATCCCAAAGGGCATCGAAATGTGAAATCCCCCCCTCTGGGTAGATCACGCGAGTGTCCACAAATTGGATATCGTGACCTTCCCAATACATCCGAACCAGAATTTCTATGTCGAAATCCATACGGGAACCGATACGATACTTGTTCAACACGGCAACGGTGCGGCTGACCGGATAGGCTCGAAATCCGCACATGCTGTCTTTAATATCGAATGACAAGGTTTCTATCCATACCCAGATGTGAGTAGCATATCGGCCATATAAGCGTGATTTTGGCACGCTGTCGTCGTAAACAGGCTTCCCAGAAATTAATACGTCGGGATGCTGCTGTGATGCTGCAATGAGGGCGGGTAACGAGGCAAGATCATGCTGGCCGTCGGAGTCGATCTGAATCGCGTGGCTAAAGCCGAGGTCCTTTGCATGACGAATCCCCGCCATGACCGCGCCACCTTTCCCTTGATTTTGTTCAAGCGTGATCAGGTGAAGTTCAGAGTGGCTATCATTGGATAGAGCTTGCTCGTGTGCTGTTTTCAGTAAAACGGCTAGGGCGTCTTTGGTGGATTGTTCACTGCCGTCATCAACGATCAGCACCGGGTAACTGAACCCCTTTAATGCGTTGACGACATCTGCGACGGTTGAGCCGTGATTAAAGCATGGTATGACAAAACACGGGGTATAGTGCTCGCTTACCTCATGAGAGACCGAGTCATTGAGTGTGTCGTGTTGTGGATCGCCGTGCTGTTCCGTCATTTTTGTACTCAGTGGGTTATTCACGAGGCTCGCCCAGTTTCATCTTGCCAGAAGAATGCACAACGGGGTTATCCCCATTCATTGACGTATATTTAAAAGCCAGCTTCTGATTACCACTGTTCCAGTGCAAAGTCAGCGTAATCGTCGAGTCAGGAAGGATAGGCTCTTGAAATTTGATGACTTCCATTCCTTTGAATGTACTGGGGACATGCAATAATTCAACCGCGTAGTACAGTGCCCAATCGATTTGAGTGACACCGGGCAGCAGTGGAAAGTGGCTAAAATGGCCCTGAAAATCCAAGATGTCCGCATCGGCTTTCAAACACAGCTCAGCGCTAGGCGATGCCTGTTCTTCAAATTGTACGCTAGATTGTATAATTGTCGGTTTTCTTTTTGTCATCGTCTTGTCGGCATCGGTCGTGAAACGGTAAAGGTAAAATCGGTGGTTTCTCGTTATTGCGAGATTGCCATCATGTCTGTGAATCACATATTTACTGGCCAGAGTCAGTAAACAACAGCTCTAAATCACGCACTTGTCGCTTCCCTTGGCTATTAACGGGAATGTCGTCGAGGATTCGAAAGCGACGGGGTACAGCAATCGGCTCTATCCATTGCCTTAACTCTGAACGCAGTAGCAACCAAAACTTGCCTTTGCCGAGTTTTGTTAGCTTTCTATTGCCCGATTCAGAGAGCACGACAGCGGCGTTGAGTGAGAGTCGCTGCTTATCTTGCATCGAGATTACCGCACTTTCGCAAATCCAGTCGAGCTGTTCTAGGCGTTTCTCCACCTCGACTAACGAGATGCGTTTCTCTTCAATCTTAACAATACGGTCGGTGCGCCCTTTTAGTTCAAATAGTCCATTGTGGTGTAATACACAGGCGTCCGCAGTTTGATACCAGCTTAATGGGTCAATATGAGGTGACTTCAACCTCAAACATTGCTCTGGGTTTAACTCAGCGATGACGCCGGGAAATAACTGCCAATATTCTGCTTCACAACGTTGTTGTCTATAAGCGATACCACCGGTTTCGGTGCTACCAAAAACCTCAAATGGAAGTTGGTTGAATAAAAGGTTCACCTGCTGAGCCGCCGAGTAAGGTAAAGGACCGCCGGAGGAGAATATAGCTCGAATAGAGGCCGGTGATGGCGCGGTTAGAAGCCGTTTGAGCAACGCTGGACTACTGATCAGGACGCAATTGACATTGGCATGATTCATCACCTGTTCAGGGTACTCTAGATTATCACAGGCAAACGCTCGACCACTGCATAGTGGCCAAAGTACTCGAAAGAGTAGGCCATAGATATGTTGGTGAGAGACGGTGCTCTCAATGACGCTATCTTTCAAGCGCTCGCCCCACAGCGACTCTAAGATAGCCACTTCAGTATCAAGGTGAGAAAGGGTTTTATTGATAGCTTTGGGTGTGCCACTCGATCCGGATGTAAACAAAATGACATCGATACGGTCTAAATCGAGTGCACAGAACCGCAACGTATCCGCGTTGCCTGACTTGGCGGTATTGACGGCAATAGTCATGCTAGGTTGGTCACTTAGTGGCGCGATATCCTCATCATGGATAAGCAAGTCAAAGTTGGCAGACAGCTCTGCTAAGGCAGATGGCTGATAATTACCGGGCAAGACGACCGTTTTATTCGCGTGACAAATGGCAAGAAAACCAACCGTAAAGTGATAGCTGTCGATGGTGCACAGAGCAATGCGTTCCGCTTCAACGTGTTCGAGTTGGCGTAGCATATTGGCCACATCAAGCTGCAATTGATGCCATGTCCAGTTTTTGTTGTTGCTAAAAGCAATGAGCTGGTCATCGCTTCTTGGTGAGCTAAGCAAGCGAGCAAGAGAATAATATTGATTCACTGGATTGGTCTTTGAATGTTGATGTGACATGGTTGGCTAATCCTCGCGGACAAATTGTCTAATTATCCACTCTGCAGCGAACAGGCTTCCTGCGGCTAGGTAACTGATTAACCCGTTATAGAGTGTCCAGATTTCCAACGATTGAAAGCAGGTATAGAGTGCGATGCTCGCATTAATCACGAAAAAACCACACCACACCTTCGTAACATTGCGCGTATAACGAATGGCACTCTCGGGTAAAGAAGGTTGCTGAAGGCGAGCAAAACGTTCAATGATGGATTGCGGTTGCGTGAGGCTAATAGCAAAAACGGTCAGCATACAAAGGTTGACGACGACAGGGTAGAAGGTTAACCACCCGTGTTGTTTGAATAGAACACCAAGCACGCTTAAGGTGATACCGGTTAAGCCACTGACCCAGGCAAGGTGCTTAAACTCTTTCAGCTTGACCTTATTACTTGAGAGGATTCTTATCACAAAGACGCTGACAAGAACCCCACTAATCGCTTGAATGCCAAATCTCTCAACACCGAAATAAACCGCAAACGGGTAAGCTAAGATAACCAGTGCAGACAGTGCTGTCAGCAACGCTCGCATTATTTATCTTTCAATAGCTCGGCGACGGATACAACGATGTCGTTGACGGTTCGCACGGCTTTAAACTCTTCAGGTTTGATTTTTTTTCCGGTAACTTTTTGAAGGTGAACGACGAGATCGACAGCATCAATGCTGTCAAGATCTAAGTCTTGATAGAGGTGCGCGTCCAATTGGATGTCGGCTTCATCAATCTCAAAAAGCTCCACTAGAGCGCTTTTTACTTGTTCAAAAACTTGTTGTTGGTTGAGTTCTGTCATGTTGGTATCTGTCGTCTATTAGCTGGCTTGAGATGAGATGTAACGAGCAAGGTTTGCAACAGAAGCAAAGTGCTCGCGAGTATTGGTATCATCTGCATCAATCACAATGTTGAATGTTTTCTTGATCGCTAAGCCGAGTTCAAGTGCGTCGATAGAATCAAGCCCTAGACCTTCACCAAAAAGAGGGGCATCGGTGTCAATATCATCGACGGTGATGTCTTCTAAGTTTAAGGCATCAATAATGAGTTGTTTGATTTGCTGTTGTAATGCTTCCACAAGATCCTGCTTATTGTTGGTCATTTTCTGGAAAAAGTGCTTCAGCCAAATGACGGTTTAAATGTCTGGCGGCTAAAGTCGGAGAGTGTGTTTGTTCAACAAACGGCTTTACCTCAATCTTACCCTTTATTTCAATATGGAAAAAGGGTTTGATTGTCGGGACTTTGTACCACATTTTTTCTTTGGTTAAGAAGCTTGGGCTGACCGTAATATGGACGACCCGCAAATCTCGTTGGGTTCGAACGGCGATTTGTGCGGCGCCACGCTGAAGCTTGGGCTCGATACCTGGCGTGGTTCGTGTGCCTTCTGGGAAGACCAGCAGGACGTTACCTTGGTCAAAACGTTCTTCGCATAAATCCATCACATCGTCGGGCGCTTCATTAGGGATGTACCCGGCGGCTTGGACAATATGTTTCATAAAAGGGTTAGTCCAAATGGCACTTTTTACCAAGCAGTCGCACTGCTTGAGTTGTGAGGCGATTAATACATAGTCGATAAGACTGGGGTGATTCGCAACAATGAGACAATTTCGGTCTTGCTGTAAAACCTCTGCGCCTGTGATCTTGTAGTCAATGGCGCCTGTGAACTTCATTAAGCGACAAAACAGATGGAATGAACGCTGCACCAGTGCTTGTACCCGGTATTCTCGAGTGACCTCCTCTGAGGTCGTTCGGATTATGACAGGAATCAAGAGAAAACTGAGAATGAGTCCTCCGAAGCCAAAAATACCAAAGCAGAACCCTGTGGCAATAATACGCCAGAGCTGATTGACCTTTTGATATAGTGGTTTCACTGCCATTTGATTCTGACCTTCTCCCGATTACGGTTGGGATAACAAGTGTTGTAGAAAATCCAATGCTTGTGGTTGAGCATGGGGGGGCCGCGTGGTTTGTTTTATCGAAAACGAGGTATCGTTACCGTGAGACAACACAAGGCCGATGCTGTAGCCATTAAATTCTTGCTCCTGAAACTGCGCGTACACATCAGGGACGGGTTCATCAAAATCAACCAGTAGTACACGATGATAAGGATGTTCTTCTAAATAGCTCCATGCCTCAATAATGGCACTGTTAAACGTGTTTTCTGAGGCGGCGATGGAAGTCACCGGTATTGGTCTCTTGGCCGCGATGGTAGCAAGGCCAGCCGCGGTATTGTGAA
This sequence comes from Vibrio sp. E150_011, assembly GCF_053544015.1. Lineage (NCBI taxonomy): Bacteria > Pseudomonadati > Pseudomonadota > Gammaproteobacteria > Vibrionales > Vibrionaceae > Vibrio > Vibrio sp. E150_011. The sequence continues at coordinate 202,842 of NZ_JBHFOL010000002.1, forward strand.
CCGATTGAGAAAATGCCATCGGGGAGGCATCTTCACCACTGATAATATCTTTAATCAATGCTGAACTGCGGTGTAGCTCACCATGTCGGCTAGAAAAAACAATATAATCAATAGACTGGTCTTTCATTAACTCAAGTGCGCACTGCACAGCAAGCTTACTTAATGAGCTCATTCGGCGGCGCATCATGGCTGGAATATGGTTTACTTCAATGTCACCTTCTTTTGGCCATTGATTCGTTACAGATAAGGTAATCCAATCTTGTGGCGTGTGTAATCCTCTGGATTTAGCACACCAGCGATCAACATTGAAAGAGATTAATGGATGTTGGTTGGGCATAAGGCATTGATTTATTAGAAGGCTGACGGGATAATTATATCGCTTTATAAACCAAAACGTAAGGAAATAATATGAAGGTACTAAAGTTCGCAATAGCATTTTTCATGACATTAGTTTTAGTGGGCTGTGGGCGAGTACAACCGATTCTTAACTTTGAAAATGAACCAGTAACAACAGAGTTGACTGCGGCACAAGTGAAAGCGGTGATTACTGAAGCGGCGACGAACAGAGGTTGGGTGGTTACAGAGCCAAAAGAAGGTGTGTTGAATGCTAATATTTTGGTGCGTGGCCATGAAGCAGAAATTGAAATGCCTTATACAGCAAAATATTATTCAATTACTTACGTGAGTTCAAATAACTTGAAAGCATCGAACGGCGAAATTCACCGAAATTACAATCGCTGGACCAATAATTTGAATACTGATATAAGAAAGAAATTGACTGCCATTGCAGCATCAAAATAATCAATTAAATAGCCATAATTAGGTTGCTACGTGTCTGAACAAAATATTGATCCATACAATGCATTTCAAGCAAAAACAGCCGCTCAGGAGTTGTCTTTTGCTCCTATTGTTTTTCAAGCCGCCCGCACCCTGCGAGATTTGGGGATTTTATCCGCATTGGATAAAGCCGGTGAAGTAGGGTTGAATGCCGATGAGATTGCTGACGCGACGGGCGTCTCCGAATACGGTGTTAAGGTGCTGCTCGACATGGCGATCAGCGCACACATCGTCCTTTGGAATAAACCTAACTATTCCTTGGCGAATATGGGATTCTTCCTGCTACACGATGGCATGACTCAAGCCAATATGGATTTCACTGCTGACGTGTGTTACGCCGCTATGATGCATTTGACTGAGTCTATCAAAGAAGGCAAACCGGCTGGTTTGAAAGAGCTTGGTGAATGGGAGACCATTTATCAAGGGTTGTCTCAGTTGCCTGAAAAAGCGAAAGAAAGCTGGTTTAAATTTGACCATTTCTATTCGGATCGTTCGTTCCCTATTTTGCTCAAAGAAGTGTTTAGTCTTGAGCCAAAACACATTGTTGATATTGGTGGTAACACCGGTAAATGGGCCATGCAGTGTTGTGGTTATAACGACGATGTTGAGGTGACGATTGTCGATTTGCCACAACAGTTGAATGTGGCAATGAAGAATGTCGCGGATAACGGGTTTGCTGAGCGTGTTCATCCATTTCCAGCGAATATGCTGGATAAAGCACAAGCCCTGCCTGCTCATGCTGATGTGTGGTGGATGAGTCAATTCCTTGATTGTTTTTCTCCAATGGAAATCCTGACCATTTTGAAAAACGTACGTGCGCAATTAGCGCCTGATTCAACGGTGTATATATTAGAGTTGTTTTGGGATGCACAAAAGTACGATGCTGCGTCTTTTAGCCTCAATGCGACATCGCTGTATTTTACTTGCTTAGCGAATGGCAACAGCCGGTTTTACCGCAGTGAAGATTTCTTAGAAATTGTTGATGCTTCCGGCTTAGAAGTCGTGAATCGAACGGACAATATTGGTTTGGGGCATACATTGCTAAAACTACGCGCAAAATAATTTTGATGTGTTACGTAGGTATTTAGTGAGTAAAAAAAGGCCGACATTGACGTATCAATGTCGGCCTTTTTGTGCAAAGGGCTAGAACACATTGGTAATGTGTCGCAACGATTAGCCGTTTGAGTTCATGATGCATGCATAGGCAACAAGAAATGCTGGCTCTTGATATTGCTTCAGGCCCGTTTCTTTAAATGGTACAGCAAGCGGGTTACGTTTCAGACGCTCTTTGATATCAGTAGCAGCAATGACTTCAACCGGAAGATCATTGATGAGTTGGATAGCCGCTTCTAGTTTAAAACCAACCGCTCCACCCGCAAACTTACCTTTTGTCTGACGTTGGCGGATAACCACGCGATCGACTTGATAATCCTGCATCAACTTAGCGAATGAAAACTGAAAATCTTTCATTTTTTGAGTATCGTTTGCATCACCGATTGATACTTTAGCTACTCGGCAGTCTGGGATCGTGAATACCCCATCGGACAGTGATAGTAGGCTTACAATCGCGTCATTACCACTAAGTTCAACACCACAAATTTTCATTTCATTACCTTGTCTTTGATGAACCTGAGATTATACGGTGCGTTGTCGCTATGTGCCAGTATTGTGTGTTTTAGTCGAGCGCCAAAGACAAGAATCACGCTGTAGAGCCTCGGTTCAGGGAAAATGATATTTTACACGTCACAACTGAAGTCCAGTTCTCACCCGACGTTATTAAATAACGAGGGATCCGATAGGAATTAGCCTCTACTCCATGGTAAGGGTATTTAGGTTATTTGACTTAAGTTAGTGGCCAATCGGCGGCCAAGGTCTGTGCTGCTCTGAATCCACCCATTCTGTTACCCACAAAGGGAGTGGTGGAGACTCAACGGGCTCGTTCATGGCTTCGAGGATTTGTTGGGGTGAGATTAAGCCTTCTTTAGCGGTTACCCCTGCGCGAATCAACACCGAAGAGCAAGGTTTGCCATTGACCCACATAGACTGCTCGACATACAGCCATTTGTCATCCCATCCCACGCATTGTGTGTGCATGGTGACTTTGTTGAACATATGAACACGTTTTCGATAGCGTACGGAGCTACCGGCAACGACTAACCCCCAGCGTTTATCGGCGAGTACTTTCATTAACCCACACCGAATGCCTAGCTCGGTACGGCCCAAATCGTAAAGTGTCAGGACTCTGCCGTTGTTCATTTCATTAAAAATATCCAAATCCCATGGATGGCAAGAAAACGAAATCTCGCTTTTGTCGGTGAAATGAATCGTAGTGTTGCGCTTGGCCTGCCACATCACTTTTGCTAAACGTAGGAACGGATACATACTCGTTTTTCCTTAAACGGTTACTCATCTATTGAATCGACTGATATTCAGTACCAAAGAAACACCAGCGTTTTTGTATACCCTATAGAGTTAACATTCTAAAAACAAATACTTTACATAAGATGTGAGGTTTAGCCTGAATTTTGAGGAGTAACAGCGGATAGCGAACCTGAATGTGGTTCATCAATGAAGTGTCAGCCCATTGACATGCGTTGAGAGTAAGCGTGAGGGCATGCTAAGCCTCACGTCTGTTTTGAGTATCATGAATGGATTTTTTTACAGCTATTTTAAGTTTTGACTTAGGCACTTGGCTACGCGCATTAATTCGAGTCGAGTGTTCTCAATGTCTTCGATGTGATGATGGACTGTCCTAGAATTCAGCGTCATATAAGGAATAGTAATGATGGCCATAATATCGCCAAGAACGCCAAAAATAGGGAAGGTGATATTGGTGACGCCAGAGATCTGCGGGCTGACGCCAATATAGTAGCCCTGTTGCAAGGTTTCATCTACATGGCTGAGTACGTAGTCGATTTCTTCTTTTGTCGCATCAGATTTAGCAATGATTTCTTGCTGTTTTTCTTTCGTACTGTAGGCAAGAAGAACGATGCCTGATCCGGAAGAACAGACATCAATAACCGCACCAAGCCTTAACCCAAAGCCCATTTTATAAGGGCTTTCTTGAGAGCCAATGACAAGCAACTCACCATTATTGTATTGGCTCAAGTGGCATGACTGAGACACTTTTCCGCATAAGTCTTCCATCATCGGCGCGGCGCGTTTGAGAAGTTGCGCTGTTGGAGGGTGTTGATTGGAGAGCGCAAACATTTTTAAGCTCAGCGCGTAACTGGAGGTTTCATAATCAAACTCGATATACTGGCGTTCAATCAATACGGAAAGCATCCGAAAAATTTCGTTAACACTGCGATCAAGCTTTTCGGCGATCTGTTTCTTGCTTTGAGGTTCCGATGAGAAAGCCAGTAGCTCGAGGATATCGAGTCCCTTCTCAAGAGCAGGTGCTCGATACTCAGTTTTCTTAATGTTATCCATATATTTTGATTAGCTGTCATACAAATTGCCGACAGTATGACAGCATCACTTCCTAGTTAAAAGATGAAGATAATGACCGTTTTTAGCGAATCAGACCCATCCATTGCGGGATAGTCATTGAGATCGCTGGAATGTAAGTCACCAGCATAAGTACGCCAAATATCACGAAGAAGAAGGGCAGTAATGTTTTGATCACACTGTCGATGCTAATGCCGCTTACCTTACACCCGGTAAACAAAATGGGGCCAACAGGTGGAGTAATGGTACCCAGTGATAGATTGAATACCAACAAGATACCAAACTGCACAGGATCCATCCCGAGGTTCATACAAATAGGCAGGAAGATCGGAGTAAAGATCAACACCGCAGGCGTGGGGTCCATAAAGGTCCCGACAAACAAAAGAACCAGATTAATGATAAGCAGGATCAATATAGGGTTGTCGGTCAGTGCCAGTAACGAATCCGCTATCATGGTTGGAATTTGAGTAAACGCCATCACCCAAGACATGATTGAAGAGGTTGCTAGCATAAATATAACAATCGCGGACATTTTAGCCGTACTTAAAAAGATATCGGGTATTTTTTTAAGCTGTAATGAGCGGTAGCATGCAGTAAGAAATAGCGAGTAAACGACCGCAATTGCAGAGGCTTCTGTTGCCGTGAAAATGCCGCCGAGAATACCGCCAATCACCACCACAATCAGTGACAGGCTTGGGATGGCTTGCAGTGTGACCTGTCCACATTCTGTTAAAGACATGGTGTGTTTCGCGATATACCCTTTTCGCTTTGCCATAATGCCAGCCACAATCATGACACCTAATCCCCATAGGATGCCCGGTAAGTAGCCACCAACAAACAAAGCAGACACAGAGACACTGCCTGCTACTGTGGCATAGACAATCAAGGTATTGCTGGGTGGGATAAGCATACCGGTAGGCGCGGAAGCAATGTTAACGGCTGTGCTAAATGCAGGGTCATAGCCTTCTTTTTTCTGAATGGGTGACATGATGCCACCCACGGCGGCAGCGGATGCCACCCCTGAGCCACTAATAGAACCAAATAACATATTGGAAACGACATTGGTTTGAGCCAATGAGCCGGGGAAAAAGCCACTCACAATTCTAGAAAAATTGATGAGCCGAATGGCGATGCCACCATTGTTCATAATATTACCGGCCAAGATGAAAAACGGAATGGCGAGTAAGGCGAACGAATCCAATCCAACGAACATTCGTTGAGCTGAGGTGACCATAGCACCGTGGTAGGGCAGAATGACTGTCATCGCAGCAAAGGAGGCAGCCCCGACGCTAATCGCGATAGGTGCGCCGATGATTAAGAGAAATATCGCGCCACAAAACATGATGAGTGACGCCGTTAATGCAATATCCATTTAAAACCTCACGAGTTTGATGATGCGCTATTCAGATGCAATAGCTTATTGATGAGCTTGAATTCGTTGTATAAAAAGTAAAAAGCGATCAGCCCACCTGCAATAGGAATGGCGGAATAGATGACACCCATCGGAACCTGTAGAGCTGAATCTAGCTGCCACATCTGACGAACCGCACTGTTATAGCCACCAATAATCATGATCGAAAATGCAAAAAATACGGTGACAAGTTCAATAAACATCTCAACGATAGTTTTCAGTTTTTCATTAAACTTATCTTTGATGAAAGTAATGGCCATATGCTCGCGTAAACCAAACACATAAGCACTGCCGAACAAGATGAGCCAAATGAATAAATAGCGTGACATCACTTCACTGATGGCGCTTGGGCTATTAAATAAATAGCGAACCACTACTTGATAAGTCACGAGTAATGTCATTGCACCGACAATGCCGATGAGAGTTAAAGACAGGATTTTATCAACCCATGACTTTGCAGTAGTAAAATACGAAAGAAGACGATCCATTTTCTCATATTGCATGTTGTCTATCCTAATAGGGGCCGAATGACGGCCCCGCGATCACGTTACCGCTGCGAGCAAGTACTACCGATGAGTACGTTACTGCAGAGCGACAATTTTCTTATACAGCGCTTTTTGCTCATTGGTATCAATTAGGCTTGACTGTAATGATTGGCAATTTTTCTGGAACGGTGACACGTCCACTTCATTGAACGTTGCCCCATTTGCCTTCGCAGTTTTCATCGCACTCTCGATTTGGCTATTCCAAATTTTGAATTCATTAGGTGTACTTTCTTTGGCTAGATTCTTAATTGTCGCTTGGTCTTCTTTCGACATCGTGTCTAAGAAATAGCTGCTGATAACGACTAAATCAGGCACCATTAAGTGGCGGGTGGCCGAAAAGTACGGCGCCACTTCATATTGCTTTAGATCGGCATAAGTGATTTCATTATTTTCAGCACCGTCTAAGACCCCTTGTTGGATGGCGGTATACACCTCGCCTTGGCTCATTGGTACGCCCGTGCCACCCATGCAAGATAAGGTTTTAATCATGGTATCGGATTGCATGACGCGAATTTTGTTGCCTTTCATATCAGCAATTGAGTTCACTGGAGCAGCCTTGGTGTACATGCTTCGAGCGCCTGCGGTATACGCTGTCAGTACCTCGAAACCAAATTTCTTGGTTGAAGCGAATAGGTCATTTAATTCACCTGACGTAAAGACCGCTTCTTGATGCGCTGGACCGGTATAGACGTAAGGCATACCTAAAACTCGGAAGGTTTGGTCGTAGTTCTCGACGAGTGGGTTAGCCACGACCGCCATTTGAATGGCGCCATTTTGAACCAGCTCAAGCGCAGCACGCTGATCGCCAAGTAAATCGTTAGGATAAATCGCCAGCTTGTAGCGACCATCGGTCTGCTCTTCGAGCTTCTCTCCAAACGCCTTAAGTGCTAAATATTGTGGGTGGCTATCGGATTGGTTGAACGCTGCTTTAATTTCAGTAGCAGCAGAGGCGAGAGCTGAGAACCCTAAAGTGCTGCTCATTATCGCGGTTAGAGCCGCGACTTTTAACGTCATTATTTTGCGCATGATACTGTCTCCATGTGGTATGCATTGCTGGTTCGTATAGTTCGGTTCGTATAGTTCTGGTGCGTAAAGTTCAGGTACGTATATTGTTGGGTCATATATTGGAATACGGCTTAAGTGGAATACGGCTTGCCACTTAAGTTGAACAGTGACTATTAACGCTTTGCCCTAGGTAAAAGTGTGCCCTAGATATAACGCGATAAAATAGATTCTGTGGTTATCGGATTGCTGTCATATCAACGAAATCCATGTCGTCAAAGGTTTGATTCTCACCAAGCATCCCCCATACAAAGCTGTAGTTTTTGGTGCCACAACCTGAGTGAATAGACCAACTAGGCGAGAGTACCAGTTGTTTATTTCTTACAATGAGATGGCGAGTCTCGTCGGGTTCCCCCATAAAGTGAAAGACCACATGTTCTGGCGCAATATTGAAATACAAGTATGCCTCCATGCGACGTTCATGTGTGTGTGCTGGCATGGTATTCCAGACACTTCCTTCTGCCAGATGAGTCACGCCCATGCAAAGTTGGCACGTCGGTAACACATCTGGGTGCAGGTATTGATTGATAACACGCTGATTCGCACTTTCATTGCTGCCTAGTTCAACCTGTCGTGCGTCCGTTTGACTGATAACTCGAGAAGGAAAGCTGTGATGAGCAGGGGCGCTTAAGCAGTAAATAGCCGGTTCAATGGTTGAATCAAGGCTGGAAAAAACAACGTTTTGCTCGCCTTTGCCTAGATAAAGTGCATCAAATGGATTCAAGGTATAGGTCTGGCGTTCGGTTTTTACCTCGACTTTTCCACCGAGGTTGATCATGCCAAGTTCACGGCGCTGTAAGAAGAATTCCGTGCCAAATGCTTGTTTATCAATATGGTCATCAAGTGCGATTTTGACTGTTTTTGGACACACCCCGAAGGCGACGACACGGTCAATATGGCTATACACCATTTGTAGAGCATCAGGCTGGAATAGTGTCTCGGTCAAAAATTCGTCACGTAATCGAGATGTATCGTAAGCCTTTGAATCTTTGGGGTTGTTATTGTAATTAATAAACATCGATAACTCCTTGTTGATAGAGTTAAGCTTACTAAATATTCATATTTGATCAATATCGTTTATATTTGAATTTATTTTGTCTGTGAACTCAAGAAATTAATTGCTGGGAAAGTAACCAATATATGTGACAGGTACGGGTAAAAAAGCATCGAATCAGTAATGAAATGAGAGGTTGATCATTTTTAATTTTTTTAATTGAAATGATGGTTCATTTTGATTTTTGGGGTGTGTTTAGTTCGGTGGCTCATCGTTGGATGGCATATAAGAAATGAGTAAACCAAAGGGGGAGGGGAACCCCTTTGGTTTTGAGAAATGAATTAATCGTGTCCTGTACATCTATCGATGCGTTTAGCATCGACTATCCTGCTTGCCAGCTCAGCGAAGCCATAACCACCATTGTCTTTGGTGATATAACTGGGTTTATCAGTGAGTTGGGGTAACCAGCGTGAGATATTGTTTACGCCGAAGGTGGTGGGTAGCCACGCAAACATGGACTCGTCATTTAGCGAGTCACCAATATAAGTCACCTGGTTAAGAGACAGAGCGAGATCTCTATTAGGCGTGTCTTCAAGACCTTGCACTGAGCTTGTGCCTATGTGATTGCTTATTTGATTGTCGATGAGGTAAGCCTCACTGGACACTCGTTTACTGTGTTCGCCGAGCCAGACGTTGATGTGAATAGAGCTTTGCGTTGCCTTTACCTGCTGGTCGTCGATCATCAATGTGCGAATATGCTCGAGTAAACGTTGACAAATAGTAGCGTCAACAGGTGCCCGGTCTTGCCCTATGTTGATCGCCACATCGCAATAGCGAAATGTTTGGTCATCAGCAAATTGAATGTCAGGGTAATCATCGAGCAGCGTTTGCAATTGCTCGAGTAACCGTGTTTGTTGCCGCTTCATTGTTGATAGCGGAAGCGCAGATTGAGTATGAAAACCAGTGGTGTTCTTCTGCATATAAAATGCACCATTCTCACCGATGACCCCATGGATGGGCCACAGCTTGGCAATTTGGTCGCACCAACCCGCGCAGGCACCAGTGACGGCAACAACATGTACGCCAACAGCCTTGAGTTGGGTTAGAGCATGTAACGTTTCGGGCGGCAATGTACCTTCCCATGTTAACGTATCATCCACATCCGTGAGCAACCATTGAATATTCTTGAGCGTGTCTAATGACACGCTATCCAGTGGTTTTGGGTTATCTAGCCGGCGCTGGCTATCTCGTTGGTTTGGACCACCTAGGAAAGACGGATTGGGTTGTCGCGAGCTAGGCATTGATGACCTCTTGGTTGATCGCTGCATGTGGCGTAAATTCGATGCGTTTTTCAGTCTTGGCATCAAATAGGTGCACGTGTTCAGGATTGATGGTTAGACCAAGCGTATCACCAATATTGATATTACTGTGTCCTTCGACTCGCACGACGAGCTTTTGTTGTTGGTCGTCTTTCGTTTGGCAGTAAAGCAATAAGTCTGCACCAAGAGATTCGACCAATTCAACGTCGACATTAAACCAAGGGTGATGGTCTGTTAGCGTTAGGTGTTCTGGTCTTAATCCTAGCTTGATCTCGCCAAGATCCAATGTTTGCGTTGTGCTCAGCATTAATGATTCTCCGATTTGAAGTCCATCAACGACCACTTGCGCATCCAGAATATTCATAGCAGGGGAGCCGATGAATGTCGCCACAAACATAGAGGCAGGGTTGTCGTAGATTTCTAGCGGCGACCCAACTTGTTCGACATTACCTTTGTTAAGAACCACCAACTTGTCGGCCAGTGTCATTGCTTCAACTTGGTCGTGAGTCACATAGACGGCGGTTGTTGCGAGTCGACGCTGAAGTTTTTTGATCTCGAGGCGCATCTGAACACGTAACTTAGCATCAAGGTTTGATAAAGGCTCATCGAATAAGAACACTTTTGGCTCACGAACGATAGCTCGGCCCATAGCTACTCGTTGGCGTTGCCCGCCAGACAACTCTTTTGGCTTGCGGTCGAGTAGGTGGGAGAGTTCAAGCATTTCAGCGGCTTCATCTACAAGGCGCTGAATCTCGGCTTTTGGCGTCTTGCGATTACGCAGCCCATACGCCATGTTATTGAAGACGGACATATGTGGGTACAGAGCGTAGTTTTGAAAGACCATTGCGATGTCGCGTTCGCCGGGTTCAAGATCATTGACGACCTTATTATCGATCGTCAGCGTACCGGAGGTGATCTCTTCTAAACCGGCAATCATTCGCAATAGCGTTGATTTGCCGCAGCCACTTGGACCAACCAGGACAACCATCTCGCCATCCTTAATATCCAGATCCAGTTTGTGTACCGCTTGGTATCCATTAGGGTACGATTTTGCAATATTTGAAAGTGTGAGCGTTGACATTTATTTCTCCGAATCGACTAGGCCTTTGACGAATGCTTTTTGCATCCCAATAACGACGATAACTGGTGGTAGCATGGCAATAATGGTTGTCGCCATGATTTTGTTCCATTCCACGACCCCATCGACAACGCCAAGCATTTGTTTAATACCCATGACAATCGTGAAGTACTGGGTATCGGTAGTGATTAATAGTGGCCAGAGGTATTGGTTCCAGCCGTAGATAAAGGTAATAACAAATAATGCCGCGATATTGGTTCTTGATAATGGCAAGAGGATATCAATGAAAAACTTAATTGGCCCTGCGCCATCCATACGAGCGGCTTCCACTAATTCGTGCGGTACGGTTAAAAAGAACTGACGAAACAGAAAGGTCGCAGTGGCACTCGCAATTAAGGGAATAGTGAGTCCGGAGAACGAGTTGAGCATATTGAGGTTAGTGATGACCTCAAAGGTTGGCATGATTCGTACTTCTACTGGCAGCATTAGGGTGAAAAATATCATCCAAAAGGCGAGCATTCTTCCTGGAAATCGGAAAAAAACCACAGCGTACGCCGATAGAATGGAAATCGTCAGCTTACCAACCGTAATGCACAATGCCATGACAAAGGAGTTGAAGAGCATATGCGTAATGGGCAGTGCTGAGTTGTTATAGGTGCTTTCATTGCTCCACAACTCTCTAAACACGCTAAACCCTAAGTCGCCAAACCACAGCGGAGTGCTGGTGGCGAATGCCGTATTGTCATGAGTTGTTGCAACCAACGCCACCCAAACCGGTAGGGCTATCGAGAGGATGCCGAGAATGAGAATTACATGACAGAAAATGCCAAATAGCGGTCTTCTTTCAACCATTAGTACGCCACCTTTTTTTCTACATATTTAAATTGGAATACGGTCAGAAGCGCGACGAGACCCATCAGTATGACGGACTGTGCCGCGGATGAGCCGAGATCGAGCCCGATGAAGCCGTCGTTATAAACCTTGTAGACCAGTGTTGAGGTGCTATTACTCGGTCCACCTTGTGTCATGGCATGGATAACGGCAAATGTGTCGAAAAACGCATAAACAAAGTTGACCACCAAGAGGAAAAAACTCGTCGGTGAAATCAGCGGAAAACTGATGGTCATAAAGCGTTTAATCGGACCACTGCCATCGATTGCAGCGGCTTCGTGTAGGGATTTTGGTACCGATTGTAATGCGGCAAGAAAGAACAAAAAGTTATAGCTGATTTGCTTCCATGTAGAGGTGATGATCACCATCCACATGGCGTGACTACCGTTGAGGGTCGGGTTCCAGTTCACACCAAACCACTCCAGTATTTCCGTGACAACACCAATCGTTGGATCAAAAAGAAACAACCAAAGTGAGCCTGCCACTACCGGCGCAACAGCGTATGGCCAAATTAAAAATGTTCGATAAAAAGTGGACCCTCGAACAATTTGCTCAGCAAACGCCGATAATATAAGCGCACTGATTAAGGCCAAAAACGCAACGCTAATGCTGAACTGTAATGTGGTCAAAAAGGAATTGAGGTAATAGGGGTCATTGAACAATGTGACGAAGTTTTCTAATCCCACGAATTCTCGACTCAACCCAAACGCATCTTCAAGCTGAGCGGATTGAAATACAGCCTGACCCGCAGGCCAGATGAAGAAAACCAAAGTGATGATCAACTGAGGCGCGATGAGCGCGACGGGTAACCATTTATTTTTAAAGACAACAGGTGATGACATACAAGTGTTCCAAGGGACTGCAACTAAGCATCGCCACCCCCATTATTGAGGTGGCGACCAATTATGTTTTGTTATTTTTGTGTGCGCTCAAAGCGACGCAGCTGTTCGTCACCACGACGGACGGCATTGTTTAGGGCAGTTTTAGCGGTAGCTTTACCTGCCCACACGGCTTCTAGCTCTTCGTTGATGATGTCGCGAGTTTGCAAGAAGTTGCCAAAGCGAATGCCTTTTGAGTTCGCCGTTGGCTCTGTCGATGTCATTTGTACGACGGCGGTATCCGTCCCCGGATTAGCGTTGTAGAACCCTTGTTCTTTCGTTAGCGTGTAGGCTTCCTTGGTAATCGGTAGGTAGCCAGTAAACTGATGCCAATCAGCTTGTACTTCAGCGCTTGATAGGTAGCTAAAGAATTTAGCAACGCCTTGGTATTGTGCATCAGATTGACCACGAAGAACCCAAAGTGACGCTCCACCAATAATGGTGTTTTGTGGTTTTTCAATCAACGTATCGTCGTAAGGCAGTTGAGCAACACCCACGTCGATGCCTTCCATATTCTCTTGGATGCCAGCCAGACCTGCTGAAGAGCCCATTGTCATGCCACATTCTTGTGTGTAGAACAAAGGCATGCCGTCAGATTGGCGACCGCCATATTTAAATATGCCGGCTTTTGACCACTCACCCATTTGCTCGATGTGTTTTACAAAAGGCGCATCGTTGAATTTGAAGTGCGTATCAACTCCGCCAAACCCATTGTTGTTGTCTGCAACGGCGATGTTATTACGTGCGCCGAAGTTTTCAATTTGTGTCCAAGATTGCCATGTCGTCGTAAAGCCACATTGAGCGCCTGATTCCATGAGCTTACGTGATACTGACTCCATCTCTTTCCATGTTTTTGGCGCAGTCTCGATACCTGCTTTTTTAAACATGTCGCGGTTGTAGTACATAACGGGCGTCGAACTGTTAAACGGCATCGATACCATTTGACCGTCTTCAGTCGTGTAGTAACCGGTAACGGCCGCAAGATAATCATCCGTATTAAATGGTTCTTTAGTATCTTCCATTAATTCGTACACTGGATAGATCGCTTGCTTTGCCCCCATCATCGTTGCGGTGCCCACCTCAAAAACTTGGACAATGGCAGGTTGTTCTTTCGCTCTAAACGCAGCAATCGCGCTCGTCATGGTTTCGGCATAGCTGCCTTTATATACTGGCTTTATCTCGTATTCTGATTGGGTAGCGTTAAAGTCAGCTGCAATTTCATTGACTTTTTGACCTAGCGCGCCACCCATAGCGTGCCACCATTCGACCTCTGTTTTAGCGTGAACTTGAGTACTTAATAGCGCTGTCGTAATAGCTAAACCAGTAAGAGTCTTAATTGACATGAGATTTTCCTTATCTGAGGACATCAATATCGTTTAATAAAAAATGACAGGATAATGTTATCGCCGCCAAAAATGTTCACTTGAAAGTTAAATGAACTTAATGACGCTTAGGTGACAGAAAAATGAACTTAATTTGTCGTTTTATGTTCACTCATTTTCAATTGTTGTGAAATAAAACGGTAACGTAGGTTTGCGATTCTTCATTTGAACTTGAAAGAACACCTAATTTCAAAAGCATTCAAATTGCTTACTTTTAGAGTATTCAAATTAATAGAAGAATAGAGGTATGAGCCATGAAAACGACCGCACATAGAGGCGTATCAAGCATTGCACCAGAAAATACATTGGCGGCGTTTAATCTTGCTAAGGCGTATCATTGTGATTGGATTGAAATTGACGTTCAGTTAAGTTTAGATAATATTCCAATGGTGATACATGACCAAACCATAGACCGATGTAGTAATGGGACGGGGAAAGTCTCATCGATGACTCAAGCAGAACTTCAAACGGTCGATGCAGGCTCTTGGTTTGGTTGGGAATTTAATAAAGAGACAATTCCGACACTTAGCGAAACACTTGAGCTTGCTAAAAATAACGGCACAAAGGTAAATATAGAAATAAAGGCCTATCCTGAAGATGACGTTTTCTTGCTTTGCGATCAAATAAAGGCAGTGATCATTAAAAGCAATATTGAAGCGTCAGATTTATTGTTTTCAAGTTTTGATACCGACGTATTAAAGTATTTAGGTGTTATCTTTCCTGAGATTAAACGTGGTCAACTGTGGAAGCATATTCCTTCGAATGCGAATTATATATTGTTGGCGGTGTCAGCATTTAGCGTGCATTGTGATTATCGGTACCTAACCGATAAGCAAGCAAAATATATTAAGTCACTGGGTTATGAATTATATTGTTATACGCCAAATTGTCCGGAGACAGTCAGTGAATACTGGTATTGGGGTGTAGACATGATGATTACCGATAGACCACAAGCATATATTAATGAAGAAACAAAATCGGTTATTAATGATTATGACCTAGAGGTTATATAAAGATGCCACCATTGAGTATTCGTCAACAAGAGATCGTAGATAAAATACATGGGCAAGAATATTGTTCTATAGAAGAACTTGCCCATTATTTCGAGATGACGACGCAAACGATTCGTCGTGATATCAATGAATTGTGTCGGCTTGGTTTTGCTCGTCGTCATCATGGTGGCGTTGGTTTACCTGTCACTCTCGCCAATCGCAGTTATGTGGCGAGGCAAACGACAAACCAAGATGAGAAGCAAGATATCGCTAAGCAAGTGGCGCAAAGTATACCTAATGGCAGTACGGTATTTTTGGGAATCGGCACCACGATTGCAATGATAGCGGAGCACTTGGTCGCACACCAAGAATTGAGGGTGGTCACCAATAATTTTGAGGCCGCCCATATCTTGTCGCAGTACAACAACATAGAAACATGGGTGCCGGGAGGGCGGGTTCGTACTAATGATAGGGATGTGGTGGGTGATAGCGTCGTGTCTTTCTTTGCTCAGTTTACCGCAGATATTGGTATTATCAGTTGCGCGGCAATCAAGTCGATTACTCCCATGAGAGACAGCCATGGGAGCTCGTTTAATACGCCGTCAAACGAATCTCAAGCGTTCGCTTTTGAGCATGAACTGAGAGAGGCGGTCGTGAGCCAACATATTGTCGGTGGTGCACAAGAAAAATGGCTGGTGGCCAACCGTACAAAATGGCAAGGAAAAGCGAATGCTAAAATTGCCTCGTTGAAGCACTTTGATCGTGTTTTTGGTGTTGAACCCACAAGCGTTGGACAAGAATGAATGGGATTGAATAAAGAGAAGGAGGGTAAGTAATTGAAATATGGTTTATTGAATAGTGATAAACCAGCTTTCTTAGAGAATGATTAAATAAATTCACCGTGCTGGAAAATACTGTTAACTGGGATTTATAAATAGTGTGGCGTGTATTGGTAAGTAATAATAATATCTGCATTATTGAATAACTTAACTTGTTGATTTTAAATAAAGCCGTATATTCAAAGTTATTAAATACACGATTAGTTTCAAATTATTGGTCGAAATATCGCCTAATATATTTAAAGTTAGAAAAATTTAGCGTAATATTGCCTCAATTGTGAGCGTGAGACTTCTCATGCAGTCGTTCTAATTGGTTACTTGGTAGCAATGATTAAACTAAATTTATTTCCTTTATGGGCAATGGTTTTCATAACCAGCCTCATATTTTCAACTAATGTGCGCAGCGAAACAGAAATACCCACAAGTATAGCGAAACGAATATACCAAAGTGCAGCATTAGACGGTGTCGTTGATTTTCAACTATTTAAAGATGCGTACATCGCTTATCGTAAAACCCCAGAGCGTAAAAAATCGTTGCTAACTATCATTGATTATTCAAAACCATCGACTGATAAACGATTCTTTGTCATTGATATGGATAAGAAGTCTTTAGTGTTTAACACTTATGTCTCTCATGGTGTCAATAGTGGCGCAAAACAAGCGACGGCTTTTTCCAATGCGGTGAATTCACGTAAGACCTCATTAGGTACGTTTGTTACTGATACGACGTACTATGGGTCAAATGGCTATTCACTAAGATTAGATGGGATGACAAGTGGTGTGAATGACAATGCCCGTGAGCGTTATATTGTGGTGCATGGCGCGAATTATGCGAATGAGTCGTTCATTAAAAAGAATGGCTACTTGGGGCGCAGTTGGGGTTGTCCAGCTTTGCCAGAAGCTGTCTCAAAAGAGATTATTGATACCATCAAGGGTGGCAGTGTCATTTATGCGAGTTCTAAGGCATCTTGATGCCTAGCCTGCGATGGCGTTAACGGCTTGCCTTTATCTGCATCTTATTCCCACCGCCATTCAGAGGAAAGTGCCACATTGCGCACTTTCCTTTGGTTACTTCAGCATTATTCAATCGCTATCTGACTAAGCATTCAGTTTAAAATCAGACACTTCTTGCACCAGCTCCGACATCCGTTGTTTGACGGTATTCATCTCGTTATGGAGATTCGCGACAGTATGGTTGGTGGTTTCAACCAACGTCAACAAGTTGTCGATATCAGACTCGACGGATAGTGTGGTTTGAGACTGTTCTTCTGATGCGGTAGCGATACTCGTATTGAAGTCGGTGATCTCTTTTACGGTCACAATCAGTGCGTCCATCATATCGTTGGTTTCCGATACTTTCGTTTGAGTCGTGTAACTGGCGTCTCGACTTTGTTGCATATTACCAAACGAGGTTTTAGCGTTGTCACTGATGCTATCCAAAAGATGACGAATGTCTTCTGTGGACTGTTTGCTACGCTGTGCCAACGTTCTAACCTCGTCAGCAACAACGGCAAACCCTCGGCCTTGTTCCCCTGCTCGTGCTGCTTCAATCGCGGCATTTAGGGCGAGTAAGTTGGTTTGCTCAGAGATGGCATTAATATTATCGAGAATCTCGGTCACGTTCACCGTTTGCTGTTCAAGGCTCTCTAGGCACGTGTAAGTGTCGTTAACACTACCAATCAAACGGGTTGTTGTGGCTAACGAGGCTTCGCCGTGTTGGTGACACTCAACCGCTTTGTCTTTCACACTGTCAGCGCTTTGTTGTGCATCGACGGTAATGCTTGCCACTTCTTGGCTGGTCTGAGACATCTCCGTCATGGCTGTCGCAATATTATCGCAGCGTAAGTGGGTTTGTTGGCTGACTTCTTGGGCCTGACTCACCAAGTGACTCATGCTCTTCATCTCTTGTTCCGTGCGATTAGCTACGTCAAGTGATTTACTCAGTGCCTGGCTTAAACTGTCCGTAAGGTAATTAAAATGGTAGGCAATTTCACCGAGCTCATCATTTTTTGAGCTGGTTAGCTTCAAGGTAAGATCTTTATTTTTGGCTATGTGATCGAGCTGTTGAGTGAATGTCGCAACTCGCCTGCGTATCGTGCGAACGGAATGGATAGCGAGGATAGTAAGCGGTACGACAATAAATAGCGCCAATGCAATGTAACCAAAGCGCAAGCGGTTCGCTTGTGTTTCAAGTTTCAATGCCGTGTGAGTGATATCCTGCGCAAAGGCGTCGCGTAATGACTTAATCAATCCGATTCTTTGCGTTGCCAGTGAAAACCATACTTGAGCCGTTGGGCCACTGAGGTTGTCGAGTGAGGCTTTTTGGGCGAGGTATTGCTGTTGTATGGTGTTCACCTCGCGCCATGTACTACTGCGAGTCGCCTGAGTGAGTTGGTGTTGAATATCGCCTTGAAGCAACAGGTTTGCTTGTCGTAGCGCATTTTTTTCTGTTTCTATGTAATTGTTGATATTCGCATAGGAATCTAAAGATGAACGTTTAGCAGCAAATGCACCATTCAGCGCGCCACGTGCTTTTCCGGCTTCTTCTTTGATGACGAGTAATTCTAATAACCCTTGCAGCTGAAGCTTTAGCTGCGTGTCGCTAATTTGAGTAAGAAGGACCGATAAATTGTCCAGTGCTAGGCTATTAATTGCCGTGTAAAAAGCAAAAGGAGAATCTTTGATAGTGAGCGCATCCACTTGAGATCGAATATTAGCGCGTCTCTCAAGTTGTGGCTTGATATCTGCCATCAGGTTGTCAAATAATACCGGCTCGATATGTGCAGGTTGAAAGCGGATAAGATTTTGGTAAGCACGATCGGCATTTTGTCGTTGCTTCCGTAAGGCTTCCACTTGGGCCCCTAAACCTTTGGCTGCCACCACCCCTGCAGTTAGACCACGCTCAACTGCAAACTGATGGGCAACTTCATCATACAAATGAAAGAGTTCTACAGACTCCTGGGATATCTCGGCTTGCGCAACTTGTTCACTTGTTTTGCTGATCTGAATGCCAATTAAAATGATAAGAAGTGATGTTGGAATAAGAAATACAATAAGAATCGTACTTCTTATATTAACTGAGCGAGAAAATCCGAACATGATATAAGCCTTTATTATATATTTGACGCGAATTTAACAAATAATATAAATAAGTGAAAATAGGTTTTCGGGTTAATTTATAGAATGATGATGTGGCGCAATGAGTGTCAAGGTGTTGACGAGGTGTCAAAAAAACACCTACCCATTTAGTGTTATATTTGCAATTCTTTGTCTTCAATAAGTATGTTAATTAACAATAAAAAAGGACCATTAAAATAATGGTCCTTTTTTATTGTTGGTGCTTAATTGTCCCTACCTACTTTATTGATTAGGCAGGGACTTCATCCGCTATTGGGATTTTGGCGCATTGTTGGTCGGTTTTGGACGACGTCTTCTTGCACTATTTCCTGAACGCGTATTGGCGTTGCCGCCTTCTTTGTTCGCAGAGTCAGGCTTACCGAATTGGCGTTGTTTTGTTTTTTGGCTACTACTTGTCGTGCGTTGACCATCCGAATGTTCTGTTCTTGGTTTCTTCGGCTTTTTCGGCTTAGGTGCGCGAGCGCCTAGCTTAGAGGCCGGAAGCGGATGTACGGGTTTGTGACCTTCGATTTCATTTCGTGTCAGCACTTCGCGAATCAGTCTTTCAATCGCGAACAATTCTTTTGCTTCATCGGCACAAACCAATGAATAGGCTTTGCCCGTTTCACCAGCTCGACCAGTACGACCGATACGGTGTACATAGTCTTCAGAAACGTGCGGTAACTCAAAGTTGACTACTTGTGGCAGCTGAGGAATGTCTAAACCACGAGCGGCAATATCGGTCGCAACCAACACTCGGATTTGACCGGTTTTAAAGTGCTCAAGAGCTTTGGTTCGTGCACCTTGGCTCTTATTACCGTGAATGGCCATCGCAGAGATATTCTTGCCTTCTAAAAAGCGAGCAAGACGGTTAGCACCGTGTTTAGTCTTACTAAACACAAGCACCTGTTTCCAATTACCTTGTTCAATGAGCTTAGCAAGGATGGCTGACTTCTGGTTTTTGTCGGCAACGTAAATGCTTTGCTCAACCAATTTGGTGGTTGAGTTTGGCGGGTTGACGGAAATCTCAACCGGATTATGCACCAAGCCTTTTGCTAGGGAACGAATCTCTGGTGAAAATGTGGCAGAAAATAACAGGTTTTGACGTTCTTTTGGTAACAGGTCTAGGATTTTTTTGATGTCGCGGAAAAAGCCCATGTCTAACATGCGATCGGCTTCGTCTAAGACCAATACCTCAAGCTGCGAAAACTTAACGGCATTTTGGCTATAGAGATCAAGCAATCGACCAGGGGTCGCAACAAGGACATCGCAACCCTTACGAAGCTTTTGCATTTGCGGGTTGACCTTAACGCCGCCAAACACAACATTTGATGTCAATGGTAGGTGAGCACCATATTTGACGACACTGTCGTGGACCTGAGCCGCAAGCTCACGGGTAGGGGTTAGGATCAATGCACGAACATGATTACTTTTGGCTTTTTGGCCCGAGCTTAACTTTTCAAGTAGCGGTAAAGTGAATCCTGCAGTTTTGCCTGTTCCAGTCTGGGCAGCCGCCATCACATCCTTGCCTTCGATAATGGCCGGGATTGCTTTTTCTTGAATTGGCGATGCCTTGGTGTAACCAAGCTCGTCGATAGCGCGAAGAAGTGGAACAGATAATCCTAAGGATTCAAAACTCATAGTGGTACTCAATAAGTGGGGTAGGAGAGTGGGAACTCAATATTAATACGTTGAACATAGAGGTATTTTTGAGAGCCCTTATACCCAAAGATAGGGCAAGGCGCGCTATTTTGCGTGCTTTCGTGTCGAACATCAATACAATTCTGAGTTAATGGCGGCTTGAAATTGAGAATAATGACGTTTATATTGTCGCCGCCCCAAGGGCACACCCTAAAAATGCACACTGCCATCCCGCCATTATTGGTGTATTTCTATTGGTGTTTGAACCCCCATGCACACTAAAGCTCGTCCTTTTTTACCCCGTTTTACCCGTGAATCCGGTGCGTTAATGACATTGTCAACGCCAATCATACTCACTCAACTCGCGACCCAAGCAATGGGGTTTGTTGATACCACTATGGCCGGACAAGTCAGTCCTGCTGATCTTGCTGCGATTGCACTTGGCACTAGCCTATGGATCCCTGTATTGCTGCTATTGCGTGGCATTATTATGGCGTTGACGCCAGTGGTGGCTTTTCACCGCGGTGCGCGTGATTTTGACAGCATCTCTGTCGAATTCATTCAGATGCTTTGGTTAGCGTTTATCTCAAGCCTCTTGCTAATTGCGTATCTGCTGAGTGCAAAACCGATTCTAGAATGGATTGGTGTTGCCTCTGAGATTATCCCTATAGCCAGTGACTATGCCTTTGCTTTGGCGTTTGGTGTGCCGGGTATCGCCTTGTTTTATACCCTAAATGGTTTTTGTGAAGGGATGAACAATACCAAGGCCCCAATGATTATTTCGGTATTAGGCTTGTTGGTAAATATTCCGGTGAACTATGTACTCATCTATGGCAAGTTTGGCTTTCCTGAAATGGGCGCGGTCGGCTGTGGTTGGGCAACGAGCTTAGTATATTGGTTGATGTCCGCGCTATTGTATTCCTACATCAAGGGACATCATCACTTTAAAAGTATGATTCGTTTCAATGACGCGAAACCAAGAATGAAAGAGATCAGCCATCTCTTGAGGCTTGGTCTACCTATTGGTATGAATATCGCCGTGTGTGGCAGTATTTTTGCCGTGATTGCTTTGCTGATTGCTCGTATCGGGGCAGAAAACGTTGCGGCGGCTCAGATCGCGTTGAATATCTCGAGCATGACGTATGTTATCCCGATGAGTATCTCTTTTGGTATTACGATCCGAGTGGGTCACGCTTTAGGAGCGAAAGATAACCAAAGCGCACTGGAACGAAGCCAAATGGGTATTGTGGTCGCTGGCTTAATGTCATTGTTATCGGTGGCGATGTTCTTGCTTTTCCCTGACGTCATTATTCGGCTCTACACTACCGATCCTGCTATCAGCGCGACGGCGGCGACACTCTTGGTGTTTACGGCGATGTATCAGTTTAGCGATGCCTTACAAACGTCAGCAAACGGCGCTTTGCGTGGTTACAAAGACACCAAGGTGCCAATGTTCTTAGCCATTGCTTCGTATTGGGGATTAGCGCTACCTATTGGCGTAGTCTTTGGCATGACCGATTACGTGGTTCCTGCAATGGGAGAGGAAGGGTTCTGGGTAGGCATACTCACAGGGTTGACCGTCGCCGCAACGCTGATGTTGTTACGTTTGCGAGTGGTAATTCGAAGACATAACCAAGCCACACTAGGTTAATCAATAATGAATCGAGCCATGGAATGATGTTCTATGGCTCGATTGTTACTAACGCAGTAAAACATTACAGTATGACGGTACCATTTTGATAACTGAGCCCATTTTCAACGTCGCTGCCAAGCAGCACTGGGCCGTCAAGGTCGACGATTTCGGCATTGGTCGCAATTGGCAGGGCAGCTTTCATCGCTAGCGATGAACCTAACATACACCCTGCCATAATATTCAGCCCTAGCGAGCGTGCTTTGGCTTCCAGGGCAAGCGCCTCCGTTAACCCGCCTGTTTTATCTAACTTAATATTAATCATCTCATAGCACCCTAGTAGCGAGTCCAATTCTGCTCGCGTATGGCAGCTTTCATCGGCGCATAATGGGATCGGGTGATCAATGCCTTTCAGTAGTTCATCTCTACCGCTGGGTACAGGCTGTTCTATCATAGTGATATCGAGGGTCGCGAGCTGATCGAACAAAGTCTCAAGTGGCAAATCTTGCCATGCTTCATTGGCGTCGATAATGATTCGAGCTTGTGGGGCGGCGTGACGGATAGCGGTCATCTTTTCAATGACATCGGTGCCGTCTAGTTTGACCTTGAGCAGCGTTGCGCCTTCTTTGACGTATTGCTGGGTTTGTTCAATCATTGTTGCTTTATCGCCAACGGAAACCGTCATTGCCGTCTCGATGCTGGGCTTAATAGCAAAGTAGGGCGATGGAAAAACGTGTCCTTTCTCTTTGGCCTCCAGCGACCATAAGGCGCAATCGATAGCATTTCGTGCGGCGCCGGCCGGACACTGTTGAAGTGCTAAGCGAGCTTCGTGAGGTGTAAGCGAATGAATGGCTTGGCTGAATTGCTGAATTTGTTCCATCACAGACTCTACGGATTCACCGTAGCGGGGATAGGGTGTGCATTCACCTATGGCAACATGTTGTTGATAGCGAATGGTTACGCGTACCACTTCACAATGTGTGCGCGTCCCTCGGGAAATG
This sequence comes from Vibrio sp. E150_011, assembly GCF_053544015.1. Taxonomy (NCBI): domain Bacteria; kingdom Pseudomonadati; phylum Pseudomonadota; class Gammaproteobacteria; order Vibrionales; family Vibrionaceae; genus Vibrio; species Vibrio sp. E150_011. Next base: position 225,909 of record NZ_JBHFOL010000002.1, read on the forward strand.
GTGAATGGCTTAGCCAGCTTAATCGAGTGGTGACGGCTTTCAATATTCATAGCGCCCTTATAATTCATAGTACCCTCATAGCGTAGTGCTTATACAATCGGGAGACCTTCTTACGTGGTGAACTCATACGCGGTGAGTTCATAACGAAGACAGGTGCTCTACAATAGTATCTACCCCAAATCGCACTGGGTCTGTCACGGGAAGGTTAAATTGTTCTTGCCATGTTAAACACAGTTGCTTTGCTGTAGGTTCATCGAGTCGTGAGGTATTTAAACAAATCCCTGCAAATTGAACCTTGGAATTGGTCACACTGGCCGCTAAAAGGTTGGCATCAATAGTCTGCTCTATGGTCGGAAGTGGGGCGTGGGGAAGGTGGCGGATATGCTCACGCCCGATTTCATGGCAAAGGACCAAGGCATCGGGTTGTGCGCCATGAATGAGCCCTAAACTCACGCCAGCATATGAGGGGTTAAACAGTGAGCCTTGTCCTTCGATGATGTCCCACTGATGGTCTAAAAAGCTAGGACTAATGGCCTCGACAGCACCCGAAATAAAGTCAGCCACTACCGCATCCACGGAAATCCCTGTTCCTTCAATAAGAATACCAGTCTGCCCCGTGGCTTTAAATCGACTGTCGATACCTTTGTTATTGAGCGCTTTTTCGATGGCAAGCGCACTGAACATTTTTCCTACGGAGCAGTCTGTCCCAACGGTAAGTAGGCGCTTACCTTGACGTTTTTTACCCGTACCGACGTTCAGGCGTTCGTCGTAATGGCGAACGTCAAATAATTGAGTCACGCCTTGCTCAGCCAGCGCCGCAAGCTCTGGGATATCATTCAATTTTTGATGCATGCCAGAGGCAATATCAAAGCCGAGGTTGGCGGCGCTAATGAGGGTCTCGACCCAGCTTCGTGGGATAAAACCGCCGGCATTTGCCGTTCCGATGACAAGCGTTTTTGCACCGAGCTCCTTGGCTTGAATGAGCGAAAGATTCGTTAGACCTAAAGAGACGGTCTTATCGGTTAGCCTTAATTGACCAAGGCAGACATCAGGGCGCCATTTCACAATGCCACGGGCCGTTTTCGCGGAGAGAGGATCGGTGACATCACCGAGGAAAAGTAAATAGGGTTGAGAGATATTCATGGTGTCCCTTTTGTTAAAGCTACTATGGCGTTGTCATTACGATAGAGCTTAGAAGGGATGAGCGCGAATACTCAGTTGTATGCTGCCTATAACGTTACGTTATGAGCCTTTGTCGTGAATGTATCCCAAAGGCGGTGAGCATCATCGATGAGTGTTAAAACGAAAGCGCGTGGTATTGACTGACCGCAATTGGGGTAAAGCTAAGTGTGGCGGTGTAGTGCGCTTAAAAACTGTTTCGCGGTAATTGACTGTGGATGCACATCACTGGTTAACAGTGACACTGAGCAATTAACCGCTGGGTGTAGGTTGGCAAGTTGTAATGCGCCATGGTTAGCGTATTGCGCTGCCGTCCATGGGTCGACGATTGCAATGCCAGCACCAAGTTTGGCAAGCTCAGCGCCTGCAGCGTAACTTCTTACGGTCAGGGAGGGGCTGAAGCTAGGGGCGACTTGCTCAATCGCGTAGGTCACTTTTTGCCCCAATGGGTCGCGTCTATCTAATGCGATGACGGTTAGGGGGTGTTGCAACAGAGCTTCTAGCGCGACCGATGGAACCGGAGCGCGTTCGGACGGAATTAGGTCATGACAAGGCAGAGGTATGAGCGCTTGCATCGACGTATCAATCAGTAATTGGTGAGAGATACCTGCGGGTGTGTCTTGGCCAAATGTCACGGCAATATCGAGTTCATTATTGAGTAATCCGTCACATAACTCATTTCGGTTGCCTGTGACAAGCTCAACGGAACACTGGTGTAATTGATAAAAATTGGCGACAAGTGGAGCCAGAAAGTGGCTGGCTAACACGGGAGGGGCACCGACACGAATATGTTGTTGGCCTTTCTTAAGCTTGTTCGTTAGCGCCCGAAATTGATCAAGCTGGCCGTAGATGCTCTCGACCTTGGGCAGTAGCGTATTCGCTTCTTGAGTGGCGACTAATCGGCCTTTTACTCGCTCAAATAGCGTGAACCCCAATTGCTGCTCTGTGTGAGCAAGCACTCGTGTGACGTTAGGTTGCGACACATGCAGATTCTTGGCTGCTCCGGACACGGTGCCTGCTTGCATGATGGCGTAAAAGACTTCAAGTTGTCGTAGGTTCACACATAATCCATTGGTCGTCGGCATATTGAGCCACTTTAATGGAATTGGCTCGAATTGAGAATGGCAATTTTTTGTTCGAGACTAGGCGATGAATCGCCATGGTGAGCGTATTAATTTGGAAACAACAAGGCCAATGAAAAAATGATGACAAAAAGCACGGCAACGAGTTTTATTAGTTTTCCGATTTGTGTGGTTCCGCCTTTTGGCGATTGGTTACAGCATCCCATTAGATTGACCATCGTTGAATAAGCATGAGATAAAACTAAGGCCTGACCTAGGGGGAGGGTCAAGCCTTTTTATATCAGAAAAACAGTTAGGGTGTCGTTCATCATTTTGGATGAATAAAACGATAGGGCATCTTGTGATTAATTGTACGCTCTCGCCAATACTCCATTACCTTGATAGTCGTAGCTACCGGTATCATTGCCAATAAAAATAGCCTCGCCTGCAGTGAGTGATATGCATTGGTCTGCGGAGGAAATAGTCGCGTCACCGGCCACACAAAAGATAATCTCAGCGCTACGCACGTATTGTATATCGCGGTTTTCTGTAGCGTTCAAAATATCAAATCCAAAGTCATCGACAGGGATCGGATAGCTGAGTTTTCCGTCCTTGAGTATTGGTTCAAGTTTTATTGTATCTGGGTCCATCGAGGTGAATCGGGTGTTATCGATAAGCTCAGGGACATCAATGTATTTCGGCGTTAAACCCGCCCTCAGCACATTGTCAGAGTTCGCCATAATCTCTAATCCCGTTCCCTTGACGTAAGCATGAGGGGTTTCTGCATGCAAGAACATGGCTTCGCCGGGAGAGAGTTCAATAGTATTGAGCATTAATGGGGCAAATAACCCAATATCGTCCGGATAATGTTGTTTGAAGTCGGCGCTGTACAAGAGCGCTTCACGTGCCATTGCCGTTGCAGATGAGCGATTATATGCCAAATAAAGCTCGTTGAGAGCGGCATCTTTTCGGGCACCGTTGAGTGACATAATGGCAGAGAAGAACTGTTGCAATCCTTCGTTATTTTGGTTGTCTGTTAATGCGGCTAACTCTGAGGAGAGTGACTCGATATTGATTTCATTAAACAGAGCAATGATATGCTTGATTGGGCGAAATCCATTCATCGCTTTATACAGGGTAAGCGCATAAACCAATTCGGGTTTATGGTTAGGATCTTTGTAGTTTCGATTGGCGGCAGTCATGGCAATACCCTGCGCGTTCTCGCGAGCAAAGCCGAACTCTGCTTTATGTTTACTTGGGTGCACTTGAATAGAGAGCGGTGTTTCGGCGGCTAATACCTTAAACAAATAGGGTAAATCGCCGAATCGATTGTCAGTATAGTCGCCCAATAAGCGGGTAGGGTTTTGCGCGATTAACTCGGAGAGTGGTTGCTGGGTTGCGGCTATTTTGGAACAACCACTTGGGTGAATACCCATCCAAATCTCGGCTTGAGGTTCTGATTTTGGGTTAGGAATACCAAAGAGATTAGTAATGGACTCCTTGCTACCCCATGCGTAATTTTGAATAACATTATCTAACTTAAACAAAGACATTTTACCGTTCACTTTTTTTGGTGTACATGTTGTTGCCAGGTAAGAAATCCGAGCAGCATACACTGAACGGATTTCTTATGGTGACTCAAATTAACGAAGAAAATCTTAATTGGAGCATAGCTTCACTTGGAACGTTTTCGCTTGGCAGGCTTTTAGTATGCCCACTGATTCGCTTTCGACGTCAGTCGTGCGTACTTCTTCAGCCAAATTAGTCTCTAGCCATGATGCCACCGGTTGAGTGAACGATACGGTATCGCTTATCTCGTCATTTTCACTAGGGTTGTACATTCTTAGAATGAGCGCATCGGTATCTTCAGCTTTCTTCAAAACACTGAGCACGGCACCTTGTTTCGCTGTATTTAATAGCGAGAATGTCAGTGGCTTATCTTGAGTGCCAACGTTTAGTTTCATCGCGTTGTATGGAATTTTGTTATAGCACTCGATAGGCGTAACGTTATCACGGGCTTCAGCCATGATGTTGGCATCAATGTGATTACCTTCAAAGCCGAAGAGACTAAATTCACATACCAGCTTGCCACGAGTCTGAGACTCTGGTGTTGGGATCTTGATCCCTGATGGTCGCCCTGGACGCAATAAGAGCTCTTCTTTACCGAGCACACCCACGCCACGTAATAAGGTTAATGCGAAGGTGTCACGCGCCTCGTCACCCTTACTGGAGATGACTTCAAATTCACGCAAACCACCAGTCATGATCGCAAGCCCACCTTTGTCGTTTTCTACCGCTGCGACGTTCATCAACTGGTACACAGGAACAGGGGCTTCTTTCCAGCCTTCTTGTTCCCACACGTCCATCGCCGGATCATTGGTTGGGCGGGTAATGAGACCAAATTGGTTATCGGCCACAACGTTTTCAGAGACAAACGGTGTTGGAATTAATACGCGAATACGATGATCGTCGGCTTGGTTGTCCACTTCCATGCGCACCTCGATGCGACGAGAGCCTTGTTTTAATACGACCTGACAGTCGATACCGACAAACCCGTTTTGACCGCTGCGTGCTTCACGTTCTTGAAGGTTTGCGGGCACATTCATTGTGAGCTTGATGCTGGCGACAGATTGATAACCTTCATGAGTGATGTGGGTCTGGGCTTTGAATTCATCAGAATACAGCAACCATTCTTGGCGAGAAGGTGAGTAATCATATTCATCACCGTCGTCAGAGCCTTCTTCAACACGAAGTGCTTGATCGTATGTCATCAAGGTTTCTTTATCGAAGATGGTTAATGTACCGTTATCGTTGACATTGATTCGGTAATATTCATTTTCAAGTAAGTAATCTTTTTGTACTGCAACCTTGGTTTTGCCTTTTTCATTACCTTGAATATGCAGCGTGGTGTACCCCATCGCTGGCACTGCGTATTTGATCTGAATGTCGTATTCGATAAACGGGTCGTAATTGCCATAATGAACAATTTGACGGTCAATTTTACCCGGGTCAATCACTCGTTGGTCTTGAATGAAGTACTCGACTTGGGTGCCATTTTCATCAAATAGGCTGAATTCGTTGGCACGAATGGTAATCGTGGTATTGATGACTTCTTCACGCTCATAAGGTGACAAGTTAAAAAATGCCAGTTTGTCGCAACCCTCACGGGCTGGCATGTGATCAACAATCTTGCGCTTGTAGAAATGAATAAGGTTTGACGCCATATCGTCAGCGAGGATATAGCGGTTCAAGATCTCAGCGTGAACCTTGTCTGAACAACAACAACCGATGGAATCGTGGGCATGGTTCTTCATGCTTTCCTTCCACATTTTTTCGATCAATCCATGATGATACTCAAACCCTAATGTCCAAGCGATTGACGCGAGTGGTTCTAGAATATTAACAATTTTGTTCTCAACTTGAGCATGAATAAGCTTGATGTCCATGCGTGTCGAAGAAATAGTACGGTGGACGCGCATGTATTTGCCGTCATTGAATTCGCCTTTGATAGTATCAAGTTGGTCGCGTTCTTCCTTAATGCGATCAAATACCTCTTCGAAGCGGCTCATTAGGAACTCACGCTCTGGGTAGATTTCACGAAGCTTATCCATGACCTCAAAAATGTCATTTTGGATTGGCATTTGGTCATGGCCGTTTGGTAACAAAATATCCTTTGTCACTGACGGTTTTTCTAATACAGGGAAGTATTTATCTAGGCGAGCGCGCAGGCCCTCTTCGTCTTGAGGAAGGTATTTACCAATCGCGTACCCGAGAGGGAGTACCTGTGCAGCCACTTCTGAGCCGTCATTGGATTGCCATAAGAACTCAGTTTTGTTGGTGCCATGACGCTCCGAACAGCCACGCCAGAACATCGCGGTATCGATGTCAAAGCCGTTATAGATCATCGGTAGTTGTGAGCTCATTGAGAATGAATCCGGTAGGTAACCAATCTTCATTGGTTCACCGAGTTCAAGGCAATCACGAATACCGTAAAGCATGTTTCGTACAATGGATTCTCCCGCCACTTGCATAGTGTCTGTTTGCGAGTACCAAGGGCCGACAATGAGTTTTCCAGCTTGAACCAGTGCTTTTACGCGCTCTTTGTTCTCTGGTTTAATGGCAAAATAATCTTCCAGTACTGCTGTTTGACCGTCTAAAACGTAGTATTTATAGTCAGGGTCATTTTCTAGACGCTGCATGATTTCATCCATGTTGTTCACCAATAGAATTCGAGATTCTTCTGTAGTGAAATACCATTCACGATCCCAGTGCATGTGTGGAGTGATATGAACGCGTGATGTAGTCATTATTGTGTACCTATAGCCTGTTGAGCAGTAACGAAATTAGTTTTAAATTGGGAGAGCAGATGTTTCGAAAGGGCCACAGCTTTGCTGCGCCCTTCCATTTCCTAATGGTTAGTTCTGGGTCGCTATCTGGGCGTCAAATTTGCCCTTTTTTATAGCATGGGATCTCCATGCTAGCAGCGTGATAGTTGAAATGGCGGTACCGACAAGCGCAGCACCAAACCAGATTGCGGCAGCGGTGAAAGAACCGAGTCCAGCATCGTGGAGTAAGAATATTGAGAAGATACCTGCACCAGGAGTCGATAAGCCTACACCTGCGGCGCCAATCATTGCCCCTGTGACCACAGAGCCAAGTAAGAAGGAACCAATCACACGGATAGGATCTTCTATTGCCATTGGGATGGCACCTTCAGTGATCCCAGCAAGACCTAACAACCAAGTGGACTTGCCGACTTCAATCTCAAAGTCTTTAAATAGGCGAGGCGCAATCATGGTTGAGGCGGTAACCGTAAACGCGGAGACCATTTTCACTGAACCAAAGATGGCGTAAGGGCCGTAAACACCGTTAGCCATCGCCCCAAGACAGAACGCATAAGCTGCTTTGTTGACTGGACCGCCAAGGTCAAAGGAGACAAATAGGCCAATCACAGCACCGAGCAGCAGTGCATTCGTTCCTGACATGCCGTTGAGCCAATCAGTAAGCCCTTGGTTTAACCAAGCGACCGGCTTGCCAATAACGAATAGCATCAATGAGCCGACGACTAACGTGCCAATGACTGGATACAAATAGAATGTTAGGAAGCCGTTGAATGAAGGACTCAAGCGGATGTTTTCTTTCACCCAACGCATGATGTAACCAGCAAGTAAGCCACCGACTACGCCACCAAGGAATCCTGCGCCAATTAAGTTAGCGGCAATACCAGCGGCGAAACCAGGACCCAAGGCCGGTTTGTCAGCAAGCGAATAAGCGGTGTAGGCCGCTAATACCGGCACCATGAGTGTACCAAGTAAGCCACCACCTAGTTTGCGGTACATCCACAGCCACGACCCATCGGTCGCATACAGATCTTGCAAGTCGAAAATTTGGGCAATAAGAACGGCGACTGCGAGAACGGTGCCCCCAGCAACAATCAAGGGTACGGCGTAAGAAATACCAGATAGAAGCGCTTGCTTGAGCTCGGTTTTGAGCGGTAATCGTTTCGGCTTGTCTTCGGTGGCCAATGTACGACCGACCCCGGTGCTGTTTTTTCCCGCGTCGATTGCATCGTTTAGAATGCGTTCTGCATGCTTAATGGGTTCGGCGACCGGCACTTCAATGCGCGGAATACCGTTGAAGCGCTCGACTTCCTTGATGGCCACTTCTGCGGCAAATACGACGGCGGTGGCGTTGTTTAGTTGATCGGCTGTCAGGCGATCCTCAATACCATTCGCCCCTTGTTTTTCAACGTGGACGTTAAAGCCAAGTTTTTTACCGGTTTTTTCTAAGTACTCAGCGGCCATGTAAGTGTGAGCAATACCTGCAGGACAGGCTGTTACACACACAATTGTCGGTGCGTCTGCCGCAATGGTGCTGGTGCTCTCAGGCTTGGTTTCTTCTCGACTAAGCTGCGTGTAAATTTGTTCTATAGTTGTAGCATTGAGTACCGCCTCACGGACATCATCATCCACTAGGGTAGTGGTTAATTCTGTGAGGAGCTGCATGTGAGTAGAGCCGGCTTCGGCATTTGGAATAGCAATAAGGAAGATGAGGTTTACATCCTCGTCTTCGTCTAAACCTTTCCACTTTAGATCCTCTTTCAAAGTAGCCATTGCAAATGCGGCTTCTTTGACAGCATCTGTCTTGCCATGAGGGACGGCAAGTCCTTCTCCAAGAGCCGTTGGTCCTTCATCTTCTCGTGCAAATACAGCACGTAAATATTCGTCTTTATTATGCAGTTTGCCTTGTTGATTTAGTTGTTCGGCAAGTGCTTTTATCGCCTCATCACGACTCGTAAACGTCGTTTGTAGGTTGATTAGCGATGGGTTGGTAAGAGATGTCAAATTCATAATCTTTGTCCCGTTGTCACATTCCAATATTGCTGTGTCATTCAACAATGATTGAATAATACCTTTCAGATACAAATATTCCGTGATCAAGATCGAATTTGAATTAATATATGTATTAATGTTGTATTATTTGTATTGTTTAATTTTAATTTGGTGCAAACAAATACTTGTCATACATAAGACAACTCGTATCATGTAGGTTATGAGGGTACCTTAGTGAGTAAGTGTAGTTCAGCACACAAAGAGACGACCGAGAATCCAGGTGGTTGATTATTTCCTCGGAATTAAAGCCGCGCAGGCTATGCTGCGCTCCTGTGTATTATTTTGAAGAGGTTAAAATGGCTCGTTTGCCAATGTATCGAAAAATAGCCGATGCTATTCGAGAAAAAATTAGTATTGGAGAATACAAAGTTGGTGAAGCTTTGCCAACAGAAGCCCAGTTGCGCGAAGAATTTTCTGTCAGTCGTGTCACCGTTAGGCAAGCATTGAAATTATTGGTAGAAAACGAAGAGTTAGAAAGCGTGCAGGGCAGCGGAACGTACGTGAAAGAAAGCAAAGTGAACTACGATATTTATCAACAAAGCAGTTTTGCAGAGAAATGGGCGCATCTAGAAGGCGTGACACATAGTGATGTATTGGCATTTGAGGTTCAGTCTGCGTCGTTAACGATGGCAGAGCATTTAAATTTGTCTGAGGGTGACCAAGTTTTTTACATTAAACGTGTTCGTTTTCTGGATGAAAACCCTATCACAGTGGAAGAAACCTGGATGCCGACCGAGATGTTCCCAGATCTGACCTACCAAGTGATGCAGGCTTCTAAGTATGATTTCATAGAAAATAAGAAAGGCTTGGTGATTGATCGGAGTGAGCAAGAAATTATTCCAGTTCTTCCACCGAAAGATATTGCTGATTTGTTGGGTATTGAGCTAGGCGAACCTATCATAGAGAAGCGAACGCGTGGTCACCTACATGATGATACGGTCTTTGAATACAGCCGGAATTATTTTAAATCGAGTGATTACAAATTTACACTCGTTGCCAAGCGTCAGAAATCGTAGGTGGTGAGGTTGATTGAACGGTGCTTCCGAGTTATTTAATGTCGCCTGTTGATATGAATATTTGGTTCGAATAATCATTGTTGCGCATCGCTTTCCACCACATCCATTCAAAAAAGGTCTACTCACTATGAGCAGACCTTTTTCATATTAGAAGCACGATTCAATACAGAGTGAGTTACGTGTTTTGTTGCCGTTTTTTATCGTACAAAGTGAGTCCACAATACACTGGCCCAAATGAGTAGGGCGAATCCAATAGCAACAAATACGGCAGCAGAGCCTAGATCTTTGGCTCGACCAGACAACTCATGGCGATCCAAGCCAATTCTGTCCACAACTGCTTCAACCGCTGAATTCATCAACTCCACCGTAATGACAAAGAGTACGCTGCCAATGAGTGCCGCTTTTTCAATGAGAGTGATATCAAGTACAAAGGCTATTGCTACTGCCGCTAAAAGACCGACCATCTCTTGTCGAAACGCTGCTTCGTGTTTCCAAGCCGCCATCAACCCAAACCAAGAGTATTTAGTGGCGAGAAGTATACGTTTGATACCGGTATTTTTTTGCATGTCAGTCATAGCGTTAATTCAACTTCATTGATAATGCGTCATTGCGATTGTTAGTGTGCTTATCATCTTCGACTTTGGCGATGTTAGCGAGCGTTTGAAAATCCTCGAATGTCCATATTTCTTTTGATTTCAAAGCGTCGGGCAGTATATCAAACGATTTGATGTTGTCAGCTTTTACCAATTGAAACTGCCCGAATTCTTCTAAGTGCGCATAAGCACTGAGTGAAGATGGCGTACCGTCACTCACGCCGTTCGGGACTAAATCAAGACTGAAATGATAATCACGTGTTTTCACCACCCATTTGTCAGGTAGGCGTTTGCTACTGTCCCACCAGATACCATCAATCGCCTTAAAGCGGTCAATGGTGGTGTCTTTGTCTTGAGCATCAAGTCGTTTCAAATGTTTACGAAAGTACTGAGGAAAAAGAATGACAAATTTCTTCTGTGTGATGTTCGGATTGATTTTTATCATCTCTAAAGCAATATGCGCGCCCAGCATGTTGGAGTACAAATCTTCTGGGGAAAACGCAGAGGGATATTCTTTGAAACCCCCAACTGAAACGAGCCCGTACCATTGAGCAATCTCGTGCCATTGCGCTAAACGAAAGGCCAATACTGCGGCCAGTTTGGCTTCTTCGTGGTTTTTGGAATCTAATTGGCCCAAGTTGGTCAGTTCAATACGACGCTCGCGAAGCTCTTCGGTTAATTCAATAGACAGTGTATCGCTATCGCGGTTTTTTATTGAATGATAGAGATAGAAGGTGAAGTCAGCAGTGTCACGAACGTGTGCGGTATCGATAAATCCGCCCTTGTTAGAAAAAATCAGACCGTTCGATTCTTTTGATGCGCCGAATAAACTGCCGACGACACTCGAGGAGCCGTCATTAAACTCGTGGGCATCGATATCTTCGATATCAAGCACGTTGTTGATCGAGAAAAAAGGCACTGGGACGCTGCCGAGTTCTGCTTTTAGGCCTGTTCCAAAGGCGCAACATGGTCTTAGCCCTACCGGTACGGTGTCGGTTGAGGCAAAACTGGGTTGCAGTGAAGCAAACAGTAAACTAAAGAACAAAAAAGCAAATTTCATAGAAAACCAAAATGTGAAGGGTAAAAAATAGAGCCAAGCAATATGGAGTTTGCTTCGACTCGTCTTGTCAGGGTGGCGATAAAATATCGCGGCGGCGATCATGCCATTAAATAACGGTCATGTTTACCATTTCACGCCACTTGCCAATAAATGTTTACAAAAAAGCGCATTTTTATTGATCAATTGAAATCTGAATGAAAGGATTTACAGGGTTATTGTTGAGGTCGATGCCTTTAAAGTCGATTTCCGCCCATCGCTTCTCATATAAATCGGTATACAAAGCTGAGGGTTCATCTATCAAATTAAAGAGAGTGAATCTTGTGCGCTGTGGCCACTCAACGCCATTTTTGTGATGATGTATCTTAATGAGTGCTAGCCCAAGGGCGGTAAAATCACCGCCGCCCAATACCGCTATTTGACCTTCTTTTAGCTGACTGAGCACTTTTTCAGAGGTATTGATGGTGCTGATTAACACATCATCTCGACCGGCGATTGTTTCTTCTCTCTCATCTAATGCTCGCTGGATGCCAAAAGCCATCTGATCATTCGCTGTCCATGCATAGCGAATATTAGGGTGCAACGATAAGAGTCGTTTTGCTTCGCCATAAGCGGTGTTTTCGTCCCATTTAGCGTAAGTGTGCTGGACAACGTTTAGGCCATCAACTTGTGTGAAAAAAGAGACCGCCCCAGCTTCTCTCATCGTTGAGGCAGGCGTGGTGTCGCTAGAAAATAGCAATACATCACCACCGCGTTGCTCCCCCTTGTCGTAAAGGGCTTTAGCGGTGAGGTAGCCAATACGAAAATTATTTGCAAACACACCGGGTAACAAGTGTTGTTGCCAGTGAGGCTCCAACTGCACCTCAACTAAATCGGTTGGATTAAGATTGTTGACGACAAACAAAGCGTGTGAAGAAACATCAGTCAACGATTCAAGTAGCTTCCTTCCCGTTTGAGCTTCATTGACTAAGATTATGTAGTCCGGCGTGGCCCCTTGAGATATTTTTTGACTCAGGCGTTGTTGAGCAAGGAGTGGGCTACGGTTTCCATGAACGACCTCAAGATTGATATTGAGGTCCGTCGCTGCCGCTTGTGCGTAATTGATCACGTTATACCAAAAACTGTCGTCTTCGTATCCGGGGTTAACAAACAGGACATAGGGTGTCGAGTTCGACGCTGGGTTCACATCTGCATCCACTGTCGCGGTCCATAGCAAGCAATATATGAAGAATTGTTGCGTCCATTTCATGCTGCTCTCCTTATGCTTTCTTGCAGTATGGGAGCTGTTCGCAATAGTGTCTATGCAAGCAGTTAAGTATCCTTTGTGGTTCACGGCTTGTCTCAGTTCTAACACGTAATCTCTATTGTAAGAGTACTGAAACCGGAGAGATCCGGCTCAAATGTAAGACAGGACACCGGAGACAGCGGTTAAGCAAACAAACAAAGGGACAGTGGACGACTTAGAATGAATATAGTCATGGGTACATGAAGTAATGAAGGAGGCGTTAGGCTTTCGCCTCCTTATTTGAGAGTAAATGGAGCCTGATTTAAATGATAATTGGTGACTCGTTATCCAAACAAAGGTCGTGATTTTTTTATTCGACGAATCCAGGTTCGACTTGGGTGCATGCCGGATAACAAATCAACCGGGAGCGGAAGTGGATCGCCACAGATCTGTGAGATCAACATCTCGGCGACAAGAGGTGCAGAGCTTAAACCGCGAGAGCCTAGTCCTAACATGCAAAACAAATTGTGATGTTCAGGTACGGCTTTTATTGTCTTGGGTGAGTGACCGTGTAGTGTTTCAAGGGCCTCAAAATCCGTGACTTGCCCGACGAATGGTAAGTGGTCACGACTGACGCTTCTTACGCCTTGGCGTGCTTGATTGCCTGAGGTATCAATGTCGTTAACCCAAGCCGTATCGGGAAGGCAGCGTTTTATTTTATCTTGGTTGTCAAACTGAGCACTGGCATCAAAATCGTGATTGACGTTATCTTTATCGTAACTCGCACCAATGCAGTGGGTATTGGTTGCAGGATTACTGGGTGTTAAATAGCCGTCATAGCACAATACGGTTTTCAGTTGTGACAGTGAACTCGTAGTGGGAATATGACTGACTTGTCCTTTTACAGCTGACAGATGTAAGTGCTGAGTTTGCTCTAATTGCGCAAACTCATGGCCATTAGCAATGATAACAAGGTCAAACACGGCATGATTTTGTTCTTGGTGACTGACGGATTTCGAATGCGCTTCTGCCGACGCTGTTGGGGCGGTTTCAATTGACCATTGATGATTGGCTAATGGTTTAACCGCAGTCACATTGGTGGAGAAGTGACAATTGAGTAATTGATTTTCTTCTGCTTGGTTTATGAGACCTTGTGTGAGCTGCGCGGGACATAACCATCCTCCTAGCGGGTAGCTAACGCTCGAAAATGGAGACGCCAAGCCTAATGTCTGGCTGGTTTCGTGCGCACATAACCCATGAACAAGTGGCCTAGGAAACTGCCCTTTGAGCATTTTGTTGAGTTTGATGTCAGATTTCTCATCCCACATCAGTTGCGTGACGCCGCACCAATCATGATCAAATGGAAATAATGCGCTGGCTTGTTCCGCAAATTGCCTTGCATACAAGAAAGAAGGCGCGAAGACTCTCGATACCCCTTTGTGTTCACCATTGAGGAGCGGATACACTGCGCCTTGACGGTTTCCTGATGCACCTTCAGCCGCTTGAGCGTCTTTACAAAATAGGGTTGAGGCGATACCGCGTCTTGAGAGGGCCGTGATTAGGCTGGCGCTGGCAATACCTCCGCCGATAATAGCAATGTTGCCAATTTTTTCTGGTGTCGTGCGTTGATAAAATGGGTCAAAGTTGCTGTAAGGCTGTTTGTGTTCAAGTTTACCTGCAATCATTTCTCGCTTGGTGCCAAACCCTTTTACCTTCTTCATGCTGAAACCAGCCTCATTGAGACCACGACGTACAAACCCTGCAGCAGTAAACGTTGCGCAGGTTGCGTCTTGCTTCGCGAGTTTGACCATGCCGTTAAACAGGGTTTGGTTCCACATTTCTGGATTTTTGCTTGGCGCGAAGCCGTCTAAAAACCAGCAATCGACCACACCTTGTTCCGGTGTTGGCACTAATGGCATGCAATCTTTGATGTCACCAAACCAAAGGTCCAAGGTAATCATACCGTCAGCGAGGACTATTCGATGACATTCAGGCACGGCTATGGGATAGTGCGCTTGCAGCTGTTTGGCAAATGTCTCTAGTTCAGGCCAAGCTTTGTGTGCTTTCGCGAGATCTACTTTGGTGAGCGGGTATTTTTCAAAGCTAATAAAATGCAGTTCTTTTAGTTCGGCATCGGGATGTTGTAGGCGAAATGCCTCAAACTGTTGCCAAGCAGCAAGAAAGTTCAACCCAGTACCAAAACCTGTTTCGGCAATGACAAAGCGTCGATCTTCTATGTCGTGCCAGCGTTGAGGAAGGCCGTTTTTTTCCAAAAAAACATAGCGTGTTTCTTCGAGTCCGTTTACGTTAGAGAAGTAAACGTCGTCAAATTGGTCAGAAACGGGTGTACCAGCTTCGTTCCAATCGAGTTGAGCGTGAGTGATAGAAGTCATAATATTGACACTTAACTTGTGTTATACCCATTGTATAGTCGTTATCACAACTACAGTTATGAGGCATCAGTTGCAGTAATTGATGTGAATTGTACGAATTTATGGGAAAGCTGACCACTTTTATCCCGTAACTTCGTTATTATTTAGCAGTTTTGAAATTTATAGGAATGTCACATGAAACGAGTCGTAATTACCGGTATGGGTATTGTTTCGAGCATCGGTAACAACGTTGAAGAAGTTTTAGCGTCTCTAAAAGCAGGCCGTTCTGGTATTAACGCCTCTGAGCAGTTTAAAGAAATGGGCCTGCGTTCTCAAGTTTGGGGCGATCTGAAAATTAAACCTGCTGAGCACATTGACCGTAAGAAAATGCGTTTTATGGGTGATGCGGCGGCGTACGCGTATCTTTCAATGGAGCAGGCTATTGCCGATTCTGGATTGTCAGACGAACAGGTTTCAAATGATCGCACTGGTATAGTTGCGGGTTCTGGTGGTGCTTCTGCACTTAACCAAACGATCGCAGTTGATACGATTCGTGAGAAAGGCGTTAAGCGCGTTGGCCCTTACATGGTACCTCGTACGATGTCTTCAACGGTTTCAGCTTGTCTGGCTACGCCATTCAAGATTCGTGGCGTTAACTACACCATGAGTTCAGCATGTGCGACATCAGCACACTGTATTGGCCATGCGATGGAGCTGATTCAACTTGGTAAACAAGATATTGTTTTTGCTGGTGGCGGTGAAGAGCTGGATTGGACACAAACGATGATGTTTGACGCCATGGGCGCTTTGTCTACTAAGTACAACGATGACCCAACGAAGGCATCACGTACCTACGATGCAAACCGTGATGGTTTTGTTATCTCTGGTGGCGGCGGTATGGTTGTTGTTGAGGAGCTTGAGCATGCATTGGCTCGCGGCGCAACGATCTACGGTGAAGTCGTCGGTTACGGTGCAACATCGGATGGCTACGACATGGTCGCTCCATCAGGTGAAGGCGCAGTGCGTTGTATGAAGATGGCGATGCAAGACGTCGATGGTGTTGATTACGTGAATACTCACGGTACGTCTACACCGGTCGGTGATGTTAAAGAGCTTGGCGCGATTCAAGAAGTGTTTGCCGGTAACAGCCCTGCGATTTCAGCAACAAAAGCCATGACGGGTCATGCGCTTGGCGCTGCTGGTGTGCACGAAGCGATTTATTCAATGCTGATGCTTAACCATAGCTTTATTGCCCCAAGCATCAACGTCGATACTCTCGATGACGCTGCTGAAGGCCTAGACATTGTGACTGAAACTCGCGAACAAGAGTTGAATACAGTGATGTCAAACAGCTTTGGTTTTGGCGGCACGAATGCAACCTTAGTGATTAAAAAATACCAAGCTTAGTTTCTAGTTTCTAGTTTCTAGTTTCTAGTTTCTAGCTTCGGTATCTGGATGCTCAGTTTAGAAGTTTCCAGAGCTGACTGACTAACCTCAGTCGCAGACGCAAGTTTTGACTCCCTGGAGAGCGGGTCGAAATCCTTTTGTTCTGGATATTGCCCGGCCTTTTTAGGACGGGCATTTTTCTTTGTACAAAAGAAAACTATCCAGAAGTCCACTCAGCAGGTACTTCTCTAGCAACATAAGTAAGGTGTAGATAGTCGCATCACCGAATGCTGTTTGTACCTAATAGGTGAGCCGCACGTTTTCTTCGGTGAAACCTTTCTCGACACCTTGACGTTTATCTTGCACAATTCACCCCTATTAGAAAAGGTACCCATCAGGAACTAAGTAATGAAGATTATTGTCGATGAGGCGATGCCTTATGCTGTTGAATTATTTCAACAGCTTGGTGACGTTGTAGCGATGCCTGGGCGTGAGCTCACAGCGGACGATTTGATTGATGTTGACGCACTAATGATCCGCTCGATCACCAAAGTGAATGCGACGTTGCTTGAAAAAGCGAATCGACTGAAGTTTGTTGGCACCGCAACAGCGGGTATGGACCATGTCGACCAAGCCCTGCTAAGCGAAAAGAATATCTTTTTCACGGCGGCTCCTGGCTGCAACAAAGTTGGGGTGGCGGAATACGTCATGAGCAGCTTAATGGTGATTGGCCAGCAACAAGGTTTCTCTATCTTTGATAAGACGGTGGGTATTGTTGGTTGTGGCCAAGTAGGCAGTTATCTTCAACAATGTCTCGAAGGTATCGGCGTACGTGTATTAATTAATGACCCTATCAAGCAACAAGAAGGGGACACTCGCACTTTTACTGACCTAGATACTTTGCTTGAGCAGGCTGATGTGGTGACAACACACACGCCCATTACGAGAGATGGATCCTTTCCGACGCATCACCTGATTAATGAACAGCGGCTCAATCAGTTTCGCAGTGATCAAATACTGATCAATGCGGCGCGTGGACCGGTGGTCGATAATCAAGCGCTCAAACGTCGTTTGCAAAAAAATGATGGGTTTACCGCAGTTCTCGATGTCTTTGAATTCGAGCCAAAGGTTGATTTTGAGTTACTACCTTTGCTAACGTTTGCGACCCCTCATATCGCAGGCTATGGTCTAGAAGGGAAAGCACGCGGAACGACGATGATTTTTAATCGTTTTTGTGAGTTTATGAAATTAGATGCTCGCGCCAATCCAGATGCATTATTACCAGTAGCGCCGATTCCAGAAGTCTCCCTCAGTAGAGAGTGGAATGAAGCGGTGCTTCATAACTTAACGCAGATTATCTACGACGTTCGTAAGGATGACGCCGTTTTTCGTCGTGAGATCCACAACGACAACGGTTTTGATAATATGCGTAAACATTATTGGGACAGACGCGAATATGGCGCTGTCCGAGTCAAGGGTGATGCTAATTGTAATTTGGCACCTTTGGCACAGTTAGGATTTCAAATAGAGGTAAACCAATGAGCCAACAATTTAATATCGCTGTATTCGGAGCAACAGGTGCTGTAGGTGAAACTATGGTCGAAGTGCTGCAAGAGCGTAAGTTTCCTATGGGCGATGTTTACCTTTTAGCGAGTGAGCGCAGTGAAGGCAAAATCTACCGTATTAACGGTAAAAGCGTTCAAGTTCAAAATGTGGAAGAGTTTGATTGGTCACAGGTTCATATCGCACTCTTTTCTGCAGGTGGCGAACAATCCGAAAAATGGGCACCGATTGCAGCAGAAGAAGGTGTTGTTGTTATCGATAATTCTTCACATTTCCGTTATGACTTTGATGTGCCGCTTGTCGTTCCTGAGGTGAACCCTGAGGCGATTGCTGAATTCCGTAACCGTAATATTATTGCTAACCCTAATTGCTCAACAATTCAAATGTTGGTTGCGTTAAAGCCGATTCACGATGCGGTGGGTATTGAGCGTATTAATGTGTCGACCTATCAATCCGTGTCGGGCGCAGGTAAAGCCGGTATTGACGAGTTAGCGGGTCAAACGGCGGCATTATTAAATGGCCGACCAGCAGAAAACAGTGCTTTCAATCAACAGATTGCTTTTAACTGTATTCCACAAATTGACCAGTTTATGGATAACGGCTACACCAAAGAAGAAATGAAAATGGTGTGGGAAACGCAAAAAATATTCAATGACCCAAGCATTATGGTCAATGCCACATGTGTGCGAGTCCCAGTATTTTATGGTCATGCGGAGTCGCTACATATTGAGACTAGCACGCCGATCGACGCAGAAGAGGCGTCGCGTTTACTTGAACAAACCGACGGTATTGAGGTTTTCCATGGCCAAGAAATGCCGACACCGGTTCGAGATGCGGGTGGAAAAGATCATGTAATGGTCGGTCGTATTCGTAACGATATTAGTCACCACAGTGGTCTTAACATGTGGGTAGTCGCTGATAACGTCCGTAAAGGAGCCGCAACGAACGCGGTTCAAATTGCCGAAGTACTGATTCGAGATTACTTCTAAAACTTGTGTTGTTTTTAATCAAAGGCCTCCTAGTGAGGCCTTTGTTGTATCTTATGGTGTGAACTTGATGCGATTATCATGCTTGATTCGTGTTTTTTCCCAGAGAACCTATAGTTTTGAGAGAAATATCCGATATAGTACAGAGATAAGTTTTGTATTTACAATCGCAGACAGCTGAGCCTTCCATGCATCATTTTTTAAAGCGTCTACTAGTGGCCTTAGCACTAGTTGGAGCGACAACGCCTTCATCTTTCAGCGCTGATACTATTCGCCTTTCTGGCCCGAATGGTGAATTGTTGGACGCCCCACAATATTCAGAACCAGTGCGCCCAGCGGTGGTTCAATTGAACGAGCAGCCTTCTCGCTATTACGGCCCAACAGCCAAGTCCGAAACCTTGTGGTCTATTGCATCAAAGTTTAAACCTGCTGGCGCAACGGTACAGCAAACTATTTATGCTTTTTATGAGCTTAATCCGGGTGTTTTCGAAGATAAGAATATCCATAAGCTGATGCCAGGCAACCGCCTACGTGTTCCGTCGCCAGTACAGATAAATCAGGTTGATCGTCAAGAAGCGTTGTCGGTGTTAGCGGCGCATCAACAAAGGCTCAATTCTGCGGTAACGGCGAAGCCACAAGTTGCTAAGCCAGAAGCTACTAAGCCAGAAGTTGCGAAGCCAGTTAAGGTCACACCTTCATCTACCCCTCCGCAGGTAACCAAACCAGAGAAAAAAGAGTTGAAGCCGGTTTCAGAAGCGTCCCCTTCGACCAGCGAATCAATTATCGATAATAAGGAGGCCGACAAACCGGCATCAACCGATACCGTCGAAGCCAACCTGACGAGTACGCTACAAAAAGAGTTAACACGTTCTGAAGGTGAGCTGGTTTCGTTGGAAGCACGCAACCACCAGTTGCGATTGATGCTTTCTGAAGTTCAGCAGCAGGTGGATACGCTGAAAGATGAGGTCAATAATGAAGGGCGTATTCGTAGTGAAGTAGAACGTCAGTTATTGGAAGAAAAACGCAAACAAGACGAAATGCAACGTTTGGCCCCAACCACAATGGACACATGGCTTGCGAACCCGTGGATTGTTGGTTTACTGGCTATTTTGCCGGCGGCGCTCGTTGGTTTATTAGTGATGTTCTTCATGCGCTCACGAAAGCGAAAAGACCCTGAGGAAGAGGTTCAAACTCAGTCGACGAACGATATGCCTGATATCGCAATGGCCGATGCAGCCGTGTCAGGTGCGGCTGTCGCGGAATCACAAGACGACGATTTATTCTCTGATGAATTGTTTGGTGATTTTGAAAGTAATAACGATGTGGACGACACTGCGCCAGAAAGCAGTGATCCAGTCGAAGACGATATTTTTGGCGACTTAAATGAAGGTGACTTGGACTTCAACCTTGACGATGAGGAAGATCCGTTCGCCAGTATTGGTGATGATGGTGAACTTGATATCGGCTTTGTCGACCTAGATAGCAGTAATAACGGTATCAGTGTTAAAGATGGCGAGAAGGCTCTAGGGCTCGAGGAAATGGAACGAGCACTTAATGATGTTGCCGTTCCAGCTGATGATCTTGAGGATCTGAATCTTAACCTAGATGAAGATGACGCAGACCCTGTTTCCCAGCAAGAACTCGATGACTTGTTTGCCGATATTAGTTTCGAAGAACCAAGCTTGGATGAACCCTTGGAGAAAGAGGGGGCCATCAATCAAGCTGAGATGGATGAGCTATTGTCAGAAGCATTTGATCTTGAAGCTTCGGAAGAGGATGTGCCAGATACAGAAAATCTGAGCCGGTCTGAAGAGCAAGCCGCCTCGCCTGAGTTGTCGGATAACGCGGATGACATAGCGGTTGATAATGCAGATATTGATGATTTGTTTGCTCAGTTCTCGCAAATGGATATGCCGTCAGAGGCGTCTGCAGAGTCAGGCGACGCTGATACCTTCGATGCCAATAGCTTCGATGCCAATAACATCGATGATAGTGCAACGAATGACAGTACTGCCTTACTTGATGAGATGCTGGAAGAGGACTTCGACTTATCGGATATCTCTGATACCGATTTGTTGCTAGAGGAAATCGTTGATAGTGAGGCATCGACAGAGACGGATAGCCTTGATGATGCGATGGGGAGTCGTACAAGTGAATCTCATCTGAATGACGATATCAAGCTAGATGAAAACAGCACCGATCTTCTTGACGAGTTCATGTTTGAGCACTCATTTGACGAATCTTCGGAAGCGAACAATGAGTCACTTGCGTTGGACCCGTTTGAATCAGGCCAACTGCTTACTGAAGATGACGGTGACATCGACTCGGCTACGCTATCCACTGAGGCTGAGCAACTGAAAGAAGCCGAACAAGATGCGTTTGCCGATTTGTTCAGCCGCGATGAAGAATCGATTGCTCCAACTCATCATCAAGATGTGAGTCTCACTGACACTGACACTGACACTGACACTGACACTGAGCTTGATAATATCGACGATATCGATGCTCTGTTAGCTGAACATGGAAAAGAAACGAAAGCTGATGATCCGATCAGCGATGATCCGATCAGTGATGATATTGACGCGTTGCTGGCTTTGCATGGTGATGCAAATGAATCACCACAATCCACCGAGTTTCAACAGCCATTAGATTCACAGCCGTCATTAGATACACAACAAGTTGATGAAGATGCTTCTGACCTCGAAGTAGAAGCCGTGGATAAGGCAGGTACCTCGATTGATGAGGCTGAATTTGACATTGATTCAATACTTGAACAGCACTCGATAGCCGAAACATTAGATGGTGCTGCAACCCAAGAAGCAACGTCACCTGGTGTGAGTAACGAGCAATTGGCAACGGATGCGTTGGCACAAGACGTTGCAGACGCTCATGCTAACAACTCGAATGCAGAGGATTTTAGTTTACCCGAGCATCAAATGGTGCAAGAGGATTCAACAGACGCATCGAACAAGCGTGACCTGCAAGCTTCGAACCTAGATTCCAGTGTGTTATCTCAGCCTGATTCCGAGTTTGACTTTTCCCCTCAAATTGAGGGTAGTAGTGATACCCGTGTGGACGACGTGGATCCGCAAAGAGAGCAAGCTGAGCTTGATACGTTGGTCGAAAATGAGTTTGGTATTCCCCAAGATGATGACTGGCTTGTAGAAGATGCGCCTGAAACGCATTTTGACACTGAAAACGAAGCCGAGCCTGATCATAGCCCTAATCTAGACCCGGGCGCTAAGCAGGCGCAAGCCGATCTCGACGCTGCTTCTGTGGAACACGAGTCTATCGATGTTGCACCGGCAGAAACTATCTTCGAAACACCCGAACAGCAAGCATCAGATGATGATTTCTTAGATTCAGCGTTGAGTAGTGAATACAACGAAGCACAAGCACTAGCTGACTCTGAGGATGAATTCCAGTTTACCGCTGATGAGGAGGCCATCGGAGAGGAAGCCAACTATGCGGTTAGTGATACGGATTTGCCGGAATACAGCGAAGAAGATGCGCTAGCTGACGTGCTTGCGATGGGAACCTTTGAAGACGAGTCAGAATCGTTAGGTAACCAGAATAATGCCGCGCTTGGCGATCTGAACCGTGAAGACGTGCCATCAAATGACAGTATACAAACATCGGCAGAAGATGCGCTTGTGCAAGATGACGCCGTTCCCCTTGAACCAGCTGAAGATAATGTGCTGACTGATCGCTCGTCTGACGAGAAAGCGTTGAATCGTTCGCCAGAAGTGACAGAGGTTGTAAAACCTGAACTCGATCTAAACAAAGAAATGATAGGGGAAACATTAGATCACTCGGAAATCGATGCATTAGCCGATGCATTCTCTATGGTAGATACACATGCCTTAGAACAAGAGGGTCAATTAGGTGAACTGCTCACTGACAATCAGCGTACCTTCAGTAACATCAATCCTGTTGACCAGACAACCGCTGACAGTGCTGGGCTGGACCTTGCCGCAATGCTAGAAGAGAGCGGATCGGCGGATGATGGTGAGGACTGGAATGGATTTTCGCTGACCGACGACCAAAAAAATGCGATTGATGAAACCATTCCTGCTGAAGAGCAAGCGATATGGAATCAGGATGCCGGTTCACTGAAAGCGGCCAAGAATGAAGATTGGTCATCTCAAGACCCGCTAGAAAATTTTGCCGACAAGCAAGCGCAGTTCATGACCATTGATGAATTGATGGCACAAGTTAATGAAGAGCCGATGCCAGAAGAAGAGGAAGAATTGCAGCTTGACGTCGGTCTGGATGAATTCCCAGACGTTATCGGTAATGTGACCGAAATTGATGTGGATGACGATTCTGAAGCAGCAGGTAATCTAGATTTAGCGAAGATTTATATTGAGATGAATGATTTTGATGGCGCGAAAAAGCTGCTTGAGAAAGTGTTAGATGATGGATCTGATGTATTGAAGCAAGAAGCCCAAAACGTTCTCGATAAAATGTCAGCGTATTGATAAGAAAAAGCGACGAAGACGTCGCTCTTTCTTGTCAATAAGATATTGCTTTCCCTTCAGTGAGCCAGCTAAAAGGGTTTGTTAGTGTGTCGTTAAACTTGAGTTGACTGGCCGGGTCCAATTGGTAATCTAGGTATTTATGTATATACTTTGCCACCCGGTAAGAATGACGAGTGTTCAGAGATAAGTATGAGAGTTGCATTAGGTATCGAATATAACGGTGCTAATTACTATGGTTGGCAAAGACAGCGTGACGTGAATAGCGTTCAAGCTGAGTTGGAAAAAGCCCTATCTGTTGTGGCCAATCAACCGATCGACGTGATGTGTGCAGGGCGAACAGACGCTGGCGTTCATGGCACAGGGCAAGTCGTACATTTTGATTCGCCAGTGGTACGCAAGTCAGCGGCATGGACAATGGGTGTGAATGCTAATCTGCCTAAA
The DNA here is from genome assembly GCF_053544015.1 of Vibrio sp. E150_011. Taxonomy (NCBI): domain Bacteria; kingdom Pseudomonadati; phylum Pseudomonadota; class Gammaproteobacteria; order Vibrionales; family Vibrionaceae; genus Vibrio; species Vibrio sp. E150_011. The sequence goes on from NZ_JBHFOL010000002.1 coordinate 249,661, forward strand.
GATATCACGGTCCGTTGGGCGACAGAGGTCTCTGATACATTCCATGCGCGTTTCTCGGCTACCGCTCGTCGTTATCGATATGTGATCTTCAACCACACATTGCGACCTGGTATTTTATCTAATGGTGTTAGCCACTATCATGGCCAGCTAGACGTTGAAAAAATGCAGCAAGCTGGACAGTTTTTGTTGGGCGAAAACGATTTCACCTCGTTTAGAGCGATTCATTGCCAATCACGAAGCCCGTGGCGCAATATTATGCACCTTAATGTTAGTCGCCATGGACCTTATGTGGTTATCGACATTAAAGCGAATGCATTTGTTCACCATATGGTACGAAACATTACCGGTAGCCTCATTGTTGTTGGGCGTGGTGAGCAGTCGCCCGATTGGATTAAATGGCTTTTGGAACAAAAAGATAGAAAGCTTGCCGGGGCAACCGCAAAAGCGGAAGGCTTGTATCTAGTCGACGTAGACTATCCTGATGAGTACGCGCTCCCAAATGTACCCATTGGGCCTTTGTTTTTTCCAGATGATTTGAACTCTGGTTGGTAAATTGACTCAAATGAAAGAGTTAAGCTGGATCCGTCTAGAAGGTACTACCAGTAAGGTACAACCAGTTTTTTATCTACAGTGGCGTTGTAATGTGGTTTAATCCTCATGCATATTTGAATTCAATACTCGCGCTATGACAGCGGGGGTCACAAAAGAAAAGGTCTTCCATGAGTTGGCTTGAAAAGATATTAGAAAAAAGCAACATAGTTACCTCACGTAAAGCATCGATTCCTGAAGGTGTATGGACGAAATGTTCATCTTGTGAGCAAGTCCTGTATCACGCAGAGCTAGAGCGTAACCTCGAAGTCTGTCCTAAGTGCGACCATCATATGCGTATGAAATCACGTCGCCGCTTAGAAACCTTTCTCGACAAAGAGAATCGCGTTGAACTCGCGACTGAGTTTGAGCCGCAAGACAAGCTGAAATTTAAAGATTCAAAGCGTTACAAAGAACGTATTTCTACTGCGCAGAAGAACAGTGGTGAGAAAGACGCACTTGTTGTTATGCAGGGCGAATTACTTGGTATGCCTGTTGTGGCTTGTGCTTTTGAATTCTCCTTTATGGGCGGGTCTATGGGCTCGGTAGTCGGTGCTCGCTTTGTGAAAGCGGTCGATGCAGCGATTGAAAACAACTGTGGTTTAGTTTGTTTCTCAGCAAGTGGCGGTGCGCGTATGCAAGAGGCATTAATGTCTTTGATGCAAATGGCTAAAACCAGTGCTGCGCTTGAACGCCTATCGCAAAAAGGGTTACCGTATATCTCAGTGATGACTGACCCAACAATGGGTGGGGTTTCTGCAAGTTTAGCGATGCTAGGCGATATCAATATCGGTGAGCCTAAAGCGCTGATTGGTTTTGCAGGTCGCCGCGTTATCGAACAAACCGTGCGAGAAGACTTACCTGAAGGCTTCCAGCGCAGTGAGTTCTTGCTCGAGCACGGCGCCATCGATATGATCATCGATCGTCGTGAAATGCGTCAACGTGTCGGTAGCATGTTAGCCAAAATGACACGCACAGCTTCTCCTTTGGTTGTTTCTGTTGAAGATTCTCCAGAAGAAGCAACATATGAAGTACCCGAAGCGGACGAAAAAGGGTAAAGTACTCATTAAGTTATCATTGTAGATATTGACTGCTAAATGAGTTCACAATCCATTCCACAAGCCACATCTTCATTACAGGTGTGGCTTGATTATTTGCAAAGCATTCACACTAGTGCCATTGACCTTGGTCTGGAACGTGTGGCTGTTGTTGCTGAAAAGGGCAAGTTAACTAAACCTGCTCCTGTTGTTATTACTGTCGCTGGAACCAATGGCAAAGGCTCGACCTGTGCATTGATGGAGGCGATTTTACTAGACGCTGGTTATTCTGTTGGCGTTTATAGTTCTCCTCATCTTATTCGCTACAACGAACGTGTTCGTATCAATGGCAATGAACTTCCCGATGCCTCCCATGTTGCCGCTTTTGATTATATTGAGACACTTCGTGGTGATGTGAGCTTGAGCTTTTTTGAGTACGCGACACTAGGCGCCTTAAAGCAATTCAAGGACCAAGGTGTTGAAGTGCTCCTCCTAGAAGTCGGCCTTGGTGGCCGCTTGGACGCCACGAATGTTGTGGACCATGACGTATCGGTGATTACCAGTCTTGCTGTCGACCATGTCGATTGGCTCGGTGATGACATTAATGTTATTGGTTATGAAAAGGCCGGCATTTTCCGCTCAGGTAAGCCTGCTATTTGTGGTCAACCCAAACCGCCTGCAACGGTTCCCGCTCATGCTGATGATATTGGTGCAAATTTTTATCAAACTGGAATTCAGTTTAACTATAAAGAGACGTCTGACACCACCTGGTCTTGGCAACATGGTACGTTCTCACTCGAAGACCTACCAATACCAGCTTTGCCGTTGATGAATGCTAATACCGCTATAATGGCTTTGGGCGCAGCGGAACTTAATATTTCGGATGTTAACATTGTCAATGGGCTTAACTCTGCCACGTTACCTGGACGTATGCAGGTATTAGCAGGCAATCCGACTACGATTTTAGATGTTGCACATAATCCACATTCAGCCGAATACCTCGTTGAGCAATTAACTAAGCAGCACCCATCTCAGACTTTCCGAGTTGTGATTGGTATGCTGCATGACAAAGATGTTCAAGAAACAATGCATGTACTTAAGCCATTAGCTAAAAAATGGTATTTAGCATCATTGTCAGGGCCTCGTGCGGCGAGTGCACAAGAGCTTAGAGACTGCTTGGATGACTCGGTTGTGTCATCACAATTTGAGAACCCTAAAGCGGCATATCGTTGTGCGTTCAATGACGCTAATCCAGATGATATCGTCTTGGTATTAGGTTCTTTCCATACGGTCGGAGAAATCCTTGAGGATTGCGAAAATTTGGACCAAGCGCATCACCGCTAAATCATAAGGAGTAGAGATGGCCAGTAAATTTCAAAGTCGCTTGATTGGAACCATTGTGTTGGTTGCGGTTGGGGTCATTATTTTACCAGATCTGTTAGATGGTAAAAAACTGCATTACAAAGAAGAATTCGCCAGCATTCCATTAAAGCCTGAATTAAACTCAGACGTAGAAAGTTTTGAAATTCTTGAACCTGAGGATGCATCAGCTGTCTTGCCAGACTCACCGGTAATGGCGACAGTAGATGAGGCTTTTGATGAAAAAAATGACACTGAGTCGGTTGTCGATGTGGTCGTCAAAGACATACCAGAGCGTAACGACTATGCGGATAGCGCATGGATTATTCAGTTGATGGCCCTTAAAAATGCGGAAAATGCACGTGGTCTTGTGGCCGATTTACAAAAACGTGGCTACCAAGCGCATGTAAAACAAGAATCGAATTTTACTCGAGTGATCATCGGTCCCGATGTTTCTAAAAGTAAATTGGAGACGCAATTGGTTGAATTGGAGAAAATTACTGGTTCGAAAGGTCAATTGCTTAAATTTAAACCACTAAATCCATAAGAAAACGTTTGCGTCGCGTTTTTTTCTGTTAAAATGCGCGCCAACTTGAGATGAAGAATTCATGAATTGGTTAGATTTTGTCATTTTGGGTGTGATTGGGCTTTCTGCTCTAATCAGCTTAGTTCGCGGTTTCGCTAAAGAAGCCATGTCGTTAGTTATTTGGTTTGGCGCATTTTTTATCGCCAGTCAGTATCACGCTAAACTTGCGGTGTACTTTACCAACATTGAAGACGATATGATTCGGAGCGGTGCCGCAATTGCTGCTCTGTTTGTCGCAACACTGGTTGTTGGGGCGTTAATTAATTATGTACTAGGGCAGTTGGTTCAGAAAACGGGTTTGTCGGGTACAGACCGAGTATTGGGTGTGGTATTTGGTGCGTTGCGAGGCGTGCTAATCGTATCAGCAGTGCTGTTTTTTGTGGATACCTTTACCGCATTGAACAACAGCGAGTGGTGGGAAAGTTCACAACTTGTACCGCACTTTGAACTGGTCATCCAACCGTTTTTTGAACACATCGAAGCAACTTCTAGTTTCCTGTCTGGCGCATAATTGCGCCAGCTAATGTCGCAAATCGAGGATTAGGACATGTGTGGTATTGTTGGAATCGTTGGCTCTACGCCTGTGAATCAGTCTATCTATGACGCTTTGACCGTTTTACAGCATCGTGGCCAAGATGCCGCTGGTATTGTTACCATAGAAAGCAATCGTTTTCGTCTGCGTAAGGCGAATGGTCTCGTAAAAGATGTTTTTGAAGCGAAACACATGCAACGCCTGCAAGGTTGTGTGGGAATCGGTCACGTACGCTACCCAACAGCAGGTAGTTCAAGTGCATCGGAGGCTCAGCCTTTCTACGTAAACTCTCCTTTTGGTATCACTCTGGCGCACAATGGTAACTTGACGAATGCCCATGAGGTACGCGAAAAGTTGTTTGAGAAAGACCGCCGCCATGTCAATACTACCTCTGACTCAGAAGTTCTATTAAACGTGTTGGCACATGAGATCGACACCGTTAAAGGGAATGTAACCTCTGATGATGTATTCCGTGCCGTAACGAACGTTCATCGTTCAATTAAAGGCGCGTATGCGGTAGCGGCAATGATCATCGGCCACGGTATGGTTGCATTTCGTGACCCACATGGCATTCGCCCGCTATGCCTAGGCAAGCGTGAGATTGATGGTAAAACCGAGTATATGGTGGCTTCAGAATCCGTTGCACTTGATGCAGTCGGTTTTGATTTTATTCGTGATGTTGCGCCGGGTGAGGCGATATATGCCACATTTGATGGTGAGTTGCATACTCGTCAATGTGCGGACAGCCCTGCGCTTAATCCTTGTATTTTCGAATTTGTCTACTTTGCACGTCCTGACTCATTCATCGATAAAGTATCGGTTTACAGTGCTCGTGTAGAAATGGGTAAAAAGCTGGGTGAGCGCATTAAACAAGAATATGCCGACCTTGATATCGATGTTGTCATTCCAATCCCAGAAACGTCGTGTGATATTGCACTGCAAATCGCACAGGCGATTGATAAGCCGTATCGCCAAGGGTTTGTTAAAAACCGTTATGTTGGCCGTACCTTTATCATGCCTGGTCAGCAGCAGCGCAAGAAGTCAGTGCGTCGTAAACTCAATGCCATTCGCTCTGAGTTCAAAGGTAAAAACGTGTTGCTTGTCGATGATTCAATTGTTCGTGGGACGACATCTGAGCAGATTATCGAAATGGCCCGCGACTCAGGTGCGAATAAAGTATTTATGGTGTCAGCGGCGCCTGAAGTTCGTTTCCCTAATGTTTATGGTATTGACATGCCGAGTGCCAATGAGTTGATTGCACACGGTCGTGACAATGACGCAATTTGCCAAGCAATTGGTGCTGACGCGCTTATCTTCCAAACGTTACCAGATTTGATAGAAGCGGTTGGCCTAGGTAACCCAGATATTAAGCGATTCGATACCTCAGTATTTAACGGCGAATACGTCACGGGTGATATTGACCAAGAGTACCTAGAATTCTTAGATTCACTGCGTAATGATGACTCTAAGGTGCAAAGAGAGATTCAACAAGACTTAGCGAACTTGGAGCTACATAACGAAGGCGCGTAACGCAACTTCAATATGATAAATCAAAAAAAACCAGAGTTAAACTCTGGTTTTTTTATTTAATGAATTGAGTAATCGATGACAAAGTCGATGAACAATCGCACTTTTTCAGGTAGATGATCTTTGTGGTTATAAAGCATATAGATGTCACGTGGGTTGGCGCTCCAATCTGGTAAGACACGCACCAATTCGCCGTTATCAATATACTCTTGAATCATCACGTCTGGCATTAACGTAATGCCTAGGCCAGCGGAACACGCTCTTCTGACTACATTAAGGCTGTTTGCTTCAAAGCGGCCCTTCGCGTTATTGATCACTGACTCGCCACTGCTGTTTATTAACTGCCACTTAATGAGCGGTGCACCCTTCAAAAGTCGATGAGCGCTCAACTCTTCTGCGTGAGCCGGTTCACCATTTTTTGTCAAATAACCAGGTGTGGCAATCAAGATATCTTTCACTGTGCTAAGTTTGCGTGCAATGAGGCTTGAATCGCGTTGTGGACCGACGCGAAAGATGACATCCCATTCGGTAGGATCAAGTTGGTCGGCATGATTACTTGTTGTTAGTTCTAAGCTGATGTCTGGATACTGCTGCATAAAATCGTTAAACATCGGCATAATCATACGTTTGGTCAAGTTCGACGGCGATGAAATCTTAAGCTTGCCTGACGCTCCCTTACACTCATCGGCAATTTCTTCTGTCGTCGAGGTCAATCGATGTAACAACGGCGAGCATTCATTGTAAAAGCGCTCACCTGCTTCTGTTAATGATAGTTTGCGAGCGTGACGATTGAGTAATCGTAGGTTGAGAGATTCCTCTAATGCTTGAATACGTCGAGTTATAGTCGCAACAGGGATCATGGTTTTTCGTGAAGTTGCAGTATAACTTCCATTTTCAACAACAAGTCGGAATAGGTTTAAATCATCAAGTTTCATATTGTCAACTATTTGTATTAATTAGTTTTATTATTGCTCAGCCTAACAGGCTTAACTTAGAGACAGTCGCACATCAAAGGCTATCAATAGCGCAACGAGCGGCTGAGAATGACGTAATATCAACGAGTTGGTTAATTCACAGACACCTAGCTATTGTATTAGATATTTAGACAAAGGGGTACATTTGTATAAAAGACTATTTTTGCCTACAGTTAAGATACTCAGAAGCCTAAGGGCTTGGAGGGCAGTAATCAACTAAATGCATTATTATAGCGTTTCTTTGCGATATGAAGTTTGGTGCAAACTAATAAAAACTATAACTAACGCTCAATGAAAATTTGTGAGGCGTAATTTTATGTCTAAAACGAACAGTCAAGTGGCAGAAGTCTGCACCCACCAGCAGAGCCATGCGCATATCATGGTGGTCGATGATGATCCTGTCTTTCGTCGTGTGACTCGAAATTATTTGGAAGCCATTGGACATGGAGTCAGTGAGGCGCAAGATGGCTTAGAGGCATTAAAACTTCTCAATTCGTCACGCCCTGATTTAGTGTTATGTGACCTGTCTATGCCATTACTTACGGGGATGGAGTTTGCAGAAGAAGTGCGTATGGAGTATCCGTCTCTTCCAGTAATCGTCATCTCTGCCACGGGAGACATGGCCGACGTAGCGAAAGCATTGCGCTTTGGTGTGAAGGATTTTTTGACTAAACCTATCGTCGACTATCATCACCTCAATGATGCCATTGATAACGTGTTGCAAGATAACTCCACTGTTGATGAGCAGGGCGATTTTTTGAGTCGCTGGTTTCGCTTAGAAGAGGGAGAGAAGCCTAACTCGCAAGATGAGCAAGAGTTACATTGGCATCTACAGTTTTTGCAAGAAAACCCTAACGCAGCCCGTGAATTACTGACGGCTTTGTTACCAGAAAAAGATTGCTCTTTGGGGGCATGGCGCAGTAGCTATAGAATGTTGCAGTCAGCTAACACATTGCCATTGGTGTTTGATTTTTCTTGGCTAATGAGTGGTCAGTTGGCGTTTTACTTGGTGGATGCCTCTTCGAGCGAGGAAGGTGGAATCGCCAGTACTTTGCTTGTTAGAGCATTGTTTGATGACTACATCAGGCGTGTTCAGCATAATAGTGTCGATCTAAAAGACTTAGCGACTAACATTGAAAACGGACTGGAATGCTCAGCAGGGGCTTTTCCGGTGGATGCGCTGTTTGGTGTGATTAGTTTGTCGGAAAGAACCTTGTCAATCTTACCTGCAGGCTTAGATTGTCGATGGCAAAATGAAGAGGCGCATTTTCAAGTGGCGGGTGGACAACGATTAGGTGAAAACTGCGTAAGGAACTTTATGACCAAAGATCTTCCAGTCCATACCTCAAGTAAACTTTCAATGAACCAAGTTGGTACATCAAGCTTTAGTTGGGATATTCGCTTATCTCAAACTGATTGAAATTATTTCTACGAATAACCGTACAGTTAGTCTGTTTTTGAAGGATTGTAATTAATATATAGTGCGTATGTTAATGAAATGGAGGTATTGTCTTCCAGTTTCATTGCTTTTTAAACGCGCGGTGACCGCGTGTTACGCCATATTAAGAACCAATTCATTAAGAGCAAAGTTATGTCTGATACAGAATTCAAAGAGCCTTACAATCTCTACTATTTTTTAGGCTTTATTGCCGTATTGCTTATCCCTACGCTTCCCGCTACTCTAACATGGCTTCGTATCATGAATGGGTATGCCACCTTTTGAAAATAGAATTATTATGACTCTGCGACAACTCTTATGGAGTGTCGCAGGAGTATTGTCGGTCATTCTTGGGGTAATAGGAATTATCCTTCCATTACTACCCACCACGCCCTTTTTACTATTAGCCAGTGCTTGTTTTTTGAAAGGAAGCCCTGAGCTCCATCGTCGATTGCTCGCTCACCCCAAGCTTGGCGCGGTCATATTGATGTGGGAGCATGAGCGCGCGGTGACGCTCGCGACACGTAAAAAAGCCGTTGTTTTCATTTTAATCAGCTTCCTGCTGTCGATTACCTTAGTGCCACTTTTTTGGTTAAAGGTTATGCTCTTTTTCCTTTGTGTGATTGTTTTAGGCTTCTTTTTGCAGATTCCTGTGAAAGAGTCGGTTGCTGATAACAGTGAAAGTCACTAAAATTAGGGGATTGTACGCTCGCTTTTGGCGAGTGTTTGTTTTTAGGCCAACAGCATTAAGGTGTGTTTTGCTGCAAGCAATTGACACTTAAATCATTGGGCACTGATTGACTTCTCCAGAGAACGAATTATGACCACCGACAAAATTTCACAGATCAAATCCAGCATTAAAAGCATCCCAGATTACCCAAAGCCAGGAATCCTTTTTCGTGACGTGACGAGTTTGATGGAAGACCCTGAAGCCTATCGAGCTACCATTGCATTGTTGGTTGAAAAATACCAGGGACAAGGCTTTACAAAGATCGTTGGTACGGAAGCTCGTGGCTTCTTGTTTGGTGCTCCGTTGGCATTAGAGCTTGGTGTTGGGTTTGTGCCCGTGCGTAAGCCAGGGAAATTACCGCGCGAGACGGTGTCACAATCGTACGAGTTGGAGTATGGCACTGACACATTAGAAATCCACACCGATGCGATTACTGAAGGTGATAAGGTCCTAATGGTCGACGATTTACTGGCGACTGGTGGGACAATTGAAGCGACCACTAAATTGATTCGTCGTCTTGGTGGTTCGGTTTCGGATGCGGCGTTTGTGATCAATTTACCTGAAATCGGCGGTGAAAAACGTCTTAAAGCTTTAGATTTAGATGTCTATAGCATTTGTGAATTTGAAGGCCACTAATCGGGATGTTTGAATGAGTTATTTGGCTTTAGCCCGAAAATGGCGCCCTAAGAAATTTTCTGAAGTTGTCGGCCAGCGCCATGTTCTTACCGCACTCGAGAATGCATTGAGCCAAAATCGATTGCACCATGCTTACTTGTTCAGTGGCACACGTGGTGTTGGAAAGACTTCGATAGGACGTCTTTTTGCTAAAGGGTTGAATTGCGAAACTGGTATCACATCCACACCTTGCGGGAAATGCGCAACCTGCGTCGAAATAGACGAAGGGCGAAGTGTTGATCTGCTGGAAATTGATGCGGCATCGCGGACTAAGGTCGAGGATACTCGAGAGCTTCTGGATAACGTCCAATACAAGCCTGCTCGTAATCGCTTCAAGGTTTATTTGATTGATGAAGTTCATATGTTGTCGCGGCACAGCTTTAATGCGTTACTTAAAACGCTAGAAGAGCCACCCGAATATGTGAAGTTTTTGTTGGCGACGACGGATCCTCAAAAACTGCCAGTGACGATTTTATCCCGCTGTTTACAGTTCCATTTGAAGCCGATCACGGTTGATACAATTCAACAGCAACTGGTTGATATATTGGGTCATGAGCAAGTCGATGCAGAGCAGCAGGCCCTTGCTTTAATATCTCATGCCGCGGATGGCAGTATGAGGGATGCACTGAGCCTGACAGACCAAGCTATCGCGCTTGGTAGCGGTCATATCACTAAGCAAACAGTGAGTCTAATGTTAGGGACATTGGATACCTCTCTTGCGGTCAAGATCATCCATGCGATATGCAGTGGCGATGCCGAGCAGGTTATGCAGACCGTCAATCAACTTGCTGAAAATGGCGTAGATTGGGATTCATTACTGTCGGAAATTGCATCTCAGTTACACCGTATTGCTATGTATCAGGCATTGCCTGGAAGCGTTGACACGACAATTCCTGATAACGAAAAAATTGCGACACTTGGTAAAATATTACCCGCCACCGATGTACAACTGTACTACCAAATCGCGCTAAAAGGTCGTCAAGATCTTGTGGCTTCGCCATCTCAACGCGTCGCTGTAGAGATGACGTTATTGAGAATGTTGGCGTTTAGACCCACCGCGCAACTCGGTAGCAATGACATTATTGTAGGAACGTCGGCGCTTAACCCTTTGACACCAGCAGTCAATCAAGGCGTCACATCGGCACAGAATCAGGTAGCAGCAGCGGCGACTTCGCAAGTACAGGCTCAGCCTAGCGGTAACGAGGTACCAGCCTCTCAAGAAATGGCAAGGCCTTATGACTCGGCACCGCCAGCGTATTACGCTGAGCCTATGTCCACCCCTATGCCTGTACCACCAAGTTCAGCTGGATTACCTTATGAAGGCCAACCGGCGGCTCAGCAACCGGTGGTTCAGCAGCCGCCTATGCAACGGCAAGCTGTAGAACCGTTGCCTGCGCATCAAGTTGGCCAATCGTCACATGATGCGACCCAACCTAAGGCTTCTCCTGTTGCTGGCCTGCGTCATCAACTTCGCTCCAAAAGACAAAATGCAGCTTCCACGAGCCCAAAACCTGGAACGTCACCAGCAAAAAAGGTTGACGCGTCACCCGAGCCTAAATCAGTAATGGAGAGGGTCGCTCAGCGAACTGCGGCTCAACCCGCGATGCCTTCTGGTGCTGGTGACGCGAATCGCTCTCATGCTGCTCAACATGTTGATGAAAATGAACCTTACCGATGGCGCGCGACTAAAGAAGTGGTGGTTGATAAGAAAGCATCAACATCGATTAAACCCTCAACGTTAAGAAAAGCGCTTGAGCATGTAAAAACACCAGAAATGGCACAACGACTTACCGTTGAGGCTGCTCAGCAAGATACATGGGCGGCATTGATTGAGACCCTCGATACGAGTAAGTTAGTTCAACAGCTTGCGTTAAATTCGACCTACACGAAAGATGGTGCATCTGTTGTACTTGGTCTTCGCGCAACCCATGCGCACCTAAATACAGATAGGAATCAGTCTGAACTGCTGGCTGGCTTAAATATGGCGTTGGGTGAGCAATGCCACCTTTCTGTCGAAGTCTCAGAGCAGGGTGTGACACCGCTAGAGCGAAGAGAAAGTATCTATCAAAATAAGCTTGCAGAAGCAGCCAAAAGTTTACAATCTGATGCCAACGTGCAGTTTATTGTTACAAGATTTTCTGCAGAGCTAGACGAAGAGAGCATTCGTCCGTTATAACTCTAGAATGCAAAGTATGTTCGGGGGTTGCATTTTTTGCACTTGCCCCCATGTTATTAATAATCTGAATCAACCGAGAGAAAGCTATGTTTGGTAAAGGCGGAATGGGCAATATGATGAAGCAAGCCCAGCAAATGCAAGAGCGTATGCAAAAGCTTCAAGAAGAAATTGCAAACATGGAAGTAACTGGTGAATCTGGTGCGGGTCTTGTTAAAGTCACCATCACTGGCAGCCACAGCACACGTCGTGTTGAGATCGACGAGAGCTTAATGGAAGACGACAAAGAAATGCTAGAAGACTTGATTGCCGCTGCGTTTAACGATGCTGCTCGTCGAGTTGAAGAAACACAGAAAGAAAAAATGGCATCAGTCACTGGCGGTATGCAACTACCACCAGGTATGAAAATGCCGTTCTAATTGTAAAATTAGAGAACAATAAATGCGAACTAGCCAAATGCTGGAGCATTTGATGGAGGCCTTGCGATGTCTACCTGGGGTTGGCCCCAAGTCAGCACAACGCATGGCCTTTCATTTGTTACAGCGAGACAGAAAAGGTGGGCTACAGCTTGCTGAACTTCTGGCTCAAGCCATGACCGATATCGGTCATTGTCAGGAATGTCGGACGTTTACGGAAGAAGAAACCTGCCATATTTGTACCAACCCGAAGCGCAAAGAAAACGGCCAATTGTGTGTTGTGGAAAGCCCTGCAGATATTGCAGCGGTGGAGGCAACAGGGCAGTATTCTGGTCGTTATTTTGTATTAATGGGTCATCTATCACCATTAGACGGTATTGGGCCTAGTGACATTGGCCTTGATACTTTAGATTATCGTTTACGGCGTGGTGATGTTAGTGAAGTGATTCTCGCGACAAACCCAACGGTCGAAGGGGAGGCAACCGCTCACTATATTGCTGAGCTTTGTCATGAGCATGAAGTCACCGCAAGTAGGATCGCCCATGGGGTTCCTGTTGGTGGGGAACTGGAGCTTGTTGATGGTACGACCTTGTCTCATTCATTACTTGGACGACACAAGATATAAAAAAGGCGCGATGCTATCGCGCCTTTTTTGATCCTGAAGAAATTGTCTTAGCTGTCTTAGTGGCTATTACTACCAAGGAGTGAACGGTATATCCAGGCGCCGATCACGGCTCCAACGATAGGCGCTAGCCAAAATAGCCACAGCTGTGAGGTTGCCCAGTCACCGACATATAAAGCGACACCCGTACTTCGAGCCGGATTCACCGATGTATTAGTGACTGGAATACTGACAAGGTGGATAAGTGTCAAACACAGCCCAATTGCAATGGGTGCAAATCCTTGGGGGGCTCTTGAATCGGTGGCGCCCATAATGACGATTAAGAACATCGCTGTCATCACGATCTCGCACACTAGCGCAGAGGTTAGGGAGTATTGGCCAGGAGAATGCTCGCCATATCCGTTGGCTGCAAACCCAGAAGCAACAGCATCAAATCCGGGCTGACCAGAGGCAATAATATAAAGGATGCCGCCGGCAAGGACACCACCGATCACCTGCGCAATAATATAAGGCAATAAATCTTTGGCATCAAAACGACCTCCGGCCCAAAGCCCAATACTGACGGCAGGGTTGAGGTGACAGCCTGAGATATGTCCAATGGCAAATGCCATCGTGAGCACTGTGAGACCAAAGGCAAGAGCTACGCCGAGTAATCCAATTCCAACATCAGGGAATGCGGCAGCAATAACGGCGGATCCACATCCTCCTAGCACTAGCCAAAATGTACCAAATACCTCTGCTAAATAACGATTCATAAGAAATCCCACTCCTATTATTGTGGCTCTTTTGAAACATAGCTGATTTTGCTGAGACTGCCAGTAAGTAATCGAATGTATTGAATAACTAAGTTAGACGATCGAGTTCGAGTAGATTGTTGAGTGCCTGTTGATTGGTGGTACTGCATACGTCTGGGCAGGGTTTAAAATCATGGCAGACTTTAGGGCGCTCTGGTTTGCCAAAGAGCTTGCAAAGATTGTCTTCATTGAGCTGAATACAGCGCACACCCGACGGCTTGCCATCTGGCATACCTGGAATAGCAGAAGAAATACTTGGTGCAATACAGCAGGCGCCGCAGCCTAATCGACAATCCATCTTAATAACCTAAAAGTAATGGGGCGCAGAGTGTACCAAAACATCGTCACTTGTACACAATTGAATCATTAAGGTGATCGAGAATGACTTGATGTTTGTCTTAACTAACGGTATAAAACGCCTCCACAGAACGATAAGGTAGTAAGCATGAGCAAACCATTTTGGGAAACAATACCGCTGGAGAACATGTCCGAAGAGCAATGGGAATCGCTTTGTGACGGATGCGGAAAATGTTGTCTCCATAAGCTCATGGATGAAGACTCTGACGATGTCTATTACACTAACGTGGCGTGCAGTTGGTTAAACAGTGATACCTGTTCTTGCAAAGATTACATGAATCGTTTTGAATCTGGTGAAGAGTGTCTTAAGTTAACTCGCGATAAGATTTCGGAGTTTAACTGGTTACCTGAGACGTGTGCTTATCGCCTTTTATCACAAGGTGACAATCTGCCACAATGGCATCCGCTTATTACGGGTTCCAAAACAGCAATGCACGCTGCAGGCGAAAGTGTGAGAAATAAAGTCGTGTATGAAATTGATGTTATTGATTGGGAAGATCACATTCTCAACCATCCAAATCGTTAATTACTACGCTCGATTCTTAGCACCACAAAGTTGATTTGAATTTAAAAGCCCACAGACTTACTAGCCTGTGGGCTTTACTATTTGGGATTACCCCACTCATAGATGAGATTAGTTAGCGGAGCAGGCTTCGCTAAATTGTACGCGAGCTTCTTGTGCCGATTGAGAAGACTGTGCTTTCAACGAAGTCGCATCAGATAATGCTTTTAGTTTAAGCTCTAGCTCATCGAGAAGCTCTTGAGGGATGGCATGTTCATCGGCGGCATCCGCTGCATGCTCTAATGCGTAGGCTCGAATAGTTTTCTTGACTTTGAATAAGTCTTGCATCGCAACACGTTCCTCATCAGCCGCGTTTTGTGCAAGATCGCGGCATTTCTCAAAATGCGCCAGGGCAACGCCTTCGGTCGACCAAGGATCAAACTCTGGCAGTTCTTCTATGTTGATGGTTGGTTCGACGTAGTCTTCTTGATGACGAATATCCAATGTTGCGGCTTTAACCGCCGACATCATTAGCATTACTGCGATAACCAACAGCGGTAAACCACCAACAATAGCCGCGGTTTGTAGTGTATCCAAGCCACCTAAAAACATGAGTACGGCAGGCATAAAGCTCAGTGTAAATGCCCAAAATAAGCGGTTCCATCGCATTGGCTCCTGGGTGACATCTTTCTGCACGACGGACGCTAGGATATAGGAAAT
This sequence comes from Vibrio sp. E150_011, assembly GCF_053544015.1. NCBI lineage: Bacteria > Pseudomonadati > Pseudomonadota > Gammaproteobacteria > Vibrionales > Vibrionaceae > Vibrio > Vibrio sp. E150_011. The sequence continues at coordinate 264,691 of NZ_JBHFOL010000002.1, forward strand.
GGAATCAAACGTAGTTGCGGTAAAGATAATGCACAGCAAGGTAAATAATAAGATGATAAACCACGAAAATGGCAGCTCTGAAAGCATTGAGAAGATCGCTTTTGTCGGGCCATAGGTGTTTAAAATGCTGACAATATCAAGCTGTCCAGATAGTTGCAGAGACAATCCGTAATTACCGAGGATAATAAAGAATAAGAAGCAACCGCACGAGCCGAAAAATAAAGCGCCAGCTACCATTTGCTTGATGGTTCGCCCTTTAGAAATCCTCGCGACAAACAGGCCCATACTTGGGGCGAATACTAACCACCATGCCCAATAAAAAATGGTCCAGTCTTGTGGGAAGTGCGTATCGTCGAATGTGCCATATCCACCAAATGGCTCTGCCCATGTTGCCATTACAAAGAAGTTGGACATCATGCGACCGATGGAATCTAACCCCGTTTCGAGTATGAATATCGTCGGGCCTAAAATGAGTACAAGGGCGAGCAGTAGCATGGCACCCCAGAAATTAATATTGCTGAGGATTTTGATGCCTTTTTCCATACCGGCAAAAGAAGAATAGGCGAAAATAGCCGTACACACTGCCAGCACGCCGATCTGAGAGTAGGTATTTTGCGGTAAACCAAAGAGAACATTTAACCCTTCGCTAATCAGCGGGGCGGCCAAACCGAGGGTGGTGGCGGCACCACCAAGTAGTCCAAAGATAAACAAGACGTCTATCAGTTTACCTAATGCACCATCGCTGTGTTTTTCACCGAGAACAGGAATGAGAGCGCTGGATACTTTTAGGGCCGGCTTTTTACGAACATAGAAAAAATACGCAATGGGAATCGCAGGGATAAGGTAAATGGACCACGCTATCGGTCCCCAATGAAATATGCCGTAAGTGGCGGCCCAGCGCACGGCTTCTTCACTGCCTGACTCTAACTGGAAAGGAGGGGATTGGTAGTAATAAGCCCATTCAATACAGCCCCAGTATAAAATACTAGCGCCGATACCACCGCAAAATAACATCGCGGCCCACGACGATGTTTTAAACTCAGGCTGTTCATCAGTATCGCCAAGTTTGATTTGGCCAATATCGCTAAAAATGATGAAAATCATGAAGAAAAGGGCGGCGAGACCAAGTGATAAGTATAAGAACCCAAATTTGTCAGTCATCACAAGTTTGGCTTGCGAAATGATTTCAGCGCCTTGTTGTGGGAAGAGTATTAAAGGAATAATAACGGAGAAAAGCAGTGCAATAGCACCAAAAAAGGTTGGCTTATCAATAAGCCTAAAATAGCGGTCCATAATCAACAGTCATGTAAGTAAATGACTGTTGATTATCTAGTCGAACACACCGTGACGACAAACACGATTGTTTGTCGTGATGATAAGTAGGAGACGTGAAGCTGTTTGCGAGACGTTAGACGTTAGACGTTAGACGTTAGACGATAGCGAGCAGTAATGCGCCAACCGTAACGGCTGCAGAGACGTATTGACCGGCGGAATAAGATTCGTCTTTTTGTTCTTCCAAGTCGTCAGGGTGATCCATGCCTAATGCGCCATGAGCGAATGATTGCATTGTGCTACCCATGGTCTCTTCTTTGTCTTTGCTGGATTTGTTGTCTTCTTCTAAAGCGAGCTTTGCCTGCGAAGAAAAGTGGACGGTTTCCGATTCTGATGTCGGCAAAGGTTTGCCGTTTTCAATAGGACCTGATAGTAATGCCGATTTATTGACGTTGGAGCTTGGAATATGTGTCGTTTGATTCAGATTAGAATTGATGCCTTGCATGCTGGTACTCCCTCACCGCTATCAATTACTGTATCGCCATTGATAGGAAAAACTTTAATCTTTTCCATCAATGGCGTGAATGGTTCATCCTGAATTAAACGCAAGCAAATTTTAAGCCATTTATTCAACCATTTTGACGACCTAACTACTTAACTATAATAGTTATTTAATGGTGTCCGTTTGGCACTGCAAGTCGTCATTTCTTACTTTTAGGTTTTTGTACGCATTCATTCTATTCTCTTTTTTTACATATCTGACGGGAGGAGAAAGGACTAATAGCTGCATATCGGACTTATTGGCATTGGCATCTGCCGTCATTAATTCGGAAGCAGGGCTAATGACAGCGATAGTTAAGTTAGGGTTCAGCTTGCGTATCTGATCGGCGGTACCGAGTCCATTTTCAATGTGAAACTTCCCAGCGATATGCATTACCTGAGAATTTGGATGGCTCTCTAAGTAATCGACAATACTTTCCGCCATAGTCGCATCCCAAGTAAGCTGAGCGGCATACTGTTTATTGGTTTGCTCAGCGCTGCCATGATGCATTGAGCGCATAAACTTATCTTTATATGGCGTATCAGAAGTATCGATGCTTTTTGCAATATAGCTACGCTCGTTAGCATCGAGCTTGTTAAGGTAGTCTAAACCCTCGCGACCGATACAGCGTACCGTGGGTTTTGGTGCGTTGCTTGCGATAATATCCAATTGATTATGCTTAGCTAACTCGACAAGCGGTCGATAATCACTTTCGTAATTAGGCCATGCGTTCGCTTGGGACATTAAGGTTTGTTCACCGATTTCATTGGCCAAATACTCGTTGATGATGGTTTGTGATGGTCTTGAAAATTGCTCCATTGATAACGCTACACTGCGATTGGATTTCGATAACGCACCTAGTAGGTCTGTTTGAAAGCGGTGGATACCTGGGTGCGTGTGCCATTCCCCAACTAATATAACATCAGCATTCGCTAATGCTATTGGGAGCGCGTTTACTGAGATAGGGTCACCATGCTCGGTGTAAAGTTGGTAGTCGTAGAATGTCTCAATTGATGTTGCTTCTACTGGTACGGCTCCCATTGGCGTTGTAGCGATGGTCGACGTCACCGGCGTCTTTGCTGATGTCGCACAACCTGTAAGGAGTGAAGCTATGATAGCAAGAGATAATAGTTTCATAATATTAGCGAATTCCTAAACAAAAATAGCCAACGATATCGCCGGCTATTAGGGAAGAAAGATGATAATCGAGATAGAGACTTGATTCAATCTAATTGATAACTATTTGCATTATGCTTTTTTGAATACCCTGACGATGAAGTCCGCTTGGCATGCAAACTGACTAGTATCTTTTAATGTCGCTCGAAGTTCGTCTGTGGCTTTCCAAGCAAATGGCGTCATTTGGAGTAAATCATAGGCTTGTTCACCGGAAAGGCCCATTACGTAGTTTAGCTTATCTTCGGAAATAAGGTTGAACTGAGAAAGGTCCTCGACTTCTTCATCATGCAGGCGGACATCGGTATAAATCAGTTCTCGTAATTCATACAGGTGATGGGCGCCTGGTGTCACTGTGACCACGATGCCATTATCTTTAAGGCAACGTGCCAGTTCTTCTTGCTTACATGGCGCGTAGATTCGAATAATGGCAGAGAGAGTCTCATCGGCAAACGGTAAACGATGGCTTGAAGCGACAGAAAAGTCCACATTAGAATATCGCTTTGCGGCGTACCGGATTGCTATTTTGGAGATATCTAAGCCGTAGACATTTACTTCAGTGGATTGCTCAGCGATTCCTCGTCCTGTGACTAGATGATCGGTGAGATATTGAGCAAAATAATGGGTGTAATACCCTTCTCCACATCCAATATCGAGGACATTTAATGGACCTGATGGAGTGTGAGTTAGCAAAGATTGCGCGACGGCATCACGCATTGGCGCATAAAAACCATGAGCGAGAAAAGTGCGTCTTGCTTGCATCATCTCTTTGTTGTCACCGGGATCTTTTGATTGCTTGTGCTGAACGGGCATCAAGTTCACGTAACCTTCTTTTGCCATATCAAATTGATGACGGTTTTCACAAGCGAAATAGCGCTCGTGCTGTAACAATGGAAGATGACAAAGAGGGCATTGGTAAGACATACGGTTAGACTCATGAAAAATTTTGCTAAGTCTAACCATATCGTTAATGGTTCGCAATTATGCGTGTGTGATTTTATTGCTTTCCGATCACCGTGGATAGCTGGTAAGTTTCACCGGGAGCAACTTGTTGGCCTTGTTGTAGTGAAGGGGCGTGCAATGTTGACTCAACACATAAGAACGACTGATAACCATCATCATTCATGTCGCCCATCGCTTGAGCTCCTGCCGCCCATGGGTTCCATAGTACGGCTGAATTGTGACCTCGGTTCTCCACTGACAGGCATCGTTTCAATGCGCGATCATTAACCAGTATTTCAGTTTCAGGGCTGGTGTATACACGGTCGATAGTATCAGTAAGCATTAAGGAAGCGCCGCCTTCACAGCGTTTTCCCTCAAGCAGGCTGTCAATATAATCTAGTCCCATACCAGTGACTTCCGTTGCAGTAATATCACCAACGTTCAGGTAAGTATGAAGTGCTCCGGAGAAAACCCATGGCGCATTATCAGTATTTGTCGCGCTGAGTGTTACTCGTAATTCATCGTTAATCTCGACATTTAATACCAACGAGAACTGGTGAGGCCAAATGTTTCGTGTGGCTTCAGAGTCGCTAAGACCTAGGCTAATAATCACACCGTCATCATTTTCACGGTGCTCAAGTAGCGCCCATTCAGTCGTGCGAGCAAAACCATGAGCAGGGGCCGCGATACGTCCAAACCAAGGCCAACATATCGGAATACCACCACGTAATGCGGTTGTATTGTCGTAGATAGCGTCTTTGCTCATCCAGATTAAGTCGTCTTGACCTGTTGGTTGATAAGAAAGAACGTGTCCGCCATGAAGGGAGATAGCAGCCGACGCTTTAGGGTGAATAACGCGAACAATTTTATTGTCGCCGTATTGGGTGATAGTCACGAAATCGGAAAGTACTGTTGATGCGGGTAGGGCATTAAAGTCCATATTTTGACACCTCAGAATAGGAATACACACTTTTTGGGTACAAAAAAGGCGACCCTAAGAGTCGCCTTTTTTAAAGTTGGAGCTAGATGCTTACATTACTTAGAGATGTGAGCTACTAGGTCTAGAACTTTGTTTGAGTAACCGATTTCGTTGTCGTACCAAGATACAACTTTAACGAATTTGTCAGTTAGAGCAACACCAGCTTTAGCATCGAATACTGAAGTTTGAACTTCACCGATGAAATCTTGTGATACTACTTGGTCTTCAGTGTAACCTAGAACACCTTTAAGCTCGCCTTCAGATGCTTCTTTCATCGCAGCACAGATTGCTTCGTAAGATGCAGCAGTCTTAAGGTTAACAGTTAGGTCAACTACAGATACGTTAGCAGTTGGTACACGGAAAGCCATACCAGTTAGAAGGCCGTTTAGTTCTGGAAGAACAACGCCTACTGCTTTAGCTGCACCAGTTGAAGATGGGATGATGTTTTGAGAAGCACCACGGCCACCGCGCCAGTCTTTCGCTGAAGGACCATCTACAGTTTTTTGAGTTGCTGTAGTTGCGTGAACTGTTGTCATAAGACCAGATTCGATACCGAACTTGTCGTTAAGAACTTTAGCAACAGGTGCTAGACAGTTAGTAGTACAAGAAGCGTTAGAAACGATGTCTTGACCAGCGTAAGTTGAATCGTTCACACCCATAACGAACATTGGAGTTGCGTCTTTAGAAGGGCCAGTTAGAACAACTTTCTTAGCACCAGCAGTGATGTGCTTACGTGCAGTCTCATCAGTTAGGAAAAGACCAGTTGCTTCAGCAACTACGTCAACATCGATTGCATCCCATTTAAGATCTTCTGGGTTGCGCTCTGCTGTAACACGTACAGTTTTACCGTTAACGATAAGGTTTCCACCTTCAACTTCAACAGTACCGTTGAAACGGCCGTGTGTTGAATCGTACTTAAGCATGTATGCCATGTACTCAACGTCGATTAGATCGTTAATACCTACTACTTCGATATCGTTGCGCTCTTGCGCTGCACGAAATACGAAACGACCGATACGGCCAAAACCGTTAATACCTACTTTGATAGTCATTATGTTGCTCCACAACTTAATTTCTGTTTTAAGATAACTGGTAGTAAAATTACAGAATCCAGTCACTAACTTCAATAGATAATCGAAATTAATTTGTTTAAAGTCAAAAAAAAGTGTCGGATTTCTTAACGTTTAGTAATAAGTGACTGTTTTTTGAACTTTAGTTGTATTTCTGTAATGTTAAAATTATGTGTTTAACCTTTGTGGTTAGCTGGGTTAACATATTTGAAACAGACGGCGTCATATAGTTAAACAGCGTGCTACAGCAAAGTTTACTCTTTGAACAATCTCAGAGTGAGTAAAATGTAGTCAATAAAAAAGGGAGTGTAAAGGTCATGAGTGATGAAAAAAAAACGGTGACTAAGACTGATGCAGACTGGCGTGATGAGCTGACGGAAGAACAGTATAGAGTCTGTCGACAACAGGGCACTGAAGCACCATTCAGTGGTACCTTGTTACACAATAAAGATAGCGGCCTTTATCGCTGTACTTGTTGTGGTGTTGCACTGTTTGAATCAAACAACAAGTATGACTCTGGCTGTGGTTGGCCGAGTTTTGATGCGCCGCTACGCAGCGATGCTATTCGTTATATTGATGATACGAGTCACGGTATGGTGAGAGTAGAAATACGTTGTAGCACATGTGATAGTCATTTAGGGCATGTATTTGAAGACGGTCCAAAAACAACAGGGGAACGTTATTGCGTTAACTCTGTGTCGTTAATTTTCAACAAAAGTGAAAGTTAAAACAGATTTTAATCGGCCGATTGTATCATTATTACAAATCAGTATTGACTAAGAAAACGCGCAGGCGCGCGTTTTTCGTTTTAGAGGCTAATGATTATAAAGGGTAGTGATCCCTAAGGTGAGTGGATTTAATGTGAAAAAGTAATGAGTGATTGGTTGCGATTAAACGCTCCTGATTCCAGAGACGACACAATCGCCTCAGCTTGTTCATCAAGTTGACGATATTCGTCATGATTTAGAGCAAACAACCGCTTTAATTCATTGTTAGAAACAATAGGGATATTGAATTGCTTGCCGACCATGGTCCAAAGATAGGATTCGCGTGGACGTGATAACGTGTAATTAACACTCGCCAAAGATTTAAGTGCATCAGTATTGATATTTCCATCGGAAGATAGCTCCAATGAATGGACTAATAATTCGTGTGTTTTCAACTTGTCTCGTGAGATGTAGTAAGTGGCTAATGCGTACTGCATTGCTGCTGTTTCCAATGCAGCATCGCCTTCCATTGCAAGAAAGCGCCTCTTTGCCATGGTATTGCCCGTCTCACTCCATAAAAAATATAATGTCTCGGGCTTAGTCGATGACATCAGTTTGGTTTGTATTCGCATTTGCTCATCTATGGCGTAAACAAGAGCATTAAAGCGCTTTTCTTTTAATGCGGCTTGCTCAATAGGCTGTATTTGCGACGCAAGCTCTAAGCATTTCCGATATTCTCGAAGTAAATAAAATTCTTCGATCTGAGAGGGCTCAGTAAAAGTATCTAATGTCTCGTAACGATGCCAGATCAAGTCGGTGCGCGCGATTCGACATTGTCCATCGTTGACATTAAGTGATGAACATTCAAGCCCAGGTTCTGACGAACATACTTGGTCGGTGTTTTTTCTAGATTCAAAGCAACCTGTTAAAAGAGAAGAGGAAGCGAGTAAGAGTACGGCGTAATGTATTTTCATTGATTTACTTGTGATCAGAAACACTGAATGATGGAGCTCAACTTGACTCAGTGTATCATCAGGTTATGGTTCCAGTAAGGAATTAACCTCGCAGAACTCAGTTTTTGCGCCACTGTAATTTTGAGAAAAAGAAGGTTCAGAATGGATGTAGAGCAACTCTTAAACGCAATGACACCTGATGTCTATGACCGCCTTATTTATGCATGTGAGACTGGCAGATGGCCAGAGGGTGCAGCTTTGTCACAAGAACAGAAAGATTCCTGTATGCAGGCAGTGATGTTGTATCAGTCGAAGCATAATGTTGACCCGCAGCACATGTCAGTGGCGGCAGGAGGGGAAATATCCTTCAAATCTAAATCAGAATTGAAAAAACAATTTTCAGCGGATCAAGCTGATATTGTAAGAATGAAGGTTGCGGATAGTTAAGCGCTTGATGGTTTGCTTCCAAAGAATCTAACTATGTAGCCATCAAATAATAAGGGACCTCGTGGTCCCTTATTATTTTTGTATTACACGAGATTCTTAATCCTCGCTAACCGCCGTTCATTAACCTGCAAGAATGTCCGTAGCCACTTTGTAGCTTGGGTCTTCTTTAACGTTAATCTCAACTAGGCTTCCTGCTTTTTGCAACAGCGCACGGCAATCAGGGCTAAGGTGCCTTAGGTGTAAGGTTTTACCTACCGCATTATAACGCTCTGCCAAGGTCTCAATAGCTTCAATAGCTGAGTGGTCAGCGACGCGTGATTGAGCGAAATCAACAATTACATCTTGCGGGTCGTTAGGCGCATCAAACAACTCTAGGAAGTTAGCGGCAGAACCGAAAAAGATAGGGCCATTCACCTTATATTCTTTTGAGCCTTCCTCATTGGTGTGGCTACTTGCATAGATATGCTTCGCGTGTTGCCAAGCAAACATCAACGCAGAGACAACAACGCCAATCGCAACGGCAACAGCGAGGTCTGTTAGAACGGTAACAACCGTGACTAGGACGATGACGAAGAAATCTTGTTTTGGTACACGACGAGCAAGCTTGAACGTCGCCCATTCGAATGTACCGATAACCACCATAAACATGACACCAACCAGTGCAGCTAGAGGGATCATTTCAATCATTGCGGAAGCAAATAAAATGAAGAACAGTAGAGCACCAGCGGCAACAATTCCAGATAAACGACCACGACCACCGGAGTTGACGTTAATCATTGACTGTCCAATCATCGCGCAACCACCCATAGCACCGAATACGGAGCAGGTAACATTCGCAAGACCTTGACCAACACACTCACGGTTTGATTGGCCACGAGTATTAGTCATCTCGTCAAGTACCGTTAGAGTCAGCAATGATTCAATCAAACCGATAGCGGCTAAGATGATGGCGTATGGAAGAATGATGTTAAAGGTTTCAAGCGTGAACGGAACCGCTGGGATGGAGAAAGTCGGCAGCGAGCCTGCTAGCGTGGCTGAGACGTCACCAGACATCGTTCTAAGGAAATCAACGACCGTACGGGTTTCTAACCCTAACAAGTGCACTAGAGCAGTAACACCGACTATTGCAACAAGTGATGAAGGGACGGCAGTGGTAAGTTTTGGTAAGAAATGAATGATAGCCATAGTTAAAGCGACTAGGCCTAACATGATGATCATCTGCCCTTGTGGCAACCAGGTCATAACACCATTGATATCTGGGGCTTTAAATTGTCCCATTTGAGCAAGGAAAATAACAATCGCTAGGCCGTTAACAAAACCAATCATGACGGGGTGTGGCACCATGCGAATGAATTTACCCAGCTTAAATAAACCGGCGGTAATCTGCAAAAAGCCAGCGAACATAACAGCCGCAAATAGATATTGCACCCCATGGGTGGCCACTAAGCTCACCATTACTACCGCCATTGCACCCGTTGCACCAGATATCATTCCCGGGCGACCACCAAAAATAGAGGTGATTAGGCCCACGATAAAGGCCGCATAAAGGCCTACCATCGGGTCAACCCCTGCGACGAAAGCAAAAGCTACCGCTTCGGGTACTAACGCTAAGGCTACGGTTAGCCCTGATAACACATCGTTTTTAACGGAGTGCTTCGAAAATTGTGGAAACTCAAACATAGGATTCAATTCAATAGTTGTGTTGGATAAAAATCCATTCCAAACAGCGCAAGCGACGACATTATTAAAAAGGGGTGTTGCTGCAAAATTTGCGGCAATTCAAAGCTAATTACTGTCATTATCTACTTATCATGTGACAAAGATATGGCGTATTGGTAATGAAAAGGACAAGGTTGCGCATGCTACAGAAATGTGAGGAGAAGTTCAATAATGAAACGAAATGTGTCGAATTAAATTAGCATAAAAAAAGGGCTGCCCAAAGGCAGCCCATCTTACATTGTTAATGACTTAACTTAATTAATAGTTAGGTTTAGTCATTCCTGCACCAGCACTACTTCGTGCAACCTGGCTACCTGCACCTTTTGGTGTGTAGCGTTCGGTTTTAAGAGCTGCAGCTTTAATTTCAATTTGACCTAGCTCAGCTTGACCTGGAGCCTTCGCCATTCCTGCACTTGCGTGCCCTTTGGCTGTGATCTTTGTTGGTTTCGCTTTCGCTACCGCTTTTTTAACCGGCTCAGCTTTCGCTTCTACAGCTGGGGTGACGGTTTCAGCAACTGGCGCTTCAACAGTTGGTTCTTCAACGATGTGCTTTTCAACAACCGGAACGTCAACAACAGGCACTTCAGTTACTGGGGTTTCAACGATAGCGGTTTCAACACTCGGCGCTTCGACAGCTGGTGTTTCGACAACCTGAGCTGTCTCAACTGCTTTCACTTCGACAACTGCCGCTTCTGTAACCTTAGGCTCAACCACAGCGGCTTGTACCGCTGCTGCTTTAGCAACGTTCGCTTCAGCGATAACTGCAGAGCTTAGGATGATCACCTTACCCATTGCCATTTCAGGGCGAGATACACCTGAAGTGATCATTGGAATGGTTACGTCATTCACTTGCTCTTTTTGTGCTTTGGCTTTTGGTGCTGGTTTGATAATACCGTAGCTTGGCATTACTTTACCCATTGCCATCTCAGGAGAGGCAACGCCACCTTTTCTTAGTCTAAACGGATTTGGACGACGGTCACGACCACGACGACGACGTTGTCCGCTTGCTCGCAAATGACGAGGTGAACGGCGGTTTCGGCGCTGTTTGCCTTCCTCTTTTGCAGGTGCATCTGTTTGAGCAGCATCAACAACGGCTTCAACAGCCTGAGTCGTCTGTACTACTTTATCGTCTTGTGCTTTTGCGCTCTCAACGGCTTGAACTGCAGGTTCAACTTCTTGCTGAGCGTTTTGACCTTTGGTGCGAATTTGCTTGGTCAACTTACGACGTTGACGGCGCTCTTTGATCTTCGCAGTCTTCTCTTCGGTACGAGGTGCTTTCTCTTCCGCGCGAGGGGCGGCTTTTTCAGCTTGAACCTCGGCTGCGATTTGCTGACCTTGCTCTTCGACCTTTGACTTATTCGCTACATCTTCGCGTTGTGACTTATTGCGACGATTTTGTGGCTTATTGCGGCGATTTTGTGGCTTGCGAGGCTCTTGAGCCGTATCCGCTTGCTCTTTCGCAGTGTCATTTTCTTGAGTCGGCTTACGACGATTCCTGTTGCGGTCATTGTCACGAGAATCACGGTTATTACGACGGCGTTGGTCGTTACGGTTGTTACGACGTGGCTTGTCGTTACGTTGAGTGTCTTTTTTCTCTGGTTCTTCGGTTTCTTTCTTCGGTTCTTCAGTCGAAGAGAAGAAAGCACTGATAGCCGAGAACAAACGCGACACTAAGCCAGGTTCATTGCTGTCTTTTGCCACTTCCGCTTTTGCTTTAGGGGCAGGCTTTGGTGCCGTTGGTGTTGGTGCCGGCGTTGCAAAACCTTGAACAGCAGGTTGCTCGATCTTACGTGGCTTGATTTCAGTTTCAGGAACTTCTTTGCTCTCGGCTTCTTTAAGCGCGTCGATCTTCTTAGGAAGTAGGTAAGAAAGAAGGTCATGCTCTTCGCCATCACGGACACGAATTACCTCGAAATGAGGCGTTTCCATATCAGAGTCTGGAACAATAGTAATCTTAACTTCTTGCACGCGTTCGATGTGATTGACAGAACGGCGTTTTTCATTAAGAAGGTAAGAGGCAATTGGTACCGGTACAATCGCTAGGACTTGGCACGTATTGTCTTTTAGCGCTTCTTCTTCGATTAAGCGAAGGACAGAAAGTGCTAGGGATTCGTTGTCACGAACCACACCGGTACCCGTACAGCGAGGACAAATGTGGTGACTCGCTTCAGCCAATGATGGGCTTAAACGTTGGCGAGACATCTCAAGTAAACCAAAGCGTGAGATACGACCGATTTGAACGCGAGCACGATCGATACGGACGGCTTCACGCAGGCGGTTCTCTACTTCTCTTTGGTGACGCACTGGTGTCATATCGATAAAGTCGATAACCACCAAACCACCTAGGTCACGTAGACGAAGTTGACGAGCAATTTCGTCAGCAGCTTCTAGGTTGGTGTTAAGTGCTGTTTCTTCGATATCGCTGCCCTTTGTTGCACGAGCTGAGTTAATATCGATAGAGGTCAATGCTTCTGTTGGGTCGATAACAATTGAACCACCAGATGGGAGTCGAACTTCACGCTGGAACGCAGACTCGATTTGGCTTTCGATTTGATAATGACTAAACAGTGGCACTTCACCGTCGTATTTTTTAACGCGGCTGACAAAATCTGGACGAACGTGCTCAATGTGTTGTTTTGCACGTTCGTAGATTGTGTTGCTATCAATTAGGATCTCACCAATATCGCGACGTAGGTAGTCACGTAAAGCACGGACAATGACGTTACTTTCTTGGTGAATGAGGAAAGGTGCAGGGTTAGCGTCTGAAGCATTTTTAATGTTGCCCCAGTTATTGAGAAGGAATTTTAAATCCCACTCTAGCTCTTCGGCACTTTTGCCTACACCTGCAGTACGGACAATTAACCCCATACCTTGTGGTAGTTCAAGCGTGCTTAGTGCTGCCTTAAGTTCTGTGCGTTCATCACCTTCGATGCGACGAGAAATTCCGCCAGCTCTTGGGTTATTTGGCATCAATACTAGGTAGCTACCTGCGAGTGAAATAAAGGTTGTGAGTGCCGCGCCTTTGCTACCACGCTCTTCTTTTTCAACTTGCACGATAACTTCTTGGCCTTCCTTCAAGACATCTTTGATGCTTGGGCGACCCTGGTAGGTATAACCAGCTGGGAAGTATTCGCGTGCAATTTCTTTAAGAGGAAGGAAGCCGTGGCGGTCAGCGCCATAGTCAACGAATGCGGCCTCTAAGCTAGGCTCAACTCGTGTGATACGACCTTTATAGATATTTGCTTTTTTTGATTCGTGACCAGGACTTTCAATATCAAGGTCAAATAGTCGCTGGCCATCAACCAGAGCGACACGCAACTCTTCTTTTTGAGTTGCGTTGATTAACATTCTTTTCATTACGGTAATTCTCGTTTTATTTTCTTTGTTTTCATCGTTGCTCTTGTCACAGAGGTCGTACCTCGTGGTGCCTGATCCCATGGCTAATAAATGCAGCCTCCCGGCTGGAGGGGATGCTCTGGGGCACTACAGTCATCACACAAGTTCTACTTGGGTGATCCGCATATGGCGGTAATACTCAAAACACGAATACGTGAGTAGATGACAAGGCTGCCTTAATTATCAACGTCTTATGCCGTACGCAGCGTCTCAATATTAAGGGCTCTACTCATGGTGTAGATTACGTATGGATAATGCTGATAAATAGTAAAATACAATCTAATCATCCTACGCAGCTGTGAACTATAGCAGTGCAAGGATTTATCGGCAATCAGCTTTACGACAAACCACAGAAAAAAACAGCTTTAAAGTGTTTCAAAGTCGACTAATTGCCTGAATTTTCGTCTTATTTTGCTAATGCTCATTTTTCTTTGTGCAAATTGGATGAAATTTATCCACAGCTTGTCCATGCTACGTTAAACGAGCTTGCGATGAATTGGTGCGTGGGTAATCAGGCGGGGTTAGGTAGAAGAAAGCGTTATTTTCTTGACGCTTTGGGTGTTATAATCGCCAAATGAGTGAAATAAGAACTAAAGTCCAATTTGTCGATATAGACGACGATATGGCTGGTCAGCGCATTGATAACTTTTTGCGCAACCAATTAAAAAGTGTACCGAAAAGTGTGGTGTATCGAATTGTCCGCAAGGGAGAAGTTCGCGTTAACAAAAAAAGAGTTAAAGCGGAATACAAGCTTCAAGCGGGGGATATCGTTCGAATTCCACCTGTGACGATTGAGGAAAAAGACGACGAGGCGCCAGTGAGCACTAAGTTGAATAAAGTCGCAGAATTGGAATCGTTTATTATCCATGAAGACGATCATCTATTGATTCTAAACAAGCCATCCGGTACGGCAGTCCACGGCGGCAGTGGTTTGAAGTTTGGGGCCATTGAGGCGCTTAGGGCGTTGCGTCCTCAAGCTCGCTTTCTTGAATTAGTTCATCGTATTGACCGGGATACTTCCGGTATTCTTTTGGTGGCAAAAAAACGGTCTGCATTGAGACATTTGCAAGCGCAGTTTAGAGAGAAAACCGTACAGAAATATTATTTTGCACTTGTCATGGGAAATTGGAAGCCAAGCTGCAAAGTGGTGAAAGCGCCGCTGTTGAAAAACGAAGTAAACAGCATTGTCCGAGTCAACCCGAATGGCAAAGCGTCAGAAACTCGTTTTAAAGTGCTTCAAGCATTTGAAGACGCGACGCTGGTTCAGGCGAGTCCGATTACCGGACGCACTCACCAAATTCGTGTGCACGCTCAATATACGGGTCATCCGATTGCTTGGGATGATCGTTACGGTGATCGCCGTTTTGATGCTTACACCGCGAAGGTGGGTCTTAATCGTCTGTTCTTGCATGCCGCAAATATTATATTTGTGCACCCTGCGACTGAAGAGCGTATGGAGATACATGCAGAGATGGAGCCTAAACTAACCCAAGCTCTTTCTCGTTTAAAATAACACTTTGATGATTTGAGCAATATGACATGATTCGAGCAATATGACCTTAATGGTATTGCTCGCATCGTTAAGACCGTCAATTGCTGACACGCTTTAGCGTTGTCAGTTCGAACCCTGTCGGCTTGTCTAACTGACAGTGACTATTGTCAATGTTTAGCCTAATCAATGGTTGCGCGTAATCGAACGATACGGCTAACTTAATGGCGATACTCCATGTTTTTCTAGCATCGAGACAAGCTCAATTAGTGGTAAACCAACGAGTGTGTTGGGATCTTTACCATTCATGGATGCGAACAAACTGATGCCTAAACCTTCACTCATAAAACTGCCAGCGCATTGCAGTGGTTGTTCTATATCCACATATCGGGTGATCTGCTGCAGGTTCAATTGCCTGAATGTGACATCAAACGTGTCGACGCATACTTGAGATTTATGATTAACGGTATCGTAGAGTGCTAAGCCGGTATAGAAACGGATGGTTTTCCCACTTTGTGCTGAGAGTTGTTTAATCGCATTTTCGCGAGTTAACGGCTTACCTATTATGCTGCCATCAATCACACATACTTGGTCGCTACCAATGACGAGTGAGTTAGGTTCATGTGATAGCGCTTCGGCTTTTCCTAGTGCTAATCGCTTCACCAAGTCGTGTGGTGACTCACTAGGGTGCGCAGTTTCATCAAAGTGGGGTGACTTTGCAATAAACGGCAGCCCTAACTTGGCAAGTAACTCAGCTCGATAAGGCGATGTTGAGGCGAGGATCAATTGAATTGGTTCCATTTTTGCTATCATTTTTTTATCATTTAAGTGGTTTTTAGAGTAATCTGGAGATTCTTAAACGTAAGGTGAAAAAAGTACAACTTTTTTGCCTTTTTCTTTGACTAAATTTGATTTGGAAGATAATATTCGCGCCCTATGCAGAAGGTAAAAATACCGCGAACGGTTGATCCGTCCAAGACAGCACAGAAAAGACTCGATTTAGATGGCATCATCCAAGTGAGTTTATTCAAGCGTCTTCACGAGTCAGTTGAAAGCGTAAAACGCGATGCGAACGTATCATTGTCCTTTGGGCATGATGAACAGCGATTAGTTGTTATCTCTGGTAAAGCTAACATCGAAGTCGACTTAGAGTGTCAACGTTGTAACGAATCTTTCGCACATGAGTGCGAAGTCCAATTTACTTATACTCCTTATTTTAGTGAGAAAAGTGAAGAGGAAGCACCTGAAGATTATGATTTGGTAGATCTTAATGAATACGGTGAAGTAGATTTGATACGACTAGTTGAAGACGAGTTCATCTTAAACCTGCCTCAAATAGCAATGCATGACGACGCAGATTGTAGCGTTAACTCAAATAACATGGTGTTTGGTGAACTTCCAGAAGAAGCTATTGTGGAAGAGAAACCGAATCCATTCGATGTTTTGAAAAGCTTAAAGAAATAATTTTTAAGCATTTACATAGGAGTAGGGTCAATGGCCGTACAAAAAAGCAAAAAGTCACGTTCAATGCGTGGCATGCGTCGTTCACATGATGCGCTAACTACTAGTGCTCTATCTGTAGACGCAACTTCAGGTGAAACTCACCTACGTCACAATGTGACTGCTGACGGTTACTACCGTGGCAAAAAGGTTATCAACAAGTAAGGTTGACCTTTGCATAATATAACCGTTGCACTTGATGCAATGGGCGGGGACTTCGGTCCTTCCGTAACAGTGCCTGCCGCCGTGCAGGCATTGTCGCATTTCCCAGAGCTGAAAGTTATTATCGTCGGCGATCAAGTGGCGATACAAAACCAACTTACCGAACTCGGTTACCAATGTCACAACCGTCTTACGGTCGTGCACAGTGACCGTGTCATATCGAATTCAGAAAAACCTTCTTTAGCCCTTCGTCATAGCCACGATACGTCAATGCGCGTCACGATTGATCTCGTTGAATCAGAACAAGCTGATGCCTGTGTGAGCAGCGGTAATACGGGCGCATTGATGGCGCTTTCACGTTTTCGTCTCAAGCTTCTACCTGGCATTGATAGGCCAGCATTAGTTTCTGCTCTTCCTACTGCACTGGGTAATAAAACATGGATGCTGGACCTCGGTGCAAACGCATCTGTTGACGCCGATTCATTGTTTCAGTTTGCGGTGATGGGCAGTGCACTTGCGGAGCAGCACTTGGGGAGAAAACCAAGAGTCGCGATACTCAATATTGGCGCTGAAGAGATTAAAGGCAATGATTTAGTAAAACGTTGCTCTGAAATGTTGTCGCAAACACATTCTATCCATTATATTGGTTATATTGAAGGTAATGAGTTACTTCATGATGCAGCGGATGTGGTTGTGTGTGATGGTTTTGTAGGAAATACAGTACTAAAGGCATGTGAGGGTACAGCTCAACTTTTTGTTGATAAGCTGAAAGCTCGTTTGTCCGCCTCAACACTTAAAGGATGGATAGCGCGAATATTGTTTTCTGATCTTATAAGTGAGGTGAAAACACTGAACCCCGACCAGTATAATGGGGCAAGTTTGTTAGGATTGCGCGGCATTGTCATTAAAAGCCATGGAAGTGCTGATATTCCAGCACTTGTTAATGCTATAGGCGAAGCAGTCCACGAGGTTAGGCGTCAAGTGCCTAACCAAATAAGTGATCGTCTAGAAGCAGTGTTACTCGAGAGGCAATAATAGTCTTCATGTATAGCAAAATATTAGGTACAGGCAGCTACTTGCCGTCTCAGGTGCGTTCAAACGCAGACTTAGAGAAAATGGTAGAGACTACGGATGAATGGATCGTGACGCGTACTGGCATTAAAGAACGCCGTATCGCCGCTGAAGATGAAACCGTTGCTGATATGGGGTATCACGCCTCTGTAAATGCCATTGAGATGGCCGGTATCGATAAAAATGATATCGATATGATCATTGTTGCCACCACGAGCAGCAGTCACGCCTTTCCTTCATCGGCCTGTCAAATTCAAGCTAAGCTAGGTATTCAAGGCTGTCCCGCCTTTGACATGGCAGCAGCATGTACTGGGTTTGTCTACGCTTTATCTGTTGCTGATCAACATATTAAAACGGGTATGTGTAAAAACGTTCTAGTGATTGGCTCTGATTGCTTATCAAAGACAATTGAAGAAATTGATCGTTCAACGGTCATTTTGTTTGGTGATGCCGCTGGAGCGGTTGTTCTTAGCGCCAGTGAAGAGCCCGGCATTCTATCAACACATACCTATGCGGATGGTCGATTTGGCGATCTACTTAGTCTTGAGATGCCAGTTCGAGGCGGAGAGCTTGATAAGTGGCTCAGTATGTCAGGTAACGAAGTCTTTAAGGTGGCGGTGACGCAGTTGTCTAAGTTAGTGAAAGATACACTGGCAGCAAACGACATGGATAAATCCGAACTGGATTGGTTAGTACCACATCAAGCCAACTATCGTATTATCTCCGCCACAGCGAAAAAGTTAGGTATGCCAATGGATCAGGTGGTTATCACTCTGGATCGTCACGGTAATACCTCTGCCGCTACCGTACCAACTGCCCTTGATGAAGCGGTGCGTGATGGACGAATTAAACGTGGCCAAAATTTATTGCTCGAAGCCTTTGGCGGCGGATTTACTTGGGGTGCGGCTTTGGTCCGTTTCTAACTCCGAGTATTGAGTTATCCCTATTTATATTGATTGCGTTGTTTAAGGAAATATCAATGAGTAATTTTGCAATCGTGTTCCCTGGTCAGGGTTCACAAACAGTTGGTATGCTTGCTGAACTTGGTGAGCAGTTTGACATTGTTAAGGAAACCTTCGCTGAGGCGTCCGCCGCTTTAGGTTATGATTTGTGGGCACTTGTCCAAAATGGCCCAGCAGAAGACCTTAATCAAACGCACCGAACTCAACCGGCATTGCTAGCGTCTTCTGTCGCTATTTGGCGTGTTTGGCAGCAACAAGGTCTTGAGCAACCAAGTATGATTGCGGGACATAGCCTTGGTGAATACTCTGCGCTAGTGTGTGCAGGCGTTATTGATTTCAAAGAAGCGATCAAATTGGTTCAATTGCGTGGACAATTAATGCAAGAAGCCGTCCCAGCAGGCGTTGGAGCAATGTATGCCATCATCGGTTTAGATGACGCAGCCATTGCCAATGCTTGTGAAGAAGCCTCGCAAGGTGAAGTCGTTTCGCCTGTCAATTTCAACTCACCAGGTCAAGTCGTTATTGCGGGTAATAAAGCAGCGGTTGAGCGAGCGGGTGTACTGTGTAAAGAAGCGGGTGCCAAACGTGCGCTGCCATTACCGGTATCGGTACCATCTCACTGTGCTTTGATGAAGCCTGCAGCTGATAAGCTTGCTGTCGCGTTACAAGACATTGAATTCAGTGCTCCAACATTGCCTGTCATCAACAATGTTGCTGTGATTGCAGAAACGGATCCTGAGAAGATTAAAGCCGCGTTAGTTGCGCAGCTGCATAGCCCGGTTCGTTGGACCGAAGGCGTGCAAAAAATGAGTGAAGAGGGCGTTGAGAAGTTATTTGAACTCGGTCCTGGCAAAGTACTAACAGGTTTAACGAAACGCATTGTTAAAACGCTAAGTGCGGCAGCAGTTAATGACTCTGCATCACTTGAAGCAGCGAAATAATAAGGAAAAGTAAAATGATGAACCTAGAAGGCAAGATTGCCTTAGTAACGGGTGCAAGTCGCGGTATTGGCCGTTCTATAGCAGAACTGCTTGTAGAACGCGGCGCAACGGTTATTGGTACTGCTACCACGGACAATGGCGCTGCTGCTATTAGTGAATATCTTGGTGAGAACGGTAAAGGCTTTGCGTTGAACGTAACTGATACTGCATCGATCGAAGCGTCGCTAAAGCAAATGACCAGCGAATTTGGTCCTATTGATATTCTGGTGAACAACGCAGGTATTACCCGCGATAATTTGTTAATGCGTATGAAAGATGACGAATGGACAGATATCATGGACACCAACTTGACTTCGATCTTCCGTCTTTCTAAGGCAGTGATGCGTGGCATGATGAAAAAACGTCAAGGCCGTATCATTAATGTAGGTTCTGTTGTTGGCACGATGGGCAACGCAGGTCAAGCGAACTATGCAGCTGCGAAGGCGGGTGTCATTGGGTTTACTAAGTCTTTGGCACGTGAAGTGGCTTCTCGTGGTGTGACGGTGAACACAGTTGCACCAGGTTTTATTGAAACTGATATGACAAAAGCGCTGAATGATGAGCAACGAGCTGCTACACTAGCGAACGTACCTGCAGGTCGTTTAGGTGACCCTCGTGAGATTGCTTCAGCAGTTGTATTTCTTGCATCTCCAGAAGCGGCTTATATCACGGGTGAGACTCTTCACGTGAACGGCGGCATGTATATGGTTTGATCTGCGCAACTTTTGTGCATGATTTAAGTCAAAAATGTACTGAATTTCGGTTAAATTCGCGAAAATTGTGGTTTGACCAGCAAGGACCCCCTTGCAACTTTCAACAGTTCGAATAAACTACGGAAACATCGCATTGAGCGAAATCTGTAAAGGAAAAGAAAAATGAGCAACATTGAAGAACGCGTAAGAAAAATCATTGTAGAACAGCTAGGTGTAGACGAAGCAGAAGTTAAAAACGAAGCTTCATTTGTTGACGATCTAGGTGCAGACTCTCTAGACACAGTTGAGCTAGTAATGGCTCTAGAAGAGGAATTCGATACTGAGATTCCTGACGAAGAAGCAGAGAAAATCACTACTGTTCAAGCGGCTATCGACTACGTAAATAGCGCTCAGTAATATCTCTCCCAGGCGGCCTTCTGGCCGCCTGTGTTTTTTTAACCATCTTCTATCCTTTCAAATAGAATCATTTCAATCCCCCGGAGAATAAAATCATGTCCAAGCGTCGTGTTGTTGTCACTGGCATGGGTATGTTGTCACCGGTAGGCAACACCGTAGAATCTTCATGGAAAGCCCTATTAGAAGGTCAAAGTGGTATCGTTAATATCGAGCACTTTGATGCAACTGAATACTCCACTCGCTTCGCTGGCTTAGTCAAAGACTTTGATTACAGTGAATACCTGACTAAAAAAGATGCACGTAAAATGGATTTATTTATCCAATATGGCATCGTGGCAGGCATGCAAGCTATTAAAGACTCAGGCCTTGAAGTTAATCCAGACAATGCTCACCGTTACGGTGTGGCAATCGGCTCTGGTATTGGCGGTCTAGACTTAATCGAAGCGGGATATAATGCGTTGGTAGGTAAAGGCCCTCGTCGTGTAAGTCCTTTCTTTGTACCATCAACCATCGTTAACATGGTTGCTGGACAGCTATCTATCTTCGCAGGCTTACGTGGCCCTAACATAGCTATTTCTACAGCGTGTACCACTGGTTTGCACAATATCGGCCACGCCGCTCGTATGATCGCTTATGGCGATGCTGATGCGATGGTTGCTGGTGGTTCTGAAAAAGCGTCTACGCCTTTAGGCATGGCGGGTTTCGGTGCTGCTAAAGCCTTGTCGACTCGTAATGACGAGCCTCAAAAAGCTTCACGTCCTTGGGATGTTGATCGCGATGGCTTTGTATTAGGAGACGGCGCAGGCGTAATGGTTGTTGAAGAATACGAACATGCGAAAGCTCGTGGCGCTAAAATTTATGCTGAAATCGTTGGTTTCGGAATGAGTGGCGATGCCTACCACATGACATCGCCAAGCGCAGATGGTTCAGGTGGTGCGTTAGCAATGGAAGCGGCGATGCGTGATGCGGGCGTAACTGGTGAACAGATCGGTTATGTTAATGCTCACGGAACATCAACACCAGCGGGTGACGTTGCAGAAATCAACGGTATCAAGCGCGCACTAGGTGAAGCCGGTTCTAAGCAAGTTTTAGTGTCTTCTACTAAGTCAATGACGGGGCACCTTTTAGGTGCTGCTGGTTCGGCTGAAGCAATTATTACGGTGATGTCTCTTGTTGATCAAATTGTCCCGCCGACAATCAACCTAGACAACCCAGATCCAGAAATCGATATCGACTTAGTGCCTCACACGGCTCGTAAAGTTGATATGGAATATGCACTATGTAACTCTTTTGGCTTTGGTGGTACAAACGGATCGCTTATCTTTAAGAAGATCTAATCACCGCGTTAAAAAGTCACTTGTATTCAAACGGCTTGATGCTTTAGCATTAAGCCGTTTGTTTATTTAAGGAAGAAACATGTTCTGGCGAGATGGACAGCTCATCGACAACGTATCAGTACGGGACAGAAGTTTTCAGTACGGTGACGGTTGCTTTACAACGATACTGACAAAATGTGGCAATCTAGAATTGTGGCCTCAACATATTGCTAGAATGAACACGGCGCTCGACACATTACAAATACCGCACCCTGATTGGTCTGCTGTTCATGACAATTTGTCATCTATTGCACTCAAGACACCACTTGCTGGACTGAAAGTTCATGTGAGTCGAGGTGAAGGCGGACGAGGGTATAGTACATTGGTGGGTGATGGACCGATTACCACTATAAGTCGATTCGATTACCCTTCCCATTATGGTTTGCTTAAATCACGCGGACTATCGTTGATGTTATGTGATACTCGACTCGGACTTAATCCATTGTTAGCCGGGATTAAACACAACAATCGATTGGAGCAGGTGCTGGTCAAAGCGGAAATAGAGAAAACAAATTTTGATGATGGCCTTGCTCTTGATCTCAATGGCAATGTTATAGAAACGAGCATGGCAAATGTATTCTGGGTCCACCGCGGTGCGGTTTATACACCTTCACTCGTTTATTCTGGCGTAGCCGGTGTCATGAGAGAGCAGATAATTAAAGCACTCGAGGTCTTAGGGATCACGCTGCACATTGGAGAGTTTCCTGTGACTTCGATAATGACAGCAGAAGAAATATTTGTGTCGAATTGTATTCTAGGGGTTGCACCTGTGAACAGAATTCAGGAAGCTTCGTTGCCAATAGGCAGCATTACAAGACGTATTCAGGAGAATCTAGGTCAGTGTTAAAAAAGCTATTAATGTTAATTATTGTGTTAAGTGCAGTGGCACTTGGTGCTCTATTTTACGCTCAGAAAGGTGTTGATGCTTTTCTCGGTCAGACGCTTCGTATTGAATCACCTCAGTTGGTCACGGTTAAACGTGGAAACAACCTCAATACAGTATTTTCTCAATTTGAGGATAATGGTTGGATAGAAGCAAGCCCATTTACCCAATTAGTTCGTCGTTTTCATCCTGAGCTGTCTCAACTTAAAGTCGGAACTTTCCAGCTCAAGCCCGGTATTGATCTCACTCAGGCCATTGACGTGTTAAACGAAGGTACGGAATTTCAGCTTGCGATTACCTTTATTGAAGGCTCTACGTTTAAAGAATGGCGTGAGCAGCTCATTGAAGCGGACCATTTAAACAAAATTACCAGCGAAATGTCTGAGGCTGACATTGCGAAAGCGCTTGATATTTCGCAACATAAACTTGAAGGCTTATTTCTAGCGGAAACTTACCATTATTCTGTTGGCGATACTGACCTTGATATTCTTCGCCGCGCTCATACTAAATTGAATCGAGTGTTAAATAAAAACTGGGATGAGAAGCAGGAAAACCTGCCGCTAAATAATCAATATGAAGCACTCATCCTGGCGTCGATTATTGAGAAAGAGACGGCGGTTGCTTCTGAACGAGAGCGTGTGGCGTCTGTGTTTGTCAATCGCTTGAATCGACCAATGCGCTTACAAACTGATCCTACGGTTATTTACGGCATGGGTGATAGATATGACGGTAATATTCGTAAGAAAGACCTGCGTGAGAAAACGCCTTACAATACCTATGTGATTGATGGCTTGCCGCCAACACCGATCGCTATGCCTGGAGAAGCCTCTATTCATGCTGCGCTCAATCCAGAGAAAAGTAACTATCTCTATTTTGTGGCGAGTGGTAAAGGAGGGCACGTGTTCTCCAAGAACCTCAGAGATCACAATCGCGCCGTACAACAGTATTTAAGAACGATAAGAAGCCAAAAATGAGTCAAGCCAAATTTATTGTCATCGAAGGATTAGAAGGCGCAGGTAAGAGTACTGCGATTGCAACACTTCGTTCAGAACTAGAAAAAGCAGGTATCAGCCATATTACTAATACCCGTGAGCCGGGAGGGACGACCCTCGCGGAAAAAATGCGGGCATTGGTCAAAGAAGAACAGGTTGATGAAGCGCTGCAAGACCGTTCAGAGCTATTACTTATGTACGCCGCTCGAATTCAGCTAGTAGAAACCGTAATTAAGCCTGCATTAGCACAGGGAACATGGGTCATTGGTGATCGTCATGATATGTCATCTCAGGCTTATCAAGGTGGTGGTCGTCAGATAGATCAGGGGACCATGCAGTCTCTCAAGAAGATTGCCCTAGGAGATTTCAAACCAGACTTTACGCTGTATCTGGACATTGACCCAAGGCTGGGGCTTGAGCGTGCGCGTGGACGTGGCGAACTGGACCGTATTGAAAAAATGGATATTGGTTTTTTTGAACGTACTCGTGCTTCTTATCTTACGATGGCGGAGTCTGACGACAGTGTGGCTATTATCGATGCGAGCCAATCGATTGACGGTGTGCAGAGCAGTATCAAAGAGGCGGTGCAAGCGTGGCTAATAGAGCAGAAGGAGTAAGTAGTGGAAAGCTATCCTTGGCTTCAAAGTCTATGGCTTCAGCTTAAACAGAACCTCGATAATGAGAGAATGCCTGGTGCCTTATTGATTCAAGCGCAAGATGGCCTAGCTTCGGATGCTTTAATAGCGAAGTACGTTGCTGGTGTTATGTGTCAGAACGATCATTCAGAAGCGTGTGGCTTTTGCCATTCATGTGATTTATTAAAAAGTGAATCACATCCTGATGTTCATTATTTGCTTCCAGAAAAAGATAAAAAGGCCTTATCGGTTGACCAGATTCGTCAAGCAAACAAGTGGGCTTACGAATCTTCTGCGTTTGGCCGAACCCGTGTCATCATCATTCCAAATGCAGAAACCATGAATGTTGCCTCTTCGAATGCTTTGCTCAAAACATTGGAAGAGCCTCCCAAGAACTGCATGTTTTTGTTGTCGGCAGAGAATGCACGGTTATTGCTTCCTACCATTCGGAGTCGCTGCGAAGTATGGCATATCGCTTTACCTAATGCGCAAACGTGCTTGGATTGGGTTAGTGAACAATGGGGTAAGCCAGTGCCTGAGTCTGCGGGTTATCTATGCAGTTATGAACCTCTAACGGTTCTTAACTTTTTAAAAGATAAACAGGATAAGTCTTACGATCAAATCATGGCGTCATTCCTTACTTTTTTGCAGGGTAGTCGACTTGACACCTCTATTGTGTGGAGTGAGATAGCAAAAAGTAAGATAGACTTTTCGATAGTCCTAGGATGGTATTGGCATCTATTGTGTGCAGCTCAAAAACAATCACTAGGCGTCGATGGTGTGTCGAAGCTTCGAGAAGCAAAAGTATTGAGTCAACTATTTAGCTATGAGTGTTTATTTCAACAAGGGAGTCGAATTCAAGCACTGAGAGAGCAATTACGCATGAGTCCTGGCCTTAACGGCGAAGTTCTTTTCGCAAGTTGGTTGTATCAGTTCGATTCGTAACTTTCTTCGCTGATGTTATTTTTTGTATGTCTCTACCTCGTGGTTTATCGAGATAGAGGTCAAGCGCAGGGCAGCTGTTGATGGTCGTCATCAATTGACGATTGTCACGTGCCATTTTTCACCTGTGTCAGCGGCAACCTTTGTAAGCTATAGTGGTTTAGCGGTACCGTGTCAGGCACAAACTGGTTGCCGCGGTGATCGGATTTTTTGTTTAGACAGTATGATCCGTTGTTGTCTTTAATGGCCGTTCATTAGACGTTATCATCTCGTCGTTATTTCTATTCTCAACAGTAAGTACTATTCCTATGTTTGTAGATTCTCATTGTCACCTCGATAAACTCAATTTAGAAGCACACCCTCAGGGTCTTCAAGACATCATTAACAATGCTAAGGCGGCTAACGTTCATAAGCTGTTGTCCGTAGGGGTTACATTGGGGGCATTTCCAGGGATGATGAAGCTAATTGAACCATACCCGGAGGTGATGGCCTCTTGTGGTGTTCATCCTCTTGATGTAGAAAGTGATTTTTCACTCGCTACCTTCAAAGAATACGTCAATCACCCTAGAGTGGTAGCCGTGGGTGAGACAGGCTTAGATTATCACTACATGCCGGAAACGGCTGATTTACAAAAGCAACGCTTTGAACAACAAGTCGAAGTAGCCGTCGCGGTTGATAAACCATTGATCATTCATACTCGTGATGCGAGAGAAGACACGCTATCGATATTGCGCAACGGTCATGCTGAACGTTGTGGTGGGGTGATTCACTGTTTTACCGAAGACCTTCCTTTTGCAGAAGCCGCGATGGATTTAGGGTTCTATATTTCAATCTCAGGCATTGTTACGTTCAAGCAGGCCAAGGAGTTAAAAGACGTAGTTAGGCATCTACCGATAGAGCGGTTACTTATTGAAACTGATTCGCCTTATTTAGCGCCAGTGCCCCATAGAGGAAAAGAGAACCAACCTGCGTATGTGGTTGAGGTAGCAGCGTATATTGCACAATTAAAAGGCATTTCGCTTAGTGAAGTAGGGAATAGAACGTCAGAAAACTACACCACTCTTTTTTTACGGAGATAATCAAGTTTGCTCGAATTTTGATTGAAAAAGGTGCTCGACGCACCTTTTTTTGTTTTTGCAAGTTTAATGGTTAACAATAAGTTAAGGTTAACTATGGGTTTTGAATGAAAGTCCGATCTGCAACACACACTGTTATTACGTTACGTAAAATAACTTACACGTCTATTTTATTCACCCAGTAAAATTAATTGATAGTATTGTTTAACTCTTTTTATTCAATGAGTTATTTGTAATTTTGACCTTTATTTACGACGTTTTTGACTGTGATCTACTCATAGTTTTGCAACTTAATATCGTTACACTGTAGAAACTATTAGGGGCAACGAGCTATATTTGTTGGCAGAAAATACAAATCATAATGTGGTTACATTTTCATTGGGTGCTAACATTTAAGGCTGCGGGGGTGTGCCGTTAGTACCCATTAATCTAATAACTTTATCAGGAGCATAAACATGTTTAAGAACCTTTTTGCTAACCTGCAAAAAGTTGGTAAGTCGCTGATGCTACCAGTATCAGTTTTACCAGTTGCAGGTATTCTATTAGGGGTGGGCGCTGCCGACCTTAGCTTTATTCCAGGTGTTGTTTCAAACCTAATGGAACAAGCGGGTGGCTCAGTCTTCGGTCAGATGGCATTGCTATTTGCCGTTGGTGTTGCACTAGGCTTTACGAACAATGACGGTGTTGCGGGTCTTGCGGCTATCGTTGGTTACGGCATCATGACAGCTACGCTGAGCGTTATGGCTGAAATCATGGGCGTTGAAGGCATCGATACTGGTGTTCTAGGTGGCATCCTTGTAGGTGGTGTTGCAGCTTGGGCATTCAACCGTTTCTTCAAAATTCAGCTTCCAGAGTACCTTGGGTTCTTCGCTGGTAAGCGTGCTGTGCCAATTATTACTGGTTTTGCAGCCATTGGTCTTGGTATCGTACTTTCTATCATCTGGCCACCAATTGGCGGCGCAATCAGCGCATTTTCTGACTGGGCTGCACATCAAAACCCAACAGTAGCATTTGGTATCTACGGTATCGTTGAGCGTTCTCTGATTCCATTCGGTCTTCACCACGTTTGGAACGTACCATTCTTCTTCGAAGCAGGTACTTGTATCAATGCAGCTGGCGAAACTCAAAACGGTGTTCTGACTTGTTACCTAGTTGCGGATGACGCTTCTCGTGCAGCAGGCAACGGCTTTGGTCAGCTAGCTGGCGGTTACATGTTCAAGATGTTCGGTCTACCAGCAGCGGCGATTGCTATTGCACATTGTGCTAAGCCTGAAAACCGTGCGAAAGTAATGGGTATCATGGCTTCTGCAGCATTGACTTCATTCCTAACGGGTATTACTGAACCAATCGAATTCTCTTTCCTATTCGTTGCTCCAGTACTGTACGCAATTCACGCTCTTCTTGCGGGTTCTGCATACGTTGTTGCGAACATGCTTGGCTTTGTACACGGTACATCATTCTCGCATGGCCTAATCGACTTCCTAGTACTTTCTGGTAATGCACAGAAGATGGGTCTAATGGTAGGTGTTGGTCTTTGTTACGCAGCTATTTACTACTTCGTATTCCGCACTGTTATCACAGCAATGGACCTTAAAACTCCAGGCCGTGAAGACGAGTCAGAAGATGACGTAGCGGTTCAATCTGGTACAGAAATGGCAGGTGAATTGGTTGCAGCATTTGGTGGCAAAGCAAACATTACTGGTCTAGACGCTTGTATTACTCGTCTACGTGTTGCAGTGGCAGATGTAGAAAAAGTAGACCAAGATAAACTTAAAAAGCTAGGCGCAGCAGGTGTTGTTGTTGTTGCTGGTGGTGTACAAGCTATCTTCGGTACAAAATCTGATAACCTTAAAACAGATATGGATGAGTGGATTCGTAACCACGGTTAATATCTGATGAGTTAACTCATAATCTAAAAGGGAAGCGGATGCTTCCTTTTTTTGATCTCGCTTGAAAGCTTTCTTGTCTCTTTCCTTTCCATGACATAACAACTACGCCATTCACTAAAATCTCTGCAATTTTGTCGTATCCAATATTAGCTCTCGTTATATAGAAGAGTCATGAACCATGCAGGGAACCTATACATGAAATCAAATACTATTCAACGCATCACCTTTTTAAGTTTGATGCTCTTTTCTTCAGTGACGCTAGCGGCGGCTAATACTGCAGGTGGTGAAGAAGAGTGGCAGATTGTAGAAGAAGGTAGCACAACAAGCTCGGCAGCCGCCCCAGCGCCGGCTAAGGCATCAACGAGTACTCGTTCATCGAATAATACTCAATCGGCGAATAAGCGACGCAGTTCGAGCCGCAGTAGTGGCAATAGCTCTGGCGGTTTTAAAATCGGTATGGGTTTAGATCAAGGATTGAGTGTGGTTGGCCAGATTAATAACACGGTTAACTTTGCAATAGGGAATGACGGTATTGCGGCAGATTACATTTTTAATCGTGGGCGTTTTGGTGGGGATGTTCCGTTTACGTGGTTTGCTGGTGTTGGTGGTCAGATTAAGCGCTCTGATAATTTTGGTCCAAGGATTGCTCTTGGGGTGGAATTGGATATCTCGAACGGTTGGGATGCGTACGCGCAACTTACGCCAAACATGATGTTCCACAAAAGCGACCTGAAATTGGGCATCGGCGCGGGTATCGGTATTCGTTACAGCTTTTAAGCACCTCACTTTTTCTGACGAATTAGTCCCAATAAAAAAGCCAGCATCAAATGCTGGCTTTTTCTATTTTAGTCGTTTTTACTTGTGGTTCTTGTCCATGGCTTTTTTGATACAGTAAGACGCGCCGCCCCATGTAATGCCTAAACCCAAAACCATCATTATAATCGCACTTGTTGTCATATTAAGCGTCCTTTTTACTTGTTATATTTATCGCAACACCAACGACGACGAGTAGACCCATTAGTCCCCAGCCTAGCAGCATCAAATCAAACTGAGCGTAACCGCCATAGCCTTCTGTGATCAGTGTTTGGAATTTAGTGGCGACGATAATCGCGAGGATAATCGGTGTGATAAAGCGTAAGCAGATATCGAACCAAGCGCCGATAGTGAAATCAGACACTTTATTGACGTAATCACGCACATCAGCAATTTTTAGCAACCAAGCCATCAGAATAATCTCAATGAAGCAACTGACGACGATACCGACGTTGTTGGCGAAGTGGTCGACAAGATCAAGCAAGAGTAAACCGCCATTAGTCGCGAACGCCATCGAAATCACTAGACCCGATCCGCAAATAATGGTCGCGGCTTTCTTACGTGTCCAGTTCAGCTTATCAATCACGGCTGAAGTCACTGCTTCCATAATGGAAATGTGTGAGCTTAGACCTGCAATCACAAGTGCGAAGAAAAATAGTGGTCCCAAAATGTAAGGCGCTGGCAGCAAGTTGATTGCCGCTGGCAGCGTTACAAATGCTAAACCTACGCCCGCTGTGACGACTTCGGTAAGGGGTTTGCCTTGTTCCTGAGCCATGTAACCCAGAACAGAGAAAATCATAATACCGGCAAGAATTGAAAAACCACAGTTAATCAATACGGTCATGAAGGCGTTATTGGTAATATCCGATTTCTCAGGTAGGTAGCTTGAGTAAGCTAGCATGATAGCGAAACCAATACTTAGAGTGAAAAAGATCTGACCGTAAGCTGCCGCCCACACTTTCATATCTAATATCTTGGAGAAATCAGGTTCGAATAGATAGTTGATTCCGTTAAGAGCACCTGGAAGGAATACCATGCGTCCGATAAGTAGCAAAACCATGACAAATAGCACAGGCATCATGATTTTTGCTGCGCGTTCTATACCTGCTTTTACACCACCGGCAATGGCTGAATAGGTGATACCCCAAGCAAGAAGCATCGCTCCGGCGATTTTCCACTGAATCGACCCTAGACTAGTCGGTGAATTGTCACCAAGTTGTAGGTATTCGCTGAAGAAAAATGCATTAGTGTCTGTGCCCCAGCTTTGGGTGAATGACATGCCGAAATAAGAGATAGCCCAACCGATTACCGCGACATAATAGACAGCGATTGTGGCCGCTACCCCTACCTGAAACCAACCAAGCCATTCAAATTTAGAATTTATTTTACTCAGTGTTTTAGGCGCTGAACCGCGATATTTTTGTCCCATACTGAATTCAAGAATCATGAAAGGGATACCAGCGGTAATCATGGCGAATAGATAAGGAATAAAGAAAGCTCCGCCGCCATTCTCATAAGCCATGTAAGGGAATCGCCAGATGTTACCAAGTCCGATTGCTGATCCTACTGCGGCTAGAATGAATCCAGCTCGAGATCCCCATTGTTCGCGCTTCATAGTTAACTCCTTTTATACATTGTCTGCGATATAAAATGCTATTCAATGAATAGAGTGCTATACCAATAATTGAATGACTATTTACTTGGTAAGCATAATGTTCGATTGTGTAATGTGAAATTTATGGTTTTTAATTCTGTTTTAAGTTGTAAAGCACGCCGATTCCACCTGAATTATTAAACCACCAGTGGTCAATACTGAAACTTTCGACTATGCATTAAAATAAGGTTACCCATCTTATAGTTGATTAGCAATAGATTACGTCTGGGTAGGTTTACTTGCTGCTTGGCGGTAAACACTAATTTTTATCTAATTTATGGTTTAATTAACTTAATGTGAGGTGTGTTGCAATTATAAGTGATGAGGTAGAGTTTAAAGTTAGTCTAAACAACTTTTAGGTTTTTTAGATGGAGTCACTAAATAATGTGCTACTCACCAATATAAATTCCGGGAGGAAGTCGTGGATAGAGGTTGGCACTAAAATTTTGCTGAAATGCCAATATTTGTTTGGAATTGGTTCATCCACTGGGTATTGAAACCGATGAGGCAGCTGGTCTCTGTTGTCGGTAAGTTGCATACGGATACCGTTTCGTTGTCGACAACAGTGCCTTGCCAGCGTGCTTGTCCATTGATAAATAAACGCTGAGTGAGTTGATATTCCACGCCACCGTAAATACTGGCTGCAAAACCTGTTTGAGAGCGAGTCCATTGTGCTGATATATGAGAGGCGCCGATCCCGGCGCCGATATAAGTGATGGTTTTGTTTGCAACAAGGTATTCAGCGCTACTCTGAAATTGAAGGTATTGTATTGTTGTCTCAAGATTTAGGGTATCAAGTGACGAATTTTGGTGAGAATAAAATAGTCCCATTCGACCATTTTTTACCGGAAATTCGATCGCTAAAGCGAGGTGTGTTGAAGCTGATATATCATATTTATTGTTATTTTCGTCCTCAGCGGTCCCCCCAACACTGGCTCCAATAAACGGAGTTAAAATGACACTAGCAAATACAGGATAAGGAAGAATTAAAACAAAAATAAACCGAAATGATTGCAGAATGAGCGATACCATGACATGTCCTTACCGTTGCTGCTATTGGAGCTTGATTGGCTAGCTGTATGAATCAAATTGTACTAACGTTTAAACATAGTGTGACACTAACATCATAATTTTGAAGTTGTTATTTCTGCAATGCCATAGTGTGTCACAATAGTAAATGTAATGTTACATTCTGGAGGTTGTATGGAATTTGATATGAAAATGGCGCTGGGGATTGTTACGGTCGCATTAGGCATTATTTTTGCCTTTGGTTTTACTGCAATTCTGGCCGCTTAATTATAACGATGAAGAATACCGGTGTGGTAACGGATACCCATGCTGCTTGCGATGTCGCGCGTCTTGCCCAATATGTAGCAGGAAAAACAGCGCTGGTTGCGCAAGGTGGTGGACAGCGTGGGATCTTTACCTCAGGGGTGCTCGACTCTTTTTTATTGTCTAATTTTGATCCCTTTGATGAATTTTATGGTACTTCCGCAGGTGCCTTAAACTTGTGTGCATACCTGTCTCGTCAACCTGGATTAGGCCGATCATTTCTTCTGGATCTGACTACGGATCCAAAATTTTTTAATGTATTTAGTTTCATTCGGAAAAAGCAGTCTCTCAATTTGGAGTGGGCACTCGATCAGTTATGTGAGTATCCCTACAAACTCGATATTGATATGGGACGCAGAGTCATTGGTGAGCGGCGTGCTTATGCCGCGGTCACCGATGCCTCTACGCTTAAAGACCATTATTTGCCTATGCTGAAGCAAGACTGGTATTCCGTCATGATGGCAACGAGCGCTATCCCTAATCTCTTTGAAGGCACTGTGGCGATTAATGGACAAGAGTTTATTGATGGGGGAGTATCGGCATCGATCCCAGTGCAAGAGGCATGGCGGCAAGAAAACCGAATGATCGTTGTGATTCGAACAGAGGAAAGTGATAGTGGCGTTGAACCGATTATCGTAGACGAAGAGCGCATTACTGAGTCACCCGCTTGGTTTCGCGAGTCTTTAAACAGTGTGCAACTTCAATGGCAGGATAAACTTGAGCAGTGGTCTAAAGATTGGAATGGTTTTTTTGATCTTCAATTGAGTAAAGCAGTGGCTCAGAAACATTCTCAGCATCTAAATATGATCAATGGTGGGCGCTGGTTGTTTGGTGGCGCTGATATTTATCGGTTAAGTCATCTCTTTGGTGAAAAATTTGATGCAGGCTTGGCTGATATGTTGATGGTGCACTATCAAACTTATTCACTTACCAACACGTTCTTGTCACTTCCACCGGATGACTGCTTTATTGTTCAGATTGCACCAAGTCAACCGTTAAAAACATCGTCGCTAATGAGTGATAAAGATGATATTTTGCATGATTATCAGCTGGGTTTAAAAGCGGGTTTTCGATTTATTGAGCAGTATCAAGGTGTGACTAAAGGTAAGAAAGCCTCTGATTTATTCAGTGATGATCGAATATAATACTAGGCGTGCATTGCGCTTATTAATCGAAGTAAAAAAAGTGGTTCATCAATTGCAACTCTCCTCGTTTTGACCTTGTGAAATGTAGTAAACTTTCATGTTTCTAGTCCCAATGATGGCGTGTAACATGACTTGCACCCCAAAGTTCACCCTATATGCGTGATGTTTGTCACGGCGATTCATTAAACTACTTCACAATTACTTCGCAAAGTAAAAAAATTGCTAGGTTGTTGTTTTTTGGAGTGCAAGATGTACATGGCTCAACCTGGGCATATCGACCATATCAAGCAGGTCAATGCTGGTCGTGTGTATAAATTAATAGACCAATATGGGCCTATTTCGCGTATCGATTTGTCGAAGCTAAGCGGTTTAGCGCCGGCAAGTATTACGAAAATTACGCGAGAACTTATCGCTGCACACCTCATTCATGAAACCGTGGTTCAGGAAGCGATCAGTCGTGGTCGCCCTGCTGTTGGTTTACAGACCAATAATCAAGGTTGGCAATTTTTATCGATGCGTCTCGGACGTGGGTACCTCTCGATAGCTCTTCATGAGTTAGGAGGGGATGTGCTTATCGATACCAAAATAGAAATTCATGAAGTTGATCAAGAAGATGTCGCTGCACGCCTTCTGTATGAGATCGAGGAGTTTTTTGAAACTTATAACGATCAACTCGATAGGGTTACCAGTATCGCGTTGACGCTCCCGGGATTAGTGAACACTGAGCAAGGCGTTGTTTTGCAGATGCCGCATTATAACGTTGCTAACTTTCCGATTGGCTCTGAGATATTTAACGCTACAGGATTGCCTGTCTTCGTAGCCAACGATACGCGTGCTTGGGCGTTAGCTGAAAATCTCTTCGGTCACTCTCAAGACTGTGATAACTCGGTTCTAATTTCTATTCACCATGGTGTTGGCGCAGGGATTATTCTCGATGGCCGGGTGCTGCAAGGAAGACATGGTAATATTGGTGAGCTGGGACATATTCAGGTTGATCGTAATGGAATGGAATGCCATTGCGGCAACAAAGGATGCCTGGAAACGGTGGCAAGTTCTCAAGCTATTCGCCGTGAAGTGATACAAAGAATTGCCAATGGAGAAGCGTCGAGTTTGGTTGAGGCGTTAAATGATGATGAAGATGTGAGTGTTGAAGCAATCTGTGAAGCGGCCGCAAATGGTGACCCTTTAGCGGTTAATGTTATTGAAAAATTAGGCGATCACCTCGGATCGGCGATTGCTATTGTGATCAACCTGTTTAATCCTGAAAAAATATTAATTGGTGGCGTGATTAACCAAGCTAAAGACATCTTGTATCCTGCGATTCAGCGCTGTATTGAGCAGCAAAGCCTTCCTGCTTACACTAAGAATCTCAAAATAGTGGAATCTCGTTTTTATAAACAAGCTACCATGCCTGGAGCTGCACTTGTCAAACAAGCGCTTTATGACGGTGTACTACTTATGAAAGTCATTGAAGGCTAACCACTTTACCGTCTTTGCGATGCATCATAGTTTTCTACCTTTCGTCGCTAAACTTCTTGTCCATGGTGCCGATTACATGAGATAAGAATCTTCGTATGTGTTTTGCCAAGGAAGTCTCATGTCGAGCGTATTAAGTTCAGTTGATCAAAGAACGCAATTGGTGGGAGAAAACAGGTTAGAACTTTTATTGTTCAACCTGAACAGCCGTCAGACTTTTGCTATAAATGTATTCAAGGTAAAGGAAGTGATTAAGCTTCCTGTGCTTACTCAACTTCCCGGCTCTCACCCTAGCATCTGTGGTGTGGCATCACTACGTGGTGTCTCTGTGCCAGTTATTGACCTTCGTCGAGCTGTGGGTTTTCCTAGACCTGCGGAAGGGGGGGACCATAATCTTATTATTACTGAATATAATCGTACGGTTCAGGGGTTTCTTGTCGGTGAGGTTCGAAACATTGTTAATACAACTTGGACGGAAATTCAACCACCGCCTCGTACGGTTGGACGTGCCAATTATCTCACAGCGATCACCAAAGTTGAACAAGACCAATTAATCGAATTGGTTGAAATTATTGATGTCGAGAAAGTACTTGCTGAGATCATTGATTATGATGTGAGTATCTCAGAAGAGACACTGGATAAGGCCCTCTTACCTCATCTTGCAGGGAAAAAAATATTAATTGTTGATGACTCATCAACCGCTAGGAGCCAAGTAAAAGGCACTTTATCTCAACTCGGTGTCGAAATTATCGAGTGTTTTGATGGCGCGATGGCCCTTAGATTACTTAAACAGTGGTGCGACGAAGGTATTGATGTTTGCTCCGAACTGTTAATGATGATCACGGATGCAGAAATGCCGGAAATGGACGGATATAAACTTACTCACGAAGTTCGAAGCGACCCGAGAATGAGTCAGTTGTATATCACGCTCAATACTTCTCTTAGCGGTAGCTTCAATGACGCAATGGTTGAGAAAGTTGGTTGTGACCGGTTTATTTCGAAATTCCAGCCTGATCTGTTAGTCGACGTTGTACAGCAGCGGATGGGTCAAATATTATAATTTAGACTTTTTGCTCTATTTGCTTTGTTACGGATGAATTAATGTCATGTTATCATTCTTGTGTATTTATTGTGCTATTACGAATTGTGCTATTACGATAAGTACCGCAGATTATAAAACTACTGACTAAGGTTGTTCCATCAGAATGATTTGGCTAACTTCAAAAGTCATCATGACTTTAAGTTTACTGGTCTTCAAGGAATGGAAGAAAAGACGTACGGAAGCGGCAGTTGAAATAGATCGATAATTCAATGCTTGAAGCGTAGTGATAGCTTGGATTGAAAAGGGAGCATTTGCTCCCTTTTTCATTGTTTCTAGTTTACGTCCAGTCTAGTTTAAGGCTAGTGAAACTGCCGCGATTGAATGGTGAGTTTGGACAGTTCATGTGTCATGTCGGTGAGCCTACCGGCAATGATATGTGTGACGTTTCCCTCTCTTTCTAAAATCCCACTTATTTTTAAAATCTTAGCCGTTAAGTAAGCCTTTTTTTGTGCTTTCGCGGTTGCGCTCCAAACCACAATATTAATATTGCCAGTATCATCTTCCAAGGTAATGAATGTGACCCCAGCAGCCGTGCCAGGCGATTGCTTCCCCGTCACTAGTCCAACGACATTGACCATCGATTTATGAGCGTGCTGATGCAGTTCCTGCATACGTGTAAAGCGGCCTAGCGTACCTGCTCTATCAAGTAACGTAATTGGGTGTTGTCGTAATGAGACGTTTGTCGATGAAAAATCTTCAAGAACGTTATCTATTTCTGTTGGCGTATTGGGAAGCGCTTTGGATTCGTAAGGGAGCGATTGAAATAGCGGGAGATCATGTGCATTGTCCATCATGGCCCAGCGTGTCGAATAACGATCGCCTGAAATCGATTGTAAAGCGTCCGCTGATGCCAATTGTTCCAGCTCTTTCTTGTTGAGTCCCAATTGCTTAATTTGTGTTGGTGTAGTGAATCCTTCTTTAGGACGATGTTGAAGAATTCTCTTTACGCTTTCTTGGCTCAATCCCTTAATCTGTGTGAAGCCAAGGCGGATTGACAAGACGGTGTCTTGATGGTGAACGTTTTCGACTAAATAGTGGTGGTATTGCGAATGGTTGATGCATATCGGCAAAATGCTGACACCATGACGCTTGGCGTCTTGTAGTAGTTGAGAAGCACTGTAGAAACCCATCGGTAAACTATTGAGCAAGGAGGTATAAAAGACCTCAGGGTAGTAGTATTTCAGCCAAGCAGAACAATACGCTAATACGGCAAATGAGGCGGAGTGGCTTTCAGGGAATCCGTACTCACCAAAGCCACAAATCTGTTCAAATAAGCGTTCCGCAAAATCACGTTCATAGCCTCTTTCTAGCATGCCGTTGATGAGCTTGGAACGAAACGTAAAGATGCTACCGTTTTTTTTCCAAGCCGCCATTGCTCGGCGCAGTTTATCGGCTTCCCCGCCGCTAAAGCCTGCGGCAACCATGGCGAGTTTGATGACTTGTTCTTGGAAAATGGGCACACCAAGTGTGCGAGATAATACCTCTTCGACTTCCTTTGAGGGATAAGAGATAGCTTCTTCACCGTTTCTACGCTTTAGAAAAGGGTGCACCATATCCCCCTGGATAGGACCAGGACGAACAATGGCAATTTGGATCACGAGGTCGTAATACGTCGCTGGTTTTAGGCGCGGCAACATACTCATCTGTGCTCTCGATTCAATCTGGAATACGCCGACAGTATCGGCTTGTTGTAACATGCGATAGACATTCGCATCATCTTTTCGTCGAGTGATGCTGGCAATACTAAGGTCATGGCCATAATGTTGTTTGACTAATTGAAAGCACTTTCGAATGGCGGTCAGCATGCCAAGGGCAAGTACATCCACTTTGAGTAACCCTAAGCTTTCTAAATCATCCTTATCCCATTGAATGACCGTTCGTTCATTCATCGCAGCATTTTCAATTGGTACGAGTTCATACAATGGCCCGGATGAGATAATAAACCCACCGACGTGTTGAGAGAGGTGCCTCGGAAACCCCATGATATCATTGACTAGCTCAATAAAGTGTTGGCCTTTTAAGGAATCAGGTTGTAGCCCAAGTTCGATGATCTGGGCCTGCCATCCTGTACTATGGTCGCGACGATTGATATTTTTGATAAAGTAATCAAGCTGAACCTCTCTGACGCCAAGCGCCTTTCCTACGTCTCTTACTGCGCTTTTAAATCGATAAGAAATGACCGTTGCCGCCAGTGCAGCACGTTCTCTGCCATATTTTTTGTAAAGGTATTGAATGACTTCTTCACGTCTCTCATGCTCAAAGTCAACATCGATATCTGGCGGTTCATTACGTTCTTTACTAATGAAGCGTTCAAATAAAACTGAAATCTGTCGAGGATCCACGGAGGTAATATACAAGCAATAGCAGACGATGGAATTCGCGGCGGAGCCCCGGCCTTGATAGAGGATGCCTTGTCGCTTGGCAAACATAACAACGTCATGAATGGTGAGAAAGAAAAAGGGGTAGTTGAGTTCATCAATTAACCTTAATTCCTTTTCTATGATGTCTTCAATTTCATTAGATATTCCTTCAGGAAAGCGAGTGTGTTTACCATGCTCAACCAACTTTCGTAAATACGTCATTGGCGTTTCGCCGTTTGGGACTAATTCACTTGGGTATTCGTAGCGAAGCTCTCCGAGGGAAAACTTACATCGTTGCGCGATATGAACACTTTCGTCTATCCACTCTTGAGAGTAGAGCTTTTCGAGCTTAGTTTTTGACCGTAAGCAACGCTCAGCATTGACGAGCAGTTGGCCACAGACGTTATCAATAGAAGTGTTTAAGCGTATGGCCGTTAATGTGTGCTGGAGAGGAAGGCGAGTTGCGGTGTGCATGAGTACCCCGCCACAAGCCGTAATCGTGATGTCGAGATATTTTGATAGTGACTGGCAATGTTGTAAATAACGATGTTCATGAGACGTCAGATGTCTCTGGAGGCCAATCCAAACCCTTTGCTTATGGTGCTTACATAACCATTGTCCCCATTTCCGATCATGTTCGTCACCGGTGGGTAGCCAAATAATAAAGCAATGGCGTAATGACATTATGTCCCATTCTGATAGTTGATAATCCCCCTTTTTACAGCGGCGCCTTGCGTTGGTAATGACTCGACATAGTTCTGCATAGGCGTCGCGATTTGGGCTAATGAGAATGAATTGACATTCAGCATTGAGCCAAAACATGCTGCCAACGATTTGTTGAATCGTGAGATTATGCTGTTTGATGGCTGTGTGAGCGCGCACCACCCCGGCGACGGAGCATTCATCGGTGATGGCCAACGCAGCATATTGCAGAAAATCGGCTTGTAACATCAGTTCTTCTGCATGCGAAGCCCCAGTGAGAAACGAAAAGTTGCTTTGACAAAATAATTCAGCGTACTTCATATTATTCCTTAACTGAATTGGCCGTGTACGAACCAGTGATAGTCCTCGGTTCTAAAGATCCACAACCATTGACCAAAAGCGTTGCGCGCAATGAAATAGTCTCGTTTTACTTGATAACCATCCCACCAACCACTAATGACGCGTTCTGGGCCTAATGTGATGGATACTTTGTCGGTTAACGGGAAGGGGTGGGGATATAACAAGCTGGGTCTTAATTTTTGACAGGTCTTGCTAAAAGGTGCTTTTGGTCCATGTGTAGTCTGAGAAAAGGCGATAGGCTGGGTGGCCATTTCGGGCCTAGGGTCATCCGTAAAATGTAAAGATGTCACGGCCTGTTTGCCGAGCTTTGCTTGCAAAATAGAAACGAGTTCTAGTGGCGTTTGATTACTTGTTATGCCTTCGAATAAGTCATATTCATTGATTTGATGCTCTCCCATTCTGATCACAGAGAGCGTAAGCCCATTAATGGCCGCGTCTATTTGCAGGTTTTCGAGTGTCAGTGTTGATAAAGACTGCCATTTAGCCACTAGATAATCGCCTTGAGCGGAATGAAGTTGGATATGACTATCATCATGATCTCGCTGGTGGAGGGTTAGATTAAGCTCGTAGGCAACTTTGTCACGTAATCTCAAAAAGACTTCCAGCTGCTGGAATAAGCGCGTAAGTGGGTTGTGTAACCATGCAACATTTTCAATATCAAACAACAGCTCTAGGTAATGAGAGAACTGCTCAGGTGGATGATGAAAATTGATAGGATGCTTGAATTGCCCAGTGAGCCTACCGACGTAATTAACTAACTCGATATCAAATCGTTTGGCGACTTCAGGTAAAGAAAGTGCTAATAAATCGGAAAGATTTTGGATTCCTACTCGCTGCAATTTCTCTACTTGTTTTGTCTCCAACTCAGTTAAGGAAAGTGAGTAACCACTCATCCTCTTTTTAAGCTGCTGCGGATTTGTTTCTATCCAGTTGCACTTTTGCTTTGCCATGATCATCGCCGCGTAAGGCGATTGGCCTGTAGAGTAATATGTGTTGATATGCAAATGTGCTAGATGCTGTGACAGTGCGCGCCAGTAGTTTTCGATGTTCTCATATAGGGACAACATATTTGTGACCTTAATAAGAATGCCATTAGGCGGGAACAAGGTGATATCTGACGTAATCAGGTAAAGCCATTGAGCGATGTCCGCGAGTCGCTGATTTTCTAACTTGGCATCATAAGGGTGAACTTGTAAGTCTTGACAAAGCGCAGCGGCGCTACCAAGCCCCATCCCTAACTGTAAGCCTTGTTTTTGTGCCTCGGTGTTAAGTTGGATAATATCGTGCTGATGCCCATCAACGATCGCTAAAGCGACATCGTCATCATCTTGACGGAATAAGGTGTCCAGTTGCAGGGTAGGGAAGTGCAGATATAACCACAATAACATAATACTTTTTACCCTTGCTGTTGCTGTCGAATTGATGGGACGATAACAAGAGGTGTTTTGATGGTTAGCTCAGGCCAATACGATGCCATATTGATAATAAAAGGTGCTCGAGGAAAATCACCTTTTTGTTTAGTAATAGTCACTTCAAGCCCTGACTCATGAGGGGCTAAAAGTAAACCTAATGACACAGGGAGAGAGAAGCGATGTGACTGCATTGGTCTAAATAAAACTTGCAGGCACTGGCCGGTTTCACTTGCGACTTGAAGACGCTTTGCATGATGAATCTCAATGTCACTTTGCCACAAACACACACAACTACTCGCGCCACTTTTTAAGCTTTGCTCCGCGGCCCATAGGGCGTCTGCTGTTGATGTTGGATAAATCAACAACACCTGTGAAGGGTTAATATTTTGGTTTAAGAGGTACTCAGCACAGACATAACCAGGTGGGTTGATTAATACCAAAAGCCGTTCTTCTGTGTGAGTTGCTATGTAAGGACTGAGAAGTCTTAGTTCACCAATGCCAGTGGCGGATTGAATGTCAATGACCCCGTGGCTAGGGAACCCACCATTGAGTGATTGATCCAGTTTGCTAAAACCAGTGGAATGATGGTTGTTTGAAGCAGTTAAGGGGTGACTTCCTTTCCAGATCAATTGCTTATGTTGTAGTTCAGTGATTAAATTATGCATAATAAATACCTGTATATTTATACAGTATAAATGAGAATCGACTGACTGCAAATGGTATTCAATGTGAATGGGACTAAAATTATGGGTCAAGCTGATAATCAAGAAGTTAGTGAGAAGGTGTCACCAGTTTTGATGCATTATCTTGAAAAATGATGTTCAGGCTAGAGTAATTATTTTAATCTCAAGAAAGAACAAAAAAATGTGAGGAGAGCTGTGTGTTCACGAAGGATCAACAATATTCTTTGATCGTCCAAGGTGGCGGACAAAAAGGGGCGTTTGCCGCGGGTGTTTTAGATAAATTTATTGATGCTAAATTCGATCCGTTTTCCTTATATATTGGTACCTCAGCTGGGGCGCTCAATGTGTCTTCTTTTGTCACTCAGCAAAAAGGGCTCGGGTTAGATTTTATTCTCAATTATACGACGCGAGGACGTTTTTTTGACGTCAATAAACTGCTTCAAAAGCAGCAGCCTATGGATCTAGATTGGGCTTTTGAGTTTGTGAATACAGGCGAGTTCCCACTAAATATCCCTAAAGGAAAGATTCAACTCGGTGACAACAAGGTGGCGCTGGCCTGTATTACTGATGTAGAAGACCTACAAGATTATTACTATCCGATTTTTGCGGATAATTGGTTTGATGTACTTAGGGCAACCTGTGCGATCCCGATGCTTTATTATCATGATATTGAGTTTGATGGCAAAAAATGGGTAGATGGAGGGGTGTCTGCAACGATCCCTGTGCAGGAGTCTTGTCGTCGAGGTATTAACAATATGGTGGTGATCAGCACTATCCCAGAAGGCAATCGAAAAGAGCTAACGCCGTCTCCTGCCATGGAGTCGTTGGAGCGCTGGAAAAAAGAATTGGAAGCGGGGCTAGATACGCATTTAAATCATCTTAAAGTTTCGGGTACGAAAGAAAAGTTGACCGAATTCCATAAGCAATTTTCAGAAAAGCTTCACAGTATCAAAATGGATTATAAGCAATTTACTGCAAACCAAGCCGAATTGTACAAAATCCCTCAGAGTGAAAAAAGTAAGCTGTCGACTTGGATTAACGACAATGAAAAGCTATCTCGCTTGATTGATATTCAGAACAAGCGTGTGCCTTTTAGCCGAAATGGTACGAGCCATTTAGACATGCTGGTGGCGCATTACAATAACCATAGTCAGGTTGAGCAATTTCTACTATCCCCTCCGGAAGAGGTGAAATTGTGGCATATACAGCCGAAACATGAGTTGACGTCCAAAGGATTAATGAGCCATAAGGATCAGATTTTAGAGGACTACCAGCATGGCAGCGCGGTGGCTGGGGAGTTTTTGAGGCAACACTTAGGGTAGTGGGTTAAATAAGTGAGTGCTTTGGCACTCACTTATCGTTAAAGCTTAAAGCGGTTAGCCATTGATCTGTGAATAACTAGGCTTGCTAACGCTTAGGTTGAGCGTCTATACATTGCCCGTTGATATCAGATACTGAAGGGTCCATTAAATGCAGGTATAAAGGCATGAGGTCACTTGGCGTTTTCAAGGCATTCGCATCTTCACCAGGATAGGCTTTTGCACGCATACGTGTACGCGTTGCTCCTGGGTTTATCGCATTGACACGGATGGCAGAATCACTGAGTTCATCGGCTAAGATTTGCATCATACCTTCAGTCGCAAACTTGGAGATCGCGTACGTTCCCCAGAATGTGCGGCCGATATGCCCAACAGTTGAAGAAGTAAAAATAATTCGACCTGCTTGTGATTTTTTCAAAATAGGCAATAAGGCTTGTGTCATAAGAAACTCAGCTTTGACATTGATCTGCATAACATCATCAAACGTCTCTTCATCAATTTGATCGAATGGGCTTAGCGTGCCTAAGACACCTGCATTATGAACCAGCCCATCTAGGTGTCCAAATTGACCTTCGATAGTCTCGGCCATATCAATGTAATTCTGTTTTGTCGCGCCCTTGAGGTCGAGTGGGATGATAGCAGGTTGCGGGTAACCGGCTTTTTCAATTTCATCGTAAATTAGCTCTAAGTTCGCCACATTACGGCCGAGTAAAATGACAGTAGCGCCATGTTTGGCGTAGCTAAGTGCTGCTTGACGGCCGATGCCAGCCCCAGCGCCAGTAATGAGGATAACTTTACCTTTTAGCGCCTCAGGAGCGGTTGAATATTCCACAGAACACTTCCTTAGTTTTGAATAATTCTTGGTAATCGTGACAAGTTGGTTACAATACACTAATTCGTAGGATTGGGGATAAGACATTGGAATTTTTATTAGATTACGGGCTTTTTCTAGCCAAAATCGTGACGGTATTGGCGGCCATCTTGGCACTCATTGTGGTGGCGAAATCAGTAGGTGGTCGTTCAGGTGGTGCTAAAGGTGCGCTTGAAGTGACTAACTTGACTGAACAAAGAAAACAAACGGTTGAGCAGTTAGAGCACCATTTACATGATGAGTCATTCATAAAAGCACGAGATAAGGCTGAGAAAAAAGCGGAAAAAGAAAAAAGTAAATCACGTGAAAAAGAAATTAAGAAAGCCTCAAAAAATGGTGACCTTGATAGTAAGCGTGAGCCACATCTTTTTGTTTTAGATTTTAACGGTAGCATTGACGCTAAAGAAGTCGCGTCATTAAGAGAAGAAGTGAGTGCTATTTTAGCTGTCGCACGTGTTGGCGATGAGGTGTTAGTGCGCTTGGAATCGGGCGGCGGTATGGTACATGCTTACGGCCTTGCTTCTTCACAACTCGACAGAATCAAAGGGGCAAACCTGCCACTCACTATCTCGGTTGACAAGGTAGCAGCGAGTGGTGGTTACATGATGGCATGTATTGCAGATAAGATCGTGTCGGCACCTTTTGCTGTCGTTGGTTCTATTGGTGTTATTGCACAGTTGCCAAACTTCCATAAGCTGCTGAAAAAGAATGATATCGAATTTGAACAGCTCACGGCAGGTGAATACAAACGTACGCTGACGATGTTTGGTGAAAATACCGATAA
This sequence comes from Vibrio sp. E150_011, assembly GCF_053544015.1. Lineage (NCBI taxonomy): Bacteria > Pseudomonadati > Pseudomonadota > Gammaproteobacteria > Vibrionales > Vibrionaceae > Vibrio > Vibrio sp. E150_011. The sequence continues at coordinate 308,969 of NZ_JBHFOL010000002.1, forward strand.
AGCACGTGATAAATTCAAAGAAGAGCTGGAAGAGACCCACGGCTTGTTCAAAGACTTTATTAGGGAGCACCGTCCTGCACTTGATCTGGAAAAAGTGGCAACGGGTGAACATTGGTTTGGAACTCAAGCCAAAACCCTCGGCTTAGTCGATGCAATTCAAACATCAGATGATGTGGTGACGGCGGCTTGCAAAGAAAAAACCGTACTTGCGATTCACTATGTTCAAAAGAAGAAGCTTGCGGATAAATTTTCAGGTGCGGCTGGGCAAGCGGCTGATAACGTATTGATGAAATGGATTAGCCGTGGTCAGCGGCCAATAGTGTAAGTATTTTATATTGTTAAAGTACTTCGAATCATGACAATGCATTTGATAAAAAAGGACTCAACACAAAGTGTTGGGTCCTTTTAAATTTGGGCTCAATTAACACCTAACGGTTATTGATCAAGCTCTAACTGGTAGAAGCTCGCTTGTGTATAGTCGCCGGCTTCCATACCACGCCATTGACAATCGGAGCTGCTCTTTTTGGTATTGCACTGGTTGTATACGCCGGCTTTGTAATACATCCAGTCACTACCGTAACCCTGGTCGACCTCGTTACCTTGGTAATTTCCTTTTGCTAGGTCGACATCAAATGTTTTCACAATCGCATCAGACGTACCTGGATTCTTAGTAAACGTTAGGTGCATGATGTCGCCATCGACGTTAACTTCGTAAGAAAAAATCTCTCCGAGTTTAATGCCATCTTGCGGATCAGCAGCCCCTTTACGCAGGTTGTGCTTACCAAAGACGTCGTGACGAATATCCTTACGAAGTTTTTTGCCGTTTTCATCTTTAGCGTTTTGTAAATCCTTAGTCGGATTCAATTCGTAGTTCCAAGCCAATGAGCCGTGTTCATGATCGGGAAGTTTACGATAAGAAATCTTTAATGGTTCGTTTTTAGAACCATGGATCTGACCAATGACAACGGCGAAAGCGCCATTTTTTTTGTAGTTACCGCTTTCACTCACTTGATCTACTGATAATGTTGCTTTCAGTGTGCCACCGATAGCGCCATATTCGGATGCATTTGGGTGTGAGGCTATAACGAAGTTATTCTTTGGTTCACCATAAGTTTTCGCTAGCATGCCACGCAGCTCACTACGGGTATTTTTGCTGTTTGGTGTGGTTGGTGCTTCATTTGGTGCAACAAATACAAGGGCACCAGTTTCTTTGTTTGTATAGAACCACTCAGGGTGGACATAAGGTGTTGTGGTATTGCCAAGTTCATCTTTAGCAATTTCTAATGCTTTCCCTTTACGAGACCCTTCTGTTGTTAACTCTGGAAGTGTGATTTTCCAATTGGTTAAATCAAAGTTTTGTGCTGGTGCTTTTTGAGGGTCAAGATTAAACGATGTCATATCTAGAGTGTCAGAAGACGCAGCGATGGCTGACCCTGCAATGATGCTAAGCGTAAGTAAACTTAATTGAACCTTTTTCATTGTTATTTTCCTTGGTGTCGATGTTCTGGAGATAACATTACCTTACAATATTATTGTATGACAATAATGTGACCCATTCTAAAAAATGAAGTAAAGATAGAACAAAAGCACGTCAGAAATGAATCCCAAAGAAAATGGTATGTTGAATGGATTGGGTATATAATTTTGCGCCGTAAAAATGAAGAATAATAAAGATATTTAGCCAAATTAAACAACGTGGAGTAAAACATGTCCTCAATGACACCCGTGATTACCGTAGATGGACCAAGTGGCGCTGGTAAAGGCACGCTGTGTATGTTACTGGCTGATAAACTAGGCTTTCATTTACTCGATTCAGGTGCTATTTATCGCGTATTAGCATTGGCGGCTATTCATCATGGCGTTGACCTCGAATCAGAAGACGTATTGGTACCCATTGCTGTCCATCTTGACGTTCAATTCATTGCGGAAGGCGATCTTGTTAAGGTGATTCTGGAAGGTGAAGATGTGTCTGGTGAACTTCGTAAAGAAGAAACGGGCAATGCGGCATCAAAAATAGCGGCTCTACCTCGAGTGCGAGAAGCATTATTACGCCGTCAACGTGCTTTTAATATCGCACCAGGCTTAGTTGCCGATGGCCGTGACATGGGTACGGTTGTTTTCCCACAAGCGCCTGTGAAAATTTTCTTAGATGCAAGTGCAGAAGAAAGGGCGCATCGCCGCTTTAAGCAGTTGCAACTAAAGGGTTTAGATGTTAAATTTGACGACCTTTTGAGCGAGATCGAAGAGCGAGACTTCAGAGATCGCAACCGAGCGGTTGCCCCTCTACGTCCAGCTGATGACGCTCTAGTGCTTGATTCTACCTCGTTAAATATTACGCAGGTTGTCGAAAAAGCGCTAAAATATATCGAATCTAATCTCACTAAGTAGAAGTACATTAGTACTAGGCTTGGTGGGTTTCGAACGTTGGTCGCAAGGATGATGACTGGCGAAATTATCAACCCCATGCGGTAGGATACCCGTGGACGTTTACTAATTGAAGATTAAATAATGACTGAATCTTTTGCTCAACTCTTTGAAGAGTTTCTGAATGAAACTGAATTCCAACAAGGTAGTATCGTTAAAGGTACTGTAGTAGCTATCGAGAACGGTTTCGTTCTTGTTGATGCTGGCCTTAAGTCTGAGTCTGCTATCCCTGCTGAACAATTCAAGAACGCTGCTGGCGAACTTGAAGTTGAAGTTGGTGCTGAAGTAGACGTTGCTCTAGACGCTGTTGAAGATGGTTTCGGTGAAACTCAACTTTCTCGTGAGAAAGCGAAGCGTCATGAAGCTTGGATCGTTCTTGAGAAAGCTTACGAAGAAGCTGAAACTGTTGTTGGTATCATCAACGGTAAAGTTAAAGGCGGTTTCACTGTTGAACTTAACGGTATCCGTGCTTTCCTTCCTGGTTCTCTTGTTGACGTACGTCCAATCCGTGACACTGCTCACCTAGAAAACAAAGAGCTAGAGTTCAAAGTTATCAAGCTAGACCAGAAGCGTAACAACGTTGTTGTTTCTCGTCGTGCTGTTATCGAATCTGAAAACAGTGTTGAGCGTGACGAACTTCTTGAAACTCTACAAGAAGGTACTGAAGTTAAAGGTATCGTTAAGAACCTTACTGACTACGGTGCATTCGTTGATCTTGGCGGTGTTGACGGTCTTCTACACATCACTGATATGGCTTGGAAGCGTGTTAAGCACCCATCTGAGATCGTTAACGTTGGTGACGAAATCCTAGTTAAAGTTCTTAAGTTCGATCGTGACCGCACTCGCGTTTCACTAGGTCTTAAGCAACTAGGCGAAGATCCATGGGTAGCAATCGCTAAGCGTTACCCAGAAGGTCACAAGCTAACTGGTCGTGTTACTAACCTAACTGACTACGGCTGCTTCGTTGAAATCGAAGAAGGCGTTGAAGGTCTAGTACACGTTTCAGAAATGGATTGGACTAACAAGAACATCCACCCTTCTAAAGTTGTTAATGTTGGCGACGAAGTTGAGGTTATGGTTCTTGATATCGACGAAGAACGTCGTCGTATCTCTCTAGGTCTGAAACAGTGTAAAGCGAACCCATGGCAGTCATTTGCAGAAATGCAAGCTAAGGGCGACAAAGTTACTGGTAAGATCAAGTCTATTACTGACTTTGGTATCTTCATCGGTCTAGAAGGCGGCATCGACGGTCTAGTACACCTATCTGATATTTCTTGGAACGCAACTGGCGAAGATGCTGTTCGTGAATACAAGAAAGGTGACGAGATCTCAGCTGTAGTTCTAGCTGTAGATGCAGAGCGCGAGCGTATCTCTCTAGGCGTTAAGCAAATGGAAAATGACCCATTCAATGCTTACGTTGCTGATAACAAGAAAGGCACGCTAGTTAACGGTACTGTTACTGCAGTAGACGCGAAAGGCGCTACTATTGAACTTGAAGAAGGCGTAGAAGGTTACATCCGCGCATCTGAAGTTTCACGTGACCGTATTGAAGACGCATCTCTAATCCTAAGCGTTGGCGACAGCGTTGAAACGAAGTTCACTGGTGTAGACCGTAAGAACCGCGTAATCAACCTATCTATCAAAGCTAAAGATGAAGCTGATGAGCAAGAAGCAATGGCTTCACTGAACAAGCAAGAAGACGGCGGGTTCGGTAGTGCTATGGCAGACGCATTTAAAGCTGCTAAAGGCGAGTAATATACTCTGCTAAGAGAAAAGGAGCCGAAAGGCTCCTTTTTTTTGTTTTTAACTTTGCGAATTATAGACTATTATCTGTTTATACAGGCAGTTAGTGAACTGATGTTATATAATGATAAAAACCAGTTTCAACTGAACATGAAGAGTAATGAGGATAACCACCTATGACTAAGTCTGAATTAATTGAAAGACTCTGCGCAGAGCAAACTCACTTATCAGCAAAAGAAATTGAAGATGCGGTAAAAGACATTTTAGAACATATGGCGAACACGCTTGAAAGCGGTGACCGTATTGAAATTCGTGGGTTTGGTAGCTTCTCACTTCATTTCCGTGAGCCACGTGTAGGACGTAACCCTAAAACAGGTGACAAAGTGGAATTAGAAGGCAAGTATGTCCCTCACTTTAAGCCAGGCAAAGAATTACGTGAACGAGTAAACGAAAGTCTATAAGTCTTCTCTTTAGTTCGGTCAACGGAACGGCATACAGATAGTGTGCCGTTTTTACATTCCTGAATTTAATTAAAGCGTTTCGTTTACGCCAATCTAGAAACGTGTGGGTTGTGCGTTATACAAGGCTAATTATGAAGAAGATTATTAAGATTATGATGAACAAACATGGTGTGCGAACGCTATTTGCTGCATAATCTTAGCTATCCAATGACTGCGGTGAAAACACATGAAGATTATAAAAATAATTCTACTAATTGTACTTTTCTTAGTTACTCTGGCACTTGGTTCACAGAACCAAGAAGTCGTGACATTTAACTACTTGCTAGCGCAAGGAGAGTTTCATTTATCTACGCTACTTGGTGTGGTTTTTGTTGTTGGTTTCGTCATTTCATGGATTATCTTCGGAAGTCTTCATCTTAAGTCCCAATTAACGGTTCGGAAACTAAGAAAAAAACTAGCAAAGCAAACGCCATCCCAGTCAAAAGACGTGGCGACGACCAGTCCTAGCAGCTGATTACGACTAGGGCCTATTTAGTACATGCTTGAGCTACTATTTCTACTTTTACCTATCGCTGCTGCCTATGGTTGGTATATGGGGCAGCGAAGTGTAAAACATGACAGACAAGAGCAGTCACATCAAATATCTCGTCAGTATATGACGGGTCTTAACCTGTTGCTTTCCGATCAGTCAGACAAAGCGGTAGACCATTTTATTGAGTTGCTTCAAGTCGATGATGAAACGATAGATACCCACCTAGCATTAGGTAATTTGTTTCGTTCCCGGGGCGAAGTCGACCGTGCGATACGCATCCACCAAAATCTAATCTCTCGCTCTGGCCTCACTATTGAGCAGAAAAATCTTGCCTTACAACAGCTTGCTAAAGACTATATGGTGTCGGGCTTTCTCGACCGTGCGGAAAAAATATTCGTCCAACTTGTTGAAGAACCAGAACACCGAGAAGGGGCGCTGGTTCAATTAGTCTCTATCTATGAGCAAACTCAAGAGTGGCATAAAGCCATTGAGTATGCATCAGCCTTATTAAAAATGGGTAAAAAGAGAGTTAGAAATAACATCGCTCATTTTTGGTGTGAACTTGCAATGGTTGAGCAGTCAGACAGCAACACACAAAAAGCGATTCAACATTTTCGTAAAGCGTTAGCGGTTGATCCTAGGTGTGCACGTGCCAATATTGCACTAGGTCGCCTGTACCTTGAAAATGAAGACTACCTAAAAACGATAGAGCATCTTGAAGCGGTACTGGAACAAGACAAAGACTTTGTCAGTGAAGTGCTACCGACACTGGCAGAGTGTTACCACCATTTAGGGCAAGAACAGGATTTAGTCGAGTTTTTGCGCGCGAGTATTGAAAAAGGTGCGGGTGTTTCTGCTGAGTTAATGCTTGCTCAATTGGTAGCACATCATGAAGGGACGGCGTCAGCGCAAGCATTGCTGACTCGTCAGTTAGTCAAGAGCCCAACAATGAAAGGGTTCTATCGATTGATGGATTATCACCTTGCTAATGCAGAAGAGGGCAGAGCGAAAGAGAGTTTAACGACTTTGCAATCTTTGGTTGGCGAGCAATTAAAAGTTAAACCTCATTATCGCTGCCGAAAATGTGGTTTTTCAACCCACTCACTATATTGGCACTGCCCTTCTTGTAAAGGATGGGGTACGATCAAACCAATTCGAGGGTTAGACGGCGAGTAATTCGTTGTTCGATATTTAGATGCAGCACTTGAGGTGCTGCTTTTTTTGAGTAAAAAATCAGTATATTTGTAAGGAGCAAGAATGATTGACCAAAAAGTGATAGTTGCACTGGATTATGACAACCAAGCCGATGCGCTAGCTTTTGTTGATAGAATTGACCCAAGCTCTTGCCGCCTGAAAGTCGGTAAGGAGATGTTTACACTATTTGGTCCTGACTTTGTTCGTGAGCTGCATAAACGTGGCTTCTCAGTGTTTCTAGATTTAAAGTTTCATGATATCCCTAATACATGCTCGAAAGCTGTGCGTGCAGCCGCGGAACTTGGTGTATGGATGGTTAATGTACACGCCGGCGGTGGCGAACGCATGATGACGGCATCGCGTGAAATATTGGAACCATACGGAAAGGATCGCCCGTTACTCATTGGTGTGACTGTACTGACAAGTATGGAGCAATCTGATTTGGCGGGTATTGGCATTGATGTCACGCCTCAAGAGCAGGTCTTGCGCTTAGCAAACCTAACCAAACGCTCTGGATTGGATGGCGTGGTATGCTCTGCTCAAGAGTCAAGTATGCTTAAGGCGGAATTGGGTAAAGAGTTTAAGCTCATCACCCCTGGTATTCGTCCAGCGGGCGCCGCGGTGGGCGATCAAAAACGCATTATGACCCCAGACATGGCTATTCAAGCTGGGTCTGATTATTTGGTAATTGGCCGTCCCATAACACAAGCCTCTAACCCATCTCAGGTTTTAGCTGAGATTAACGCGACATTGATCTAACCCGACATTGGTCTAGCGTGACATGGGCTTTACATCGCCCGCTAAGAGTTGAATTGACAAGGCACTGTCTCAAATTGAGGTAGTGCCTTTTTATTCGTTATTTAGTTAAGGAGCACTGAGCGCCTAATTAACAGGGGGGGAGGGCAAGTAAACCGGTTATTAAGACATAAGAGAGCCTGAATAACAGCGTGGTACTATGCAGGAGCGCCGCTATGAAACTTGAAGTCACTGTCAGGTGCGGTAATTAAATTCGCTTCTATTTTGCCAAAAAACTCCACCCTTTCACTAATATCACCGCCAGCGACTTGCTCAGCAAGTGTTAGGTAATCTTGATAATGTCGAGCTTCAGAGCGCAGTAAAGACACATAAAACTTAGCAATGTCTTCATCTAGATGCGGGGCTAACTTGGCAAAGCGTTCACAAGATCTGGCTTCGATATAAGCGCCAATGATCAATTTATCGATCAAGGTATTTGGCTCATGCGTTGTTGCGTTAGACAATAAGCCCTTCGCATATCGACCTGCTGGGATTGGATGGTAGGGGATCTTCCTATCTTCCAGGATCTCTAATACCTGATAAAAATGATGCAACTCTTCTTTGATCAATAACACCATCTTATCGATCAAATCTTGGCTATAGGGTGAGACCGATTTCGCCATAATGGATTTGGAGATATTACTTTTACCGCGTAATGAAGCCATATCCCCTTGCTTGCGATAGGCAAACTCTTCATAAGGCTTGAACCACTCCTGCAATAACGCCGTACTCGCAGAGTCTACCGCATACTTACGAAGCAAATACATGGCTGACTGCCCAGCTTTCAATTCACATAATAAGTGGTCGATAAGAATGACAGATAAGTTCTCTGGTTTCTTCGCTTCGGTTACCCACTCGTCGGGGGTGGCACAATGAAGAAACGTATTGATAGGCGCTAAAATTTGTTCAATTTGAGTTGGATTCATTATGGTATGACTTCGTTGATCGATTGAAAAAGGTCGCCTTAGCGACCTTTGGTTTGAATACTATTATTTACACGCTAATAAATGTAGCTAAAGAATGATGCTACCACTTTTTCTTTTCACCAAACAGGGCGTCAATATCGTCATCTCTTTCGCGGCTAGCCTGTTGCTGTTGCTCATCGGCTTTTGCTTGTCTTGAGTTTTGCAGCTGATCCAGTATATCGGTCAGTTTTTGCTTTGCCTGAATAGAGTAATTATCATTTTTTGAACTTAAGGCATCGATGCCTTTCTTCAACAGCTGCATTGCCGTTCCGGGTTGTCCTTTTGCTATGGACTCATGGGCGCGTTTAACCACGTTTTCGATATTGATTCTAATCTGAATGGTTTCTAAGCGGCCGTTTTCAACCATATAGGATTGAGTATCGATTCGGCCCTTATTGTGTTCGGTTCGAATGGTATCACGAAGGCGCTTGACAAGTTTCAACATAACAATGGCTTGTTTATCACTGGTAGGAACCTTAAATGCCGTTGCTTCGTTGCCCTCGTAGTTTTCATTTAATTGTTGAATCTGAACCTGCGCCGATTCGACACGTTGAGCGAGGTGTTTGTTTTTCGGGTCGAGTTCATGCATATTTTTCAAGGCATCTAAAATTCGATTGTGTAAGCAAGTCATGAGCTCTTTGCTGTACGGTAGGTAGCTCGCACCACCGATAAGCTCCTCAGTGGCGTCAATAAGCGCGACATAGCGAGCAGACTCTTGTCTGCGCGTCGCCTCAGCTTTCAGTTTGTACTGCAACATGATGTTGTAACCGAGAACGAGGACAAGCAAGAGTGCGACAAGCGCGATGATCAAACCAATATTCATAACGTTTTGTATCTACAGTGAGTTTCCCTACAACAAGAAAATCAGAATACACCAAAGCGAAAGTCATCAACACCGCTAAGTTGTCGTTTGGGTCATAAACCGAACAAAATAGTTGATTATTCACTCACTTTTAGAAATGTGAGCAATAGATGTGCAAAATACTGTTAATCTTTCTAGTAATTCGTTATAACTAATAATTATATGCTTTGCTGTTGGGATTTATCGGATGAACAGCATCAAATGACAAGGATGACGAGGGCGCAATGAAGTTACAGCAGTTGAGATATATCGTTGAAGTATTGAACCATAATCTAAATGTTTCGGCGACTGCAGAAAGCTTATACACATCCCAACCTGGTATTAGTAAGCAGGTTCGGTTACTGGAAGATGAGCTTGGCATTCAAATATTTGAGCGAAGCGGAAAACATCTAACGCAAGTGACACCAGCGGGTAAAGATATCATCCGTATTTCGCAAGAGATACTGTCGCGTGTTGAAAGCATAAAAGCGGTAGCCGGTGAGCATACTCACCCTGAAATGGGCACGCTAAATATATCAACGACACATACGCAAGCTCGTTACGCTCTGCCAGAAGTGATTAAAGGCTTTACGGCTCGTTATCCCAAAGTCTCGCTGCACATGCACCAAGGTACGCCGTCACAAATGTCGGAAGCCATCGCGAAAGGGACGGCAAACTTTGCAATCGCCACCGAAGCGCTTCATCTTTATCAAGACGCGATCATGCTGCCTTGTTACCATTGGAATCGCTCGATAGTGGTACGTAAAGATCACCCGCTGGCACAAAAAGCACGAGTGACGATCGAAGATCTTGCCGCGTACTCCTTGGTGACTTATGTATTTGGCTTTACTGGCCGTTCTGAGTTGGACACTGCATTTAATAAAGTTGGCCTGACACCTAAAGTCGTCTTTACTGCAACCGATGCCGATGTGATTAAAACTTACGTACGCATGGGTATTGGCGTCGGAGTTATTGCCAGTATGGCAATGGATAATAGCCAAGACACCGACTTAGTCGCGATTGACGCGAGTCATATATTTGAAGCGAGTACAACCAGCATCGGTTTCCGTCGTGGCACGTTCTTACGGACATACATGTACGATTTCATGGAGCGTTTCGCCCCCCACCTGACTAAGCCAGTGGTCGAGCAAGCCATTTCTTTAAAATCCAACGTGGAAATTGAAGAAATGTTTAAAGACATCGATTTGCCGGTTCGTTAACACAAAACACTTCCGTTGTTTCACGCTTCCCCCTACAATCGCACCAGATAGATAGGGGGAGCATATTATCGTGAATCAGCAACAATTCGAATTGGTCACGCAACTGCTGAAACAGCACCAATGCTATTGGCGTACCGATCCATTCTATCAAGTCATCGATGACCACGTTTCTTGGCAAGACAACAACGCCGATCTTCTTACTTGGCTTTTGTCACTGAGTCATCAACAAATTGCTGAATACAAAAGCGACCCTTTACGGCTTACCGCTGCACTTATTCCATGGCTTCCTGATGCTCATAAGCTGAGCGGACTGACCGTGCCTCATCGTTTGACCCATGCTCGGTGTACCAATTTGCCAAGAGGTTTAGAGGTTGGGATTCCAGGAAGAAAGCTTGACCAAATCACCTCTTTGAGTCAGGTCTGTTTAGCGGATCATCATGGTTCTCAGTGGCTAGAATGGTGCTCTGGAAAAGGATATTTAGGCCGATTGCTGGCATCACAATCTCGCCAAACGGTCACTAGCTTTGAGTTTCAAGACGTATTGTGTGAATCGGGACAAGGTGAGGCTGATAAATTGGCGTTGCCAATGACGTTTGTGCAAGGGGATGCCTTCCATCCGGATTCAGAGAAGGTGTTTGACAGCGAGCAGCATGCCGTCGCGTTGCATGCCTGTGGTGATTTACATGTCACTTTGATTGAACATGCCGTTCGACATCACCTTCCTGCTGTCACGTTGTCACCGTGTTGCTATCACCTTATTCGCGATGAGCACTATCGACCTATGTCTCAGCAAGCTCGCCACGATACGTTGCAGCTTAGTAAACAAGAGCTTCGTATCCCACTTCAAGAAACCATTACGGGTGGAGAACGCGTGAGACGCCATCGTGAGCAAGAAATGACGTTTCGTTTAGGGTTTGATGCCCTGTGTCGAGAGCTTGCACTCAGCGAAGGCTATATCTCTATCCCTAGTATCAAAAAATCCATGTTAGCGGAGGGATTCGGAGCGTTTTGTTTATGGGCTGCAAATCAAAAGTCCTTACAACTACCAAGTGTCAATTACGAACATTTTGAACAAATTGGGCATGAGCGTTATTGGAAAATGGAAGCATTGAGTTTGATTCAAGGTATTTTCCGTCGACCGCTTGAACTGTGGTTAGCGTTGGATAAAGCGTTGTACCTTGAAGAGCATGGCTATCAAGCGGAGGTTTTTACATTTTGTGAAGTAACAACAACCCCTAGAAATCTTGTCATACATGGGGTGAAAGCAGATATATCCATAAAAAACACATAAAAAAAAGGGCGAATTCGCCCGTTTCTAAAATGACGATGTGACTCGTCAATCTTCGTTATACGCTAGCATGAACTAGTTGAACATTGCCATCGCAGCAATAGGCTCAACGAATTCTAAGTCAAAGCTCTCGGCAACTTCCTTACAGGTCACTTTGCCGTGGATCACATTAAGTCCATCCAAAAAGCCTTTATCTTCAGTGAGTGCTTGTTGATAGCCTTTGTTTGCGAGCTTGATGATATATGGCAAAGTGGCGTTATTGAGCGCGAAGGTAGACGTACGCGCAACGGCGCCAGGCATGTTTGCCACACAGTAGTGGACCACATCATCAACAATATATGTTGGATCGGCGTGTGTAGTCGCATGTGATGTTTCGAAGCAGCCACCTTGGTCAATGGCAACATCAACAACAGCCGCGCCAGGTTTCATTTTCGCAATGTGCTCTTTTGTGACCAGCTTCGGTGCTGCCGCGCCTGGGATCAACACTGCACCAATCACAAGGTCAGCATCTAGAATATGCTTCTCTAACGCATCTTCTGTAGAATAAACCACTTTTGCGCGGCCCTGGAATTCTTCATCTAAAGCACGTAGTGTATCAATACTACGGTCTAAGATTGTGACATCAGCACGCATACCCACCGCCATACGAGCAGCGTTTGAACCAACAACACCGCCGCCAATGACGACAACTTTAGCAGGTTCTACTCCAGGAACGCCACCGAGTAGCAGACCACGTCCGCCGTTCGACTTTTCGAGTGTTTGAGCACCAGCTTGTATAGACATTCGCCCAGCAACTTCTGACATTGGTGCTAATAGTGGTAAGCGACCCATATTATCTGTTACAGTCTCATAGGCAATGCAGACAGCTTTGCTTTTAATTAGCTCTTCAGTTTGTGGAAAATCTGGTGCTAGGTGAAGATAAGTAAATAATACTTGGCCTTCACGTAACATAGCACGCTCGACAGCTTGGGGTTCTTTGACCTTTACAATCATCTCTGCTTGCGCAAAAACGTTAGCGGCGGTAGGAAGAATGGATGCGCCTACAGCGATGTAATCATCGTCTGAAAAACCAACACCAGTGCCAGCATTAGTTTCAACGAAAACTTGATGGCCGTGTGAGACTAGTTCTCGCACGCTCGCTGGGATCATACCAACACGGTATTCATGGTTTTTTATCTCTTTAGGTACGCCAATGATCATCCTGACTCCTCATTATTATATGGTTGTATTAACTGTGTGTAGGGTGTTATTGTCGAATTACTGACTAGTATAGAAGCTAATTAACAAAATTTGATACTGAATATTACAGAGTTGTAGTATATTTTTTTGCAAGGAAGTAACAAGGTGGAATAAAAAATGGCAGACAACTATAAGAAGCCGTCCAAGGAACTAGACCGTATTGATCGCAACATTCTTAATGAATTGCAGAAAGACGGTAGGATCTCAAATGTCGAATTGTCAAAACGCGTAGGTCTTTCGCCTACACCGTGTTTAGAACGTGTTCGTCGACTTGAGCGTCAGGGATATATTACGGGCTATACAGCTCTACTTAATCCGCAATACTTAGATGCGTCATTACTAGTATTTGTGGAAATTACGCTAAATCGTGGTGCACCAGATGTGTTTGAGCAATTTAACTCAGCAGTGCAACGATTGGATGACATCCAAGAATGTCACCTCGTTTCTGGAGATTTCGACTATCTTTTGAAAACAAGGGTGTCGGATATGGGTGCTTATCGTAAATTGCTTGGGGATACTTTACTGCGTTTACCGGGTGTCAATGACACACGAACTTACGTTGTGATGGAAGAAGTTAAGCAATCTAACCAATTGGTGATTAAGACCAGATAAGTCTATTCTAACAAGGAGTTGACTAATGCCATGAAAATCCATGCTTTATTCATCTCCTCGATTGGGTTTTTATCCCTGATGTGGTTAAATTAATAAATACTCCGAGCGGCTTATGCCGCTCGGGCTGTTTCTACTAAGTTAGATGTTGGATATGTTCAAACAGGACAAAAAAAGAGTCGAAACGATCATTAAGACGAGCGAAGAGCAAGAAGCTTCTCGCCTCAATGGATTTCAGCGATTGAGGGAGTGCTGCTTTATCTTAGCTGTGCTGACGTCAATTATCTTGGCCGTTGCATTATTTACGTTCAACCCCGCCGACCCTTCTTGGTCGCAAACTTCTTGGGGTGGCGACATTCAAAACGCAGGTGGCATCGTTGGTGCCTGGCTTGCCGATACACTATTCTTCGTTTTTGGCTCTTTGGCATACCCCATCCCGTTTGTTGTCGCGTTCAGCGCTTGGGTCTTTTTCAGAACCCGAGACAAAGATGATGAAATAGACTTGATGATCTGGGGGACTCGTACGCTTGGTCTCACCATTATTATCCTCACTAGCTGCGGGCTTGCCGACATTAATTTTGATGATATTTGGTATTTTTCATCAGGCGGCGTGATTGGTGATGTATTAACGAGCTTAGCATTGCCGACATTGAATGTGCTGGGCACCACCATCGTCTTGCTATTTTTGTGGGGGGCAGGCTTTACCCTATTAACTGGTGTCTCTTGGCTCAGTATTGTTGAGTGGCTTGGTAACGGCGTTCTTACTATGCTGGCGGCAATGACGAATAAAGTTCGTGGCAGTAAAGAGCAGGTTTACGAACCGGTTCTGTCTCAGCCAGAGAGAATGGATGAAGATGGAAGGTTGCCGCATTTTTCTGCAAAGGAAGCGCCGTTGTCACTTAGCGAGCCGTCTACTGATTCAATCGACCTCTCACCGACATCGTCAAAGCGTCGTCATTACAATATTCATATGCCAGACGCTAACGCAGAATCTGTGGATCGTCAGTCAGAAGAGTATGACCCATTGTTTGCCAAGGCAGCACCTTCTCCGACATTGAATGAAACGACGATTCAGCCTGATATAGAGACGACCTCTGCACCAGAAGCAACGTTTAGTGCTGAGCCTACAGTCTACGAGTCAGAATCTAGCGCATACTCAACAGAACCTACTGCGAACATGTCAGAGCCTGCCACGCGTACTGAGCCTGTCATCGGTGAATCGTCTATTGAATTGCAGGACGCATCATCGCCTCATGAGCATTTCAATGCAATGGATGCCTTAGATGAGCAGCTAAGTACGGCAGATGATCGAACGCATCAGTTAGGCGCGACGATCGAAGATCTTGAAATGGCAGCCAGAACGTCTGATGATTTTGCTGACCAGTCACCACAAGAGTCTGTGCCTGAAAAACACCAAGCAAGCGAATCAATCAACCTTTCAGGAGCGGCGGCGGCTGCCGTTGCAACGACCGCCGCATCGGTGGTATCTGCACCATCTGAGGCGACTCAACTCGACGATACACCATGGAATATAGACGCACCTCAACCACTGCCAGAAAGTGAATCATGGATGGATAGCAGTAGTGACGGAACCGATCGGAGTCACACTCATACTCCAGAACATTTAAGTGAACCTGACTCTACTCTCCAATCAGTGGCAGGCAATAGTGACTCACCTGTGGCGAGCCAACACATTGAAGAGGCGGCTTGGAATCAAGAGCCTATTTGGACTCAGGAGCCTACTGGGGTTCAAGAGCCAAGCGTACCGCCACAAGAAATACCATCTGATATGCCGCAGTTAGGGCAGCCTGAGAAGGTAGAACATGCTGGTGCCGAGTACGTAGATGCGGATTCTCAAGCCTTTCAGTCGCTCGTTGCGGAAGCTCAGAAAACCGCTGTGGCGCAAATGAACCCGTTCTTGGTGCAAAAAGATGCGAATCTGCCAAAACCGACAGAGCCGATGCCAACATTAGAACTCCTGTATCATCCAGAAAAACGTGAAAACTTTATTGATAAGGAAGCGTTAGAAAATATTGCTCGATTGGTTGAATCTAAGTTAGCAGATTACAAAATTAAGGCTGAAGTGGTCGATATTTTCCCTGGGCCTGTGATTACTCGCTTTGAACTCGACCTTGCACCCGGTGTTAAGGTCAGCCGGATTTCTGGATTGTCGATGGATTTAGCTCGGTCGCTTTCGGCAATGGCGGTTCGTGTTGTGGAAGTGATCCCCGGTAAGCCTTATGTGGGTTTAGAGCTTCCTAATATGACGCGCCAGACCGTGTACTTTTCAGATGTCATTGGCAGCCCTGCCTTTACTGAGTCTAAATCACCAACTACAGTCGTGTTGGGTCAAGATATAGCGGGTGAAGCGGTTGTTGCGGACTTGTCTAAAATGCCGCATGTACTGGTAGCGGGTACAACGGGCTCCGGTAAATCGGTTGGCGTTAACGTCATGATTCTGAGTATGCTCTACAAAGCAACGCCGGAAGAAGTCCGCTTTATCATGATTGACCCTAAAATGTTGGAGCTTTCAATTTACGAAGGGATCCCGCATCTACTATCGGAAGTAGTGACTGACATGAAGGATGCCTCTAACGCGCTACGATGGTGTGTTGGAGAGATGGAGCGTCGTTATAAACTCATGTCCGCGTTGGGTGTTCGTAATATTAAGGGCTTCAATGACAAGCTGAAGATGGCGGCTGCGGCTGGACACCCTATCCATGATCCTTTATGGAAAGAAGGGGATAGCATGGAGCCAGAAGCCCCACTGCTTGAGAACCTACCGTACATCGTTGTGGTCGTTGATGAGTTCGCTGACTTGATCATGGTTGTGGGTAAGAAGGTCGAAGAATTGATTGCGCGTTTGGCACAAAAAGCGCGTGCCGCCGGTGTTCACCTGATTCTTGCGACGCAGCGACCATCTGTTGATGTTATTACCGGTCTTATTAAAGCCAATATTCCAACTCGTGTGGCATTTACTGTATCAACCAAAACGGATTCCAGAACGATATTGGACCAAGGTGGGGCTGAGTCGTTACTTGGCATGGGTGATATGTTGTATCTCCCTCCCGGCTCTAGTCATACGACGCGAGTCCATGGTGCGTTTGCTTCCGATGATGATGTGCATGCGGTTGTAAACAACTGGAAGGCCAGAGGAAAACCAAATTACATTGAAGAGATCACCAATGGCGATCAAAGCCCAGAGACCTTGTTACCCGGTGAAAAAATGGAAGGGGACGAGGAAATGGATCCCTTGTTTGATCAAGTAGTAGAGCACGTAGTGCACTCTCGTCGTGGTTCCGTTTCAGGGGTGCAACGACGATTTAAAATTGGTTACAACCGAGCCGCTCGTATCGTCGAACAACTCG
This sequence comes from Vibrio sp. E150_011, assembly GCF_053544015.1. Lineage (NCBI taxonomy): Bacteria > Pseudomonadati > Pseudomonadota > Gammaproteobacteria > Vibrionales > Vibrionaceae > Vibrio > Vibrio sp. E150_011. The sequence continues at coordinate 325,648 of NZ_JBHFOL010000002.1, forward strand.
AGGTTCAAGGTATCGTTAGTGCACCGGGCCACAATGGCAATCGTGAAGTGCTAGCCCCACCTCCTATTAAAGAATAATGCAGTAAGGAATTAACATGAAAACATGGTTCTCGCTCGTTTTTATTACGCTATCGACATTGAGTTTTTCGGCGTTAGCGACCCCACAACAAGAGCTCAGCGAACGGTTACAACTCAATGACGGGTTTAGTGCTAGTTTCAAACAAACCGTTACTAGCCCGGACGGTGAAGTGGTGATGGAAGGGGAGGGCAATGTTGAAATCGCCCGCCCTAGCATGTTTCGTTGGGTAACCACGTTTCCGGATGAAAACGTATTGGTTTCCGACGGCAGCAATCTTTGGTACTACAGCCCATTTATTGAACAAGTGAGTATTTATAACCAAGAGCAAGCGACTGAACAAACCCCTTTTGTTTTGTTAACACGTAATCGAGCCACCGATTGGGATCATTACAGTATTGAGCAAAGTGGTGACATGTTTACCCTAACACCTACGGCTGTGGATTCTACACAAGGTCAGTTCCAAATTAACATTGACCCAAAAGGGATCGTTCATGGTTTCAATGTGATTGAACAAGATGGTCAGCAAGGTCGATTTGTCTTTGATGCGGTTAAAGTTGGCAAACCATCAGAGGACAGATTCACATTTGTTGTGCCTGAAGGTGTTGAAATTGATGATCAAAGAAACTAGGGGATTACGTGAGTAATTTTAGTTTTGATTTTTCAGGGGATGAAGATTTTCGTCCCCTGGCTGCTAGGATGCGCCCAGAAACGGTGGAGCAATACATTGGCCAGCAACATATTCTTGGTGTTGGTAAGCCGCTTCGTCGTGCCCTAGAAGCGGGTCAGCTTCACTCGATGATACTATGGGGACCGCCGGGTACAGGGAAGACGACCCTTGCAGAAGTGGCGGCAAACTACGCGGACGCCGAGGTCGAACGTGTATCGGCGGTGACCTCCGGAGTGAAAGATATTCGTGCGGCCATTGAGCGCGCACGAGAAAATAAGCTTGCAGGAAAGCGCACTATTTTATTTGTTGATGAGGTGCATCGCTTCAATAAAAGCCAACAAGATGCCTTCTTGCCTCACATAGAAGATGGCACGGTAACCTTTATCGGCGCAACCACCGAGAATCCATCCTTTGAGCTCAATAATGCTTTGCTATCGAGAGCTCGAGTCTACAAACTGACCTCTCTAGATAAAGCTGATATTTTGTTAGTACTCGAACAAGCGATAAACGATAACGCTCGAGGCTTGGGGCAGATTGCGGCGCAGTTTCAAGATAATGCCTTGGATAGGCTCGCTGAACTGGTGAATGGCGACGCTCGTATGTCGTTGAATTACCTTGAGCTACTCTATGACATGGCTGAGGATGATTCGGACGGTAATAAACAGATTACCTTGCCATTATTAGCCGAAGTTGCAGGCGAGAAAGTGAATCGCTTTGATAACAAGGGCGATATTTGGTACGACTTAATTTCAGCGGTACATAAATCAATACGGGGTTCGAATCCGGACGCCGCTCTGTATTGGTCGGCGCGAATGATCGCAGCAGGTTGTGACCCATTGTATATTGCTAGGCGGTTACTCGCGATCGCATCGGAAGATATTGGCAATGCTGACCCTCGCGCAATGCAAGTAGCCATGTCTGCGTGGGATTGTTTCTCTCGAATTGGTCCTGCAGAAGGGGAACGAGCAATTGCTCAAGCTGTTGTGTACCTGGCTTGCGCGCCCAAAAGCAACGCTGTCTATACCGCTTGGAAGCAGGCATTAACCGATGCACACCAACTACCGGAATATGAAGTGCCCCATCATTTACGTAACGCCCCAACATCTTTGATGAAAGACATGGGCTATGGTGAGGAATATCGTTATGCTCATGATGAGCCGGGTGCGTACGCCGCCGGTGAACGATATTTGCCACCAGAAATGAGTGGCACGCGCTACTACCAGCCAACAAATCGTGGTCTTGAAACCAAAATTGGTGAAAAGTTAGATTATCTGGCCGATTTAGACGCAAAAAGCCCACAAAAGCGCTATGAAAAGTAGTGGCTTTTCGTTATCGTTATCCGGTTCAATTATCAAGATTTATCAGTGGTTATAAAGTAATCGCTGATAGACGTTTTCATAACCTAAAGCATAGGATTGGCAATGCTGGATTCTAAATTACTTCGTACAGAGCTGGATGAAACAGCTGCAAAATTGGCACGTCGCGGCTTCACGCTAGACGTAGAAACTATTCGTAAACTTGAAGAGCAACGTAAGTCGATTCAAGTCGAAGTAGAAAATTTACAATCCACGCGCAATTCCATCTCCAAGCAAATTGGTCAGAAAATGGCGGCTGGTGATAAAGAAGGCGCTGAAGAGATTAAAAAACAAATCGGTACCTTAGGTAGCGATTTAGAAGCAAAAAAAGTTGAGTTAGCGGCGTTAATGACCCAACTTGACGACATTACGTTGTCTGTTCCAAACCTTCCGTCTGATGATGTGCCTGATGGTAAAGACGAAGATGACAACGTCGAGGTTTCTCGTTGGGGTCAGCCTAAATCATACGATTTTGAAGTGAAAGACCACGTTGATCTAGGTGAGATCGCGGGCGGATTAGATTTTGCCAGCGCGACCAAAATTACGGGCGCACGTTTTATCGTAATGAAAGGCCAATTTGCTCGTCTTCATCGTGCGATTGCGCAGTTTATGCTTGACCTGCACACTGAAGAGCATGGTTATACAGAGATGTATGTCCCTTACTTGGTTAATGCAGACAGCCTTTACGGTACTGGTCAGCTACCAAAGTTTGGTAAAGACCTGTTCCATACCGAGCCACTGGTAGAGAAAGTCAGCGATGAAGAGCCGCGTAAATTGTCACTTATCCCAACAGCAGAAGTGCCAGTTACGAACATGGTTCGTGACACGATTACTGATGAGGCCGATCTGCCGCTTAAAATGACAGCGCACACACCGTGTTTCCGTTCAGAAGCTGGTTCTTACGGTCGTGACACGCGTGGTTTGATCCGTATGCACCAGTTCGATAAAGTCGAGTTGGTACAGATCACTAAACCAGAAGATTCAATGGAAGCGCTTGAAGCTCTGACTGGTCACGCTGAGAAAGTGCTTCAGTTACTCGAACTGCCTTACCGTAAAGTGGTTTTGTGTACGGGTGATATGGGCTTTGGCGCGCGTAAAACTTATGATCTTGAAGTCTGGGTTCCGGCTCAAGAAACATATCGTGAGATCTCTTCTTGCTCGAACATGTGGGATTTCCAAGCTCGACGCATGCAAGCTCGCTTCCGTCGTAAAGGCGAAAAGAAGCCAGAACTTGTGCACACACTTAATGGTTCCGGTTTAGCCGTTGGTCGTACTATGGTGGCGATTCTTGAGAACAACCAAGAAGCAGATGGCCGTATCGCTATCCCAACCGTGCTGCAACCATATATGCGTGGCACCACCCATATTGGTTAATCTTGGCATGCCTCAGTAGTCGTACGTTAAAATAATAGTACGCTAAAAATAATAAAGGCCCAGCATGATGATGCTGGGTTTTTTTATACCCGTCGTTTTGTCTTATCCGTGTTGAATTGCCGTCTAGCAGATAGCGCGGACAATTTTCTCGGCCACCCAATCAACTAGCCAATCAACTAACCAATCAACGACGATTCCCTGATTGGCGGTCGGTCATTATTTAAATATCAGTCTGTAAGAAGCATGCCGCTGTGTTGAGGGCACTCGATATCGCATTGACTAACTTTTCGATATGCTCTGGTTGGCTAATAAATGGTGGCATCATATAAATAAGCCGTCCAAATGGTCGAATCCATACGCCACAATCGACAAAATGCTGTTGAATGACCTCCATATTGACAGCGCGGTCGACTTCTACAACGCCAATGGCGCCTAGCCAACGTACATCTTTAACGCGTTGATGGGATAGTAGCGAAGGAAGTGTACGTGCAAAAAGCGCTTCAATTTGACTCACTTGTTGTTGCCATTCGCCAGACTCAATCAACGATAGGCTTGCTGAGGCGACCGCACACGCCAATGGGTTACCCATAAAGGTCGGTCCATGCATGAAACATCCTGCATCCCCTCCACAAACCGTATCTGCCACGTGTTTTGAGGTTAAAGTGGCAGAGAGCGTCATATAGCCGCCTGTTAACGCCTTGCCTACACACATGATGTCAGGCTGGATATCGGCGTGCTCAGAGGCAAAAAGTTTGCCCGTACGGCCAAATCCTGTTGCGATTTCATCAATGATTAAGAGCACCCCATATTTATCACAGAGTTGGCGAACCCGCTTGAGAAACGTTGGGTGATAAATCCGCATTCCTCCCGCACCTTGCACAATAGGCTCGAGAATGACGGCTGCCACTTCTCTATGATGTGTGTCGAGTTTATTCGCGAAGTCTTCAATATCGTCTTCGTTCCACTCTTGGTGAAAACCGGTGGTTGGAGACTGGGCAAAGATATGTTCGGGTAAAAAACCCTTATACAAATTGTGCATTGAGTTATTGGGGTCGGTGACCGACATCGCAGCAAAAGTATCACCGTGGTAGCCATGACTTAATGTGAGAAATTTAGGGCGACTTTCGCCTTTTGCATGCCAGTATTGCAGTGCCATTTTTAAGCTGACTTCAACGGCAACTGACCCTGAATCAGCAAGAAAGACGTGCTCAAGACTTGCAGGCGACAGCGATAGTAATTTCTTGCAGACATTGATCGCCGGTTCATGGGTGATACCGCCGAACATCACATGTGCCATTTTGTTGGCTTGTTCGGTCAGTGCTCGGTTCAATACGGGATGGCTGTAACCATGAATCGTTGACCACCACGATGACATACCATCGACGAGTTTTTTGCCATTTTCCAGTTCAATTTCTACACCAGATGCAGAAACAACAGGGTAACAAGTGAGCGGGTTTAACGTGGAAGTATAGGGGTGCCAGATATGTTGGCGGTCAAATTCGAGATCCATCATAAATTCTCTGGTTATATTTTAATCACATGTAAACATGTTTATGTGGTCGGTGTTGACAGTGTAACGGCTGTGGGTACACTAGCCAAGACTAATAATAATGTGAGCAAAGGAATTTTCAGTGGAAGTAAGACACAACTGGACTCTAACCGAAGTCAGCGCCTTAATGGATAAACCTTTTATGGATTTACTCTTTGATGCGCAAACGTTACATAGGCAGCATCAGCAAACGAACCATGTGCAAGTGAGCACCTTGCTGTCTATTAAGACAGGAGCCTGTCCAGAAGATTGTAAATACTGCCCACAGAGTGCTCGTTACCGAACGGATGTAGAAGCAGAGCGCCTCATGGAAGTTGACCGAGTGCTTGATGCCGCGCAAAAAGCGAAAGCGGCTGGTTCAACACGTTTTTGTATGGGAGCGGCTTGGAAGAACCCAAAAGAGCGCGATATGCCGTTGTTGACCGATATGATTAAAGGTGTCAAAGACATGGGCTTAGAAACTTGCATGACATTGGGAATGTTGACGCCTGACCAAGCCGATCACTTGGCCGATGCCGGACTTGATTACTACAATCATAATCTGGATACCTCGCCTGAATTTTACGGCAACATTATTACGACTCGAACTTATCAAGATAGGTTAGATACGTTGGGTCATGTCCGTGATGCAGGAATGAAAATTTGCTCTGGTGGCATTATCGGTATGGGTGAAAGCGCAAGCGATCGCGCGGGTTTATTGATGGAGTTGGCGAATCTACCCGTGCAGCCGGAAAGTGTGCCAATCAATATGCTGGTCAAAGTGAAAGGCACGCCACTTGAAGAAGTGGATGATGTTGAGCCATTCGATTTTATACGACTCATTGCCATTGCCCGAATCATGATGCCAAAGTCGGCGGTCCGTTTGTCGGCTGGGCGAGAGGATATGAACGAACAAATGCAAGCGCTGTGCTTTATGGCTGGCGCGAATTCGATTTTCTATGGGTGTAAATTATTGACTACCCCTAATCCAGATGAAGATACGGATTTACAATTATTTAAAAAACTGGGTATAAATCGTCAAGAAACCTCGCAAAAGCCCGATGAAATCCAAGAAAGTGATTTGTTGGATCAAGTGGCTATGCGTGTCGCTGCAAGACCAGAAAAAGACGATATCTTTTACGATGCCAGCGTTTGATTCTCGTATTGAAAAGGCTATTGCGCAGCGAGACAGTCAGGGTTTACTGAGAAAAACACAAGCCATCTTCTCGGGAAATCGTCGCCGATTTGAGTTGGATGGCACCTGCTATCTTAATTTTTCTTCGAATGACTACCTTGGGTTAGCAGCCAGTGATGAACTCGGTTTTGCTTACCAACAAGCGATTGCGAAACATGGTGTGGGAAGTGGTGCATCGCCATTAGTGACGGGTCACTCAAGTGCTCATGCCAGCTTGGCCTCTGCGTTAACACAGTGGTTAGGCTTTGAGAGCGCGTTGTTTTTTTCATCGGGGTTTTCAGCCAATCAAGCTGTGTTGTTTGCTCTGTTGGAAAAAGGAGACATGTTGCTTCAAGATCGTCTGAACCATGCGTCATTGATGGAGGCCGGTCTATTAAGCCCAGCAACGATGAAGCGCTATCGCCACACCGACTTAACACACCTGAGTGCACAATTGTCAACGGCACAACCAACACTGGCGGTGACGGAGAGCGTGTTTAGCATGGATGGTGATGTCGCCCCTCTCGATGAGTTTTTGCAACGATGCCAGCAATCTGATGCGTTGACGATGATTGACGATGCACATGGGGTTGGGGTTCTAGGGGAAGACGGAAAGGGGGCGATGTCTGAAACCCGTTTACAACCAGATATATTGGTGGTGACGTTTGGTAAAGCCTTTGGGTTGAATGGAGCGGCCGTTTTATGCTCCAAAGCCATGGGGGAGTACCTAACTCAATTTGCTCGTCATTATGTCTATTCCACCTCATTTTCAGCCGCACACGCCAGTGCGTTACTGACCGCTTTAACGATGATCCAGACTCAACACTGGCGACGAGAGAAGCTGAATGAATTGAATGGCCTGTTTGCTGAAAATGCAGATGATTTACCACCCTATGTCGCTACCAACACGCCGATAAAACCTTGGCTTGTTGGCGAAGAACAGAAGACATTAACACTGTGTTCGCAATTGAAAACTAAGCATATCTGGACAACGGCCATCAGACCGCCCACCGTTGCAAAAGGCTGCGCCCGATTGCGACTGACTTTGTCAGCCACCCACAGTTCCAACGATGTCCTGACTTTGGTGGATGCTTTAAAGGCATCAATAAAGGAATAATTATGTCTGCAGTATTATCAATATCTGACAACGTGAATGATAAAGTGGCGATTTCCATTGCCTTTGGGCGAGCAGCAGAGCGTTATGATCGCCATGCCGAATTTCAACGCAAGGTTGCTGACCAACTCTTAGCTCTTCTGCCTGAGCGTTTAGATGGCAAGGTAGTATTAGATCTTGGATGTGGTACAGGTTATTGCGCACAAGCGTTGTTGCTAAGAGGTGCTACGCTTGTCTGTGCAGACCTTTCTAGGGCGATGCTAGATAAGGCCCGAGAGAGGTGCGGGAACAAAAAAGTGACCTATCATCTCGAGGATGCAGAGGCACTGAGCTTTGCTGATGCAAGTTTTGATTATGTTGTTTCTAGCTTAGCCTTGCAGTGGTGCGATGATTTAGCGCTGCCTTTGAAAGAGATGAAGCGTGTGACAAAGCATCGTGGTCAATGTGTATTCTCGACGCTTGTCGAAGGTTCGCTTGAAGAGTTAAGTACCGCTTGGCGTAAAATTGATGAATATCAACATGTAAATCAATTTGTATCGCTAAATCAGATAAAAATTGCGTTGGCGCAATCTGGTTGTGTTGAGTATCAACTAGACTGCCCAAAAATAGTTATGTGGTATCAAACCGCACTCGATTTGATGAAGGACTTGAAAGGGATAGGCGCGACGCATGTCAAGGGACGCTCTCGTGGTTTTACGGGTAGGCACACGTTGAACGCGTTAGAAATGGAATACCGAAAGTTCTCAAATCCAGTGGGTTTATTACCAGCGAGTTATCAAGTTTGTTTGGGGACAGTGACATTATGATGAAAGCGTTATTTATTGCCGGTACGGATACCGAGGTTGGAAAAACGGTTGTATCGAAAGCGATATTAAGTGCAGTAGGATCGCAAGGGCATTCGACCATCGGTTACAAACCGGTGGCGGCTGGCTGCGAGAAAACAGCCGAAGGATGGCGTAATTCGGATGCTTTGCACCTGCAAGAGGCGGCCACCGTTGATGTGGATTATGATCTCGTTAACCCCTACGCAATGTCTCTGCCTGCTTCCCCGCATATTGCCGCCTTGGCGGATGGTGTCACGGTTGACTATGAAACGTTGTCTTCGGTGTTACAGCAACATCAAGACAATAGTGACTTTGTTCTAGTGGAAGGTGCTGGTGGTTGGCGAGTCCCTATTTCAGAAAGTGATTGCCTCTCAACATGGGTCAAACAAGAGGCGTTGCCCGTGGTATTGGTTGTTGGTATTAAGCTTGGATGTTTAAGTCATGCAATGCTGACAGCAGAAGCAATAAAAGCCGATGGTTTAGAGCTTGTCGGTTGGGTGGCAAACCGCATTAACCCTGGGGTTGAACATTATTCCGATATTATTAAGATGCTGGAGCAAAAAATGGGGGCGCCCAAGCTTGGCGAAATCCCTTATGTGCCTAGTTGTAAAAAGAAGAATATAGGGAAGTACATCAACCTCGATGTTCTGAACTTGATTTAAAAAAGAAGGGCCGCTCAAAGAGAGCGGCCCTTCTTTTTAGTTAACGATTTTATTAGCCGCTGACCAAGTACTATTTTTCACCAGACAAACCGACGAGCGCCGATTGAGTTTCTAAAATGTGCGCATCAAGTTCACTGGCCTCACCAATGCCCAATTGATCTCTTGCTTCATCTTCAGTGATACCTAGGTGACAACACAGCAAGTCAATTGCCATTTGAAAGTTGTTGTTTTCGACCATGAGATTTCCTTTTTAGGCATGGATTATTTAGACACTGCAGACTTTATCGATATGGAAACGAAGACTCAATACGACCAAAGTCTAAGTGAAGTGAAAGTTGAGGTGGTTAAATGGGGGGGGAAGAACTGTGGGTGATTAGTTGCATACTGTGGCGCAGCTATCGCAGTACACAAGCATTTCAATTACTTATCGCTTTGTTTATGATCAATAAATTAACGGTTTGTTGCAATTTTCTGCTTAACCTTGTTTTTCAAATCTAAGACACTATGTATATAGTGAAGTCGAAAAATGTTACCTTGATCTCAAAGTACTCATGATGGCAAGAGCCCTTTGAGTCATTATAAAAGTACCAAAAAACTTTTGGTCATAATAAAAGCTTCTTACTCTGGAGAAATTTGAATGAAGCGTGTCTTACTCTTTTTAGCAACTAACTTGGCTGTTGTTTTAGTCTTAAGCGTTGTACTTAATATTGTTTACGCTGTGACAGGCATGCAGCCTGGAAGTCTTTCTGGCTTGTTAGTGATGGCTGCCGTATTTGGTTTCGGTGGGTCTTTAATTTCATTAATGATGTCGAAAAAGATGGCCTTACGTGCGGTAGGTGGGATGACGATTGAAACTCCACGTAATGAAACCGAACATTGGTTGCTTGAGACGGTAAGTCGTCAGGCACAAACTGCGGGCATAGGTATGCCGACGGTTGCTATCTATGATTCAGCAGACATTAATGCTTTTGCTACAGGAGCAAAACGCGATGACTCTTTGGTCGCCGTATCGTCAGGTTTACTGCACAATATGACGCGAGATGAAGCAGAAGCAGTATTGGCTCATGAAGTAAGCCATATCTCTAACGGTGACATGGTCACAATGACTTTAATGCAAGGTGTGGTGAATACCTTTGTTATTTTCTTGTCGCGTTTTATTGCCAATATTGTTGCATCGAATAATAACAGTGATGAAGGGGAAGGCGGCTCGAATATGATGGTGTATTTCGGCGTCTCGATGGTTCTGGAGCTGGTCTTTGGTTTCTTGGCGAGCTTTATTACGATGTGGTATAGCCGCCATCGCGAATTCTATGCTGATGCTGGTGCCGCCAAGCTTGTTGGTAAACACAAGATGATAGCAGCGTTAGAGCGCCTTAAAATGAGCCAAGAGTCTCAGCTTGAAGGGTCTATGATGGCATTTGGAATCAATGGCAAGCGTTCGATCACAGAACTGTTAATGAGCCACCCACCATTAGACAAACGTATTGATGCTCTTCGCCAAGAAAACTACTAGGCGCGGAATGTGTTCGTTAATAGCATAGCTCGATGACGACACTCACTATCATATAATCGATTAATAACTCATTAAAAAGCTTGGCGAATTCGCCAAGCTTTTTTTTTGATCTTTTCTAACTGGCGTTCGTAGTACTTATACAAAAACTTAACAAACAAAATATTGTATAACTTTTAGGGTGTACTAAATTGTACATTAAAGGATTTTGTACAATGCAGGGAGTGGATGTGGATACCAAAGCCGTAAGCGAAGTTTATCAGCAGTTAGATAAGCATAATCTCCATCTCTTGGAGGCTGTGTATCATCAAGACGTGGTATTTGAGGACCCAGCTCATCGGGTGGAGGGTTATGCCGCACTGCTGGCTTACTTTGGTGAGCTGTACGCGAATGTCATTCGTTGTGATTTTAACATTGAGCATCATCAACAGCTCGCAGACACAGGCTTTATTACCTGGACCATGAGCCTACTGCATCCCAAACTCAATTCTGGTCAGCCTGTTGAGGTGAAGGGAGTCAGTCACCTAATCTTCCGAGACGATCTTGTCATTTATCATAGAGATTATTTCGATTTGGGGCAGATGCTGTACGAACAAGTCGTTTTACTTGGTCCTGTGATTAAACACATCAAACAAAGGTTGGGAAGCTAATGGAAACCAACACTAAAGCCGTATTTATTACTGGTGCCTCGTCTGGCATAGGTAGGCAGCTAGCCGAAGACTATGCGACGCAAGGTTATGATGTGTTCGCTTGTGGGCGCTCTATACTCAAACTAGAAGAACTTAAAGCGAGTAGGGATAATATTCATTTGTTGTCATTTGATGTGACGAATAAAGACGACGTTGATTTGGCGATTCGAAGCCTGCCAACAATGCCTGCATTGTGGATTATCAACGCAGGGGATTGTGAATACGTTGATGACGGCCAACTTGATTCTAACGTGTTGAAGCGAGTGTTTGATGTCAATGTGTTTGGCGTGGTTCACGTCTTAGAGTCCATACAATCGCACCTTACTCCTGAGCATCACATCGTTGTTGTTGGTTCTATTGCGAGTGAATTGGCATTACCGAGAGCAGAAGCCTACGGCGCGTCTAAAGCGGCAGTGAGCTATCTAGTCCGCACACTTCAGTTGGATTGGCAAGCTAACGGGGCACTTGTGACATGTGTATACCCAGGCTTTGTTCGAACCCCTCTTACCGATAAAAATGATTTCGATATGCCAATGATGATTGAAGTCGAAGAGGCCTCTAATTCAATTAGAAAGGGTATTGAGGCTAAGCAATCACATATCTATTTTCCAACTAAGTTTGTTTCCATTATTCGGCTCATAGCATTGCTACCTTATCGGTGGCAACGCTACCTGGTGAATAAAATGGTTAACCGCTAAAAATAAGTAAAAAGGAATTCAATGATGAAAATTGCCATTATAGGGACAGGGATATCAGGGTTAACATGCGGATACCATCTTCACAAGTCTCATGATATTACCCTGTTTGAGGCGAACGATTATATTGGTGGCCATACTGCGACGGTCGATGTTGATGTTGACGGAGAGACGCTTGCCGTTGATACCGGATTTATCGTATTCAATGATCGGACTTACCCAAATTTTATCAAAATGATGGACGAAATTGGTGTAGCAAGAACGGCGACTCAAATGAGCTTTAGTGTCAAAAACAAAGCGAGTGGGCTCGAATATAATGGCCATACTATTGCGACTCTTTTTGCCCAAAAAAGTAATTGGTTGAGCCCTCAATTTTACCGTTTCGTATTCGAAATTTTGAGATTTAATAAGCTGGCTAAAGAGTTTGCTGACCAAAACCATTTATCGGAGACGACATTAGGGTCGTTTTTGACTCAGCATGAGTTCAGTGACTATTTCTGCACCAACTACATCCTGCCTATGGGGGCGGCAATTTGGTCTTCGACCTTGGCCGACATGCGCGCATTCCCGCTAGGTTTCTTTTTGAGGTTCTTTCTCAACCATGGGTTACTTGACGTTGTCAACCGACCGCAATGGTACGTTATTGACGGGGGGTCTCGGGCCTACATTGAGCCATTAACTCGCGGTTTCGCAGACAGGATTCAATTGAAGGCAAAAGTGACAGCAGTAAAACGCTATGACCAAGCGGTCGAAATTATTGTTAACGGTGAGTCGACATGGTTTGACCAAGTTATTTTTGCTTGCCACAGCGACCAAGCCTTAGCCATGATTGATGCTCCGTCTGATACGGAACAGGCGATTTTAGGGGACATGAAATATCAGTCCAATGAGGTGGTCCTTCATACTGACACCCGTTTACTTCCCAATGAGAGAAAAGCGTGGGCTTCTTGGAACTATGCGCTCAACGAAGACAACGAAAGCGGTTTGCCTACGCTAACTTATAACATGAACATTTTGCAGCATCTCCAGTCGTCAAGCACCGTGTGTGTCTCATTAAACTCATCCCATTTAGTCGATAGCGATAAAATACTGCGCACCTTCCATTACACCCATCCCATGTTTACGTCTCAATCCATTGAGGCGCAGAAGCGCCGTGAAGAGCTCTTCGGAGCAAATGAAACATGGTTTTGTGGGGCGTATTGGTACAACGGCTTCCATGAAGATGGAGTACGCAGTGCACTTGATGTGGTTAGGGGTATTCAGGCAATGGATGTTGCAGCCAAGGCCCCTGTCAAGGGGGTAGCATGAGTGCCTCGTGTTTGAATAGCCAATTGATGGTTGGCATCGTCGATCATCGACGTTTTACGCCCAAAAAACACGAGTTGCGCTACCCATTATTTATGCCAGCGATTGACCTCGATGAACTCGTTCAACTCAAAAATCAGGTCTGGGGGTTTGGTGACCAATGGTGGCACTGGGCGAGATTTCGCAGAGAAGACTATCTAGGAAGTGGAGACCTTAAGACGGCAGTGCAAGCTAAAGTATTCGAACTCACAGGTGAAAAACTGACAGGCAAGGTCATAGCAGTTTGCCATTTGCGTTATCTGGGGCTGTATTTTAGCCCAGTCAATTTCTATTACGTTTATGACGATAATGATGAGTGGCGATATCTATTGGCAGAAGTCAGTAATACGCCTTGGAATGAACGTCATTACTATGCATTAAAAGCGAACAAAGGGGATCACGGAGAGAATTGGGAGCATGATAAGGCGTTTCATGTTTCTCCATTCAACCCTATTGAACAGCGCTACAAATGGAAACTCAAACCGCTTGGGAAAAGACTGTTTGTCCACCTAGCGTGTCATCGTGGTCACAAGGAGTTTGATGCCACTGTCAACATGCAGGGTAAACCATTCAGTAGCCAAGAACTTTTGTGGCTACTTGTTAAAACCCCAGTCATGGCGATAAAGGTAGTGTTTGGCATCTATTGGCATGCATTTAAGCTCTGGTGTAAAGGGATGCCCATTTACGACCATCCAGAGGTCAATCGTTCGCTTGAAACGTCACCAACACAAAAAAAATCAAAGAAATAGGGAGCCGTATTATGTTAGAAACCACCACGCTGGTCAGTCCTCAGACACTAACAACCATGCAGAAAACCGCGAGAAATATTGCTTTTAATTGTTTGTACAAACTTGATATCGGTTGCTTGACCATCATCGAGAGCTTCGAAAAAGAGGGGCTTGGTTCTAAACAGATAGGTGAACGTTTCGGCAGCCCACAGAGAGGACAACCAAACGCAGTCATTGAGGTAAAACACCCAGACTTTTATCGTCGTTTATTAAAAGGCGGAAGTATAGCAGCAGGTGAAGCATATATGGATGGCTGGTGGGAAAGTCCAGATTTGACTTGCGTTATGGAGTTAATGGCTCGAAATATGGCTGCTCTTGATACCATTGAAGCGAAGTCTACACCATTAACTCGCATCCTGTACTGGCTTGGGCATTGGGGTAAAAGAAATACGTTGGAGAACTCGCGTGAGAATATCCATGCCCATTATGATCTGGGTAATTCCCTCTATGAAACCTTTTTAGACGAACGCATGCTTTACTCATCCGCCATCTACAACAGCTCATCAGACTCGTTAGAGACGGCTCAGCTAAACAAAATGGAGCGCTTGTGCCAACAGCTTCAACTGACCAGTGATGATCATGTGGTGGAGATCGGTACAGGGTGGGGGGCAATGGCTATATACATGGCGCAGGAATATGGCTGTCAGGTGACCACGACGACGATTTCTGATGAGCAATTTGACTACGCACAAAACAGAATCAATCAACTTGGGCTTAACGAGAAGATCACGCTCCTAAAGGAAGATTATCGATTATTGGAAGGGCAGTACGATAAATTAGTATCTATCGAGATGATAGAAGCCGTTGGCAAGCAGTTTCTGACGTCTTATCTCCAAAAGTGCCAGTCGTTACTAAAACCAAATGGGTTAATGGCTATTCAAGCGATTACGATCGCCGATCAACGTTATGACAGTTACTCGAAAAACGTCGATTTTATTCAAAAGTACATATTCCCAGGTGGTTTCCTCCCTTCAGTCACAGCGCTAACAACAGCGTGTACCAAGCACACTGATTTGGTAACGAGAAACTTATTTGATATCGGTTTGGATTACGCTGAAACACTATCCGACTGGCGAGAGCGCTTTGAACAAGCGTTGCCAACGGTCAGAAAGCTTGGCTATGACGAACGTTTTATACGGATGTGGCGGTATTATTTTTGTTATTGCGAGGGCGGATTTCGGGCCAAAAGTATTAGTACTGTGCACATGACGTTTCAGCGTAGTTAGTCATCGTTGAAGATAACGATAACGATAACGATAACGATAAAGACAGAATAGTGTTGGATTTTTGCCATTAATCACCAGCGAGAACTAGACGATGTCACATGGATGGAAAGTAGTTTGTGTTAGCACTTGGTTTCAATGCCTCTGGTTCTTGTCTGTTGTCGGCCAAGCGCCGTTCCAGTGGCTCGGCATTTCGCTTGCGGTGTTGACAGTGTTGGCTACTTTCAAACCGTTAGGCATGGACCTAAGGGATATTGTCTTTATCACCCTTGCGGGTTTGAGTATTGATAGCATCAACGTGGCGAGTGGAGTCTTAATATTTTCAGTGCCAGTCGTACCAGTTTGGCTGGTAACGCTCTGGTTAGCTTTTTCTTGGTACGCAAATTTTTTACGATCAACGTTGATTCAATATCCGATTTTCCTCGTATCTACTATTGGGGGTATCGGTGGTTCGCTGAGTTATCTAGCGGGTATTAAGCTAGAAGCGGTCAACATTGGTTACCCTATACCCCTCACATTAGCCATTTTGTTTGTTGAGTGGTGGGCGATCATTTGGTTCGTTGTCCGTTACAAGCGCTTAGTTGAAGGAGTATTAAAGCATGATTCGTAATATTGCAATAACCGCGTTAATGTCTATGGCTCTGGCGTCGCCAGTGAGTGCGGCGGGCGACAAAACCGTTAGCTATGAAGCATGGAAACATTGGAAAGTCGTGGGGGAGGCTCAACTATCTTGGCTATTTTTTGATGTCTATCGTTCTGAGTTGCTTGCGCCACAAGGCACGTATCAATTGTCGGACGATGTGTCTCCGCATCCCGTCGCTTTACGAATACAGTACCAAAGAGACATCAGCCGTTCGCAGTTACTCGAAGCGACTCTGGACCAATGGGAAAAAATGGGCGTGGAGAAAAGCACTAGAAGCGAGTGGATCGCGAGACTATATGACGTGTTCCCAGACATAAAAGAGGGTCAACAACTCATCTATGTTACCGATGGGTCTCAAGGTTCCTTTTATTATCTAAACAACGACGCACCGCTGCAAAGTGTTGGGAAAATTACCGATGAATCGTTAAACGATGGATTCTTGGGGATTTGGTTAGCTTCTAACAGTCAGTACCCTAAATTAAGAGCCCAACTGATAGGAATGAATTGATGAAGAAATGCGTAAGAGCCCTATTTGCTTCTCTTTTATTATTCATCACGGCGTGCAGTGCAGATTTAACTGAGTATCAAGGAACGACTCCAGAATTTGATCTATTTGGCTACTTTGATGGCCGTTCAACAGCGTGGGGAATGGTTCAGGATTACAGCGACAAGCAAACCCGTCGCTTTGAAGTGGAGATTGTTGGCGTGGTGGTTGGGGAGACGCTGACGCTGACGGAAGACTTCGTCTTTGACGATGGGGAAATTGACCAACGAGTCTGGACCATCAAGCGATTAGCTGATGGCACTTACGAAGGAACGGCTGATGACATCATCGGGAAGGCGATCGGGCAAGCAGAAGGCAACGCCCTGCGTTGGCAGTATGACTTTGAGCTAGAAGTTGACGGGTCAACGTACACCGTCGCTTTTGATGACTGGTTATACCGGCAAGATGATAAGCACCTTTTTAACCTGACGAGCATTCAGAAGTTTGGTAAAGAAGTGGGGACCATAACCCTGTTTTTCCAAAAAAAGTAGTATGGATGTGAGTGGGGCGGCTTAAAGTGTCAACCTTATTTAGGAAGGATCAAGGTAAATAAAGAAAGGGCTGCATTACTGCAGCCCTTTCTTATTACGTGTCGAGAACCTGAGCCGTTTGGCCAAATTAATCAATCAGACGAACAGCTTACAGCTTGTCTGTGAGCTCAATAGCTTGACCAATATAGTTCGCTGGTGTCATTAGCTTAAGGCGAGCTTTCTCGTCTTCTGGTAGCTCTAGACCATCGATGAAGGCACGCATTGCGTCACCATCGATACGCTTACCGCGAGTCAGTTCTTTTAGTTTTTCATACGGCTTTTCGATGCCGTAACGACGCATAACCGTCTGAACAGGTTCCGCCAATACTTCCCAGTTCTTATCTAACTCTGCCAATAGAGCTTCACGGTTGACTTCTAGCTTGCTGATGCCTTTTAGCGTCGACGTGTAAGCGATGATGGCGTAGCCACAACCAACGCCAAGGTTACGAAGAACCGTTGAGTCCGTTAGGTCACGTTGCCAGCGAGAAACAGGCAGTTTTTGTGCAAGGTGCGAGAATACCGCGTTAGCAAGACCAAGGTTGCCTTCTGAGTTTTCGAAGTCAATTGGGTTTACTTTGTGTGGCATTGTCGAGGAACCGATTTCACCAGCAATGGTTCTTTGCTTGAAGTGACCGAGTGCGATGTAGCCCCAAACGTCACGATCGAAGTCGATAAGAATAGTGTTGAAACGAGCAATCGCATCGAATAATTCTGCAATGTAATCGTGTGGTTCAATTTGAGTCGTGAACGGGTTCCACGTTACGCCAAGTGATTCAGTGATAAATTCTTCACTAAACTGATGCCAATCGATGTCAGGGTAAGCAGAAAGGTGAGCGTTGTAGTTACCCACAGCGCCGTTGACTTTACCAAGAATTTCAACCGCTTCGATTTGCTTGTATTGACGTTCCATACGATACGCCACGTTTGCCATTTCTTTACCCATCGTTGATGGGGAAGCAGGTTGACCGTGTGTACGAGAAAGTAATGGAATATCGCGATACTCGACAGCCAGGTTGCTGATAGCATCGATGATATTACGAAGTTCAGGAAGAATAACCGTTTCGCGCGCTTCTTTTAGCATTAGCGCGTGAGAAGTATTGTTGATGTCTTCAGAAGTACAAGCGAAGTGGATAAACTCGTTGACCGCGTGAAGCTCTGGAATGTCCGCTACTTTTTCTTTCAGGAAATACTCAACCGCTTTAACATCGTGGTTCGTCGTGCGCTCGATATCTTTAATACGTTGTGCATCGGCTTCACTGAAGTTTGCCGCCAATTCATTTAAAAACTGATTTGCTTCTGCACTGAATGCTGGAACTTCTGTAATGGCATCCGTTGCTGCAAGCTTTTGTAACCAACGAATTTCAACGATAGAGCGGTACTTTAGTAAACCAAACTCACTAAAGATGCTACGTAATGCCGCTGTTTTACTTCCGTAACGGCCGTCTACTGGTGAAACAGCCGTCAGTGCTGACAGTTCCATGGTGTTCTCCTGAATTGAGTGTCTAAATTTCGTGAGCTTTATACCAATAATCGAAGCAATTGTCACGAATATTGCGCAAACGTTTGCGCGAAAGTTATTTTGCTTAAAAAATAGCTCGCGTATTATTGCGAGCTATTGGGTTACATTCTTGCCAATAGGATCTTGGCTTGTTCAATCATCTTCTTACGGCCAAAGACAAGATGACGGCGCTTACCGCCTACTTGACGCCAAAGTACTGCGCTGCGAATCCCCGATAGAAGTAAGGCGCGAACCTTATGTTGTGTGCCGGTTTGTTGCAGCACAGAAGGGGTACCTGTGACTTGAATTCTAGGGCCAATTGGACTGACGACATCAAGGTAAACGCTGGCGAGATTACTGATCATTTGTTCGTCGAGCAGTTCATAATGTTCGAGTTGACGCTCAACCATTTGAATACGGTCACCAAGCTGAGACATCGCATCATTTCGGCTGCTAAGTTTACGTTCAAGTGCCATTAAACTGATAATGTATCGCGTGATTTCACTTCCAGCTGGAGTGCTATCGATGCCATTTACTAGGCATTCGAGTCCAACCTTAAGATCGGCTTCGCTACCAAATACACCAATGGTGTTGGCTGGACTGGTGTTTGTGATGGCTTTAAGTGAAGTTTCGAACGCGTCTGAATCACAGTAACCGTCTTTTGCCATGTTTTGCACGAGTGCAACTGCTTGGCAAAGTCCAGCAAATGCAACAGTACGGTCATAAAGTGTATTAGCCACGTAGTTCTCCTAAAAAATTAAATGCGCTCTTCAATGATACCGCCACCAAGGCAGACGTTGTCTTGATAAAAGACAGCCGATTGTCCAGGTGTAACAGCAACTTGTGGTTCGTCAAAGATCACTTTTATATTGCTGTCGTCAATCGGTATGATTGTACATGGTATATCTTGCTGACGATAACGTGTTTTTACCGTGCATGTGAATGGTGCCTTCACCACTTCACGATCAACCCAATGCAATTGAGATGCACGTAAACCATTCGACTTAAGAAGTGGATGGTCTGCGCCTTGTACGGCGATCAATACATTACGCTTGAGGTCTTTTTCTGCGACATACCATGGGTCTTCGTTACCACCACCGCCTTTTTGACCACCGATGTGAAGACCTTTACGTTGTCCAAGAGTATGGTACATAAGCCCTTGATGTTCACCGATGACATCGCCTTCAGGTGTTTCAATCTTACCCGGTTGAGCGGGCAAATAGCGAGACAAGAAATCGGTAAATTTGCGCTCGCCTATAAAACAGATACCCGTTGAGTCTTTTTTCTTGGCAGTAATGAGATCTTGTTCTTCAGCGATGCGTCGAACCTCAGGCTTTTCCAGTTCACCAACAGGAAATAAGCTTCGAGCAACTTGTTCATGGCTTAGCGTATAAAGGAAGTAACTCTGGTCTTTATTGCCGTCTAAACCGCGTAATATTTGTGGTTTACCGCCGTTTTCCGGGAAGGTTCGGTCAACATAGTGACCCATAGCAATAAAGTCAGCATCTAGTACTTCGTCAGCGAACTCTAAGAAGGCTTTGAACTTGATTTCTTTGTTACAAAGAATGTCCGGGTTGGGCGTTCGACCCGCTTTGTACTCGGCTAGGAAGTACTCAAAGACATTATCCCAATATTCAGCCGCAAAGTTTATGGTATGTAGGTGGATACCAAGCTTGTCGCAAACAGCTTGTGCGTCTGCAAGATCTTCAGCAGCCGTACAATATTCCTCATTGTCATCTTCTTCCCAGTTCTTCATAAACAGGCCTTCTACTTGATAGCCCTGTTGTTTGAGAAGATAGGCAGAAACGGAGGAATCCACACCGCCGGACATACCGACGATCACTTTCTTTTGGCTGTTATCAGACATGTTTAAATACCACCTATAGTAATTGGACGCAGATTTTAGCAGAAACAAAACGTGCAATACAGTTCCGCGAACCAAATCACACTTTCTTAAGGACGTTATGTGTGTCCTATTGAGGAGGATTACAAGGGCAATAATAAAAAAATCGAATACGGTATCGTTTGCTTTAATTGCGCATGTTGCTCTGATGATCTATACAGAGTTAGAATTGCCGACGTCTTTTTCCTTACGTAGATACTGTTATGAAATTCCCTGGCCAAAGAAAATCTAAGCATTACTTTCCTGTTCATGCTCGTGACCCATTGGTGAGCCAAACACAAACCAATAAAAAAATGTCGAAGACTCATATTGTTGGTATTGATCAAACCTTGGTTGATATTGAAGCGAAAGTGGACAGCAGTTTGATTGAAAAATATGGCTTGAGTAAGGGACATTCACTGGTCATTGATGATAAAGCAGCGGAAGCGTTATATACCGAGTTAAAGGAAAAAGAACTCATCACTAACGAGTTTGCTGGTGGAACGATTGGGAATACGTTGCACAACTTCTCGGTATTAGCCGACGATAAATCGGTATTACTGGGGGTTATGAGCTCAGATATTAAAATTGGCAGTTACGGCTACCGTTACCTGTGTAATACGTCGAGTCGAATGGATCTCAACTACTTACAAGGTGTTGAAGGTGCGATTGGGCGTTGTTTTACCTTAATTACCGAAGATGGCGAACGTACGTTTGCTATTAGTGAAGGTAAAATGAATCAATTACAGCCAGAAAGTATCCCAGAAAAAATATTCAAGAAAGCATCGGCATTGGTACTGACTGCTTATTTAGTTCGTTGCAAACCTGGTGATCCAATGCCGGCGGCAACCATGCAAGCAATAGAATACGCAAAGAAATACGATGTACCAGTCGTTTTAACCCTGGGTACACGTTTTGTTATTCAAGATGATCCGAAATACTGGCAGGACTTTTTACAGCAACACGTGACAGTGGTTGCCATGAATGAAGATGAAGCGGAAGCATTAACAGGGGAAAGTGATCCTTTGGCCGCATCAAACATCGCGCTTGATTGGGTGGATTTGGTATTGTGTACTGCAGGTCCTATCGGTTTATTTATGGCTGGCTACACTGAAGACAGTGCGAAACGCGAAACGTCACTGCCACTGTTGCCAGGGAGTATTGCAGAGTTTAATCGCTATGAATTTAGCCGCCCAGCAATCAAGCAAGAATGCATCACTCCAACGAAAATTTACTCTCATATTGCACCTTATATGGGCGGGCCAGAGAAAATTAAAAATACCAATGGTGCGGGTGATGCTGCGCTTTCAGCCCTACTGCATGACATGGCAGCAAATAAACACCATAAAGAAAACGTGCCTAATTCAAGCAAGCATCAGCATCAATTTTTAACGTACTCTTCTTTTTCTCAGGTATGCAAATACTCTAATAGAGCAAGCTATGAAGTGTTGGTTCAGCATTCACCACGCTTATCACGAGGTTTGCCGGAAAGAGAAGATAGCTTAGAAGAAGCATACTGGGAAAGATAATAAAAAAGCGCCGTAAAGGCGCTTTTTTTTATATGTCTTTAAACACAATAGAATAAGTGATTAAAGCTCAAATTCTTCTAGAGATTTACCTGCATCTAACGCGGCTTGGATTATTGATGGAGTACGGCCTTGGCCTGTCCATGTTTTTTCTGCGCCGTTGTCATCAAGGTATTTGTATTTAGCAGGACGCGGTGCACGTTTGCTTTTGTTTTTCGCTTTAGATTCACCAGATAATGCAGCGATTAGGTCTTCAACATCGATACCATCTTTAGCAATCATCTGTGCGTATTCGCTCAGTTTAGCTTCACGAGCTTCTCTTTCTGCTCGTTCTTCTTCATCAGACTCTCGTCTTTCAGTGACAACAATAGTAAGTTTTTCTAGTGCTTCTTCTAATTGCTCAACCGTTAGTTCACGAGCAAATGCACGTAGGCTACGAATATTAAGCAATGTTTTTGTTAATTCAGACATGACAATTCCCATGATTTTGTTTCGTTCGGCTTTAATAATAAACTTCATCGGCCATATTGACAATGAATTAGGTGTAACAAAAGTGAAAATATAATAATCTTTACACAAAATTGATAAAACTAAGAAAGATTACTTTAAGTGTTACTAATGATTACAGGTGGATTTATTTAGAGACTGATGTTCACGGTATGACATTCATTAGAATGGGTTATTGATGTTTGGTTTTGTTGCATATTAATTGCAAAAAATCTTTAGTTATAAAGTTTAGTTTATAAATCTAAGTCGCTAACGGAACTTATTTGAAACGCAAATGTCCATCGCAGATATCGAAAATTTAATGGAATACCTATTATATTGATAGCCCAAAGCACAATACTATCTGCGTTCGCGCGATTAAGTCATGCTATAAGTTCACTATTAAAGTGGTATCGACATATAAAGAGGCATCAACATCGTTATTAACGTTGTTATCTTTTACTCAATTGCCGGTCTTTTATTCCGCGAAAAACTTTCCTCCAACCTAGGCGAGTGATGCCTGAATTAGCCTAGGTAATAAGGCGTAACAACCTCTTCACAACATTGATGTTGCAATTAACAGTTCGATAAGTACAATGGCGCGCACCTAATGCAAAAGTAAGAACATTCCTCTAACTGTGAGCTTATAAGTTAGTCGATGATTTTGCTTTTGATGTAGAGGTGCGACTGCGAAAAGTACTTGTCGTTGGGGTGATGCCAATGAACGACAACAAAAGGCGCGGTCGCCGAAGTGAGAATAGAAGATCAAACTATCTTGCTGGTGTTGTCTCTGAAAGGAACAACACTGCCATAGTCTATTATTTGTTAAACTATGGAGCGCTACTGTGGGGGTTGGAAAAGCAATCGCTTTTCTTTCGCTTATTCAACATTATGTTGAAATCTATGTGTTACACGCATGTCTGCAGTAGATCTCTGACCATAATTAAAACTGGTTTCTGAAGATCATGAACTTAATCGATTTTGCTTCCTCACCATTGTCATTGCTACCGCCGCTCGTAGCTTTGAGTTTGGCTATCATCACACGTCGTGTTTTACTCTCATTAGGAGTAGGTATTGTTTTAGGTGCCTTCCTTCTAAATGATTACTCTGTTGCCAATGCTGCAGGCTATGTCTTTGATACTGTTTCTGGTGTCGTAATAGAAGACGGCAGCCTGAATATCTGGAATATGAGTATTGTTGGTTTCTTGCTGCTGTTGGGCATGATGACTGCACTATTAACCTTATCCGGCGGAACTAAAGCGTTTGCCGAATGGGCTCAGTCTCGAGTTAAAAGTAAACGCGGTTCAAAACTGCTTGCCGCTTGCCTTGGTGTGTTTATTTTTGTCGATGACTATTTTAATAGTCTAGCGGTGGGAGCTATCTCCCGCCCTGTGACAGACCGCTTTTATGTGTCTCGTGCTAAGTTGGCGTACATTCTTGATTCAACGGCCGCACCAATGTGTGTATTGATGCCCGCTTCAAGTTGGGGGGCATACATCATGACGATTGTCAGTGGTATCTTAATTAGTCATGGTATTACTGAGTATTCCGCAATTGGTGCTTATGTTCGTTTAATACCGATGAACTTTTATGCCGTCTTTGCGCTGTTAATGGTATTCGCCGTCGCCTGGTTCCAACTGGACGTTGGCCCAATGCGTAAGCATGAGTTACGAGCGAAGCAGGGCATTGGCTTTGATCACGACAAAGACAATGACACAAAAGAAGCACATGAATTAAATGAAGAACTCGACATCAAAGAGAGCGATTTTGGTTCGGTGTCGGATCTTGTGCTACCTATCCTTGTTTTAATCTTTGCCATGATTGGTGCAATGTTATTTACCGGCAGTCAAGCACTCGCTTCTGATGGTTTACCATTTAACTTACTTGGTGCGTTTGAAAACACTGATGTAGGCATGTCGTTGATTTATGGCGGCAGTGCCGGTCTTGCAACAGCCGTGTTTACTGTGGTTAAGCAAAAATTAGCCTTTAAAGATATCGCGATAACCATGTGGATCGGTGCTAAATCGATGTTCGGTGCGATTCTCATTTTGTTCTTTGCTTGGTCCATTGGTTCAGTCATTGGTGATATGAAAACGGGTGCTTACCTGTCATCAACGGTTCAAGGCAGTATCGATGTTCATTGGTTACCTGTCATTTTGTTCTTATTGGCTGGCTTGATGGCATTCTCGACAGGAACGTCATGGGGCACATTTGGCATTATGCTGCCTATCGCAGGTGATATGGCTGGTGCGACGGATATCACGATGATGCTACCGATGTTAGGTGCAGTGCTTGCGGGCTCTGTATTTGGAGACCACTGTTCACCAATTTCCGACACAACGATTCTGTCATCAACCGGAGCACGTTGTAATCATATTGATCACGTATCCACTCAGTTGCCTTATGCGTTGTCGGTAGCCGTCGTGTCTTGTGTTGGCTTTATCGCGCTTGGCATGACCAATTCAGTTTGGATCTCATTCGCAGCTGCGAGTGTTACCTTTGTATTGGTATGCTTCGTGCTGTCAGCGTTATCACGTGCTCGAATGTCACAAGATATCAAAGCGTAATCACGCCGTGCCTATTGGCACCGTTATGTGAATATTAGGAGCCTTTATGGCTCCTTTTTTGTGCGAATTTTTTATACTAATCCGACGCGCAGGGGTTAAAAGCAGAATTCTTATTCTGTCAGCAAGATTATTTTTGAAAAACTGTAAATTAGTGGTTGAAAATTTAGCTGAGCTTAGTTAGTGTGAAGTCACAGCTTAAAAGGAATCGCCAAATAATTATGCGCTTAAACGATATGAACATTCATCATCACCATCATCACCCAATCTAGTCTTTCGGGAGATGCGCGCATATCCGAGAGCTAACTAAACTCTCGGAGGTTCGAAGCAAGATTTAAGAATTAACCCTCGGGAGACCAAAACTCTCGAGGGTTTTTTCGTTTTATAATTTAGAAATCAATCTTCTGCACAGGGATACAGCAATGCAAACACAACGTCTAAGAATCGCAATCCAAAAGAAGGGCCGCCTCAGCAGAGATAGCCAAGACCTCCTAAAGAAATGTGGAGTGAAATTTAATGTCATGGGTGAGCGTCTCGTCGTTCATTCACTCAACATGCCAATTGATTTACTACTAGTGCGTGATGATGATATCCCTGGTTTGATTATGGATGGCGTTGTTGACCTTGGTTTTATCGGTGAAAATGAATTGGAAGAAGTGCGTTTAGATCGCATTGCTTTGGGCGAACCAAATGAATTCCACACACTGCGCCGTTTGGATTTTGGTGGCTGTCGTTTGTCTATCGCTATTGATAAAGATGTGACGTACAACGGACCTCAAGATCTTGCTGGTAAGCGTATCGCTACTACTTATCCTCAGTTGCTAAAATCTTACATGGACGAGCAAGGTGTCGACTTTAGTGCTTGTATGCTAACAGGATCGGTTGAGGTTGCGCCTCGTGCTGGTCTTGCCGATGCTATTGCTGATTTGGTGTCAACGGGTGCGACCTTAGAAGCCAATGGTTTAAAAGAAGCTGAAGTGATTTTCCGCTCTAAGGCGACATTAATCCAGCGTCAGGGTGAATTTGATGCCGATAAGTTAGCGTTGATTGAGAAATTGTTGACTCGCATGCAAGGTGTACAACAAGCCAAAGAGTCTAAGTACATCATGTTACACGCGCCGATTGCGAAGTTAGAACAGATTAAAGCACTACTTCCAGGAGCTGAAGATCCTACCGTACTGCCACTTTCAACAGATAAAGAACGAGTAGCGGTTCACCTGGTGAGCACAGAAAATCTTTTCTGGGAAACGATGGAAGGTTTAAAAGAACTCGGTGCGAGTTCCATCCTTGTGCTACCAATTGAAAAAATGATGGGGTAGAGACTATGAGAACCGTTGTTTGGCGCTCACTGAGCCAACCCCAACAAGAGTCAATCTTGGAACGACCAGCGATAGCAGATGGTGCGAATATTACCGCTGCTGTGTCCTCTGTTATTGAACAAGTGCGCCAAGGCGGAGACAGCGCTTTGTTTGCGTTGACTGAAAAGTTTGATAACGTGCGCCCGGATTCAATTCGGGTGACGAATGAAGAAATTGAAGCCGCGTCTAACCGCCTGACGGATAAGATGAAGCAAGCCCTTGAGCAAGCGTATGCGAATATTTCGAAGTTTCATAAAGCGCAACGCCCTCAGCCATTAAAAGTTGAGACTCAGCCCGGTGTCGTGTGTGAACAAGTGACTAGGCCAATCAATAATGTTGGTTTGTATATACCGGGGGGAAGCGCTCCGCTACCGTCTACGGTACTTATGCTTGGTGTCCCTTCTCAAATCGCAGGGTGCCGTAAGGTTGTCTTGTGTTCACCACCACCGATCGCTGATGAAATCTTGTATGTCGCAAAGTTGTGTAACATCGATGAGGTATACAACGTGGGAGGGGGGCAAGCCATCGCTGCGATGGCTTACGGTACCGAGACCGTCTCTAAGGTCGATAAAATATTCGGGCCGGGCAACGCGTACGTAACAGAAGCAAAACGTCAAGTGAGTAACGATTTCCGTGGGGCGGCTATCGATATGCCCGCGGGCCCATCAGAAGTGCTAGTGATTGCCGACGACAGCGCGGATCCTGATTTTGTTGCCGCGGACTTATTGAGCCAAGCCGAGCACGGTCCTGATTCTCAGGTTGTATTGGTGACACCATCAGCGGTGGTGGCCGATCAAGTAACAGAAGCGGTTAAAAAACAACTTCAAATGCTGACGCGAGCGGATATTGCGCAAAAAGCATTAGGTTCTAGCCTCGTGATAATTGCAGAGTCGTTAACTCAATGTGTATCGATTTCTAATTACTATGGCCCAGAGCACCTAATTGTCCAGACGAAGAATCCGCGGGAACTCTTACCATTGCTTGATAACGCGGGCTCCATTTTTCTAGGAGATTGGTCTCCGGAGTCCGTAGGTGATTATGCATCAGGTACGAATCACGTCTTGCCTACCTACGGTTATACAAGAACGCACTCTAGCTTAGGCCTTGCTGATTTTTCAAAGAGAATGACGGTACAAGAGTTATCAAAAGATGGCTTAAAGTTACTGGCGCCAACGGTGGTGACAATGGCGGAAGCTGAAGGGCTAGATGCACACAAGCGAGCGGTTACTATCCGTGTTGACAAGCTAGCGCAGGAGCAAAAATAATGGAAAAGTTAGCGCGTAAGCAAGTGCAAGCTCTCACTCCCTATATGTCGGCCCGACGTATCGGCGGTTCCGGCGACATTTGGTTGAATGCGAATGAATCCCCATTTGATAATGAATATAAAACCGACTTTGCTCGTTTAAATCGTTATAGCGAATGCCAACCGAAAGCGCTAATAGAAGCGTACGCTGCCTACGCAGGTATAGCACCTGGTCAAACATTGACATCTCGAGGCGCTGATGAAGGCATTGAACTGCTGATTCGTGCTTTTTGTGAGCCTGGTGAAGACAGTATTTTATTTTGCCCACCTACCTACGGTATGTATGCCATCAGCGCTGAGACTATTGGCGTAGCAAGAAAAGTCGTGCCTTTGACATCTGACTGGCAATTGGATCTTCCTGCAATAGAAGCAAGTTTAGAGTCAGTGAAACTTGTGTTTGTTTGCAGCCCTAACAACCCAACCGGTAATTTAGTCAATCGTGACGACATTATTGCTTTGCTGGAAATGACAAAAGATAAAGCTATTGTGGTTATGGATGAGGCATATATCGACTTTTGTCCTGAAGCTTCAACGGTCGATTTATTAGCGGAGTACGACAATCTTGCGATTCTGAGAACATTATCCAAAGCCTTTGCTCTAGCTGGCTTACGTTGCGGTTTTACCCTTGCTAACGAGCCGCTGATTAATGTTCTGCTTAAGGTGATTGCGCCATATCCAGTACCCGTGCCCGTAGCAGATATTGCTATTCAAGCGTTATCCGAGCATGGTTTGGCGCGAACGAAGTACCAAGTCCTCGATCTTAATGCCAACCGTGCTTATCTTCAGGCCGGGTTGACTATGTTGCCGGGTGTTGTGGTTCATGAAGGGTGGGGTAACTATCTATTAGTTGAATTTACTAATGGGGATGAGCTGTTTAAAGCCACGTGGGATAACGGCATTATCTTGCGTAACTCCCCAATAGAGAACTGTGTCCGCATCAGTGTCGGTAATCGGGATGAATGCGAAAAAACACTCGCATTTATTCGCAATAAAATAAATCAAAGCGCTGCCTAAACGACGCATACAGACAAGGAGTTTTATAGTGAGCAACCAACAAAAAATCTTATTTATTGACCGTGATGGCACGCTGATCGTTGAACCACCAATTGATTTTCAAGTCGATCGCCTAGACAAACTGAAACTTGAACCTTTTGTGATTCCAAGCCTGTTAGCACTTCAAAATGCCGGTTATCGATTAGTCATGGTGACCAATCAAGATGGTCTGGGTACAGACAGCTATCCGCAAGCAGATTTTGATGCGCCCCAAGATATGATGATGGAAATTTTCGAATCGCAAGGTGTGCTGTTTGATGATGTACTCATCTGCCCACACTTTGACGAAGATAACTGTTCGTGCCGTAAGCCAAAACTAGGCATGGTGAAAGAGTATCTGCAAAGTGGAAAAGTAGACTTTAAAACATCAGTCGTCATCGGTGACCGTGCGACCGATCTGCAACTGGCAGAGAATATGGCAATACGTGGTATTCAATATCACCCTGAGACAATGGGTTGGCGTGATATTTTAAAAGATCTCACTGTAAATGCTCGAACAGCAGAGGTCATCAGAACGACAAAAGAAACGGATATTAAGGTTTTCGTCAATCTCGACGAGGCGGGTGGCAATGAGATTTCGACGGGGATGGGCTTTTTCGACCACATGCTTGATCAGATCGCGACCCATGGCGGTTTCCAAATGAAAATCGATGTGAAGGGTGATTTGCACATCGATGATCACCATACGATTGAAGACACGGCACTTGCACTCGGACAAGCTTTAAAAGAAGCGCTGGGTGATAAACGTGGTATTGGTCGTTTTGGCTTTAGCCTACCAATGGATGAGTGTCTTGCACAATGTGGATTAGATTTGTCCGGTCGACCTTATCTTAAATTTGAAGCAGAGTTTTCTCGCGAGCAGGTTGGCGACCTATCGACAGAAATGGTGGTGCATTTCTTCCGTTCATTAACGGATACGCTAGCGTGTACATTGCATCTTTCTTCATCAGGCCACAACGACCACCACATCATTGAAAGCCTGTTTAAAGCCTTTGGTCGTACGCTGCGTCAGGCGATAAAAGTCGAAGGTAATGAGCTCCCGAGTAGTAAAGGGGTGTTGTAATGGAACGTACAAAACAAAAAGTCGTCATTATTGATACTGGTTGCGCTAACGTTTCGTCAGTCAAGTTTGCTATTGAACGTCTTGGTTACGCCGTCACGATTTCAAAAGATGCGGATATTGTACTTGGCGCTGACAAGCTGTTTCTGCCGGGAGTTGGCACGGCCAGTGAAGCGATGAAAAACCTTGAGCAGAGAAACCTTATTGAGTTGGTGAAACAGGTCGAGCAACCTTTATTAGGAATTTGTTTAGGTATGCAGCTTCTCGGTAAGCTATCGCAAGAAAAAGGTCAGAAAGCGGATCAACAAGTCGAATGTCTTGGCTTATGTGATGGTGAGGTGAAAAAGCTTGAAACAGGCTCGCTTCCTTTGCCTCATATGGGGTGGAATACGGTTAAGGCGAATTCTGGGCATCCGCTGTTTTCAGGTATTGAAGATTCAGAATATTTTTACTTTGTGCACAGTTTCGGTATGCCGGTTGGTGATTACACCATTGCACAATGTGACTATGGAACAGCGTTTAGCGCCGCTATCCAAAGTGAAAACTATTATGGGGTACAATTTCACCCTGAACGCTCATCAAAAGCTGGTTCGAAGTTGATCCAAAACTTCCTTGAATTGGTTTAGCAGCCGTGTTCAAAACCAGATGATTTAATAAAGACACAAGGCGTTGTCTTGAGTCCGTGAATAAAGATATTAAAAGGGATTGAAAAGTGATCATTCCAGCACTTGATTTAATAGAAGGACAGGTTGTAAGACTCTACCAAGGAGATTATGGCCAAGTGACAGAATACAAAGTGGACCCAGCGGAGCAGTTTAACCTATACCATCAGGCTGGCGCTAACTGGTTGCACCTTGTGGATCTCACGGGAGCGAAAGATACTACCGCTCGTCAACTCGATTTGATTGCAACTTTGCTAGCGAGTACGCCAGCAAGCATACAGATCGGCGGTGGAGTACGCACGGAACAAGACGTCGTAGATTTGCTAGAAGCGGGTGCTCAACGAGTGGTGGTCGGTTCGACAGCCGTCAAACAGCCAGCTTTAGTTAAAGGTTGGATGCAAAAGTATGGTCCTGAAAGAATCGTACTCGCCCTTGATATTAATATTGATGATCAGGGCGTCCGAAAGGTTGCGATCTCGGGTTGGCAAGAGGATTCTGGTGTCACGATTGAGGCACTTATCGACGACTATTTAACGGTCGGACTCAAGCACGTGTTATGCACTGATATTTCTCGCGATGGTACACTACAAGGAAGTAATGTGGAGCTGTATGTGGATTTATGTCGTCAATATCCCCAAGTGCAGTTTCAATCATCGGGTGGCATTGGTAGTTTAGAGGACATTGCTGCGCTAAAAGGCTCAGGTGTTGCAGGCGTTATTGTAGGACGAGCTTTGTTAGATGGTAAATTTAGCGCCGACCAAGCGTTTGAATTGTGGAACAATGGTTAATGGTTAATGGTTAATGGTTAGCGAACGGATAATTGCTTCTAAATGAATAAAAAGCACGCTTAGCGTGCTTTTTTACGTTTGGTTACGTAATTGAGAAGACGGATTGCGTCTTGACCCAATCGGCTATTATCAACTCAGTCCCACATGTGATAAGTCCTGCTAATGAGTGATAAGTCAGGCTAATGGTCTGGCGATTTGTGTATTCTATAGTTTTAAATTCTACCATTAGTGGTGTTTATGTAACATTTGCGAAATATATACAAGGCATTGAATTGCTGGTTGATTGTTGACTAGTTTTGCATCAAAGTGGTGGTAATATTCATAATTTCGAGTTTAAAGCACTTTAATGTGCATATTATCTCAGTTATAATCGCTGTATTAATCAGTATATTAGGTTAATAATTTGTTGCAAACACCACTTTGTAGTGCTAGCTTGTATCGAATATCAAAAGGTCGGAGTACCTTAGCAGTCCATAAAATACAGGGAGCACAAGCGCATGAATGATGTACCAGCGCTGGACATAAAAGAACTGCATAAGACATTTGGTCAAAATGAAGTTTTAAAGGGGATTTCCCTTACCGCTCATAAAGGCGATGTAGTATCAATTATTGGCTCATCGGGCTCTGGAAAAAGTACCTTCCTTCGTTGCATCAACCTCCTCGAAACTCCTACTTTAGGTGAAATATGGGTCAATGGTGAATTGATTCAAATGAAAAACAATCGCTCCGGTGAGGCCGTTCCCGTTAATGAAAAGCAAGTTCAACGCATCCGTTCGCGTTTAGCTATGGTTTTTCAGGGTTTCAATCTTTGGTCTCACATGACCGTACTAGAGAATGTAATCGAAGCCCCAGTTCATGTGTTGGGCGTTCCGAAAGCACAAGCGATAGAAAATGCAGAATTGCTGCTCAAAAAAGTCGGATTGTATGAGCGTAAAGATTATTACCCTGGCCATTTGTCTGGCGGTCAACAGCAACGAGCGGCAATTGCAAGAGCGCTTGCTGTCGAACCTGAAGTGATGCTATTTGATGAGCCAACGTCTGCTCTCGATCCTGAATTGGTTGGGGAAGTTTTGGGTGTAATGCGTGATTTAGCAGAAGAAGGGCGCACCATGTTGGTGGTGACTCATGAAATGGCGTTTGCCCGTGATGTATCGAATCACGTGATGTTTCTGCATCAAGGCTTGGTTGAAGAGCAGGGGGACCCTGCGCAGTTATTTACATCACCAGAATCAGAACGTTTGAAGCAATTCATTTCGTCTATTTACTAATTATCAAGCGGTTGGCAGCGCTGCTAATCGTTACCGATGCGCTAAACATTGGTACGCGTCAGATACTTGATACCCGATAGATAAGACGACGCGTCATACAATAATGAATAAAAAGCACCACAACATAAAAGCAACACAACACTAAAATAACGTTAAGTTAAAAATAATGTAAATCACAGGAGTATGGAAATGAAAAAGTGGTTATTAGCAGCGGCAATTATTGCGACAGCAGCAACTGGAGTAGCACAAGCAAAGGAATGGAAAACAGTGCGCTTTGGTATTGAAGGTGCGTATCCTCCATTTAGCTGGACAGAAGCCGATGGCTCCCTAAAAGGTTTTGATGTTGATATGGCTAACGCTCTATGTGAAGAGCTAAAAGCGAAATGTGTCATCGTTCCTCAAGACTGGGATGGCATTATTCCTTCTCTATTGGCGCGTAAATATGATGCGATTATCGCCGCGATGTCAATTACTGAAGAACGTAAAAAGAAAATTGATTTTACGGGTAAATACGCACTTATTCCGAACAAATTTATTGCGAAAAAAGACGCGGGTATTGATTTCGACAACCTTAATGGTGTGAAAATCGGTGTTCAACGTGCAACGACTCATGATAAATACTTAACTGATAACTTCGGTGACAGTGTTGAAATCGTACGCTACGGTTCGTTTGATGAAGCTTACCTTGATCTTGGTAACGGTCGTATCGCGGCGGTATTGGGTGATGCCTCTGCTCTTGAAGATGGTGTACTGAAAAAAGAAGGTGGCGATGCCTATGAATTCGTTGGCCCTTCATTAACTGACCCTAAATGGTTTGGTGATGGTTTTGGTATTGCTGTGCGTAAACAAGACAAAGATCTAACTAAACAACTGGATGCGGCTATTTTGTCACTACGCGAGAAGGGTGTTTATCAAGAGATTGCTGCAAAATACTTTAATTATGACGTATACGGTAAGTAACCCGCTTATCTAACCGCTCATTGATAAGGCTTGAGTGTTATCTCAAGCCTTTTTACCAAAATACGAGTCAACGACCCGTATGGTAAGAATTATCAATGCTTAAGTTTCGCAGTTGGAAGAAACTATGCTCGATTTACAAGGATATGAAGCCTCCATCCTCAAAGGGGCTGTGCTGACAATAGAAGTGGCCGTGCTGTCATTGATCCTCGCAATGCTTTTAGGCATGTTAGGCGCGCTGGCTAAACTTGCTCCCTATCGGTGGGCTCGTGCGATCGCGACATTATATACCACCATTATCCGTGGGATCCCCGATCTTGTTTTGATGATGTTGATATTCTTTGGTGGGCAAATATTACTCAATAATAGCTTGTATGCTGTTAATGAATGGTTGAATGAGTGGTTTACCTCGAGCAACCCGAACCATGAGTGGACCGCTTACCTACCGGATTATATTGATGTCTCTCCATTTATTGCTGGTGTGCTGACCATTGGTTTCATCTTTGGCGCGTATATGGCAGAAACTTTTCGTGGCGCTATTATGGCCGTCGACAAAGGCGAAATGGAAGCGGCCAAAGCCTATGGAATGAGTGGCCCTATGGCCTTTAGGCGCATCCTGTTGCCGCAAATGATCCGACATGCTCTGCCTGGCTTCGGTAATAACTGGCTGGTATTACTCAAGACGACGGCGTTGGTTTCGATTATTGGTTTGGAAGATATGGTACGGGTCAGCTCCCTTGCTGCTGGTTCAACCAAAATGCCCTTCACTTTTTATATGTCAGTCGCGATCATTTTCTTGTTTTTCACCGCGGTATCAACAGGTTTATTGAAGCTGGTTGAGCGCAAATTTAGCATTCACGTGAGGTAGATATGGACTTTTCTATTATTATCGATAGTTTTCCGGTTTATCTCGATGGACTGTGGACTACAGCATGGTTGGTGTCATTGTCGCTAGTCATTGGTCTTTGCGTTGCTATCCCCCTTGCCATCGCTCGAAATAGTAATAACTACTTTGCCATCGCGCCATCTTGGGCATTTATTTATTTTTTCCGTGGCACCCCACTACTAGTCCAACTTTATTTGATTTATTACGGCATGGACCAGTTCTTTCCGGTAAAAGATACCCTTTGGGAAAACGCATGGTTCTGTGCACTTGTTGCGTTTGTTCTCAATACATCAGCGTATACGTCTGAAATTATTCGTGGCGCAATAAATGGCTTGCCAAAAGGAGAAGTCGAAGCGGCGAAAGCCTACGGTATGGGATACTGGAAAACGTACCGTCGTATTATCTTGCCGAGTGCATTGCGTCGTGCGCTTCCTGCTTACAGTAACGAAGTTATCTTTATGTTACATGGCTCAGCGGTGGCGGGTATTGTCACGATTATGGATTTAACGGGGGCGGCTCGCTTAGTCAATGCGCGTTATTACGCGCCATTTGAATCATTCCTCGCCGCTGGACTGTTCTATATGGCATTGACCTTTATTATCCTAGCGGTTTTTAAATTTGCAGAAAAACGATTCCTTGCATACCTCAAGCCTCTAAGTTAAAGAATGGGCTTCGTTGAATAAGTTGATAAATGCATGCGATAGAGGTCAATTATTTTCGGTAAGCTGAACATATATTAAAGCGACATCCATACCGACGTGAAAAAGCGCTGAACCTATAGGTTCAGCGCTTTTTTTATAATGAGTGACTTGATCTGAAGTGGCTATTTAAAGCTAGACCAAATCGGCGCATGATCTGATGGCTTTTCAATTCCACGCAATTCATAATCGATACCCGCTTCAGTACAATCTTGAGCCAACCCCTGAGTTGCAAGAACGACATCAATACGCAGACCTCGGTTGTCGACAAAGCCTTTCGAGCGATAATCAAACCAAGAGTACTGGTCATCTACTGTCGGGTGCAATTGACGGAAGGTATCAATGAATCCCCAGTCAAGAAGTCGTTTGAGCCACTCTCTCTCCACTGGCTGGAATGAACATTTTCCTGTTTTGAGCCAGCGCTTTTTATTGGGCTCACCAATGCCGATATCGAGGTCGATTGGGCTGATATTAATGTCGCCCATCACGATGACGTTATCTTCAGGGGTGTGGTGCTCATCAAGGTAAGTCATCAGGTCACTATAGAACTGACGTTTGTATGGGAACTTGGTCTCATGGGCGATGTTGTCCCCTTGAGGAAAGTAACCGTTTAATACCGTGACTTTTTTATCGTTTTCATCGTCGAACGTTGCCATGATCATACGCTTTTGATGATCGTCTGTGTCAGTAGGGAATCCGTATTGAACCGAACTTGGTTTTTGTTTACAAAGCATGGCAACGCCATAGTGGGCTTTTTGGCCATGGAAATACACGTGATACCCCATCGCTTCGACGGCCTCTAGGGGGAAAGCATCATTGTGTACTTTAATCTCCTGTAAGCCGATAACATCAGGCTGATGCTTGTCAATTAATGCTTGAAGCTGGTGAAGTCTGGCTCTTAGCCCATTAATGTTGAAGCTGATAACTTTCATTTTTGGCGATCCTATAGGTGGTTCGATCTAATAGGTTGTTCACGTGAAAGCGAAAGACACAAGGCTGGGATATGAATTCCCATTGAGTTATTGATCAATGTGAAATGAAGCGCCGTAATCCAATGTTGTTCTCTTGCTTTACGTGTTTTGTTATAGCAGAAATACTAGCACTGTCATAGAGATGGGTATACTTCAAATTATTGAGGTATCGTTATAAACATGTTGTAATAAAAGACTCAATAAAAAGGATGTTCTGTCGATAACATCTATATATGCATAACCGTTTGCGAACAAGGAAGTATTATGCGAACTCTCTCCGTACAATGGAAGATTACCCTTTTAGCTGGCTGCTGTTTATTATTTACGTCGCTTGCACTTATTGGTTTCTCTCTCTATAACGCTACAAATAATCAAAAAGCTACGCAATTACTGAGTTCTCAATCAGTGGTTGAAAAGTCTGAGGCACTATTGGAAGCACGGGCTGAAATAAATGCACGTGAAGTGAAAGACTATTTTAGCGAAGCCATATTTCGTGCAGAGATGCTAATTTCTAATGCCACTTTCCAAAAGTCGAATGCGGAAGAGAACTTTGTCCCGAGTGAAGACTTGCGTACAGCACTGGATGAGATGCTTCGCCAAGCTGTGATTCAATTTCCGTCGATTGAGGGGGCTTATCTCGTCTTTAAGCCCAATATGCTTGATGGTGAAGATTCTAACTACGAAGGGGCAGATTATGTTGGCTCGAATGAACTTGGCCAGTTTGCTACATATTGGACGATCACGGAGTCAGGCGAGAACGCGGTCCGCCAAGTGTTAAGCAAAGCGGACCTGGATAATTTTGATAATGCGGAACGGTTTTATTGTCCTCTTGCATCGGAATCAGCCTGTGTCAGCACACCTAAAAGCACTCAAATTGGGGGCAATACTCACCTAATTTCATCACTTTCTTTGCCGATCAGTGTAGATAACATGGTTATTGGCTTTCTGGGGATCGACCTACGTTTAACACAGCTTGCAGAAACCGTCACAGACTCAGATAGCAGTTTATTTAGCGGTAGCGGTAATATTAATATTGTCAGTCTGGATGAGTCCGTTATCGCGAGTGATGATCCCAATGTAAAAACTGGGACGCCTTTCGTTAGTCACGTATTGTCAAAAGACCAAGTGACGGACCTGATGTTTGGAGAGGAATCTGTTATTCAATGGAGTAAGGATGGCGAGTGGTTGACGGTATTCAATCCCGTCTATATTGCTAATCAGACTTGGGGTGTCTTCTTTGATATGCCTAGAAGTGCTGTTTTGAGTGATGCCATCACCTTAGATCGAACGCTGACTACTCAATTAGAAGAAGGCGTTCTCATTGAGATTTTAGCTGGGTTAGGCTTTGTTATTATCGGGTTGGCGGTGATTGGTGTTGTATCACACAGTCTAGTTAAGCCGATTCGTGAGGTTGTAGCTAGGCTTGAAGATATTGCGACGGGTGAAGGTGATTTAACGCAAAGACTGGAAGTGAAATCAGGGGATGAAATAGGCCAACTCGCCGTGCAGTTTAATGCGTTTTTAGAAAAACTTCAGTCGACTATCTCTCAGGTTGCTGTCACCTCTGAACAAGTGACTCAAACGGCGGCGCAGGCAAAATCAACCGCGGCATCAAGTCGAATTAGTTGTGACGCTCAGTTTAGAGAAGTCGATTTAGTGGCGACCGCTTCAGAAGAAATGACACAGACGGCTTCGCTTGTCGTTCAAAATGCGGAAACGGCGGTTGAAGCGGCGGAATCGGCTAATAATTCCGCAAGTCAAGGACAAGAAGTCGCGGAGTTGTCAGCGGCCGAGATGGTGAGACTTGTTGAACAAATGAAGGCGACCGTGCCTATTGTTGAGGAATTGGCGAATAACAACGCCAATATCACCGCAATTTTAGCGGTCATCGAGGGGATTTCTGAACAGACCAATTTACTCGCTCTCAATGCAGCAATTGAAGCAGCTCGAGCTGGAGAGCAAGGACGAGGTTTTGCGGTGGTGGCAGATGAAGTTCGTAATCTTGCAAGTCGAACGCATGACTCTGTGGGGGAGATTCGCGAGGTGATTGACCGCGTACAAAAGGGAACCAAAGATGTGGTTCAAGCGATTCAACATGGGTCACAACTTGCTGATTCTACGGCGTCTCATGTACAACAAGCGGTAACGTCGTTGAGTAGTATTTTTGAGTCAATATCGGCGATTAACGACATGAACTCACAAATCGTAAAAGCGGCGGAAGAGCAGCAGTCTGTTTCAAGTGAGGTAAACCAAAATGTCACCAATATACGGGACTTAAGCGCGAAGATCTTAGATCAAGCTGGAGAGTCGGAAAGTGTGGGTAATGATATTTACCAGCTATCTTCGGAGCAGCAGCGTTTAATGAACCAATTTAAAGTGTGATTTGTCCCTGGATTACAATGGTTGAAAGGATCTGGCATCGATCTTAGAGTGCCGGATCTTTTCAACGTGATAGGGCTGCGGCTGATCCCTTGATATCTGTATTCGATCATTTAGTCGTTGTGTGACAAATAACGAAACTGGCTTACTGCTTACTGCTTTCGAGTTGTCGACGAAGATCGGATTGAACGATATCTATAGCTTTCAACGCTATTTCTGGTGAAATATCATTACTTTCCAACAAATAAATAAGGTCAACGGCCAGTTTTATTTCTTCTGGCGCACTGTCTAAGCTTTGATCGTTTGGCATTATAAAAACTTCTCACTTTCGCTAATCTGATGTTCAATATTGAGTATGGCTGACCGGCAGCGTTGCAAGCGTTGCTCGGCGGTTCGCCATGCTTGTTCTAGCGCCACATTATGTGGGGCTGATTTATACTGGACTTCTTTTTGTCTGACCATATCACACAGTCTGATTTCCCACACTTTGTGCTGCTCAAGGCTGGCGTTAAGTTCATTAATAGGCGTAGTATGATTACCTGCTGCGGCTAATGATGAAGAGGCGAGTGCTCGCTCTAAGGCTTCTAACTGTGCGACAAATCGCTCTGACAGGTATTGTGCCTTGTTGGCGTGAAGGTCTGGAGAGGAAAGCTGGCGCAGGTTCTCCTTTGCTTCTTGTACACAGGGTGACAACAGCCGAGATGGCGAATTAAATAACTGCTGATCAAACAAAGCCGGGGCGTGTTTCTGACGCTGTGCATCAAGCGCAGAAGCAGACCGTCGGAGAACATCGAGACGTGCGTGTAGATCGGTTAATCTCATGGTTTCTCCTAAGCACTTTACTCACATTGGCAAATCAAACAATCAATGTTAACGATCAAAACCACGCATCGTAGGCGAGCTTGATTGCGAGAATACTCACAACGGTTACAAAAATAGGGCGAATGAACTTGCCACCAAACCGAATGGCCGAATGCGCGCCAATGTAAGCCCCAACCATGAGGCATACGCCCATCGTCAGTCCCAAAACCCAATTAATATGACCGAGAATGGCAAAAGTGATGAGGGACGTGAAGTTACTGGTAAAGTTCATTGCCTTAGCCAGACCAGAAGCCAACAAGATATTCAAACGATACAACGCCATTGAACTCACGGTCCAAAATGCGCCCGTACCTGGCCCCGCGACACCGTCGTAAAATCCAAGTGACAAGCCTTGCAAGTATTGTTTACGATTGAATTTTGGGCATCCGCGATTGACGCCATCACCATCCGCGCTTGGTGCTTTGTGAAAAACAGTGTAAAGCGCAGCGGCAAGGATAACGAGCGGAAGCACTTTCTCGAGCCATTGTGTTGAGATCATATCAACGACAAGCGTGCCTAGCGTGGCACCAATCAATGTAGACACGAATGCTCGTTTCCAGCACTCGGGCTTAAAAAGTCGTTTACGATAGTAAGTAAAGGCCGCTGTCGAGGAGGCAAAAGTCGCAGCGAGTTTATTGGTACCAAGCGCGATATGCGGCGGCAACCCAAGCGAGAGCAGGGCGGGAACCGTTAGCATTCCGCCGCCACCTGCGACGGCGTCAATAAAACCAGCAGCAAACGCCACTAGCGCAAGAACCACCAACATGCTGGGTTCAATAAATTCCATGGAAACCGATCACCTTACTTTTCTATCGTTCTTTTAAATGGGGGCAGGGAATCGAGAAGAGATTTGCCATACCTTTTGGTTACGATACGTCTATCGAGAATATACAAGGTTCCGCAATCTCTTTCTTTTCGCAGTAAACGTCCGGCCGATTGTATCAGCTTTTTACTGGCCTCTGGAACAGTAATCTGTAGAAACGGGTTACCACCGCGGCGTTCAATGTATTCGGCATGCGCTTGTTCTATTGGTGAAGTAGGCACGCCAAACGGTATTTTGGTAATAATGAGGTTTTCTAATAACTCCCCTGGGAGATCGAGCCCCTCAGAAAAGCTACCGGTTCCAAAAAGAACGCTGGTTTTACCGCATTGAGTCAGCGTTTTATGTTTATTTAGAATTTCTGTGCGCGAGCGTTCTCCTTGTACTTGCAGGTGCCAGCCTTTTAATGCGAACTTTCCTTTAATGTCATTGGCGACCTGGTTCATCTGCCAATAAGATGAAAATAGCACAAGGTTACTTTTACCATCAGCGATGTATTCCATGAGTTTCTCTTTTAACTCATCAGTAAAAGGCGTGGCTTGTGGCTCGTACTTCATCTTTGGCACAATCAATTCTGCTTGATTCGCATAGTCAAAAGGCGAAGCAAGGGCAAGAAACTGCACACCATCGTCTTCTTTTTGACTAATGCCACTTTGATGGCAGAAAAATGAGAAAGAATTAAGCGCTCTCATGGTGGCAGAGACGAGCACGGCGCCGACACAACGAGACCACAGCTGTTGGTCGAGTTGCCAGCCAACTTCGAGTGGCGATACGCTGACAATGTGGTCATTATCGCGTTCTTTACTTTGCTCAATCCAGCGAGCAAGCGGCGCCCCTTTTTCTTTTTGCGCCTCGCTCATTAGTCGCCAAACCGCCGCTAGATTGTCAAAACGCTGAATGTAGAATCCAAGCTCCGCCAGCGCAGGTTCTGCAATGCGCGTCGCGATCTCTCCATCTTTCAGTCGCTCTGAAATCAAGTCGGCTATTTTAGCGGAAGCTTGTGCGCCTTTTTGGGTGATGGATTTAAGATCTTTCGCTTGCGTTTCCAACCACGTCGGCAGCTCGCCGTTTTCAAATCGACAGTTATTGTCTTCAAAGGTTAGGCTAGAACAAAATGTATTCACTTCGCCGAGTAACGGAATAAGCTGCTGTATTGAGTCTTGAAGTTCATTGCGAAAACGACCGACACGTTTTTCGTCAGCCAGCCCCGAATATTTAGATACCGCTTGGTTTAAGCGCTCTAACCAACTCACTGTCCCCTTTAATGCCGCGGAAGCCGACGCGTGGTCACGCGCGACTTGTGGCAGGTGATGCGCTTCATCAAAGATAAAAATCGTATTTTCTGGTTCGGGTAGGATGACCCCACCGCCCAGATCAGCGTCTGCCATGACCAGACTGTGATTAGCAATAATGACGTCGTTTTTATCGAGTTCAGAGCGTGCTTTAGCAAATGGGCACTGCCTATGTGCGGGTAATCCACTATTACAACTGTGCTTTTCACTGACAATAGACTGCCAGATTGAATCGTCAATCGGGTTAGGCCATGAGTCACGGTCACCATTCCATTTGTTTTGAGACAGCTTCTCATACATATCTTGAAGCTGTGTGATGTCACTTTTCTTTGGTTTAGCATCAAACATGGCGAGTTGGCTGTTGTTGTCATCCGCCTGACCGATACCGCAAGCGACCGCTAACTTCTCCGCGCAGCAATAACGTTGACGACCTTTTGCTATAACAAAGGAGAAGTTTTGGTCGGTTATTCGCCTATATAGAGGTAAGTCTTTATCAAGCAGCTGTTCTTGAAGCGCTACGGTTGCGGTGGAAATCACAATTTTGCGGTTATTTTGCACTGCAATAGGAATCGTGGCCATCAGATAGGCGAGACTTTTCCCAATACCTGTCCCAGCTTCCGCAACAATAATGCGTGTTGATTTGTGATATTGCCCAAGTAATGTCTTGGCAATTTCGGAAACCAGGTAGTTTTGCGCCCGACGAGGTACAAAGTTATCCAACTGATGTTGCAGGTTTTGATAGCTATTACGAATAGATGTTTGAATTTTACTGGTTGTCATACTGTGATCCAAGTTGCAGTCGGGCGATGATAGCACACTTCGAACCATGGCAATCAAAGATTCTCGACAGGGTATTGCTGTTAGAGTTTTGATCTATATCACAAAAAATGAGTGAACTTTCATAGGTGGCTATATAATTTGATTGGTGAAAAATATAAAACGCCAAAAAACATATGTTGATAGTTTAAAGTTCTGCTAGCGGTGTGCTTGTTATCCATTCTTTAGAGTTATATGTAATTATTGGATGTTTTATTTAGCGAAATATTGCAGCTTACTACCATGAAAAAACTTTGCGGTACATCACGAACTTTCTCATAACCCATTGTTTTACATGTCTTTATAATAATTTATCATGAGCCTTTAGAGTGTTTGACATTGTCTTATAACTTTTGCATTCTTGATTTCGAGATTTAACGACGCTGAAACGACTTGAGAACAAAAGGTTGTTGTTCTAAAAAATGATTTTGGCGCGATATATATTAAAAAAGGGAACCGAAAGGGAATTCCCATCTAATGAAAAGGCAGTGGATTATCATGAAAAAGACTCTAGTAGCTCTAGCAGTATTTGCAGCAGGTTCTGCGCAAGCAGGAATCGAAATTTACAACGAGAACAATGTAACTGTTGACCTTAAAGGTGACATTGAAGTTGTTTATGTACAAGACATTGGCGTAGACCAAAGTACTGAGCAACAAATTCAAGACGCGGATTTTGGATTTGATGTTCGCTACGCAATTAACGACGATCTACAGTTTGGTGCTTACTGGGAATTTGACGGCAGCGCAGATAATGGTTTATCTAACAGCGCGGTTAAAGCTGGTAACACTTACGTAGGTGTTTACTCTCAAGCTGCTGGTTCATTAATTGTTGGTCGCCTAGATTCTATTCTAGATGACGCGGGTATCGGTTCAGATTACCAGTTTGGTTTTGATGCATTCTTCTCTAATAACTCACCATTTGGTGCAGATGAATCTATCCGTTATGACATCGATAAAGGCAATTTTTACGCTGGTATCGCATACAAGCAAGATAAAAACACAAACGCAGGTTTGGGTGAAGACGGCAACATGGTCGACGCTAAACTTGGTTACCGTGTAGCAGACTTTGATTTTACTGGTTTCTACGGCAAAGCAGACTTTAAAGGCGCTGGTATTACAAATTCAGGTGATAGTGAAGAACTATACGCTCTAGAAGGTCGCTGGGCTGGTGTTGAAAACCTAAATCTAGAAGCTGGTTATTATCGTATGAATGATACTGTATCTAGTGTTGATAGCAGCATGGATATCTATGGTCTTGCTGCAGATTACACCATTGATAAAGTTATTCTTGCTGCTGGCCTTCAGTACGCTAATTTTGATAAGAAGACTCTTACTAGTGCAAACGGTTCAACACAAGATGTAGACTCAGAAATGGGTTGGTTTGTAAACGCTGGTTATATGGTAGCTCCAGGCGCAACTGTTTACGCTGAACTTGGTGGCAACGATGGTCACGGTCTTGATAACTCTGGTAACTACCAGTCAAATGATATCGGTTTCGCACTTGGTGCAAAAGCTGAATTCTAATCTAGCTTTTAGCTAACAGATTATATTGAAAGCCACCCTTGGGTGGCTTTTTTATGTCTGTTAATTAGTGATTTAGATGTCAATTTATCTAAAAAATCCTTTTTTGCAAGTGGTCTCTGTGGCATGCTGTTTGACAAGAAACTAGGCAGTAGTAAAGGAAGCCGATTGTGAAAAATAGTATTGTTATTCTTACCGCGTTGAGCCTGGCATTTAGCGTTAATGCCGCAACGCTGGTCCCTATGAAAGGTGTGTCGGTTTACTTTATTAACGGGCAAGAAGCCGGAGAGCGAATTGGTAAGAACCAATTGGTTGAAGGCGAAAACCAAGTTGTTGTGCGTATGGATAAAAAGCTGGGCAAAGGTAGTAGTTCAAATGTTTTTACCTCTGCGCCATATGTACTAACGCTTAATGTGACAGGCGAAGAGGTGAAAATTAACCACCCAGTCGCGCGCAGTGAGCAAGAAGCTAAGGTTGCATTTCGTGGAGATTCGCCAGAATGGCGAGTAACACAAGATGGCTACGCATTAGCGTACGAGCAAGAAAAGCTAAAAGGTAAAGATGGTTTCTTGCCTTATATGGCGATGGATGAACTGATCGCTGCACATAATGCTGAGCGTGGTATTACTTTTGCTTCTGGTGACATGGTTGTGGCGAAGGCCGCCACGCCTTCTACCACCGCGGTCGCTGCTACTACTGCCGTCGCGGCGACGAGCGTTGCGTCCACAAGTGCCTCAGTAACACCATCTAATGAAACGGCGGCTGCGCCAGTCGCTTCTGATAATGTCGCGCAGCTGCAAGCATGGTATTCAAAGGCGTCTAAGCAAGAGCGTAAAGAATTC
Source organism: Vibrio sp. E150_011 (assembly GCF_053544015.1). Lineage (NCBI taxonomy): Bacteria > Pseudomonadati > Pseudomonadota > Gammaproteobacteria > Vibrionales > Vibrionaceae > Vibrio > Vibrio sp. E150_011. The sequence continues at coordinate 369,881 of NZ_JBHFOL010000002.1, forward strand.
CGTAAATGGATGATTGACCAAGAATAGGTCAGATTGATCCGATTTTAAAAAGGAGCCTTGGCTCCTTTTTTATTACCTGCACCTGCACTACCACCTATAGCGCTAAATACAACGACTACCATTGTTGTGTTGCCCACAGGTCTACCGCGTATTTAACGATACCACTAACAATAAATTGACGAGCAAAACGAATTTTGCGTTAAACTATCGATATTATTGCAATGCATTGTAAGCCTATCGTGAATCAACTTATCGCTCTTATCCAACGTTTCCCAAAAACGATTCTACTTATTGTTCTCATGCTAACCGCCGGCAGTGCCTGGTATGGGCAGCAGCACTTCAAAATGAATGCTGATCTTTCTTCTTTAGTGAAGCAGGAAGGGGGATGGGTAGACAATCTCGTCCGTCTTGATAATACCTTTCCTGAAACGGGTAACGTCGTGGTGTTGATCACCAGCGATGATCCCGAACTCGCCAAACAAAGTGTTGACACGTTATATGAAAAACTGGCTAAGACGGTTATCTTCAAAGATGTATTCGCACCCTCATTGCTTTCTTGGTTTCAGCAGTATGCGTTAGGGTTTGTCTCTGATGCCGAGTTTAAGACTTTACAAGGTATCACGAGCAAAGAAATGGCGCCGCTAATGGCGGGGGCTCAGTCACAACAGCTTGATGTGTATCTTGGGCAATTGATCGCCAAAAATTCAACGCATGATGATCCACTTTTAGACGCGCATGTATTGGACCCGCTTTTGGCCGCGATAAACGGACAAGATATCGATTGGAATCAACGCTTACGTCAAGAGATTACGTCCCCTAGTGCCTATGCGATAACGCTAGTGGCACAACCAGACGATAGCGTGAAAGAGCCCAACCGAGTCATTATTGAAACGATCCATCAGATCATTAATGAGGCAAACCTGCCGGCAAAAGTGGAGGTCCAGATTACCGGACAAGCGGCATTGGACTTCGATGAGATCGCCGACGCGAACAACAGTATCGCGATAGCTGGGGCGGCGTCGTTGGCAGGTTTGGTATTGATTCTTGCGATTGGTATTCGCTCCGTTCGTGTGATTATAGCTTGTTACCTAACGGTTATCATTGGCTTAACCTGGACGTTTGCCGCCGGACTTTTCGTCGTGGGTTATTACAACACGATATCCATTGTGTTTATGGTCATGTTTATCGGGCTGGCTGTCGATTTCTCAATACACTTATGCCTGCATATTCAAGAGCTGCGGATCAAAGGTGAAGACAATACCCTTAGCCTCACTCATGCGGTCGCGCACTCTTTCAAGCCTCTTTCTCTGTGTGCATTGTCATCCGGTATCGGGTTTCTAAGTTTTTACCCCACCGCCTACACTGGTCTCGGCGAACTGGGCATTGTCTCGGCGTTAGGTATGCTGTTAGGGCTGACTGCAACCTTCATTGTTATTCCGTTATTTTTTACCTTATTTGGCTACCCAACTGTTAAGCATAAAGCCGACACGCGCTTTTTTTCCGCTTTTGGTTCATTGCTGACTACCTATAAACGCAGTATTTGTCTGTTGATACTTGGTGTCGCTTGCGTAATGGGTTACGGTGCGACTCAGTTTAAGTTTGATTTCTCAACATTGGTTCTAAAGAACCCTGAATCTGAATCGGTACTAGGGCTACACGCGTTGCAGCAGCATGGTTTAGGTTCCAGTTATCAATTGTATGCGATTGCAAGTAACGAACAGGAAGCCAAAGAATGGAAGTCTCAATTGGTGCAGCAAGCCAGCGTGAGTCATGTCCTCATTGCCAGTGACTTCATGCCAAACGATCTTCAGGAACGAACGAAAGCGCTGTCGGATTCTTTGGCTGTAGACTCGACCGTTAGCCCTGTTTCGTTAAGTAATTTTAAGCAACAAGCGATGGCAATGGGCTGGCAGGGAGCTAAAGATATTCCAGACACCATTGATGTCGAAAATACGACTCGTCATTTGTTTAGTGGATTAGATTCGGGGTTGTTGTCCGCTATCGGGGCGAATAGCAATGAGTTGGACCTTAAGACCGACCTGCCGAAATCGTTGCTGACCCGATATGTTGGTCAAGCCGGGGAATGGTTAGTTACCGTAACCCCAAGCGGCAATATGAGTAATGTTGACGAGCTGAATCAGTTTATTGGTGATGTGCAGTTTATCGCGCCAAATGCAACAGGTCGGGCGGTGGCTGAAAAAGAGGTCGGCGTTATCGTTGTGGATGCATTTCGCTCGGCGATTCTTATGTCCGTATTTGCCATCGCACTCATTCTTATTTGGACCGTGGATAAGAAACGCGACATTATTCTTATTTTTATTCCGTTAGGACTCGCGACGATCACCACATTAGGAATGATGTACTGGCTGAATTTATCGATGAATATGGCGAACATTATTGTTGTGCCATTGATCTTCGGCTTGGGTGTCGATAATGGCATTCATATCGTTAAGCGCTTTCGAGCAGTCGGTAGTCTGACGGCATTTTTTACTACCTCAACCCCTAAAGCCTCGTTAATAAGCTGTCTGACAACACTGGCAACCTTTGGTGCACTGATTATTGCTAAACACCAAGGTATGCACTCGATTGGTTTGGTTCTAACCATTGCGTTATCAAGCATCCTTCTCTTCAGTTTGGTGTTACTGCCAATTATGCTAGAAGCCACAAAGAAAAAGACCCGTTAAGGGCCTCTTTCAAAAAGTGGTTTTATTCTTGGAGGTGTATCTAGAATCTAGCATCTAACGTCATGAAGAAACTTTTTCTTTGTCCGAAACCGATCTCGCTGATCAATACCCAGTTTGGTGTGAATTCATATTGCGCACCAACGAGGGAGTTCCAGTTGTTGGCGAGGCTTTGTTTTACATTGAATTTACCTTCACCGTCTCTATTTACAATATCAATAAGGCCTGCAAGTTCAGACGGTAGGCTAAGGTCATTAATGTTCCCAGAAAGTTCCTGTTGGACATTCTGATATTGTGCTCCGACCCAAACACGAATAGGGACATCGGTATTTCTAGAGAAGTCGTATCCAATTCGAGGTGACATTACGACCGATTCAATTTCGCCACTGATAACGGTTAATTGAGTTTTCGTGTAACTTATGTCGGCTAAAGCAAACCAGTTTTCGTACCCGCCAGCGATGACTGTACCACCACCGTATAAATAGCCATCCAAATCCAAGCGAAAAGGAAGCTCAGTATTGACCTCAGGGAGCGGTCCTATTTTTAACGACGTGATTGTCGTCTCTGAATAACCATTTATTTTTCCACCAATAGCATAGAAATTTAAGAATGGCAGGACCCAAACGTCGGCTTTAAGTGTCAAAACGTCACTCTCTTGGTAACCACTTTCTGTTTTTATTCCGATAGAGTCTGATCCAATCGGAATATTGCCCAGTTTGAGACCGTCGAATTGAATAGAATCGATATTAATATTTTGAGAAACGTTCATGTAACCCAGGCTAAGGCCGAATGTTTCCGGCAAGGTATAGCCGCGAGCTTCTGCTTCTTCTTTGAAGAGAGGCAGCTCGATAGCACTTAACATAGGTGAGATTGTCGCGCCAACCATAGCGGTAAAGGCAATCGATAGCGAACGAGATGTGACCATGAACCTACTCTTTTTAATGATGATACGTGTCGTATTGATAGCGAGCGCGGATTTTAAAGGATAGCAGTATTATTGGAAAGGGATTATATCGTTTTAAATATGGTTTTTAGTTGCTTATGAATGAATATACCTATTCAAAATGTAACAACTGACAACGAATGTGGGTACTTCGATGGTTTTTAGCCGTAGGACAGCGTTCGATATTGCGTTTAAACAAGGCGGCTTCGTTAATGACGAAACCACCTAGTGATGACATTCAGTCGTTCGGTTTTTCTTCGCCGGAAAGCTCAAGCCAGTCAATTTTAACCTCAGCTTGTTCAAACATGTCTTGGCTCAGTGAAATCTTGTCACCCCAACGAGAAAGGAAATCCTCAGACTGCGCAGGGCAGTGCACAACAGATATGCCGGTTTGGATGATTTTTGCTGCGCAATTAGGGCAAGGGAAATGAGTGACCCAGATTTCACAGGCATCCAAATCTCGTTTTGCAAAAAGAATGGCATTTTCTTCCGCATGCAGCGTTTTGAGGTACTTAGTTTCTCTTTCGTCACTTTCTGCGCTATCAGAAATACCATGCGGATAACCATTAAAACCGACGGACACAATTCGGTTATTTTTTGTAATGACGGCACCCACTTGAGTTGAAGGATCCTTGCTCCATGATCCGACGAGCTCTGCCATTTGGATAAATCGTTTTGCCCATTTTGAGACCATTTCGACTCCATATTATCGAAAAACATTTGTGAACAAGTTTACAAAAGTTAATAAGGGAACACGAGCGCTAATTGCAAACGATTACATTATATTTATTCGACCCAAGCGACAACGGACCAAAAGGCCGTGACCTATGATATCAAATAAACATGGCTACGCAGAATGAAATGATTTTTGTGACTCGACCGAAATTCTTTGTCAGAGTATTGCGAATTCTGTATGAAAACGCTAAAACATTAATGATCATGTGGCAGTATTCGGCTTAATCTTCAAGACAGGAAATAATAATGCGAAAAACACTGTTAGCGGTTTCACTATGTAGTCTGTGTTTTAGTGCGGGAAGCCTTGCATTTACAAAGGATTGGTCAGCGTCGAGCGTTAAAGCGGTAACCCAAGGTGCAAAACAAGGCGATTTGTTTGCTCAAATCGAGCTTGGTGATCGTTATGCTGCGGGTAATGGAATCAAAGAAGACGATAGCGTCGCGGTTGACTGGTACGCTAAAGCTGCAAAGCAAGGCAGTGAAACGGCCATGTATAAATTGGGAATGATGTACGATAATGGGCACGGCGTGCACTATGACGCGAAAGAAGCGGCATCGTGGTTTGAAAAAGCCTCTGCTATCGGTCATGACCAAGCGCAATATTATCTTGCTGGCATGTACAAGTGGGGACGAGGCGTAGAAAAAAGTAATGCTAAAGCGGTGGAATACTATCGCCTAGCGGCAGAGCGTGACTACGATGTTGCTCAAAATAGCTTAGGTGTTATGTACGCAAAAGGCTTAGGGATTGAGCACAACGATACTGAAGCGGTAAAGTGGTATCGAAAGGCGGCTGAAAATGGTTATGCTTATGGTCAAAGAAACCTTGCGTTCAAATACTCGCTAGGCGAGGGCGTTGAGCTTGATAATATTCAAGCATTTGCGTGGGCATCAGTCGCATCTACAAATGGTTACCAGAGTGCAGAGCAATTACGAGATAAATTAGCATTGAAGTTGAATGAAGATGAAATTCAACAAGCGATGGTGTTTGCGAAGCAATATCTAGAGGCTTACTCGTCACATAAGTAATAGAGCTATCCGCGGTCAGTTAGATAGGGAAGCAGTGCTTCCCTTTTTTGTGTCTTGTTTAGTAACACGCGTAGTCCAGGCTCGATGCTACATTTCTTCGATATCTATCTACCAACTCAACACTTTCTTAGATGCCGCTCCGAACTTGCGCTCATATCGAGGGAGCATGGTTTCATTACCCAGTAATCCCCCTTGATGTATATACAGTAATGTCGACTCTTTATTCTCTTCAAGCCATGGTACCAAACATCGCCACATGAGCGGGTCGTACAGTAAATCAAACTCGACATGCGTTTGTTCATTCATGGTTTGCCACATCAAATAATCATCTTCATAGAGCTTTGCGAAGTGATGTTTTTTCTCTAGCTCAAGAATTGTAGGGTGGTTATCATATTCAGCAAGCTCATGGAATTGGCGAATCAAATACTCTTTTCCTCCTACGCAAGGACAAGTGAGGACCTCAATACCTTCGGGTTGTAGCGCTTTTGCCAAGTATAATGCCGTCGTTCCGGTGCCCGACGGTAGAGCTACCTTAAGTGCTGAACTTTTTTCGAATCGTGACCAGGTCAAAATTTCTCTGGCAAGCTGTTGAACGCCCAGTTGTGCCGATTGAAAACGCCCACCTTCAGGTATGATAAGACATGTTTCGTCATTACCATGGTGACGTTGAATAAAGTCTGACGGATGCAATTTAGGCTCCGACATACAATCAGAACCGTTGATGTCAGCTAGGGAGACAATGGTCGCCCCGAGTTCTAGTGCCATGCGATAATTCCCCATTGGTTTTTCATCCAACCAACTGGGTTTGTGGTCAACATAATAGGTTAGAGACCAGCCTTTAATTTTTGCTAGGGCTGCCAGCGTCGTGAGTGAATTAGCCTGAGCTGAACCCCAACCGATCAACCGAGTCACCTGTGGGTATTGTTGTTGCAGTGTATCGGCAAACTTACGTGCTTTATTACCATTAAAATGACTATGCAGTAGGTCATCCCGTTTTAAGTAAAACGTTCGACCATTCAGATTGTGCTGTGTGATGGGGCTGTCTTGTAGTTTCACTGGATACACCGCCTGAAAATTCGGGGAAAGAAGTCTAACGCTAATGGTGCGGTGTGACAAATGGTTGGTGTTACAAATGCATACATTGGCAACCTAGCAGGTATGCGATACTGGCCATTAATTGGTGTGGTGAATTAGAGGCTGAGCCAGAAAAAGGTATCTTTTTTTTTGACAAAAAACTGACGTTCACTGTGGTTGACGAGCAGATTTCGTGAAAATATACCGGTCTCGTGGTTACTCAGTATAATTTAGAGGCCATAAAAGTAGATAATTTGTTAAGTTCTTTTGTCTTCTGTCGATAAAAGAATGCATTTAATGAATGTTTGCTTTAATAGTGTCCTAAAGGTTAATAAATTAGACCTCAGAAGTACAACAACCCTTTTAATTCTTTGAACGCCCTAGTAAACTTTAATGTTCTTCGTGCTAGCATGCACGGTTATCTGTGAGTTAAATATATGAGCCAGTCATTTCTCCCTTTGTGTCGACCAGCGGTAGATGAAAACGATATTCAAGCTGTCGTTGATGTTCTTCGTTCTGGATGGATTACCACCGGTCCAAAAAACGCGGATTTAGAAAAAAAAATATCAACCTATACTGGCGCACCACAAGCCGTCGCATTGAGTAGTGCGACCGCAGGAATGCATCTGGTGCTGCTAGCGCTGGGCATTGGTCCAGGCGACGAAGTCATCACACCATCATTGACATGGGTATCGACCATTAACATGATTACCTTAGTGGGGGCAAAACCGGTCTTTGTTGACGTTGATGCCGAAACCTTGATGACTGATGCCGAAAAAATTGCCCCTCTAATCACGGATAAAACGAAACTCATTGTCCCAGTGCATTACGCAGGTGCTTCGCTGGATCTTGACCCTATCTATGCACTTGGTGAGCAACATGGTATCCCTGTCGTGGAAGATGCCGCTCACGCACTTGGCGCAGAATACAAAGGCCAACCGATTGGTTCACGCGGAACTTGTTTGTTCTCCATGCATGCGATTAAGAACGTGACCACCGCAGAAGGCGGTGTCATGACGACCTTCGATTCTGAGCTCGCTGACAAAATTCGTCGTCTTAAATTTCATGGGTTAGGTGTGGATGCGTTTGACCGCGAAACACAAGGTCGAGCGCCGCAAGCTGAGGTTATTGAACCAGGCTTTAAATACAATATGCCAGACATCTGTGCTGTATTGGCTTTAGGGCAAATGGACCGTATCGCTGACATTACGCAAGCACGTACGGGCTTAGCTTTAAATTACCGCGCGAAACTGAGCTCGCTTAAGGGGGTCACGCCACTTGGGTTGGCGAGTCATGATCACAAGCACTGCTGGCATTTGATGATCGTTCGTATCGACCCTGCACAAGCGGGTCTAACACGTGACGAATTGATTGCTAAATTGAAAGAAAAAGGTATCGGTGCAGGCATCCACTTTAAAGCTTGCCATACTCAAAAGTATTATCGTGAGAATTACGCGGACAAGTTCGGTGCAATCACGCCTAACCTAGCGAATACCGAACGTAATAGCGACCAAATTTGTTCACTACCCTTGTTTCCTGATATGACTCAGGAAGACGTAGCGCGTGTAGTGAATGCCGTTTCAGAAATAATTGGGTAACACATGAAACAGAATGACACCATTAATTTCGTATCTATCGTCATACCGGTATACAACGAAGAGAGCTGCTTACAAGAGCTAATTGAACGTACGACGAAAGCGGCAGACAGTTTAGGCAAAGACTACGAGCTTGTGCTTGTTGATGACGGTAGCCGCGACCGTAGCGTCGAGATCATAGAGGCAGCGGCTGCAGAAGAAGGCAGCCATATTGTTGGAGTGATCCTTAATCGCAACTATGGTCAACATAATGCGATTATGGCGGGCTTTGAACAGGTTCGTGGTGATTTAATTATTACGCTTGATGCTGACTTACAGAATCCACCTGAAGAAATTCCGAACCTTGTATCAAAGGCGGAAGAGGGCTTTGATTCTGTTGGTACGGTTCGCCAAAACCGCCAAGACAGCGCACTTCGTCGTTACCCATCAAAAGTCATTAATAAGCTAGTGAAACGCTCAACTGGCGTTGAAATGAACGACTATGGTTGTATGTTACGCGCTTATCGCCGTCATGTTGTTGATGCGATGCTAGAATGTCATGAGCGCAGCACATTTATTCCGGTATTAGCGAATGGGTTTTCTCGTCACACGACAGAGATCCCGGTTCATCATGATGAGCGCGCTGACGGAGAATCAAAATACAGTTTCATGAAGCTTATTAGCCTCATGTTTGATTTGATTACGAGTATGACGACCGCACCACTTCGCTTACTTAGTATTTTTGGTGGCATGACAGCCGCCGCAGGTATTGCGTTTGGTATCATACTGATGTTGATGCGCATCATATTCGGTTCTGAATGGGCGGGTGACGGCTTGTTTACGTTATTTGCTATTCTATTTGTATTTGTGGGTGGACAGTTTGTCGGCTTAGGTTTGTTAGGTGAGTACATTGGTCGAATTTATTCTGATGTTCGAGCAAGACCGCGTTATTACGTGCAAGATGTTTTAGTGGGTGAAGCGACTAAAAACGCACGTGAAACAGACGAATCAAAAAATAAATAATAAGATTTATATTAGAGGAAAATTCCATGAAAGTAGTAGTGTTTGCCTACCACAATATCGGTTGTACTGGTGTTCGTAGCTTGCTAGATGCAGGTGTTAAAATCGAAGCGGTATTTACTCATGTTGATGACAGCAACGAAAATGTATTTTTTGAGTCTGTAGCGAAGCTTGCGGCGAAAAACGGTATCCCTGTGTATGCGCCGGAAGATGTGAATCACCCTCTCTGGGTTGAGAAGATTCGTCAGATGCAACCGGACGCGTTGTTCTCTTTCTACTACCGCAACATGATCAGCCAAGAAGTATTAGATATTGCCCCTAAAGGTGGTTTCAACCTACATGGTTCTCTACTTCCAACGTATCGTGGTCGCGCTCCAATCAACTGGGCGCTCGTGAATGGCGAAACAGAAACCGGCGTGACGCTGCACAAAATGGTGCAAAAAGCGGACGCAGGTGACATCGTTGGTCAAGAGAAAATTGCTATCACTGACGAAGACTCAGCAGAAACACTACACTCGCGTCTTGCGGTAGCGTCAAGCGATCTTATGTCGAAAGTATTGCCAACCATCGTGGACGACAGCGCGGTAGCCACAGCACAAGACGAAACGAAAGCGACATGCTTTGGTCGTCGTACGCCTGCTGACGGCGAAATTAAGTGGTCAACCGATTCACGTACTGTGTTTAACCTAGTACGTGCAGTAACGGAACCATTCCCTGGCGCGTTTACTTACCTTGGTGAGCGTAAGCTAACGATCTGGAGCGTAACGCCAAGCGATAAAACGTTTGATGCGACACCTGGTTCTATTGTCGCTACGTCTCCTCTTACGATTGCATGTGCTCAAGGCTCTGTGATTGTGAACTCTGGTGAAGCTGAAAATGGCCTATACCTTGGTGGTGAGCAGCTAGCGGCAGAATTGCACCTAATCGAAGGCATGCGTTTTGGTCCTCAAGCAAGTGCAATCATCAATGCGAAGAAACGTCAAAAAGTATTGATTCTTGGCGCGAATGGCTTTATCGGTACGCACCTAACTAAGCGTCTTCTTGATGATGGCGGTTATGAAGTATACGCACTAGATATGAGCTCAAACCAGATCTCTGATCATCTAGGCCACCCAGACTTCCACTTTGTTGAAGGTGATATCACCATTCACAACGAATGGATCGAATACCACATTAAGAAGTGTGACATCGTATTGCCGTTGGTTGCTATCGCAACACCAATTGAATACACGCGTAACCCGCTTAAAGTGTTCGAACTTGATTTCGAAGAAAACCTGAAGATTGTTCGTGGTTGTGTGAAATACAACAAGCGCATCATCTTCCCGTCGACGTCAGAAGTTTACGGTATGTCAACGGACGCTGAGTTTAACGAAGATACATCGCCACTGATTGTAGGTCCTATCAACCGTCAACGCTGGATTTACTCTGTGTCTAAGCAATTGCTTGACCGTGTTATCTGGGCTTACGGTAAAAAAGATGGTCTAGATTTCACTCTATTCCGTCCGTTTAACTGGATGGGTCCACGCCTCGATAGCCTAGATTCTGCACGTGTTGGCTCTAGCCGTGCGATCACTCAGCTTATCTTAAATCTTGTTGAAGGTACGCCAATCAAACTGATTGACGGTGGCGAGCAGAAGCGTTGTTTCACTGATATCTCTGAAGCGATTGAAGCTTTGTTCCGTATCATCGAAAACAAAGATGGCCTATGTGATGGTCAAATCATCAACATTGGTGCACCAGAGAATGAAGCGAGCATCAAAGAGCTGGCTGAAACGTTGGTAGAGAAGTTTGAAAACCACCCACTACGTGGCAATTTCCCTCCATTTGCGGGTTACAACCTCGTAGAGAGTAAAGCGTTTTACGGTGATGGCTACCAAGATGTTCAACATCGTAAGCCAAGCATCGCCAATGCGAAGAAACTTCTTGATTGGGCACCAGAAGTGCACATGAACGATACGATTGAAGAGACACTAGATTTCTTCCTTAAAGGTGCAGTAGCAGAAGATAAGTAATGAATCAGAATGAAGTCACTAAGGTCGGTCTTCGGATCGACGTAGATACTTTTCGAGGAACAAAACTCGGGGTACCTAAGCTGCTCGAAATTTTCGAAAAGCATGGAGTGATGGCTTCATTCTTCTTTACTGTTGGACCTGATAACATGGGGCGCCATATATGGCGCCTTTTGCGTCCTGCATTTTTGAAGAAGATGCTTCGCTCGAAAGCCGCCAGCCTTTATGGCTACGATATCCTTATCCGCGGTACGCTTTGGCCTGGTCCTATTATTGGCAAAAAACTACGCTCGATTATAGAATCCGCTGATGTCGCCGGTCATGAGATTGGGCTTCATGCGTGGGATCATCACAAGTGGCAGATGAAGACAGATACGATGTCTGATGCTGAACTTCGCAATCAAATAACGCTAGGTTACAACCTTCTCAAAGACATTACGGGTAAAGACTTGCCTTGTAGTGCAGTGGCCGGATGGCGCTGTACCGATCAAACCTTGATCGAAAAAGATGCCTTTCCTTTTAAGTACAACAGTGATTGCCGTGGCGATTCCATCTTCTCTCCAGGGGAAGGGATGGCACCACAAATCCCTGTGACCTTGCCAACGTATGATGAATTGGTTGGACAAGACGGCGTCGATAACAGCAACTACAATGGTGCAATACTGAAGCTAATTAAACGTGATAGTTTGAACGTTTACACCATCCATGCTGAGGTGGAAGGTATTGTTTGTGCTGAAATGTTTGAAGAATTGATTGTCAGAGCTAAGCAACAGAATATAGAATTCGTACCTATGATCGATTTGCTAGGCAGCGTAGAGCAACCACTTCCGCGTGATACCATTAGTAATATTGAAATGGAAGGGCGTGAAGGGTGGTTGACGCATCAAACCTCATTTGTAGAAAAAATGGGATTGTAAACCACGCTAGCTGAACATTAAAAAACATAAGCCCATGAATGTCGTGGGCTTTTATTCAATTGGATGAAGAATGCAACAATCTCGAATTAACTGGGCGGTCTGGGTACCGCTGTTCTTTATAGCTCTCTATATTTTGCCTTTGGATATCCGTCCTTTGTGGTCGCCGGATGAGCTACGTTATGGTGAAATATCACGAGAGATGGTCACATCAGGAAACTGGATTGTACCCACTTTTAATGATTTACGTTATTTCGAAAAGCCTATCATGGGCTATTGGTTTAATGCGATCGCCCAGGTGATTTTTGGCGAAAACAACTTTTCTGTTCGTATCGCTTCAGCGTTGGCAACACTTGGTGTTGCGATGAGCCTAGTGCTATTAGTAGGACGTGTGACGAATCGACGCCAAGGTTGGTTAACTGCCGGTGTCTTCTTGAGCATGTTCATGGTCGCTGCCGTGGGTACTTATAGTGTTCTTGATGGAATGCTCGCATTTTGGTTAACGGGTTGCTATGTCGCGTTCTTCTTTGCGACACAATCTCAAACCACCGCACAGCGTTGGCTTAATTACGGCCTAGCGGGTTTTTTCTGTGGCTGCGCGGTACTAACGAAAGGCTTTCTTGCATTGGCGCTTCCTGTCATTGTGGTAGTGCCTTACATGATCATGCAAAAACAGTTCTTAGAGATCCTTCGTTGGGGCTGGTGGGTCATGCTGGTCGCTCTTGTTACCTGTTTGCCGTGGTCGTTAGCCATTCATGCAGTGGAACCAGACTATTGGAATTACTTCTTCTGGGAAGAGCATATTCATCGCTTTACCGCGGAAGATGCTCAACACGTTGCGCCGATGTGGTACTACATCCCATTCCTATTTTTGGGGACATTGCCTTGGGTTTTCTGGGCACCATCAGCGGTCGCGCAGCTAAAAGGAGAGTTGAGTAAACCTTTGATTCGCTACGCTCTGCTTTGGGCTATTATCCCGTTCCTGTTCTTTTCTTATGCGAGCGGTAAGCTTGCTACGTACATCTTGCCATGTATGGCACCTATTGCGATTTTGCTGACTCATGGCTTAATTAAAGCGGGTGACAAAAAGGTGCGCGGTCTCACAATTGGTTCGTTGCTCAATGGTGCATTCTTCACTGTGGTCGCCATCACATTGCTGGTCATGTTCTTCATGGGCAAGTTGCCTCTAGAGGCTTCTGAGTCTTACCGTCCTTGGGTTGCTGCATTTATTCTAGGCTTCTGGGCGTGTTGCGCATTTTATGCAGTAAAAGCCTCATCTTTTGAGAAAAAATGTGCCGCCTATATGGTGTCCCCTCTCGCCTTGTTCACGCTGTTTACCTTCGCGGTACCAAACACCGCTGTTCATTCGAAAATGCCTGAACAGTTTATGGCAAAACTTGCGCCTATGGTTTCGGATGACATGGTATTGATTGCGGATTATCCAGATACCATGTCAGCATTGAATTGGTACTTGAAGCGCAGCGATGTTTACTTAACCAGCGGTATGGGTGAGGTGGATTATGGTCTCAAGTACGAAGATTCAAAACATCGTTATATTGAATGGAACATGCTGGGTGAGTTTATAAAAGATAAGCAATTAACGGGACCGGTGCTTTTACACTTTAGGGACTTACCAACATTACCAGACGGTTTTCCAGAATCCAGCGATCACGTTGATCTTGGTCGTTATCATGCGTTGATCTTTAACAAGAAAGATCAGTAAACGTGACCATTTTTCTTTTTGTGCTCTCGGTTATTGCGAGCTCGTTGAGTCAATATTGGCAAAAGCGTGCCGCGATGCATTTTGAAGAGCACCCCGATCTATCCGCACTAGGAAAGCTATTTAGCTTTCCTATGATGCTAGGCATTGGGTTCCTAGGGACGAGTGCGCTGACGTGGCTTGGTGTTTTGAGTCAGTGGGATGTGTCCATGGCTTATCCATTACTGAGTATTAATTTTGTCATCATGTTATTGGTGTCCAAGTTTGCTTTTGGTGAGGTGATTGTGCCTAAACAGTGGATAGGCGTCATGTTTATCATGGTTGGCGTTGGGATATTGGGAGGCGCGAATTAATGGTGCTGAAAGACTTAAAGGCTGGCTTACCGGTCGCCTTATTAAGTGTCTCATTAATATCTATTGCTCAGCTCTCAATGAAGTGGGGAATGGGCAATTTATCCGATTCATGGATGACGCTGCAGACAATGTTCGAACAAGCACAATGGCAAGCCGTTTGGATTCAGGTTTGGCCCGCGCTGTTGTGCGTTGGGTTCGGCTTACTTTGCTACGCAATGTCGATGGCATGCTGGGTGATGGCGCTTAAGCATTTGCCTTTGGGTGTTGCCTATCCACTACTGAGTTTAAGCTATGTGGTGGTTTATGCGCTCGCAGTGAGCCTACCTTGGCTAGATGAGCCTTTCGATGGGGTGAAGTTAATTGGCATTGCTTTTATATTGCTCGGACTTGGGCTTATCTTTACCGCTAAAAAATCCAGTTAACACTGGATTTTTTTGTATTACCTACCTAGATATTTAGCTGCCTATCTGCCGTGTCTTCCCACCATGATCTTCAAGGTAAGAATGACGATGTGAACGTCAGTGATTATCCAGGTTTTGAATGATGATAACGACAGAGCATAACTATGGTCAAAACCTACCTTGCGTCTCACGTCGTCAATGCATGTATCATAACCTTGATTGACTTGTGCGAGTCCGGTAATTCCGGGTAAAACGTCATAAGTACGTTCCACAAAATACGGGATATCATTTTCAAGTCTTTGGTAAAAATCCGGGCGTTCGGGTCTCGGTCCAATGAGTGACATTTCGCCTTTTAATACATTGATAAATTGTGGGAGTTCATCGAGTCTTGTTTTTCTTAAAAAACGACCGACAGGTGTAATTCTAGGGTCATCTTCAGTCGCCCAGGTCGCGCCACTGCGAGACTCAGCATCAATGTACATGGTTCGATATTTGATCACATGAATAAAATCCATCTTGGTTGGTGTCCACTTACCGACACGCAACTGCGTATAAAAAATGGGTCCCCGTGATGTTAACTTAATCGCGAGTGCCACAGGAATAAACAAACATGCCAAAATTAGCATACCCACCGATGCTCCGATGACATCAAAGATTCTTTTTGACACTTTAATCGATGGCTTTTCGAATGTGGTAATTTTCATTTCTGGCTCCTAGCGCGTAATGCGTTTCCATTTACCATTCTCCAAACCCAGCAGATAGCGTAGGCCGCCGATCAGATTAGCGGTATGACCAAGAATGACATAAGTGATAAGTTTAATAACTTTAAGTCTTTGTAATGAAGGGATATAAACGCCCAATATCGCAATAATGTAAATCAGTATCTGCGCACTAAAAAGAATCGCAAAAATGGGGTAGTTGGATAGGAAAGCACAAGAAACCAACGCAATAATCATTAAGTACGGCGTTATCAGACGTAATCCTTTCCCCGAGAAAAAGGCAAAAGCAACACCTTTGTAATGGGGTGAGAGCAAGCCGAATAACTGCATTGTTTGTTGCATATTTCCAGCTGAAATACGCACTCTCCGTTTGAAATCATCGTCCAAATTGGTGGATTCAAGCTCAACAGCGTTCATATCCTCTGCATAAGTTGCGCGATACCCCGATTTTATAATTTGCATCGGGATCAAGAAGTCATCATTAATGGCGTTGGCAGGTAATGGATTGAATAATGCCGTGCGAATGAAGTATAAAGCGCCATGACTGCCGATGGTTGAACCTAACGTGGTTTCTCGGTACTTAATTTGGTTTTGATACTGCCAGTAAGCTGACTCACCGCTGTCGTTGTCGAGTAATTGATACGTCGCGTTCACCACACCAACGCTTTGATCTTGAAATTGATCAGCTGCGATAATCAGGGCATCAATGGAAATGAGAGCCGAGACGTCTGAAATCGCGGTAATATCAGTGCTAATCTTAGGAATATAATGATTGAGAATCGCTACTTTCCCTTGGTTTTCTTCGTTCGCAATGACTTCAAAATGGGTGTCGGCGCAAATCGCTTCCTGAATGGTTGACTCCGCTTCTTGAACCGTATTATCGGTACACCCATCGCAGATAATAAGTACGCGTAGTTTGGTTTTTGGGTAATCTAGATAGGCGAGATTACGAATTTTCTCCGCAATCCAAGCCGCCTCGTTATACGCTGGAATAAGGACCGTAATATTTGGCAAGGCTCTGTCTCTTTTTAGAGTTCGATAGCCTCGGCCTATGTGTGCAACCTGTGTTATTGGGTGCCGACTCGAATACCACCTTAGCAAAAGAGGGTAGCCCACATGATGATAAACAATGAGCGATACGCTGATTGCAAAGGCTCCAACCCATAATCCATCCATAATATACTCCTAACGCTGGTTAACGACGGTACGACGCTATGCTTCAAAAACGAGATTGCGATACGCTTGACTCATCATTCGCACATCGTTATTTTCGACAACGAAATCTCGTGGGCTAAATAAGTGTTTAGTTCGGATTGTGGCGTCAAGGGCGTTAACGAGAGAAATGACGCTCATTGGACGTGAGACGACACCAGACAAGGGGCACAAGGTCTCTCTTGCCGCACCTACATCGGTAACAACGACCGGAATGTTACAAGCCTGAGCTTCCAAAGGAGACAAAGGGAACCCTTCATGAACGGATGGCAAGCAAAATACGTCAAGGGCTTGATAGAACAATGGCATATCGGTCACCAATCCCATGAAATGGACACGTTCATCAAGATCAAGCGCCACGGTTAACTGCTTGAGATCTTGCTCAAGTGAGCCAATTCCCGCCACCGCAAGGTGCACGTGCGATGGCAATCTGACGAGAGTTTTGATCAAAGAAGCCTGACCTTTGACTTGCTCTAAGCGACCCGCTGTGCCGATAAGCGTAACGTGTGAAGGGAGATTAAGCCCGTGTCTTGCAGTAGTTTGGTCACCCGGAATAAATCGATTGCAGTCTATGCCATTTTTGATGACGGTTGGCTGCGTTTCGGGAAACCAGGCTATGAGTTGTTGCTGAACGGCGCAGGCATCGGCAACGAGGATAGGTTGGACGAAACGCAGCGCGAGACGTTCTACTTTTCTACGCTTCTCGCAATTGAGATGCCACATATCATGCTCGGTGTGAATTCTTACCGGTACGTTCGCCAACCGAGCGGCAAGGCCTCCATAAATAAGCGGACCGACGTGATGAGTATGGACAACTTGAGGGGAAAGGGCGCGTAAAAGTCGTGACAATGTACGAAACATGGTGATTTGCGTGCCAGACTGCTTGGTGAGAAAAAACAGGTGTGCTCGGTATGGGCGAAGAGTCGGCCAATGGTCGAGCGCCTGCTCAAGATTACCCTCCAAACTGACAATAAAGACTCGTTCGGTGTCACTCGCCTGTTTTAATAACTCCAGTACCATTGTTTCGAGTCCGCCTGGCGCCATATGCTGCACGACATGAACAATTTTGAGGTTTTTCCCTGCGATCTTTTTGGGAATTAAAGGGGACGTGGTCATAATACACTCCGTCGTATTCGTAATGGTTAGATATTGCACGTACTGTGCCATATTTTTATTTTTTAAATTTCAATTGGTTAATGGGGTTTTGAATACCCTTTACTCCGTATTCTCAAATTGAGAATCATTTTTAATCTTGGCGCTTTAAGTTAGTTACATTTCGGTATGGCGGTAACAATAGAAAGTCCCGACACTTGTTTTAGTTGTTGCTTGGTTCTGATAGTGGTATCAAACAGCTCTAATAAAATGGCAGTTCCAACCCCTAACGCAATCCCGCCGATTATTCCTGCTAAGATAAAGAAGAACGTGGGCAGGTTAGTGGGTACGCTGGGGGTAAATGGCCTGTCGATGATCTTTACCCGTTTGTTTTGTTCGAAGACACTGAGTGATCCAGTCAACTGAGCCATCTCATACCGCTGTACTAATTCATCATAAAGCTGGCGTTTCAATCCTACGTCTCGGGTGAGCTCTAGTAGTTGCTTCGCATTGCTCCCGTAGGTTTGTGAGGTTGACGTGAGATCGTCAATCATCGTTGTTAGGCTCGCCGTTTCCTGTTTGAGCGATTCGTATTTTCCCCGAACGAGCTGCAAGCTGTGTAACTGCGTAATTAATAGAGGTTGCAAGTTAGTCCTGTCGTTACCTGATGACGCACTAGCAATTCCCCATAGTTGTTCGCTGTCCAAAGAAGACTGTTCGGAATTGAGAAGTAACGTTCTTTCTTGTTCTAAACGTTGCAGTTCGCGATTTTTAGCCTGAACGGCACTATGATTGCTGGTGTATTTGGCTTTAAGTAAGGTAAGTGCACTGCGTGTTTCAATGATTTGTTCTTCGATTCGCCCGACTATCGGGTTGGTTTTAGAGAGCTGTTGATCGAGTGTACCCAGGCTTTTCTCGACCCCTGAAAGTTCCGCTTCCTTTTCAGCCAGAGTCTGCCTTAGGGAAGCAAGGCGACTAAGGTTTTCGTTTTGCATTTCAGGTGTTGATGATGAGAAACGATTATAATAGTCCGCTAACGCGAGCTCGGCTTCGTTGAGCTCTTTTTTCCGTTTGTCGATGTGAATAGCAAGGAACTCACTGGAATCACGGATGGATGATCGTTCCGGAGCGAGAAGCTCTTCAATGAAGTGGACACTGACCGATTCGAGTAACGCTTCCATGCCGTCAGGGCGGTCAGCGGTGTGCTCAATTTTGATAAAGTCTTTGCTTAATTGCGTCACCTTCAAGCTAACGGCGATCTTGCTGATGATACGTTCGATATCGTCGGGACGCATATTGTCATTGATTAGTCCAAGGTCAAATGCCACGGATCTCAATACATGACGACTATTTAGCAATGTTTTCAGAGCCGTGATGCGGTCTTTTAGCATGGTTGAGACGGCCAAATCTTCAAGGAAAGGGTTCATTTTTGCCGTTTCTTGAATCAACATACTGGTATGCGCTTTATATTTAAGTGGAGCAACACCGCTGATGGCAAACGCAATAATTGGCATCAGTAAGATAGGAATGACAATGGCGTATCGGCGTCGCCAAGCTGCACTGAAAATAATTAAAAGGCGAAATTTTAGTTCATTCATAGCGACTCCAAGTAACGTTCTAATGTTACGACTCGGTTGTCCCAACTTTCGTTATCAACAATCCCTTCTGGCAACAGGTCAGGGTGTGCCTCAAGTTGTCTGAGTGTCGAAATCAACGATGTTTTGTCTTCTACAATATTGATGTGAGTACGATAAGGGTCGAGCGCTGGAAACTCTGTAGTGACAATGGGGCGTCGTGCGGCTAGGTATTCTTTTAGTTTTAAAGGATTGCAGGCTTTTATCTGGGAATTATTTAAAAACGGTAACAAGCTAACCGTCCAGTGTTGACTATAACTAGGCAATTCAGAGTGAGGTCTAGCTCCAAGGACAAAGACGTTATCTGCCTTTATGAGAGGGTTCGACTTCATTTCATTTGGCCCGATGAAGACGAAATCCCAATCAGGCATTTCGACGATAACTTGGTTAAGAAGCTCATAATCGAGCCAACTAGAAAGGCTGCCATAAAAACCAGCGATAGGTCGGTCGCCATCAGGAAGATCGTTCGCTCGTATGCTTGGGGAAGAAAATAATTGGCAGTCAACCCCATGTGTTAATAGGCGCTGTTTATCTGCGGGAAATTTGTGTTGTAGCTTCTCACTGGCCGTGAGAATCATATCAGCTTGTTCAACAAGGCGTCTTTCATGCTCGCGAACCGTGTGGTGGTCTACGCCAGCGAGTGCCGAAAAGTCATCGCCACAATAATACACCACACTTGACTCTCCAAGGGTGCCGCAAAGATCCGCGACTGTTGGAAGGGATGTCCATAAAATGGGGGCATTAAGGTTGAGTTTTCGTATCCATGGCTTTATTTGAGCACGAGTGAGTACCGCTGCTACTATGCGCCCAAACTTCGAACTAGGAGCCGGAATAGTTCGCACGTTGATCACTTGAATCGAAGATGGGATGTCCGAAGATTGCATGCCAACCTGTGCAGACTTTCCCCGACCAAGTAATTTTTGGCCCACTCGTGTTAAGTCTGCTTTGTTGAAGCGAGGCTGGCGTAAGCCTATGGAATTGACCCAAAGCACTTGTCTTGTATTCGCGATGCGGCTGATGAGATGTTGCGTGCTAGAAGGCAGAGCCCCGTAGTCTTCGCCAAAAACGATGAGATCATTCATGGGTATTCTCCTGCTCGTTATTCTCAACATCGTGGTCTTGGTGAATCTTTTGTTCACGGATAACAGAGAGGACGTCTGTGTCTGATGACGCAGTGTCAGCAGTGATAGATTTAATGACTTTCGCCGGAGAGCCTGCGGCGATGACAAAGGACGGTAAATCGTGGGTCACAACGCTGCCGGCGGCGACAATGGTACCTTGTCCAATGCGCACTCCAGTTTGTACCGTGACATCTGATCCTAACCAAACATCTTGCTCCAAAACTATGCTGCCAACACGATGATCTTCATCGGGTTCACCTTTTGCTCGCTTGACTGCGTCCAGTGGGTGGCCAGAGTAGCCAAAAAGTTGGCAGCGACCCGCGATACGTACATTGTCTTGTAGCTCAATAGTTTGCCCTATTGCCATCGTCACTTGCCAGCCGATGCCGACATTGTTACCAATGAACAGTTGAGGGCCACTAGCGCTGGGTGTGGTAGTCGAACGCCCGCTGAATGTTGTCTGGCCAGAAATTCTACATTGATTGCCCACACTGATGCTCACCGGTCCTGAGATGAATGGCAATCCACCGTATAGATAGAGAGCCTGCCCACACTGTTGCAGACGCCCTTTAAACGCAGGGGTATAGACAAATACTCGGGTGAGCGTTGTAAAAGCATCTCGAGCAGATGTACAAACAATATAGAGACTTTTGTTGAACCAGCGTGGCGTAGGTAAGCTTGCGTTGCGACACTGTTTTAAGAAGACAAAAAGACGCGGCCCCCAGGGACTAGGATGATTCTTCAACCAATACTTTAAATTGTGCGCTGTGACAAAACTCATTCTGATCGTCCTTTTAGTATCAAGCGTTTGAGTTAACTAAGAGGGTTACAAGAATTGAGCCATAAAATAATTGGCTAATAATCAATGGCTTGGGTTTGAATTCTATTATTGCTGAGGGCGATTCTCAAATTGAGAAGCAATTTGTGATACCGCAATAGTGAGAGCGGCCAGAATGTAAATGGGCCAGTTGAATCCTTGTGTCAAAAAGGTACCAGATATTATCGTGCCGATTAAGCCGCTGTAGACCGCGATAGCCATGGCTTTTAAATAAGGTGGTGCCGAGGTGGTGCTGTCGAGTTTGCGAAGTGTACTTGTCGCACAGCGAACAAGAGAAACGATAAAGATAATAAACAGTCCTAGCCCCAAAAAACCGGTCTCGGCTAACACACCAAACCATGTACTGTGAACCGCGTGATTGAGGCCATCCCAATGCGGGCTGTAGAAGTAGTAGTTGTAATAGAAGTTGTTCAAACCGACGCCGAAAATGGGATTGTCGAGTGCCATTTTAAACGCGGCTTCCCAAGCGTACAGACGCCCCATTGCTGATGCATCAATGCCAGCTTCTGCTGCTCCTCCGGATGCTCGACTAGAAATACCCGCTACTGCATAGAGTACAACCATGGCTGTCGAAGCCACAAAAACAAGCAAAGTTTTAGACGGGATTAATCGCCAAGCATAAACGCCCAATACTGCCAGAGAGCCTAGTAAACCGCCACGGCTTTGCGTCGCAATGACGGCCATCATTAATAGGAGCGAGGTAATGAAAGATAGGGTTCTAAAGCCTTTGTTGATACCGTTGGTTGTGGCGATCGCCACTGAAAATGCTAATGGAAACATCAATACCAAGGCTAAATCGTTAGGGTCACCTAACATTGAACCGAAGTCCCGTCCAATTGTGACTCGTGAACCTTCCACCAATCCAATCCCATTCACAGAATTGAACAATGCTACACAGCTAACTAAAAAACCCGAAATAATCATGAGAACAGAAAATCTAGACAGCTCCTTGGGCGAAGTAATGAGCCATGCAATTGCCAACGTCATTATCATGATTTTCCAATAGGTGCCTTTAAACATGGTCATCGCGACGTCACGGTTGGCTGCTAGGAGGACTCCAATCAGGACGATACCCCAGAATGCGAATAGCCAAATAAAGCAGCGGTGCCAAAATAGCGTGACCTGACGGCTGATGAGTGTATGCCAGAGCAGCGCGGCAAGTGCACCAGCGGAGAGCATTAACGGAATTCTAAGGGGGTAGAGCGCTGGAAATACTTCATGGATTCGAAAAAAAGAAAACACAACAAACAGTAATACAAGCCAAAATGTTTGGCTCAACACCACTAAAATAGCAATAGGTAATAAGCTAATCACCACTGCGAGAATAGGGTGTGGGACCAAATACCAAATAAGACCAACGGTCAGCGTCAACACGATACTCAGCGTGCAGTGATGCTCTGTAGTGCTTTGGTGAGTGACTGACATCTAGCGCTCCCTCAGATATAGGGAAGGGAAATTGATATGAGAGAGACGTTGCAATATGAGCGTGACCAATAGCACACAAATAGGGGCAAGCAACGATAGCACAAGGCGTGATTCAACTTGCGTTACTTGGCTTGATAATGAGATTAAGACGACGGTTAAAAGTATGATAAACGCGACAGGTAATACATTGTATTCTAGTCGCAATAGCCGTTGGCTGACGATATAAACGGCAATAAAGCGAACAAACCCGACAGTACATAACGTGGTCAAAATACCCATGATGCCCCACTGACTAGCAATGGTTGCTAATAGGATACCTGCGGCTGCGCATGCGGAATTAATCACCAGCAATTGTTTGGTTTGCTTGCGATAAAGAATACCAATATTGGTGATTTCAGACAGCTCTTTGAACAAGGCAATAATGAGGACTGGAACAATATAGTTAATTGCTGAGTGGTAGGTGTCTGGCAACGCGGCGGTAATAAACAAAGGGGCGATGAAGCTCATGCAGGTGGTGACGATACAGACATAAATAAGGCCGGCTTGGGTGATTTTAACCGTTTGACTATTTCCGGCTGTTCTAAGGACATTGAATCGTTTTGGCATCCACCACATCCCAAATGGTTGCACTAACAAGCAAGCGGCAAGCGCAAACTTTGCCGCGATGGCATACCAACCTAACTCAAGTAATGATGTGCTTGCAGCGAGTATCCATTTTTCTGCCCCACTTAACCCAAAGGCAACCACACCCGAGCCAACGATAGGGAGGGTGTACCATGTGTAAGTCTGTATCGATTTCAAACTTGATGTTCTGAGCGAGAGTCGATTGACCCACTGCAGCGCGATGATTTGAATCAATGTTGAAATGAGGGCCGCCCATAAGATACCGGCAACGGATGCTTGTGTGGTAAGCGCAACGACAATCCATAACACTTGGACAAGGCTCGCGGCTGAACTGATGGCTAAGAACAAGCGAGCTTTGTCTTGCATTCGCAACCAAGCGGTGGCAATAGACAACGGCCCGGTAAACATCACAGTGATGAGGGTAAGGACAAGTTCTTGGCGAGTGATGGGCAGTAGCGACTCATTAGGGATGAACAGCGACGCCACTAAGACGATCATAGTGATAATGATGGCGACGAAACAAGACAACGTAAACAGCTTACTGGCGATGACATATTGTTTTATCAATGAACGGTAATGTCCTGCGAAGCGATACAGGGCCTCGTGAAGGCACACGGTGATAAACAAACCAATAAACACGCCGATGGTGGCAAGTAATTCTAATCTACCTATTTGCTCAGGCGCTAGATAACGCGTGATAAAAGGCAGCATGATCAAAGAAAGACCTCGAGTGATAACAATGCTTAGTGCATAGGTGAGAAACTGATGCCATGATTTATTCATTGGAAGCCTCATGCAGCATGGCTGGCTTCGACAAGGACATGATCGACGTTAGGATATCACGATAAACATTATCGGCTTGGTAGTGCTGAGCGTACTCGAGAGCTGCAATACTGATGTTTTCTCTTGCTAAGTGGTGTTGAGCGATAAACTGGAGCTTGCTCGCCAGAGATGATGCGTCATTGGCGGTGTATTTGATGCAGTTTACCCCGTCGGTGAGTTGGTTGTCCCAATAAGCCCCGTCGTGCGGTATAACTGGACACAATCCTGCCGCCATTGCTTCTAATATCGATAAGCCAAATGGTTCGTTAACACTTGTTGAGACGAAGATACTCGAGTTCATTCGAATTTCATCAAGATTATTGGGCTGTTGGTGCCAGGTGATTCTAGGTGTATTTTGTGGCGCGACACATTGATCTTGCAGTGCAACCATCTTACTGGGTCTTATATAGCAAACGTCGCCGCTTATTGGCTGTGTCTGCCGAGAAAGTGCTTCGGTCAATAAATCTAAATTTTTCCATTTGAGTAATGATGCGGCCCAAAATACACGTGCACGGCTTTGATTGCGTAACCTTGGCCATTGCGCCACGCTCAACCCATTGATAAAGCGTGACGCATTAATATCCTCTAATGTGAGAGGTTTTGTAGCGCCAGGCGCGGCGAAGTCGCTGTGCTGACTCGGTTGGGGACTCAAGTTTAACGCAATCAAAATCGACTCTACTGCACTATCGAGATAATAGATTTTATCAGCGTTCTTTAAACACCAAGCGACAGAGCGTGAGTTTCCAACGGGGCCGTGAATAAATTGTAAAACGGGGTAGCCAAACCAGCGTTTAAGAAAATACAAAGGCATATCAGAACCAGGCTGTGTCGAGCCAACAAGAAGCGATACTTTTGGTAACCAAGCGAGATAAATCAGGCACCAGAACAGTCGGTAGGCTAACAACAGATAGAACGCGCGACCTTTTAATTTAGAGACCACTGAAGCGAACGGAATAGAGAGAATATTGACGGAAATGTGGCCCTGCAGACCCGTGTTTTCCCACCCTTTTGGATGAGCCGTGATAACGCTGACGGTCATATTCGGTTCGTCACAAAGCGATAAAATACTTTGAGTTGCTACTTTAGAGCCGCCATGAAATGGCATAGGGTCAAAAACAACGATGTGACGAGATAATGTGTTTTGATTAAGCATTGTGCATGACTCCTGTCCAATAACGTTGCGCTAAGGTTTTTAATGGTCTGAACGCTGCGAAAAGAGAGGTTTGGCGATTGTTTTGATTGGAAATCATGACGTCATATACACGTTGTAGTGCGTGCGTATTCGCTTCAATGCTCAGATTATTGGAGACATAGTTGTGAGCTTGTTGGCTAATCTTTGGTGCCAATGTGTCATATTGCTCGATAAGAGTCTGCCAACAGTCCAGTAATTCACGGTCGTTGTCATACAACAAGGCACTGACATTGTGTGTGACAAATTCAGGGATACCACCAATGTTTGGTGCAATAATTGGCAATTGCGCGAGCCCCGCTTCTGCCACTACTAACCCGAAAGCCTCTTCTCTCGCCCCGCTAATGAACGCGTCGACACCACCTTGTAACCAAGCCGCCACGTTATCCTGCTCGCCAACAAACGTGACCTGCTTATCTACCTTTAGGTGCGTAGCCAGAGATCGCAACGCCTGATTAAGCTCACCGTCACCAATAATGAGCAGGTGCGGAGGGTTGAGTGTTGTCTTCAGCGTGACCAGTGCATTGAGCAGCCTGTCGATGCCCTTACGATGTATCAGTGAACCGACCGTAGCAAACAACAAGGTTGAGTGTTTGATGCCGAGCCTATCTTTAACCCAGTTTGGTTGATGGGTTATGACTGAGGGGTTTGCGATGCCATTGTGGATGACCTCTAATCTTCGTTTTGGGAATCCATCTGATAGTAGACTCTCTGAAATGGCATGACTCACGGTGACGACCGTTGGTGACAGGTGTATCGCTAACCAGAAACGGTCACTCAGTAAGTAATCGGAATGCAGCTGTGTGACCAGCGGTGTTTTGGTGAACTTAGCAACGAGATTCATCCACTGGCATGGTGCGCCGCTGTTGACGTGTATCGCATCGATAGTGTTGTTACGAATTAGTGTTCTTCCTTTCAATACGAGCGACAACCAATTTTTTACATCAAAGTTAGGCTGGTATCCGCCCATCATTAAAGTGAACGAATCAAGATACGAGGACACGCCGTTGGAGATAAGTTTATCGTGGAGTGCTGGGTTATTGGTCCAAACGATGGGGCAGAAGCGCTGGGTGTCTAAGCTGCTAATTAATTGAAGTAAGCATTGCTCACTTCCTCTAATCCAGTTATCACCAAAATGAACGTATAAAATATTTTTCATACTTGCCTCTGATTCTTCGCTTATTTGATAAAGGAAGAGAGCAAAGACAATGCCAATTAAATTTTCACCATAATAACAGTGGGTTAGTGGTTTTTTAGAACATAGGTAAGTTCAATGGATAGAATGTTCTCAATATAGGAATCAGATTGAGACGACCATTGAGTAAGGGAGCAAGGACGATGGCTAACGATCAAGAAGGGGCTTACTTGATTAGCCGTTGATACAAGCTGATAAACTGAGGTACGACAACATCGGTTGAATAGGCGTGTTTAATGCGTTCTCTTGCGGCTTGGCAAATACTACGACGTTGCTGCTGAGATAAGGTCATCCAATGATTTACTTGAAGTATCATCTCTTCAGAGGTGTCGACAATCCAACCACTCGAACCCGTCGTAATCAACTCGGGCAGCTGACCAAGAGGAAAACTGATGACGGGAATGCCTCGCGACATGGCTTCGAGTGCAGCCATCGGTAATCCCTCGAATTGAGAGGTTATCAGGAGTATATCAATGGTTGGCCAGACGGTATTCATTTGGCTCTGCTGACCATGAAAAATGACGTTATTAGAGGCATGGTTGATGAGGGCTTCTCGCATTGGCCCATCACCATAGATATTAAATTGAGCGAAGTGGCAGTGCTTGGCGATAGATAAGAAACGTTGGGGGTCTTTTTCTTCACTCAAGCGCCCTACAAACCCTATGGACACGTTTTGGGTCTTATTACTGTCTTTTTTACTGTTATCTTCGTCAGGGATAGGGACGAAATTATTAATGAACCGTGCACGCGACGACAAAGGGAGCTTGCTAAGAATGAGCTGACTGACGGCAATTCGCTCATGATTCATTAGGGAGGTATAGCGATCAATCCAATCATATATTTTCACACGCCCAGTTGGTGTTTCACCTGCGTGAAAAGACGCGACGTAGGTAATCTTGAAGGAGCGGTGGCGTAATTTCGTGAGTCGACAGAGAATATTAGCTTTATAGCCGTGAGAGTGAATGGTTGTCGGTCCATTGCCATCGAGTTGCGCGGCTTTGATGGCCAAACCAATGTGCGACCATTGAGGTTGGTCTGGGTAATGGGTACTCAATACCATGTGGGGCACATCATTTTGGTCGAGCTTGTCAACGACCGCGGAGCGTTCCCCGTAGTCGCTGAGCAGCACGACGTTCACTTGTTGTCCGTGGCTTATTAACCCTTTGGCAAGTTCAACCACATGGGTTTCGATCCCACCAAACCCGCTACTATCAAGTACTAGCCAAATCATGATGCGTTGGACTTAGTATTAGTAAGCACGATCTTCCGCTTCCCAAGCTTGTTTCTTTCGATAGACGGTGGATGGGCTTAGTTCTAGTAATACTGCTGCAGTTAGGACATTGCCATCACAAAAATCAATGGCTTGTTGGATGGTTTCTCGTTCAATTTGCCACATTGGCCGTATGTTATCGCTTTGAGTCGCGGAGTTGGTTGACACGTCTGTGGAAACATCAATCATCGCTTGGGCATCACTTTGCGTTGCTTCGTTTTGGCTAACAGGAGGCGGGGTCGTTGGCTCCACGAAAGTCGAAGGCTGGGGAACGAGGTGTGGCTTAGTGATTGACGCTCCTTTGATTTCTTTTGGTAAATGCTCAATGCCAAGTGATTTATCATCGTTAAGTACCACTATATTTCTAATGATATTTTGCAGCTGCCTAACGTTGCCAGGCCACTGATACTTCTTGAAATACCTCTTTGCATCTTGAGTGATGGATTGGAAACTTCTCTTATCTTGTTTCGCATATTGCAACAGAAAGTGCTCGGCAAGGGTCACGATATCGTCACCACGTTCACGCAAAGGCGGCATATGAACCGGTACCACATGCACTCGGTAGTAAAGGTCTTCTCGAAAGCGGCCCTCTTGGACTTCGAGTAATGGGTCACGGTTGGTGGCACAAATAATTCGAGTATCGACCTGGTGCTCCTTTGTCCCACCAAGTGGAGTAAAGGTTCCAGTTTGCAGAAAACGAAGTAGTTTCTTCTGCATCTCTAAATCCATCTCGCAAAGTTCATCGAGAAATAGGGTCCCGCCATGAGCGAGAGAAGCTGCGCCTTTCCGATCGGTGGTTGCCCCTGTGAATGCTCCTTTCATATGACCAAATACTTCACTTTCCATAAGATCTTTGGGTATGGCACCACAGTTGATGGCGATAAAAGGCTTGTCTCTTCTGTCGCTTTCATTGTGGATAGCATTCGCACACACTTCTTTACCGGTGCCACTTTCACCGATGACAAACACACTGGCGTTGGTGTTCGCAACAGCATCGATAATTTTGTATACCCCTTGCATGGGAAGGCTAGCACCAATAAAACCATGAAAATGCTGTCGATCCATTCGTTGTTGAATATCATCAAGCATCGTTTCGAGTTTTGCTTGCTTTAAGTGGATGCGAATTGAGGTTTTTAATCGGTCAGCACGAATCGGCTTTTCTAAAAAGTCTTTGGCACCCTTTTGGATAAGGTTGACGGCAATGTCGACACTACCATGTGCTGTCGCGATGATGACGGGCACTTGCAGATTCTGTTCTGCAATCCATTCCAATATGACTTCGCCTTGCATATCAGGTAATTGCAGGTCAAGAATCACTAATGAAGGTAACGTCCGCTCTAAGACTCTTTTGGCTTCACCGCCCGTTGCAACGTGTATGACGTCGTAAGGCTCATCTTTTAAGAACTGTGTGTAGAGTACTGCCAAAGACGATGAGTCCTCAATCAGAAGTACTTTCGGTGTCATATCGAGATCCTTTGCTTTTCTTGGTATATCCCTATGCATTAATCATAGACGAAAAGTAAGGTGGTGTTATTGAAAAGTATCGGTAACAACCTGAAACTAATAGCGATAACACAAAAACTCATCTCAACGACACCTAAATTGACAGCGACAAAAACGAACTGTTGTTAACTTTGTTCTTCAAACGAGTCATTAAGCTTTGAGGTAGCCAAGGTAGCCGGTTTAATTCCCGACAAATCTCTGCAGATAACGTAGGTTGATGTTGGTAATTAAGAATGGTCCCTAATATTTGGGTGTGCTCTCCTTGGGAAAGGCGTCGCACCGCATCTGAGACCTGATTAACGAGCGTAACACCACCTAAAACAACAAGGAATGTGCCATCGCAAGCATTAGCAACGCAAGATGCAGGGATATTATTTTTGTTAACGTTAAGAATGGGAGAAGTGTCGATGATTACTCGATCAAATTCGGTAAGCCAATTCGCCACTTCTTGCCTTAAAAAGTTTGGATCTTTGTAGGCTAAACGCGTTCCTGGGTCACTAGGGGCAGAGACGCCAAGAAAAACCTTTGGTGAATCATTGTGTTGCACCCAAGTGCTAGAGCCATGAGCTTGCTCGTTGAGAGGGTCATCCTGTTGTGACCCAATTGACAGCGGAGAAAGTGTCGGATGATTGAGGTTTAGATCGACCAGCAAGGTCTTGTGTCCCGCAAGGAGGTATCGTTCAGTTAAGGCTTGAGCGATGGATGTTGTCCCCTCGGCCTCGTTACACGCAGAGATACATAATGAGCGGCACTGATGCAGCTCAGCACTAAGATAAATGTCTTCAATTTCTGAATGCGTAGACGGAATCGTCATCATAGTGCTCCTATTAATACGATAGTGGTTGTTAGTCTTAGGATATCAGTAAGCCCGATTCGCGCTTTTTCGGCGAAGCTGTCACGTCGATCTGGGATGTAAATGGTATCGCCTGCACGTAGGACTGGCAGTTTTCGAATGTCGGCTGTTTTACTGAAAGAGACTAAGTCAAAGGTGCGAGCTTGGCCTTGGCAGCAAGACATATTGACGACACTGATTTTTTCCATGTAGGCTTTGTCGCTTGGACCACCTGCTTCGGCTAAAATGTCCAGAATGGTCATGTTGTCATTAAAGGCGTATCGACCTGGGTTGTTGACTGCGCCTAGTACACGAATGGTTTCTTCCTTAGGCGTATCTAGCCAGTTTTTGTCTTTTTCTGGCAGGTAAATGGTATCGCCTGGTCTCACGCTCGGTAGGATAGTCTCATCACCGGTTTCAAAATAAAGAGATAAATTAAGTTTACTCACTTTAGCGTACGTTTTATCGCGGTGAGTGACGCGGATATTATGAATGTCAGCATCCTTGGTAGGCCCATCGGCTGCCGATAAAATGTCAAGAAAATGCATCTCATTGGTGAAACGATAACGTCCGGGTGCGTTCACTTGTCCGAAAACATAAATCGAGGCGTCTGAGCTTTGACGAACCCATTGAGATTTGTTGTCGGATGGGTCTTGTGGCAGGTCATGGATACGTATAAGGGTACCGGCTGTGATGTACGGGAGCTCTGATTGTGGTGCGCCTTTTTTTATAAAGGTGTCTAGATTGAAAACTGTTGTCTTGCGTCCGTTTGCAATTTCAATTTTTGTCGTATCAGCACGAAGCGTTGGACCACCCACGTGGGCAAGCAAATCCATTAGGTCCATTTCATCTGACCACTCGATACGACCCGGTCTCACCACCTCGCCAATAACGTTCACCGCGCGGTCCGGCGCGATCTTCAGCCATGATTTTTCATTCATGTCTGTTTTTTCAGGAACAAAAATAGCATCACCAGGCCCGATATCCGGTGCTTGGCCACCCTTTAATCCCTCGGTGAATGCGGTCATATCAAATCTAACTACTTTTCCCGTTGATTTGATAACGCGAATTTGTCGTGATTCTGCAAAACGAGTGGGGCCGCCAGCGTTGGCGAGAATATCCATAAAGGTGGCGCCGCGCTTGCCTTCATAAGCCCCAGGGCTTGCCACTTCGCCCATGACATAGACCGTGTTGGCGCCTGATTTTATTTCTTCCTCTTGGCGAGGAACAAAAATAGTCGCACCGGCTTCAAGGGGAGGGAGCATGGAGACGTCCCCTGAATCCAAATAACGTTTTAAATTAAACAATGTCGGCGTGTTGTTACTGATAATTCTGATCTGCTCTACGCCAGCGTATCGTGTCACTCCTCCGGCTCGCATCAACACATCAACAAGGTCTGTGTTGGGCTTGTAGGAAAACGAACCGGGCGCGTTGACTTCGCCAAATACTTTGACAGCCCGTCTTGCGTCAGCACTGTCGCCTGCATCAGCCAGTTTAGCGGGATCAAATTCTTGTTCGATATTACCAACAAGAGGGGACGCTGGGACAAACAATGTGTCTAAAGACTGCAGTTGCGGTAAGTTGTCATTGTCGCCCGTATCCAAGAAACGTTTGTAATCAAAATTTTGTCGCTCTGCGCCACGCTTCAATATCATCTTGTTAAGTTGGGCGCCAGAGCGTAGCCCGCCTGCCGCGTGAAGTGCCATTTGAACATTAGAATTAAACGGCAACGTATATTCTCCAGGAGAGGTTACGTACCCTTGTACTGAAACAAGAATCTGTCTTTCAGCGATGTAGACCTGGGCATTGCTGGTGTCACGAAAAGCTTGCGAAAGAGCTGTGCTCACAGTAGTGGCGAGCTGGGTTTCATCATAACCTGCCACAAAGATAGCACCGACTTCGGGTAGGGTAATACGACCTCGTTTATCGACTTGAAAACCGCGATTGAGTGTCGGTTCCCCCGGCAGATCAACTTGTATGAGGTCGCCCACCTGAACCTGCTTGTCATCGGCAAGTGCATTAGGGGTAACAACCAGCCCAATTAGGCACAAGAAGGTCAAGATGTGAGCCAGTATAGATTTAAACATCATTGAGAACCTCCCGAACTATACGAGCTATCATCATCGGCGAGGACTTCAATACTCACGCGACGATTGGTCAGCTTCACCCCTTCTGAATCGCCTTCATAAAGCGGGAGTTCGTCACCTAATGATTTAGTGTCAACACGATTGGGGTTAAGGCCAAAAATAGACAGGTAACGTTTCACTTGTTTAGCCCGACCTAATGCAAGACGTTCGTTATACTCTTCACCACCCGTGGCGTCAGCGTGGCCGGTGACGGACAAGCGTATGGTAGGGTGTTGTTTTAGGATGTTGGTTGCTTCAGCTAAATGGCCCATGTACTTTGGGTTGACTTCAATTGAATCGTAGGCAAATTGATTATCAACATTGAGCAGCCCATAAACTTCCTCAACCACAGCCATTAGGTTATCGAAATCTTGCCCTTGCATGGGAGGCGTGCAAGAGGATTGTGTGCGAACGTAATCAAGGCGAAGTTCAAGGTCATTCAGTTTCTGGCGTTGAATGACGATATCGTTGGCGGCGTCAATCCACAGTCCGCCCTCTAATTCTCTCGCGATTCTATTTTGCTTTTCTTGAGCCTGCAGTACCGCAGCAGGGAAACACCAATTGGCGCCTTCTCGAATGAGCGTTTCTAAATGCAGCTTACTGAGCTTCCAGTCGAACCTGAGTCCATGCTCTGGCCCTAGTGGTTCATCAGGCATGACCGGTGAAAAGTCGGATCCTGCATATTGTTCAGCGATGCCTCCGGTTCCTTCATCAGGATAACTGGTACATGCCGATAGAAGCATGACGACACTGATCACTTTTAGGCGAGAAATTACATCCATATAACCATCCCTAGCTCAACGTGATGACGTTTCACGCTGTTATTATAAGTATTCGTTGCTGATGTGTGTGTTGATCGGAATGGCTTGCCCAATCCGTAATAACTTCATGATTTGTAGCGGTTGTCCTGTTGCATTCTCGATTCGCATCACGCGTTCACGTTCAACAAGACGCTTATATAGATAAACAATAGCACCGATGCCCGAAGAATCCATAAAGTGAACCTGCTTGAGATCAACTTCTACTTCATGATGTCCATCATTATGAATAATATGATCTATTTCTGTCTGAGCTTCTCGGCTTCCTTTGGCATCAAAGTCACCAAATAGTTGTACATGAAGTGTTTGGTTATTGTTGGCTTCTGCTTTGAGTAATTCCATGATTGTTGCCTCAGTGATAGGTTAGACAAATTAGGAACTGCAGCTTACGTGCCAGAAATTTATTTGTTTTTAATCAATAGGTTAAAATCATTAAGGAATGGGATTCCCAAAATAAAAAAACGCTTCTCAAATTGAGAAGCGTTTTCTAATCGGTTCAATACTGGGTCTTAACCTACATCGCTGTCGATTTATCTGGCGTTAGGTCGTCTATTCTTGTTTGGCTTTTTAGTGGGGGGCGTTGCGCTATTGCTTCGGCTACCCGGCTTTTTTTTGCCATTTCGTTGGTTTTGTCCATCGGTACGAATGTCTGGTTGACCTTTGGTGTGCTTAGTTGCGAAGCGATGTGCACCGTGACGGCCTGATTTTCTGCGTTGAGCTGGGGTTTTTGAATCCAGATCTTCGGCCGGAACCAAGCAACTGTCTTTTTCGCCAATCAAGTACGCCTTACCCATGCTAATGAGGGCCTCACGTATCATTGGCCAGTTAGATGGATCGTGGTAGCGAAGTAGCGCCTTGTGGAGTCGACGCTGACGTTCACCTTTTGCAACGGGTATATCGATTCGTTTTTTGTACTTCACTCGCTTGAGCGGGTTGGTCTCCGAGTAATACATGGACGTGGCATTACACATTGGAGATGGGTAGAAGTTTTGGACCTGATCGCACTCAAAGTTGTTTTTCTTCAGCCAAAGCGCCAAGTTCAGCATGTCTTCGTCTTCGGCGCCTGGGTGCGCTGAGATAAAGTAAGGGATAAGATATTGTTTCTTACCTGCTTCCTTGCTGTATTTTTCAAACATTTCTTTGAAACGATCGTACGTGCCCATGCCGGGTTTCATCATCAGATCCAGCGGGGCTTTCTCTGTGTGTTCAGGGGCAATTTTTAGATACCCACCGACGTGATGTGTAACCAGTTCACGGACATACTCTGGTGATTCAATTGCCAAATCGTATCGAACACCAGAAGCGATCAGGACCTTCTTAATGCCATCGACTTTTCTCGCTGAGCGATAGAGGTCGATGGTGTGTTTGTGGTCGGTATTAAGCTTGTTACAGATGCCCGGGAACACGCACGATGGTCGACGACAGTTTGCTTCTGCTTTAGGGTCGGAACACCCTAAGCGGTACATGTTAGCCGTTGGTCCGCCAAGGTCAGAGATGGTGCCGGTAAATCCTGGCACTTTGTCACGAATTTCTTCCAGTTCATTGATGATGGAATCTTTAGAACGGTTCTGAATGATGCGTCCTTCGTGCTCGGTAATAGAGCAGAATGAACAGCCACCAAAACAGCCACGCATGATATTGACCGAGGTTTTGATCATCTCGTAAGCTGGAATCTTGGCTTTGCCGTAGGCAGGATGAGGTACACGAGCATAAGGCAGCCCAAAGACGTAATCCATTTCATTCGTAGACAGTGGGATTGGTGCTTGGTTAACCCAAAGTTCACGGTTTCCGTGACGTTGAATGAGCGCTCTACCTGAATAAGGATTGGTTTCCAAATGCATGATTCGGCTAGCGTGCGCATACAAAATACGGTCGTTATTGAGCTTTTCAAACGGCGGAAGCCTAACGGCCGTTGTTTTTGAGTCGTGGCGGGAAGGTCGAATCGCAATTGGTTGAGCTTCTACCGTGACATCGGTTTCTTTTTTGTTTGTGTCGCAATTTGTTTCGACTTCATAAGGATTCTGTGGGACAAACGCTTTGCCCGGTTTTTCTATTCGCGATGAATCAATGATTTTGTAGCCTTCTGGCTCTGCAGGAAGGTTAATGGCAGTACCGCGGATATCAGTCAGCGCTGTTATAGGCTCGCCATCAGCCAATCGATGGGCGACTTCGACGAGGGCACGCTCTGCGTTACCAAACAATAAAATGTCGGCCTTTGCGTCAAATAGCACGGAGCGACGTACTTTATCTGACCAATAATCATAGTGGGCAATTCGACGTAAGCTTGCTTCAATGCCGCCTAGCACAATAGGTGTCTCTTTGAACGCTTCACGACAGCGCTGAGAATAAACCAATGTGGCTCGGTCTGGGCGCTTGCCGCCTTCATTATTTGGCGTATAAGCATCATCATGACGCAGTTTTTTGTCAGCCGTATAACGGTTGATCATTGAGTCCATATTACCAGCCGTAATACCAAAAAATAGGTTCGGCTGGCCGAGCGCCATGAAGGCGTCTTTGTTGTTCCACTCAGGTTGAGCGATGATACCGACTCGAAAACCTTGAGCTTCTAATAGTCGACCAATGATTGCCATACCAAAGCTAGGGTGGTCCACATACGCGTCGCCCGTTACAATAATAATGTCACAGCTATCCCAACCAAGAGCATCCATCTCTTTCCTACTGGTGGGTAGAAATGGAGCAACACCGTAGCACTCAGCCCAGTATTTTTTGGTTTCATGGATTGGGGTTATGTCGTTGTACATGTTTTGACCTCTAACTTTGGAGGCGCGCATTATATACTTCTAATCGAGAGACTTCAAAATTAAAGCTTTGTCAATAAAGAGCGTAGGGTTATATGGAATGGGCATTGAGAGCAACAATAGTAAAGTGACTCAAGCTGATATATCATCAGCGCACTTTTATGTCTGTGAATAATGGAATTATGGTTTCTTCAATTCTAACGTTACTAGCGCCATCTATTACGGTGACATTGCTCATTCTTACGCTCATATTGGCTAAAGGTGATATCTGTCCAGGTCAGCGCGGCCGAATTCATAAATTGTTGCCAGCTATTGGCTTGCTGTGGTTGGCCATTGCCTCGCTTAAAGTAGAGGCCTTTCTTGTCGTTTTTGCTATTTTCTATTTTTATTCAAAAGTAAAAACGGGCAAAACGCGAGAGCGAGGTCCTTTTTGGGTTATCCATCTAGCCAATGGGTTTGGCATTGCCTTTTCCGCTATTCTTATTTCTTCGCAGGCAACATTTGGTCATGGGGTAGCACTATTAAGTTCCGGTCTTTTGCTTGGTACGGCCTTTGCTCACCTTTTATTGACGATTGCTCGTACCCGTCTGCAAGCTTTCCACAGAATTCTCCCTGTTTCTGGAGTGATACTTGCGATCGTATTCGCCGTTAGCTTTTTAGGAAATGCCTATCACTGGCAAGAAAGTGTTGCGCAACATTATGTGATTGAGCTCGTGATGTCTTTTGTCATGTTGCTGGTGGGTATTACTTGTTGGGTCTGGCATCTTGTTCGCCATCATGCCCCTGAAAAACGTCAGCTCAGTGTTGCCTTTTTTTGCTTACTTTCTGCTAATGTCGGCTTGTTCCAGCTTTACGCGGTGATGTAGGGCGGATGCGGAAGTTTCATGTGAACACAGTCTGACATCTTGAATATGAGCAGCATGTCGCTTTCTATTTCTTTAAACCAAGCTAGTCTTTAAAAGACTGGCTTTTTTTTGGGGAGAGTGACGATGGATTTAAGTAATGTCAGTGGTTTTGATAGCATCATTTTGCTGGGAATCGTGAACGAAAAGCTGCGTTTAGAGTGTGAATCCTTTGAAGAATTGGTATGCGCGTATGAGTTAGATATTGAAGGGGTTGTCGGTAAGCTTGATATGCTAGGCTATAAGTACGACCCGTTGACCAATCAATTTAAAGCGTATCAGCAATAAACACGCTCTAAAATAATATTGATATAGTAAGCTTGTCAGTTGTGTATCATTCGCAGGACAAGCTTATTGACGGTATCTATTCAACGAAAGTAACCGGAGTGTTCAAGGGGCGGTTATCCACAGCACTTCTTGTGTTTTTTCTTGCTACCGCAAGGGCAAGGATCGTTTCTGCCGACTTTCGATGATTCAATCGAGATAGGGCGAGGTGGTAGGCTATCATCCAACTCCCCATCGACGTAATACCACTGCTCGTTTTCAAACAGAAATCGTGAGCGTTCAGACAAGCAATGTTCAAATCCATTCTCTTCTAAATACGCTTTAAAAGTGACATAACCTTCATGCGAGTTTGCCCCGTTCTCTGTATTTGTCACTTCTAGCTTGGTCCATTTCCCGTCAATTGAATCGGCAATAGAGTCGCGCTCTTCTTCGGCCATGCAGCTTGGATGGTAAGTATCAACAACGAAATCGACATTCTTTGTGACGTGTGCGCAGAAACGTGCTCGCATTAATTGTTGTGGTGTTGTGGCAAGGGCAGGGTTGAGATGGATTGGCTGGCAACAAGCTGAAAACTCTAGCTGGCTGCCACAAAAGCAAAGTGACATAGTGAACCTAAATTAAGCGTGAGTGTGATAGTCAGATTCGATCGTGAGTAGATCTTCTGTCCATTTTATCGCATCGTCATAGTGCTTTGCTAGTCTCTCATCATTAAGTTCAAGCTTATCGCGAAGTTGAATCACAGAAGACCAATCGGCAGCCTCGTAAGCTTTGACTAAACTCAATATATCCCCAAGCTTGCCTTTTTTAATCACCAATGCTGACTTTACTAGGTTATTGATTGGCATTTTATGCACAAGCTCTTCAAGCGGCTGATCAAACAATGAATCAAGTAATGAGAACATACCAGTAAGAAAACCGAGACCATCTTCGATATTACTATTCATATCTTGCAAAATCAGTTCACAAAAGCGAGCTCGTTGGATCGATAAACTGTACAGAGAATCTGGTTTGTCGTCTTGCGTAGACGTGATTGCGACCAAGGAAATGAATTTACGTAAACGATCCTCACCGAGGTAAACCAGTGCTTGTTTAAACGATTTGATTTCTGCACGGATGAGATAAGAAGAGTTTACAAACGTTAGCAGCTTGTAGGATAAGGTGACGTCGAGCGAGAATAAGCGTTCTAGTTCATCATAATCTATATTTGGGTTGGAGATTTCTTTACATAGCTGAACAACCGTTGGAAATGACGGTTTTATCTGTTTGCGACGAATAAGTTGCGGCTTACTAAAAAAGTACCCTTGAAATTGGGTAAACCCTACCGATTTAGCCAGTTCAAATTCTTCATAAGTTTCAACTTTTTCTGCCAAGAAAATGATGTCGTGAGCATGTAGTTTGTTGATAAGCGCTTTGGCTTTATCAAGCGGATACTGACGAATATCGATCTTGATGATCGAGGTATACGGTAAGAACGGTAACCACTCCTTTTTAGGGATGAAATCATCTAAGGCAATAGTGTAACCCGCTTCCGCCATTTTCCGAACTGCAGACAACAGCTCCTTGGTCGGCTCGCAACTCTCGAGTATTTCGATGACTAAGTTATCTTTAGGAAATAGCGTAGGGACAAGGTTAACCAAACTCTGATAGGGAAAGTTAACGAAGCCAAGTTTATCGCCTATCGTACTGTAATGCGTGGCTAAAAAGTGCTCGGAAAGCAAACGATTTGTCGCGATATCGGGGTCAATATCAGGAAACGTATTATTCGGACCGTCCCTAAAAAGCAACTCATAACCAATGGTTTTTTGTTGATTATCTAAAATAGGTTGTCTAGCAATGTACGAGTATTTCAAATTTGGCATCGTGATCTCATAAACGTATCAACTATCTTAACGTCTAATAAGTAACGTTGACCATCGATCTGTCGGATTTTATGTGGAATGGCTCATGCTTTTGACAAAATGTCGGATTTGCAGTTCCTGTTTTCCAGGTGTGCAGACCAATACAGAGCCTTGTGTGTACCAATCACCAAGGACGATACGGGTGTATTCTTCGCCTTCGATATCAAATGTATGAATATTCGGACGGTGTGTGTGCCCATGAATCATGAGTTTGACATTCTCTGCTTGCATGACCACTTCAACTTCATGTTGTGTCACGTCCATAATATCAAGCGATTTTCCGATTTTTTCTTCTTTGATATCGCCTTGTATCTTATTAACAATACGGCATCTTGTAAAGAAAGGAAGTCGATTAAATAACCATTGAAGCCATGGTTGGTTAACTTTTGCTCGATAGGCGAGGTATTTAACGTCATCGGTACAAAGGGTATCTCCGTGCATGACGACAGCGCGTTGCCCGTATAAGTCAATGACGGTTTGTTCATTCAACAAGGTGATGCCCGTGTCGCGACAGAATCTTTTTCCAAGTAAGAAATCACGATTCCCCTGTAAAAAATAGCATGGGATACCCGATGATGTCAGTGTTTTGAATTCGTCTCGAATCGTGTGAGCAAAGTCAGAGGGATCATCGTCTCCGATCCAAAATTCAAATAGGTCACCCAGCACATAGAGTGCATCAGCGTGAATCGCTTCGTTGCGCATGAACTGGATGAAGCATTCTGTCGTATCGGGGAGAGAAGGCGAGAGGTGCAGGTCAGATATGAATAAAGTCGTCATAATATGAGGAAAAGGAGAGCCACGCTCTCCCTAACCATTACTCGTGGATAGTTGTGCTAGTAATAAGCACTTCTTCTAGTGGTACATCTTGGTGCATACCCATAGAGCCAGTGCTAACGCCTTTGATTTTTTCTACGATATCTAGACCTTCAACTACTTCAGCAAACACGCAGTAACCCCAACCATCAAGACTTTCTGAGCGGAAATCTAGGAATTTGTTGTCGTTAACGTTAATGAAGAACTGAGAGCTAGCAGAATGTGGTTCCATTGTACGAGCCATTGCCAGTGTGCCAACTTTGTTGCTCAGGCCATTGTTTGCTTCGTTTTTGATCGTTGCACGTGTTGTTTTTTCTTTTAAGCCAGACGTCATGCCGCCGCCTTGAATCATGAAACCATCGATAACACGGTGGAACAAAGTGTTGTCGTAAAAACCATCACGGCAGTACTGTAGGAAGTTTGCACTTGTTTCTGGTGCTTTCTCTTCGTTTAATTGAACCTTGATGTCGCCGAAATTAGTATGAAGGGTGATCATGATGAATACCTATTTAACGTGTTTTTATGTTGAACCACCGATTCTAGCTTAAGTGACAAGACAAGCAAACGGTCAAATTCGCAGAATATCTAATTGGTGCGTGGTTTTTACACGATATTGGAAAGATCAACGATAAAGTACCGGAGTAATTGTGAGTTTTCTTTGTTTAAGCGCTCCATTATGTCGGCGATTATGGTTATAATCTCACATAACTTTACACGTAATTATCCAGATAGAGATCATGCTAAAAATATACAATACGCTGACGAGACAAAAAGAGGAATTCAAACCTATCCATGCTGGCAAAGTAGGTATGTATGTGTGTGGGGTCACCATTTACGATCTCTGTCATATTGGCCATGGCCGCACCTTTGTATCTTTTGATGTGGTTTCTCGCTACCTTCGCTATGTAGGTTATGACCTGACGTTCGTTCGCAACATTACTGATATCGATGACAAAATTATTAAGCGTGCGAATGAAAACGGTGAGACGTGTGACTCACTCACTGAACGATTGATAGGCGAAATGCACGCTGATTTCGATGCGCTGAATATGAAACGCCCAGATGTCGAGCCTCGTGCGACGCAATTTATTGCTGAAATCATTGCACTTGTAGAACGCCTCATTGAGCGTGGTTTTGCTTATGTGGCAACGAATGGCGATGTGATGTTTGAGGTGAGTAAATTTGAGGATTATGGTCGTTTGTCTAAACAAGATCTCGACCAGCTTCAAGCAGGCGCTCGTGTTGATATTGAAACGGCAAAGCGCAGCCCACTTGATTTTGTATTATGGAAAATGTCTAAGCCTGGCGAGCCAACATGGGAATCACCTTGGGGGCCGGGTCGTCCAGGTTGGCATATCGAGTGTTCAGCAATGAACTCATCGATTCTTGGTGATCATTTTGATATTCATGGCGGCGGTTCGGACCTACAGTTCCCGCATCATGAGAATGAAATTGCTCAGTCTTGCTGCGCACATGATACGCCTTATGTAAACACATGGATGCACAGCGGCATGGTCATGATTGATAAAGAAAAAATGTCTAAGTCATTGGGCAACTTTTTTACCATTCGTGACGTATTATCTCATTATGATGCTGAAACGGTGCGCTACTTCTTAATGTCTGGTCATTATCGCAGCCAGCTGAATTACAGTGAAGACAACCTGAATATGGCGAAGTCAGCGCTAGAGCGTTTGTATACTTCACTGCGTGGGTTAGATATCCAAGCTGAACCGACGGGTGGCGAGGAGTATGTAACTCGCTTCTCAACGGCAATGAATGATGACTTTAATACGCCAGAAGCTTATTCCGTTTTATTTGATATGGCTCGTGAGATTAATCGCCTTAAAACGGTTGAGTTAGCTCAAGCAAGTCAATTAGGTGCAGTGATGCGCGAACTTGCTGATGTTATTGGTATTTTACATCAAGATCCTGATGCATTCCTTAAAGGTGACGCAGGCAACAATGATGAAGTAGCCGAAATTGAAGCACTAATTAAACTTCGTAATGACTCTCGCGCGTCAAAAGATTGGGCAAATGCTGATTTAGCTAGAACGAAATTGACTGAAATGGGCATCGTTCTTGAAGACAGTTCAGAAGGCACAACGTGGCGCCGTAAATAGCGTAAGCGTTTTCCTTTTATAAGAATAATCTCAGCCCTTGCTTGCAAGGGTTTATTTTTAAGTTTTAGCTTTGGTGTAATGTTTTGGCTCAAATGTATTTTTATTACTCTGCAATGAATGCGGGTAAATCGACCACACTGCTTCAGTCGTCATTTAATTATCAAGAGCGAGGTATGAACCCGCTTATCTATACGGCAGCGCTTGATGACCGTTATGGTACTGGTAAGGTGAGTTCGAGAATTGGTTTGCAATCGGATGCACAGTTATTTAAACCAGACACTGACCTTTATACTGCTATCTCTGAGCTTCATAACGAGGCGACTCGACACTGTATCTTGGTCGATGAATGCCAGTTCTTATCCAAAGAACAAGTGTATCAGCTGACAGAAGTGGTTGATAAACTTCATATCCCAGTACTGTGTTACGGTCTACGCACCGATTTTTTAGGTGAGTTGTTTGAAGGAAGCCGACAGCTATTAGCATGGGCCGATAAACTGGTTGAGCTCAAAACGATTTGTCATTGTGGCCGCAAGGCGAATATGGTTATCCGTACCGATGAGCATGGTGTGGCGATTGCACAAGGTGACCAAGTGTCGATCGGGGGAAATGATAAGTATGTTTCCGTTTGCCGCCAACACTATAAAAGCGCCCTAGGTAAGTAATAAGAGTTACGGACCCTACGTGGAGTCAGGTACAAAAAAAGGAAGCGAGTCGCTTCCTTTTTTTATCTGGCGCTATTAGGTTGATTTATTACTCAGTCATATCGATGTCGAGTGCATCGAGCGTATGTTGGTATTTAAATGTGAAACCAAAAGCCTGTAGTTTACCGCTTGATATGGCCTTGTCTGGGGTAGAGTTTACCGCGTTTAGTGACGAGTCTACCCCTGCCGCTTTCAATGCAGAGCGATAAAAAGTGGCTTTATCACAGGTGTCTGGCGTCGTCACATTGAGCACTTCGTTTTTGATTTCTTTTAATACAAAGCTGACTGCAGCAATGGCATCATGAAGATGGAGCATATTTGCAGGCGCTCTATCACTGACCGATTTAATCTTAAGCGCAAAGCGAGAAGGATGCCGATTGGGACCAAAAAGTCCACTGCAGCGCACGATCGCGTAATCAAGCTGAGAACGAACAACATGCTCTTCTGCGGTAAGCATAACAACGGATTTATCACTAAAGTCAGCTTGTGTTTGGCTTAATGATAAGCTTGCCATATCTTCGGTCATCAATGTTGGCCGGTCGGGATAGACGGAGGTTGAGCTAATCATAATGACTTTGCGGACATTAGCTTGTTTCGCGAGGTCGACCAGTCGAGCCCATTGTGTCGCGTACATTGTGCCACGACCTTGTCGAAATCCTGGTGGAAAACAACCGATGATAGTGGTGATTTTTTTCTGCTGTAACGCCTTAACGAATGTGTTTTGATTGTCATCGTTAATAGCGGTGAGATTACACTGCAAAGCATCGATCCCATCACCTTCTAGTGCCGCAACACCTTG
The DNA here is from genome assembly GCF_053544015.1 of Vibrio sp. E150_011. Taxonomy (NCBI): domain Bacteria; kingdom Pseudomonadati; phylum Pseudomonadota; class Gammaproteobacteria; order Vibrionales; family Vibrionaceae; genus Vibrio; species Vibrio sp. E150_011. Next base: position 413,028 of record NZ_JBHFOL010000002.1, read on the forward strand.
TTCTGATGTCTTAGTCGCCGTTACGTTGTAGCCTTGGTTCATTAAGTGCTCAGCGAGTGGGCGGCCTAGCCAGCCTGCGCCGACGATTAATACAGAAGAATCTTGCATGCTACGAGTCCTTAAACAAATGCCTAGTTAGCTCACGAAGTCGCTTATGAGCGGCATCGTTACTTTTGCTTGAATGCTGAATAATGTCGATATTGACGACAGCGGAAAGTTTTTCAAATGCTAAGGGCACAGTAACCAATTGCCCTTGTCTCAATGCTTCTTTTGCCAGATAGCTAGGAGCAAATGTCCAACCACAACCCGCGATGCACCAATCTATAATCATACTATAGCTATCAGAGTGCCACACATCGGGGCTGAGAACTTGATGGAAGCTGCTCGCTTGGGAATTGCGCGCGCTGATGACAAGCTGCCTATGCAAACTTAACATTTCGATATGAGGAGAGCGTGTCTGTGCGAGCGGGTGTTTTGAAGAAACATAAATATCAAAGGCGATTGTGCAAACATGTTCAAAATCGAGAGAGAAAGGAATGAGGTGTTCGCCGTAAAGCAACCCAGATGTCGCTCGACCAGACTGTACCATATCAATAATATCGACACTGGAAGCGAGCAAGCATTCAACCTTTAGAGTAGGAAATTCTGTATCTAGAGTTTGCAAAATAGGGGTGATTTGTTCAAGAGGAATACCTTCGTCAACGGCTAAAACTATGGGGTGAACCTTAGTTTGTGCTAGATTGGCGACTTGTTCACTGAGCCTATTGTGTTGAACCATCACAGCCTTGGCGTACGGGAGTAACGTGTGACCAGCCTCAGTTAATACAGGGTATCGGCCTCTCCGGTCGAATACGCTCACACCACAATCTATCTCTAGATTTCCAATATTTTGACTAATGGCAGATTGAACCTTTCCAAGTTGCCTTGCTGCTGCTGAAAATGAGCCCGTTTCTACCGTCGTAATAAATGCTTCAATTTGCTCGATACTTAACATATCAGTAATCCTGATGTTACCTAACTTTTACTAGTCATAAGCATAGACCATAATCGTTACCATGTTGAATGTGAGTTATGGTTATCTATATGAATAATAAAGAAAGAGTATTCCACGCTATCATGTTTGAAGTATTGGCGTTAGCTATCATTATACCTGTGGTTTCTTGGGTTTCCGGGACAAGTTCTGGGTCGTTGGTCATTGTTGGGGTTGGAATGAGCGTATTCACGGTGATCTGGAATTATTTCTACAATATTGTGTTTGATAAATACATGGGGGAGAATCGCGAAACTCGCACTATGACCGTCAGGGTCATGCATGCGTTGGGTTTTGAGGCTGGGCTTATAGGATTTACTATTCCAGTTATCGCATGGTTCTTGCAGGTTTCGTTATTCGCGGCATTGTTGATCGAGGCTGGGTTTCTTGTTTTCTTCTTCTTTTATACAACGCTATTCAACTGGGCATATGACAAATGGCAACCTTATCAACGTCTATTTATGTGTTGATGAACTCGCTGACTGTGGCGCTATAAAGACGGAAAAAGCGAAGTTGTGGAAACGGATAGGGGATATCACATAGACGGCTTCAAACGGTCGCCTATGTGTTATCGAGGTGTTTTACAGTCGAGCGTTTAGTACGCGTAGCACTTTGTCGGCATGCTCTGCGACTTCAATGCCTTCACCTGTTAAGTATCCACCATCTGGCATAGTACACAAACCTTTCGCATAGAGCGCTTGAACCGCTTTTTGTGTCTCTTCGTTGGCGTCGGTATGAACTTTGATTCCTGTGGCTGAACTGCTTAGGTCAAATTGCAGGAGCAAGTTAAGTTCGGCAAGGTGTTCTAACGTTAATTTCATAGAGGTGCCTTTTCATTTAGATTGTTCGATCAACATAGTGCGATTTGAGTTCATTGACAATCATATAGTGAATAATTTGTTAGCTAACCCCGTGTTCTCAGAGAGAAGGGTGAATATTTTATGCTAAGTGGATGAATTGTAATCAGTTGGAACACTAAGTCATGTCTTTTATCGTGAACTTTGAATATAGTTCATGGTCCATTATATTGTTGTGCCTTTACTTCACTTAGATTGATAAGCAGTCTGAGTCTACGGGAGAAAAAATGTCTACACGCAAAGCGATAGTAGTACTGACGTGTGTTTTGGGCATTGCTTCTTGTGCTTCAACGCCTACCGCGGTTGATCGAGACCCAAACCTTAGCGCTGAGCAAATCCAGACAGCGCAAAAACAAGAATATAACGAAATTTTGGCGACTCATTCATTGTGGACTAAACGTTTAGAAGACGCAGAGTCTCTGCGAATTTATGCGCCCGAAAATTATCGCGATATGATGTCTTCTTGGAAAGATGCTCATGAGCTTTTTATCGAAATGAGAAAAAACCCAGCGCAAGTAGATGTTAAGCACTCTGTGTTTTCCAGTGAAACTTACGCGATTGCATTTCGAGATAGAGTGAATACTGTCGAATACAATTTTACCGCTATCCAGCGTCTAAAAAAACAAGCCGACGAACTGCTTGCCCCGGCAATGACTCAGATGGCCTACCTGAGAAAGCTTGATGCCGCAAAATACTTTAGACATGCAAATACAACCGTTACGCGAGAATACGAACAATTGTTTCAGTATCTAGTGGTGTCGGAGGTGGATCGAGCTGAAAATTACCAAGCGATCTTCCTTGAAAAAGCAACGGCGTTAGAAGTTCGTGTTATTGATGCTATGTATGTAGATCCGCTTGCGAGTAAGTTGTCTAATCTTTCAAGTGCGCGCTACAATATATTGGCGCCAATCAGCTTTAGTTATGTCGATCAAGGCATCATCGAGCTAAGAAAATTTGTTAGTCAATCACCTCGAGATTTTGAAACTATCGAACGGGATGTTGATAGCATTAATTTTCAATTTCGCCGATTAGAAGCCGTTGTGACTGAAGTAACAAAGCTGAATGATGTAGAAAAATCTAATTTTGAGCCACTGGTTCTTGCTGCTGAGTCGCGACTACATAAAATTTCCACTGTAGCCAAAGGGAATGATTATCGAGATCAAGATCTTACCACGCAATCTGAGCGAATTGCTCATGATGTGGAGATGTTGAATAAAGCAGAACAGTCTTCTGCCTTGCGTAAAGAAAATGCGCAGTTGAGACAAAAAATCGCACTGCTTGAATTACAAAATAGTAGTGACCAAGGTAATACGGAACAAGTGGTGACAGAAGTGATGGACAAAGCCGCTTACAATCGACTTGAGATAGAAAACCTAAAGAAGTTGGTGAGTGCGTTGCAAGAAAAAACGACGGACTAACGAGTCAACTCCAGCCTATTTAGCTACGGCAAAAAACATTAAAAATAAACCTAAAAAACACTGCCTAAAGCGGTGTTTTTTAGGTTTTCTAAGGATGAAAAATAAGGCTGCAAAAATACATACCTATATATTACTTATTGTTTTCTTATGACTATTTTCCATAGTGATGGTGTGATGTGTGTTTTATATTGATTAGCGCTGAAAATGTCACTTGCCATATCAATTGATTGGGCGCATTATCCGCCACCATCAAATTGTAACTAAATATGTGTTTAAAAAATGGAAATGAACCAGTTCGATTCTTTGTTACCACCACAAATGGCTGAACGCGCCGCTGAAGCTGGTGTAGGTAAAGCAACGAAAGACCCAATGAAATCTTTCTTACTCGCAATTACAGCAGGTTTGCATATTGGCATTGCTTTTATCTTTTACACAACGATTACAACTGGGGCTGGAGACCTGCCTTGGGGTTTAACTCGGTTTATGGGCGGCCTTGCATTTAGTCTTGGGCTTGTACTAGTGATTATTACCGGCGGTGAGCTGTTTACTAGCTCAGTCTTAACCTTAGTCGCAAGAGCAAGCGGCAAGATCAGCTGGGGCGCATTATTTAAGAATTGGGCGGTGGTCTACTTTGGCAATATGCTGGGTGCGCTGTTCCTTGTTGCCATCATGCTCACCGCGAAACAATACTTGTTCGATGATGGCCAGGTTGGGTTAAATACGATGCACATCGCGCAACACAAGCTTCACCATGGATTTTGGCAAGCGGTAGCGTTGGGTATTATGTGTAACGTTTTGGTTTGCGTTGCCGTATGGATGACATTTAGCGGTCGCACATTAACGGATAAGATTATCGTTATGGTTCTCCCTGTTGCCATGTTCGTATCCGCTGGGTTTGAACACTGTATTGCCAATATGTTTCAAGTCCCAATGGCCATTGGTATTAAGTATTTTGCACCGGCTGAATTCTGGCAAAACATAGGCGCAACACCGGCTGACTTTGTCGATTTAAATCTAATCGGGTTCGTCACAAATAACCTGATCCCTGTCACCCTTGGTAATATCATCGGTGGCGGCATATTTGTTGGAATGTTGTACTGGCTAATCTATTTGCGTGATTAACATGGTTCGACCGCCGTTTAAGGTGGTTGATTAATACGTTACCTGATACTGAACATCGCTTATTGCTTATTGCTTATTGCTTATTGCTTATTGCTTATTGCTCAGTGTCAGGAATCTCGACACTAAAACCAAAGTATATTTTTTGTTGTTTGTCTCCAATCTTTGGGTTCTGTAGAGTCCCTTCCATCCCTCTTTAGTGGGGGATTCGCATCAACTGCCCTTGGTGTCTGAATCAACCAGTTTTTTGAATCGTCTAGCGGCGTACTTGATATAGGCCGCATTTCTTCACCCACCATTCTTCCGTCTCCTAAGTTATCAATACAATATCGCTACTCAATCCATAGTGCGTGTTATCGCTTACTTTCATTACCGTATCCCTCTCTTATGACGATTTAATGAAGCTGATGATGTGGAATGCAGGGTGTGGTTAAAAAAATATCGACAAGTCAGTAGCTTGGTTATCCACATATACTGTGGATAACCAAGTTTAAACTAGGTGTGTAACGTCCGGTTTGCTGATTATTTGTTCAATTACTGCTCACTAGTGGGGAGGATGAGTGGCTTGCCGGAGGACGTAAAGTTGCCCCTAATAATTAGGTTCAAGTTGATGGTAATCGATACGGTCATCATCACAAATATGGCCAGCATAATAAGCAGTTGATATTTTATCGCAACCAGTGGATTAGCACCGCCTAAAATCTGACCAGTCATCATTCCCGGCAATGAGACTAAGCCGGTTGTAGCCATTGTCGCGAGGATCGGTGCTAGAGATTTTTGCAACGCAACACGCACGAACGGCAATGTCGCAATGGAGACTGACGCCCCCAAAGAGATGGCGGCTTCATACTCAGCCCAGCGATCTTGTAACGCCCCAAAAAAGTTCTGCAGTGCAACGATATTGCCACTAATACTGTTCCCCAAAAGCATCCCCGCGAGAGGAATGACATATTGTGCACTGTAAAAAGGAGTGGGTTGGATAATGGCGATACAAAGGATAGCAACGACGGGAAACAACCCAAATGATAGCGAAGCGACTACATAAGGTAACAAATGACGTTTAGGGAGTTTTGCCTTACTTAAAACAGCGCTGGCACCAACCACAATCATGACAGCAAGCCAGATGATATTGACCACGATACTATTTAAAAAGAACAAATATTCGAGATAGAGGCCGACAAGCGCAAGCTGAAGTGACATTCGAAGGATGCTAAAGCAAGCATCTTTATTGAGGTTAAGCTTGTAATAATGACTGATTGAAAAAGGGATCAACAATACCACTGAAAAAGCCAACAGTTGCCACCAGCTGATATCTATAACGTCTTGCATATTCGACCGTTTATAAAACAAAGTTGCCACTATTCTACTTGACTCGCGTATGCCTCACACCGTTTATTTGGGGCGGTTTCTTATCATTTTTATAACATTCTGGTGTCTTTTACTCGGTAAATAGCGCTGAATTCGTCAATATCTACCACGTGAATCTCACTGTCTACCACGTAAATTTGGTTGAAATGTTGCATATTTGCTGTGTTGTTTACATACTTATAAAAACATTAATTCTTCACATCCATTCATAATTTTTCATATTGGCATTTAATTGATTACAACTCAGGATGACCTCAAAAAAGTGTGGATTAACAAGGCGTGAGGGGGCGGAAACGGTTGAACCTTACATAAGGTATGGTTTAGCATTTTCGGCAGATAGTTTTAATAATTGGTTTATTCATCAGAATAAATCGCAGCTTTAACACGATACAAAATAGGCAAATGTATGAGTGATGTTAACAAAGTTGAGAGTGCTGAAAAACATGGTATGGAATGGAAGTCATTCTTTTTCATCTGCGCAGTTTTCTTTCCTCTCTTGAGTGTAGCGATCGTCGGTGGTTACGGCTTTACGGTGTGGATGCTTCAAATATTTGTATTTGGTCCTCCAGGTATGCACGGCTAATTAACCGCCAATTCAATCTATTACGAGTTTCGAGAGAGTAAGTCATGAAATCCTTTTTAACCAAACTTTGGCGTACCATCAGTAAGCCAGCTGTCCACATCAGTTTAGGTGTACTCACCGCTGGTGGTTTTTTAGCCGGCGTGATCTTTTGGGGTGGCTTTAATACCGCTCTAGAGGCAACCAACACCGAAGAGTTCTGTATTGGTTGTCACACTATGAGTGAGAATGTATACGTTGAACTTCAAGAAACGGTTCACTGGAAAAATAATTCTGGTGTTCGTGCGACTTGTCCCGATTGTCACGTACCCCATAACTGGACCGATAAAATTGCCCGTAAGATGCAAGCTTCTAAAGAAGTGTTTGCGCAAATCTTTGGTGATTTAGATACACCAGAAAAATTTGAAGCGCGCCGCTTCGCGCTAGCTCGTCACGAGTGGGACCGTTTTTCTGCCAATGGGTCTTTGGAGTGTAAAAACTGCCACGCTTATGAGTCGATGGATTTTGAAACCATGTCTCCTACTGCTCGTATTCAAATGAAATCTGCGGCAGAGCGTGACCAGAGTTGTGTCGACTGCCATAAAGGCATTGCCCACCACCTACCAAAAGATATGGCGCAAGCGTCTGGTATTGTTGGTGAACTAGAACAAGTCGCAAGCAGCACGTCTTACTCGAAAGGTAACGATGTCGTTTCTATTCGTCATTTACCGCTGTATACCGACGAGACAGGTGCAACTGAAGCGGGTCTATTAAGCCCAGCAAGTGAAGTGGCAATCGTTGACACCAAGGGTGACATGATCGAAGTCCAAATCGATGGCTGGCGTAAAGCGAAGGGCTTTGGGCGAGTAATCCAAGAAGACTTTGGTATGAATATCTCGACAGCGATCCTAAATAAAGAAGTATCGCAAAGCGCTGACGTAACGGTTGGTGAGAAAAAAGAAGACGAGCTTACAGGTCTACCTTGGGAAGAAGTTACAGTTAACCTTTGGATGAAAAAAGAGTCCATGTTGCCTGATTACACTCCAATTTGGAACGCGGCAGGTCAAGCGTATCAAACGAACTGTTCTACGTGTCACACACAACCAGATGTTGCACACTTTAGCGCGAACGGTTGGGTCGGCATGCTGGACGGTATGATCGCATTTGTGAACTTCGATAGAGATACTGAGGCATTGGTTCTTAAGTATCTACAGAAGCACTCATCAGATTTCTCTGAAGGCCACCACTAATAGACGTTAATTGGAGTAACAAAATGGCAATTACACGAAGAAGCTTCCTTAAGGGTGTGGCCGGCACAAGTGCTGCATCTCTAATCGGTCCTAGCTTGTTAGCTTCGGCGTCTGCTAGTGCAGCTGAAGTAGACGGAACCTGGAAAACATCAGGTTCACACTGGGGTGCGTTTCGTGCCCGAGTGTGGGGCGGTAAGGTTCAGGAAATTAAACCACTAGAAGTCGACAAATACCCAACTGAGATGCTTAACGGCATCAAGGGAATCATCTATAGCCCATCACGTGTACGTTACCCAATGGTACGCCTAGATTGGTTAAAGAAACATAAATATGCGGCTGAGACGCGCGGCAACAACCGCTTTGTTCGTGTTACATGGGATGAGGCGCTTGACCTTTTCTACCGTGAGCTTGAACGCGTACAAAAAGATTACGGTCCTTGGGCGCTGCATACCGGTCAAACGGGTTGGCGACAAACCGGTCAGATGCACAGCTGTAACAACCATATGCAGCGTGCAATGGGTCTACATGGCTACTCTGTAAAAAAAGTAGGTGATTACTCTACTGGTGCTGGTCAAACGATCTTACCTTATGTCCTGGGTTCTACTGAGGTGTATGCACAAGGTACATCTTGGGAGTTGATCCTAGAGAATAGTGATAACATTATTCTTTGGGCAAACGATCCTGTGAAAAACCTGCAAGTCGGTTGGACATGTGAAACTCACGAGTCGTTTGCTTATCTAGAGCAACTGAAAGAAAAGGTCGCGAAAAAAGAGATTAACGTTATCTCTGTTGACCCTGTGAAGAACAAAACGCAACGTTACCTTGAGAATGAGCACTTGTATGTGAACCCTCAAACCGATGTGGCGTTTATGCTTGGTATGGCGCATACCCTTTATAATGAAGATTTGCACGATCAAAAATTCATCGATACTTACTGTCTCGGATTTGAAGATTTCGTCAGCTATCTTCAGGGTGAGTCAAAGGACAAGATTGAGAAGACACCTGAATGGGCTGCAGAGATCTGTGGTGTATCTGCGGACAAGATTCGTGAGTTTGCCCGTATGCTGGTGCAAGGTCGTACTCAATTCTTGTTTGGCTGGTGTATTCAGCGTCAAGAGCACGGTGAGCAACCTTACTGGATGGGTGCTGTATTGGCATCGATGATTGGTCAGATTGGTCTTCCTGGTGGTGGTGTATCTTACGGACATCATTATTCTGGTATTGGTGTACCGTCGACTGGTTTTGCTGCGCCTGGGTCATTCCCGCTGAATATTGATCAGGGCCAAACGCCAAAACATACCAATCAAGATTTTAATGGCTACAGTCGTGTTATTCCGGTTGCGCGTTGGGTGGATGCCTTATTAGAGCCGGGAAAAAAGATTAACTCCAATGGTTCGGTTGTTACGCTACCGGATGTAAAAATGATGGTATTTAGTGGTAACAACCCTTGGCATCACCACCAAGATCGTAACCGAATGAAGAAAGCCTTCAGAAATTTGCACACCGTGGTTTCAATTGACTTTGCTTGGACAGCGACGTGTCGCCATGCCGATATCGTATTACCTGCATGTACTCAGTGGGAGCGTAACGATATCGATGGCTACGGGGCATACTCAGGTCGTGGTCTTATAGCGATGCATAAGCTCGTTGATCCTTTGTTCCAGTCTAAGACTGACTTTGACATTATGACTGAGCTAACACGTCGTTGGGGTGTGTCTGATGATTACACTCGTGGCATGTCAGAGATGCAATGGGTTAAATCACTTTACGATAACTGTAAAGAAGCCAACAAAGGCAAGTTTGACCTTCCTGAATTTACAGAGTTCTGGGAGAAAGGCTTCCTCGACTTTGGTACCGGTAAGCCTTGGGTTCGTCATGCTGATTTCCGAGAAGATCCGGAGATTAATGCACTTGGTACGCCATCTGGTTTTATCGAGATCACGAGCCGTACTATCGGTAACATGGGCTATGAGCACTGCCAAGAGCACCCAATGTGGTTTGAAAAATCAGAGCGTTCTCATGGTGGACCAGGTTCTGAACAGCATCCGTACTGGCTGCAATCATGTCACCCGGACAAGCGTTTGCACTCTCAAATGTGTGAATCAGAAGATTTCCGAGCGACTTATGCAGTACAAGGTCGCGAGCCAATCTACATTAACCCTAAAGATGCGAAAGCAAAGGGTATTAATGATGGTGACTTAGTCCGTGTGTTTAACGACCGTGGTCAATTATTAGCTGGTGCCGTCGTGACGGACAGTTATGCTCCTGGTGTTGTGCGTATCGAAGAAGGTGCTTGGTATGGGCCTCTTAACGAAAAAATAGGTGCGCTTGATACTTATGGCGATCCAAACACGTTGACGCAAGATATTCCGTCTTCAGAGCTTGCTCAAGCAACGTCAGCAAACACCTGCTTGGTTGATTTCGAGAAGTTCAAGGGTAAAGTGCCACCAGTAACCGCCTTCGGTGGACCGATTGAAGTCGCTTAGCGAGCAAGGTCTTCAACAGAGTTTTAACTAGCACACAAAACCCATTCTTCGGAATGGGTTTTTTTGTGCTTGAGAATATACTTATCATGTAATCTATTAACTAGGTCGAGGACGTATGACCGAATATATACCTTTCTCCAAAGAGGTTGATGCGCTTGCAATTAACCCTGATATTTGTATTACCACATCCTCTGGTGAGTTGAACTTCACTTACACGAGCCTAAATTTTACCCCGCTTTCTTCCCGAACAGCATTAACACGATTTGAAAACCAAGTTGAGACAGACGCAAGGTTGCTCGGAGATGGCTTTCAAATGCTGTGTCAAACCTCCGGTACTGTCAATCAGCTCATCGATATTGGTCGCTGCCCTGACAACAGTGCCAGCTATCGTATTTACGATGAACATGCTCCCAAGCGTTTTTACAATTATCTGTTGGTTGAGCAGTCTGCAGGCTTTACGCTATTTGGCTTTACCTCCTGTCACCGGTTTGCCGGTTACTTTGAATTGCAAGCTGGCGTTCATGGTATTGATGTGGTGGCATTTCTCGATGGTGAGCATAGTGAGCCTCAGCATTGGCAAGATAACCAGTTAGAGTCGTTAGTCGTGCTACATGGTGAGGCGATGGACAGCGTGTTTGAACAATTTTCTCGCCTGATTGCTTGTCATCATCCAGTGAAACCCGGCGTATTGAAACCAAGCCCGATAGGGTGGTGTTCATGGTATGCCTATTATGCCGATGTGAACCGTCAAAATGTAATTGATAACGTTCAGGTGATGGAGCAAGACCAAGCCGATCTTGAATGGGTGTTACTTGATGATGGTTATCAGGCTTTTATGGGTGACTGGTTGACGCCTTCAGAGAAATTTGACGGCGGGATAAAGACGCTGATTGCGAGTATTCGTCGCAGTGGAAAAAGGCCTGCAATTTGGATGGCACCATTTATCGCCCAAGCAGAATCAGACGTGTTTAAGCAACATCCAGATTGGTTTCTTAAACATGCGGATGGGTCATTACTCAAGGCGGAAGACGTGACCTACGGCGGCTGGCGATGCACGCCTTGGTATATTCTTGACTGCTCGAACCCAGACGTACTCGCTCACCTGACTCACGTAGTAAAAACGATGCGTGAAGAATGGGGTGTTGAGCTGTTTAAGCTGGATGCTAACTATTGGGGAACACTGCCGGGCCAGCGCTGTAAACCGGGAGTGACCGGTGTAGAAGCCTATCGCTTAGGGATGGAGGCCATTACGGAAGGTGCTGGAGAGGCGTTAGTATTAGGTTGCAATGCGCCTATGTGGCCGTCGCTTGGGCTTGTGGATGCCATGCGTGTATCGGATGATGTTGAGCGCGATCCGGCTCGCTTCGAACAAATAGCAAAAGAGACCTTTTTGCGCAGCTGGCAGCATCAACGACTGTGGTTAATTGATCCCGACTGTGCCACTTTTACTTCATTGCCTAATCAAGGCACAGACCGAGCGAGTTATGAATTTCATCGCAATGTGCTCTTGGCATCGGGGGGGGTGTTGTTATCGGGTGACCCACTACCAGAATTGACACCGTTTGCAAAAGAAACATTGGCAAGCTTAGTAAGTCGTCAGAAACAAACCGATCATACCTCTATCTTTCAATCATTGACAATGAATCACTCAACCTTAAAGCTGACCGAGCAGCGCTGGCTGCACTGTTTGTTTCATTACGATGAAATTGGTACTGACTATACCCTAACATCAGAATACCCATGCGATTGGTTCGACTTCTGGACAAGAGAAAAGCTTAACGCTGACCCTACACACATACAAGTGGTCCCTCTCAATCGAGCTCGTGAAAGTCGCGCTGTGGTTGCCGTGTTTGCTAGTGGAGAGTGATGGCATGTTTGATGTCTGATCGAATCTCGTCGCTAGGGGAGTAGGAACGTAGACCTTTTACCCGTTAAAGCTTAAGTCGTGCTTTAGCGGGTAAGATTAAATCTCAAATAACCAATAGTAGCTATAGCCAACAACCAAGGCTGGAATAGCCGAATAAACGGTAGCCACTAATGCCGCTTTCGGTGCCATTGCGATCGCTGGGAAAAGTGCATCGCCGTCATTTGAAATTGCGTTAGAAAGCTGCGTAGACATCGGCACCGCACCGGTAAGATAAAGGCTTGTCACCAGAATTTGAGGCCCGCAACCGGGCAATAGTCCGATGGCGACTCCCATCAAAGGCATGTAGACCCCCCAACCTGAAAATGAAGTGCTAAGGTCAATGTGTGCAAAATGTAGGGTGAGTTCAAATGCTAAAAACGCAACGATCACCCAAGCACTCACGAAGTGGGTGTCCTGCGCTGCTTTTTGCATAGGATGCGAGGTGGGCAATTTGTCATCTTCAGCGACCGTGCTCTGATAGTCTTCAATCTCTTTGGTAAATGCCCATAAAGACATAATTACTACCGCTAAAATGGCACCAAGCCACTCAATGGTATTTGGACTTAACCCAAGCAGTGTATTAACGTCAATTTGGAACGACATCGTAAAAGCCACGATAAGTGAGGGGAGTATCATCCATTTCCAAAATAACCCTTGAAGATTGATTGCCATGAGTTGTATCGGACTGGAAAGCTCGTCTTGCTGACGAGTATTCGGATCGTGAGAATCACAACCGCATGCTTGCTTCGTTGGCGTGATAGCTTTAGTTGACGTAATAGCTCCCGTTGACGTAATAGCTCTAGTTGACCTAACAGCATCAACAAGTTGAGTGACTTTGGGACGAAGAAAATCTGGTTTATGAATAGCATTGATGACCAGTCCGCTCACGATACCGACGGCGACACCTGCTGCGACTAATCCGAGACCGGTACTTGGACGACTAGCCAAGATTAAAAATGCGGCATCGCCCATCGTTGCGGTTAGTACGGCAACGATCGATCCAAATCCAACTTTTCCTGAAACAAATTGAGTGGTGACGATAATAGCGCCACCACAACCTGGCAGAGCGCCTAACAAAGAGGAAAAGACCACTTGATGCTTAGGGGAGTGTTGATAGAGCTCGACAAGCGCGTGTTTGCTGGAAACAAATCGAGAAATATGGTGATACACGGCAAGGGTGAATACCACATAACATGCGACGGCCCAGTACGCATCAGAAAGTGCGGCAACCGCAAGGCTTCGAGTTGGTTCGCTAACCAGCAATGCGATCAAGGTTACCGGAAGTAATAAGCGTTTGTATGCGGGTTTGAATTGTTCTAATGACAAACCATTCAAGCTTCCAATATTCTTAACGTGTTCCATAAATCCTGCCAATGCAAATGAGAACTGTTATCATTATATATGCTTGATAATGATTATCAATAGCAATTTGAATGTTTTGTCCGTCAAGAAATTCATTTAAAGCACTTACAGGCGATGACAAATTCGCAAAATCAGGTAAAGTATCGCCCTTGTGAGCAGTTGTCGTGGGGCACATACCCACAAGATTAAACATAGTTAGGAAGTATAATGATTCTAGTTGTCGGTCATAAAAACCCAGATAGTGATAGCATTTGCGGTGCACTAGTAGCGACAGAACTACTAAAAGCACGTGGTCTTGAAGCTAAACCCATTCGCCAAGGCGAAATCAATCGTGAAACTCAGCACATTCTTGCAACCGCTGGTGTTGAGCAGCCTGAATTGCGTACCAGCGTAGCGGGTGAAAAAGTTTGGTTAGTAGACTATACCGATTTGGCTCAGGCGCCAGACGATATTAACGAAGCCGAAATTCTAGGTATTGTTGACCATCACCGTCTTGGTGACGTGATGACAGTGAATCCACTTGAAGCGTGGATTTGGCCTGTAGGCTGTACTTGTACTATTTTGTTCAACCTATTCAAAATGGAAGAAGCTGAGATCACTCGCCCGCTAGCGATTCTGATGATGTCTGCCATCTTGTCAGACACGGTTGGCTTTGCGTCTCCTACTTGTACGCAAAAAGATAAAGATGCAGTAGAAGCATTAGCGACTATCGCAGGCGTTACAGACCTAGACTCATTCATCAAAAACCTGTTGATCGCAAAAACAAACATCGAAGGCCTCACTGCTGCAGAACTGGTTGAAAAAGATCTGAAAGCATACCCATTCAATGGACGTGATGTGGTTGTTGGCCAAGTTGAGCTTGCGACATTAGAACAAGTAGACGGAATGATTGAAGCGCTTGAGCAAGATCTTGTTCGTCGCTGTGATGACGATGCTTTAGCGTTTGCCGCTGTGATGTTAACCGATATTACGACAGCACAAACACGCTTGATTTATAAGGGTGAGTGGGCAGATAAATTGGTGAAGCATGAAGTTGAAGGCATGTTGATGATGGAAAATACGTTGAGCCGTAAGAAGCAAGGTTGGCCTTGGCTTCAAGGTGAACTTGTTTAATCATCCCCAAGATTAAGTAAGCCCTAGCACTGTTTGTATTTTGTCGCCAATGGCCTTTGAATACAATTATTAGTGCTAGGGCTTTTTATTAGGTATAAGCTTGTACCAATAGTAACACTCTATATAAGGCATGAAACTATGGCACTAGAGCAAAATCAAATCGAAGAAATTGTGCGTTACGACGAAGAAAAGCGCTTTAAATATAGCGTGAAGACAATGACGCAAGAGCGTCAAATCTGGATTCTTACCGACGAGCATGGCTGCGTGATGTTAAACACAGAAGAAGAAGACTGTGTGCCAGTTTGGCCAAATCAAGAGTTTGCTGAGCAGTGGGCAACAGGTGAGTGGTCAGAGTGTAAAGCTGAGTCTATCTCGTTGAACAAATGGCACAGTCGCTGGACGACAGGCTTGGAAGACGATGAACTGGCTGTCGTGGTATTTCCAAATCAAAATGAAGAAGGGGTAGTAATGTTCCCTGATGAGTTTGATTTTGAACTCAAAAAACAAGCGTCAAAAACACGCTAGGTTGACGGTCAAACGGTAGTACACCCTGCGGTCGCCAAACCCCATTTAGAAAAAAGCTCAGCCTAGGCTGAGCTTTTTGCATTCTAATGAGACGGCGATTTTAATCGTGTACCTTACCTTCAATACCTAAGATGAAGAAGTACTAAAACGGTTTAGTCGCGCTTCCATAAGATATGGCAGAATTTATTGTCTGGATCACGACTGACGAGAAGGCGAGCAAAGACATCATCCAGCGCATCATCTTCTTCGTTGACAAGGCCAATACGGACTTCGGCAAAGGTTTCGTCCACAGCGAAGCCAACGTGCTCAGGCCAATCGCTACCGGTCTCCACGAGTTCAGCAGCGCCACGGTCTTCAAATTGAGCAGTAAACAGAATAACGTCTACTGCTTCTAGGTTGTCCGGTGCCATCTCTAAAAAAATGTCGTAGGCGGCATCGATCACGTCGTCGTATGAAATGAGTTCTGACATAATATTAAGCTCGGTTCATGTATTTGCGTTCAGCGGTGTTAATCACAACGCGATCGCCTGTTGCAATGTATTCAGGTACTTGAATAGTAAGACCTGTCGCAAAGCGTGCTGGCTTAGAGCGAGCAGAAGCAGAAGCCCCTTTGATTGATGGGTCTGTCTCTTCAATAACTAATTCGACGGATGAAGGTAACTCTAAACCTGCAGTTCTGCCATCAATCAAGACAACTTGTACGCCCTGCGTATCTTCGTTGATGAATAACAAATCATCCGCAATTTCGTCTTGTTTAAACGTAAACTGAGTGTAGTCTTCGTTATCCATAAAGATGTACTCATCACCATCTACATAAGAAAACGTTACGTTTCGTTTGTTCATTTCAACGGTATCAACAAGTTCATCAGACTTATATCGTTCTTCGATTTTTGAGCCAGTTGCTAAATCTGTGCAGCGCAGTTTATAGATTTTTGCACCACCGCGACCGCCAGGGGTCGTAATCTCGATATCTTTAATTAGCAACGTCTTACCATTTGACTCAATCGCAAAACCTTTTTTAAGCTCACTTGCCTTTGGCATGAAATTTTTCCTTCGTTTTAATTAGACAGCTGATTATACGACCGAATACTATCTTTGCTCAAGAACCAAGTTCGTTCGACCCGTTAGATTGCTCAATAAAGGGGTGGCGTGAGAAAGTCCTCACGACGACGTGGTCGATTAGATCTTTGAAGTTATTTGAATCTGAGTCGATGCGAACGTACACTGGCCATATTCTCAAGTTGAAATGAAACAGTCAGTGCCAGCAATTAACAACGACGCTCAGTCTACCCCTCAGGCGCATTATCAGCCCGCTATCAACGATCTTCTCTCGTGCTTGAAGAGTGGGTTACGTGGCAACCTTCACAGCGTGTATATCTATGGTTCGGTGGCATACGGAAGGGCGGTTCCTGGTCTCTCAAACCTTGATGTTGTAGTGGTCACTCATCAGCCATTTTCAAGTAGTGAGCTCAAACTGCTCAATACGATTAACTGGCGTTTTCAAAAAGATTTCCCTTTTATCGATGGCGTGCTAATTCGGCGGACGGTGGTCAGTGAAGTCGCCTCTTTAGAGGCATTGTTTACCTGGGGCTTTTTGATTAAGCAATGTTGTATGTGTGTACTAGGGGATGACCTATCGGAATGTTTTGGTGATTATGTGCCCAGTTGGGAAATTGCCAAACAATGGAATATGGACATAGCGCAGGCACTGCCTATAGTTCGCCATCGTGTTGCGACCGCTCAAACCCAAAAGGAATTGCTGAAAGCGCAGCGTTTTATGTCTAAAAAGCTGCTTAGAGCCGCTTATGGCTTGGTGATGCACAAAACAAAAATCTGGCGCGACGAACCGAAGCAATGCGGAGAGCACTTTCTTCGCTACTACCCTGACCAGAAAGTGGTTGTGGAGCGGCTCCAGATATTACTCGGACCACGAGCTATTCCAAAACGTTCGGTGGTTGGGCTACTTGATGACTTCGGGGCTTGGCTCATTAAAGAGTACAAGAGAACCGAGTTTAGGATTGGTTGAAGAAACACAGGGAAAGCGGGTTTCTTCAGTATTTAAAAGAGCCCCATTTGAGGTGCACTAAGATCATCAAAATTTTTGCCAATGAAAGGCAAAATGGCCTCGGCGACAGGGCGTAACTGCTTATCGATGTAATGTTGATAGTCAATGGGCGAGGTAATGTACTCTTTCGGCTCAGGACCATTGACCGTGAACACATATTCAATACGTCCTTTATTTTGGTATTGCAATGGTCGACCAAGTTGTTGATTAATTTGGTCAGCCATTCGAGCTGCTCTGACTTGCGGCGGTATGTTTTTAACGTACTCATGAAGCTTTCGTCTCAAACGTTTTTGGTACACTAGCTTGTGATCATATTCACCATTTGCGGTGGATTCGACAAAAGCACGAATGTAAGCGTCTGGGTCTTGGTCTGAAAATACCATTTGGTAGAGCTGCTTTTGAAACTCTTGCGCAAGCGGTGTCCAATCGGTACGCGCACTTTCTAATCCTTTAAATATTAAAGACTCGCCCTGTGTGGTTCGTCGCAACCCGGCATAGCGCTTCTTTGAGCCCATTTCTGAGCCACGAATCGTAGGCATGAGAAACTTTCCATAATGCGTTTCATATTCCAACTCGAGAATAGAGGTGAGTTGGAACTCATCACGCAAGTGCTTTGTCCACCACTCATTAATCTGTTCAACAAGCTCGCCTCCGATGGCATCGGCCTTGTCGTTGGCAAAACGGTCATTAAGTGAAACAAAAATGGAGTCAGTGTCTCCGTAGATGACCTGATACCCTCGTTGTTCAATCAGCCATTTAGTTGTCTTCATTATTTCATGACCGCGCATGGTAATCGAAGAGGCGAGGCGAGTATCGAAGAAGCGACAGCCTGATGAACCCAAAACACCGTAAAAAGAGTTCATGATTATTTTTATTGCTTGAGAAAATGCTTTTTCATTATTGGCTTTAGCGACATCTCGAGCTTTCCATAGTTCTTCAATCAAGTTTGGAAGAAAATGCTGGGTTCTATGAAATTGACCACCACGAAATCCTGCTACGGCTTGATTGTTGTCTTTGCCAACATCGATCTTTAATCCTTCAATCAGTCCCATAGGGTCAATTAAAAAAGAACGGATGATAGAGGGGTATAAGCTTTTAAAATCGAGAACTAATACAGAGTCGTATAGACCAGGTATTGAGTCCATCACGTAGCCTCCAGGGCTCGCGACCCAATTTTCTGGGTGTAGGTTTGGAGCCGCGTAGTTGGCACGATGTAAGCGTGGCAGGTAAAGGTTGGTAAAAGCGGCAACAGAGCCCCCAATGCGATCAAGCTCTACGCCAGTGAGTCGACTGCGCTCAATGGCAAAATCAAGTAAATGTGTGGTTTGAAAGATGCGATTTACCAGCACACAGTCTTGCAGGTTATATTTTGCCAAGGCAGGTTTATCTTCACGAAACATTCTATTGATTTCATCCATGCGGTCGTGAACGTTATGGATGGCTTTTCCTTCCCCGAGAAGTGCTTGCGAAACGGCTTCCAATGCCCATGAGCGAAAGTGATAAGTAGCGGTTTTAAGTGTATCGATGCCGTCCAGTACGACGCGTCCTGGAATCGTGATAAAACTTTGTTGGCTAGAGGTCAGTGTGCGGAAGTATACACGCTGTTCATTTCTGCCGAGATTGAGTGCGATATGATGGTATTCCGCGCGTTTGGTTAAGAGCTTAAAATCAAAATCGATAACACTCCAGCCTACAATCACATCGGGGTCATACCGCTTAAACCATTGGTTTAGCGCAATGAGCAAGGCTTTTTCGTCAGTGACCCATTGGATTGTTGTTGTCGAGTCTTGAGGCTGTCCGACCATGATCACTCGGCTGTCATTGGCTGCATCTAGGCCGATAGAATAGAGCTGCCCCTTATCAGAACACTCAATATCAAGAGATAAGACGTTGAGGCTCGGTGCGTTATCTGCGGCTTTACATTTGGCATCTGTGATTTGAACAAATTGATTGGGTTGCCCTGAGTTGATGACTTTACGGCGCCCGGTAAACGCCATGCTGCCTTGAATAAATCGTTCCATTAGGAATCGGTCGGCGAGTTTAATATCGCTTTCAAGTACCAGAATATCTTGGGCTTTTAATGCTTCTACGAGCTTACGAGATTCTGCAATAGAATCGCAATAAACAACGTTAAGTGGCTCACTGGCAAAGCTCATAAGTGCAACTGGGTTGTTGGATATCGCTATAGCCAGAGCGCACGCGCGCTCGGAGACAGCCAATGCACTTTCTTGTAGAACAAAAAACAGTGGACGTTGGTCGTGAATTAATAACTGCGTTGGGCCTTGTTCTGTGGCGAGCCAAAGTTCAATTTGAGGTCCGGAACGGGTATCCCTCGCTTGACGGGTAAGGAGAAAGCCAGTTTGTATATCCAATGAGGTATTTCCTACGCAATCACGATTTAACTGAATATTGTAAAATAATCAGTGGCTGATAAAAGCCATTTTATTTTAGTGTATCAAAGCTCAAGGAAGAGCGAAAATCACAATGAAGACACTCAGCTACAAAAATGATGGGCATTTTTGAATAGTGACTTGTGTCGAGTTTTTGTCAATTAACAGATAATCATGTGGTTGTGGTTTCATAGTGAAAGCCATTAATTTGTTGTGATAAAACGTGAGCTTACGCCGGTAATGGCTGCCTTTGTATGTTTTGTAACCTAATGATTTTTAAGTTTTTATGATTGACGATCTGACAACTTCATCGTAATGTGTTTGCTAAAGTTTGCGGTCGTGCACGATATGCGCGAAAGCTTTTTTGTATAATTTGCGATATGATACGCAGCTTAGCTGCTATCCACTAACCTTGAGTGGTCGCAGAGCCAATTTGATAAGTGTGGAGATACAAGTTTGATTAATATTTTCCTTGTAGATGATCACGAACTGGTTCGCACAGGGATACGACGTATTATTGAAGACGTCCGTGGTATGAATGTAGCAGGGGAAGCTGACAGTGGTGAAGAGTCTGTAAAGTGGTGTCGAAGTAACCATGTCGACGTTATTTTAATGGATATGAACATGCCTGGAATCGGTGGGTTAGAAGCAACAAAAAAAATTCTACGCCACAATCCAGATGTTAAGATCATCGTACTAACTGTACATACAGAAAATCCATTTCCGACGAAAGTTATGCAGGCGGGCGCAGCGGGTTATCTAACCAAAGGCGCAGCACCTGATGAAATGGTTAATGCTATCCGTTTGGTCAACAGCGGTCAGCGTTATATCTCACCTGAAATTGCACAGCAAATGGCGTTGAGCCAATTCTCGTCAGCTTCAGAAAACCCGTTTAAAGACTTATCCGAGCGAGAGCTCCAGATCATGATGATGATCACTAAAGGACAAAAAGTAACGGATATTTCTGAACAGCTCAGCTTAAGCCCAAAGACTGTTAACAGCTATCGATATCGTTTGTTTAGTAAGCTTGATATCACTGGTGATGTTGAACTGACTCACTTAGCGATTCGACATGGAATGTTAGATACTGAGACCTTGTAGTGTCAGAACCCATTTTTGATTCAGCATCTTTTCTAAAAACAGTCACTAACCAACCCGGCGTCTACCGTATGTACGACGCTGAGTCGGTTGTGATCTATGTGGGTAAGGCAAAAGACCTTAAAAAGCGCCTCGCGAGCTATTTTCGCAAAAAGGTCGATCGCGAAAAAACGCGAGCCTTAGTGAGCCATATCGCCAAAATTGATGTGACGGTAACGCATACAGAAACAGAAGCCCTCATCCTCGAACACAATTATATCAAGCAGTATTTACCCAAATACAATGTATTACTGCGCGATGATAAGTCTTATCCTTACATCCTCATCTCAAATCACAAACACCCCAGATTGTCGCTTCACCGTGGTGCTCGGCGACGAAAGGGAGAGTACTTTGGCCCTTATCCAGATTCTGGGGCAGTCAGACAGACGCTACATCTTATCCAAAAGATATTTCCGTTACGTCAGTGTGAGGATTCGGTCTATGCGAACCGGAGCAGACCGTGTTTGATGTATCAGATTGGCCGTTGCGCTGCGCCTTGTGTCAGTAGCATTATTTCTGATGAAGAGTATCAAGAGCTTGTTGAATATGTCCGTTTATTCCTCAAAGGGAAAGACAAGCATGTGCTTCAAATTTTGGTTGATAAAATGGATGAAGCCAGCCGTGCGCTCAAATTTGAAGATGCGGCTAAATATCGCGATCAGATCCAAGCTATTCGTCGCGTGCAAGAGCAGCAATTTGTATCTGAAGACAGTGACGATGATATGGATGTGCTGGGTTATGCTCAAGAAAATGGCGTCGCTTGTATTCATATTTTAATGATTCGACAAGGAAAAATTCTAGGCAGTCGCAGCCACTTTCCTAAAATCCCGAATAACACTGACAAGCGAGAGGTCTTTTATAGCTTCTTGAGTCAGTACTACCTGAATCAAAGTGAATCTCGCACCATCCCAACTCGGATCATCCTAAATGATGGGTTAGTGGAAGAGGTAAATGAACTGCAACGTGCATTATCAGAAATAGCCGGTAGAAAAGTCACCTTCAATATTGAACCATCAGGATCTCGAGGTCAGTATTTAAAACTTTCCAATACCAATGCATTAACCGCTATTACTACCAAAATTAACCATAAAATGACGATCAACCAGCGTTTTAAAGCGCTGCAAAAAGTCTTTAAACTCGACAGTATTACCCGCATGGAATGTTTTGATATCAGCCATACGATGGGAGAAAACACCATTGCTTCGTGCGTTGTCTTTAATCAAGAAGGGCCGGTAAAGCAAGAGTATCGCCGTTACAATATTACTGGCATCACCGGAGGTGATGACTATGCTGCTATGGGGCAAGTGCTAGAACGTCGCTATTCAAAGCAAATAGATGTCGATAAGATACCGGATATTATTTTTATTGATGGTGGCAAAGGACAACTCAATCGAGCCGTGGATATTGTCTCTAAATATTGGGGGGAGTGGCCAAAGCTACCATTGCTGATTGGTATCGCGAAAGGCGTCACCCGTAAGCCAGGTTTAGAAACCCTAATTACACCGCAAGGTAACGAATTTAATCTACCAAGTGATGCGCCAGCGCTGCATTTGATTCAACACATTCGTGATGAAAGCCATAATCATGCCATTGCAGGTCATCGCGCTAAACGCGGAAAAGCGAGAAGAACCAGCCCACTTGAAGGAATTGAAGGGGTTGGACCTAAACGTCGGCAAGCCCTGCTTAAGTATATGGGGGGATTACAAGAATTGAAGCGAGCAACTGTTGAAGAAATCGCCAAAGTACCGGGAATTAGCATTTCTTTGGCAGAAAACATTCATCAAGCATTGAAACACTAGTAAAAATCCCGCAACATAAAGATGCAGTAGAAAAGAGCTGATAATTATATGCGTTTAAATATACCTAACATTTTGTCTTTGTTGAGATTGTTTCTCATCCCTGTATTCGTCGTGGCGTTTTACTTGCCCTATAGTTGGGCGCCTTTTGCCGCCGCTATGATATTTTGGGTCGCTGGTTTTACTGACTGGTTGGATGGGATGCTGGCGAGGAAACTAAACCAAACGTCTCGTTTTGGTGCCTTTATCGACCCCGTTGCGGATAAAGTTCTTGTGGCGACGGCCCTGATATTGATCACTGAGCATTATCATAGCATCTGGATTACCATTCCCGCGGTGACCATGATTGCACGAGAAATTATCATCTCAGCATTAAGAGAGTGGATGGCTGAAATAGGCAAGCGTGCAAGTGTCGCGGTGTCTTGGGTCGGTAAGGTAAAAACAGTGATGCAGATGTTTGCGTTGTGGGTGTTGGTTTGGCGTTATGATGACTGGATGATTTGGGTCGGTTATGTTGCGTTGTACATTGCAACGATTCTCACCTACTGGTCAATGATGCAATACCTGTCTGCTGCAAAAGATGATTTGTTGAATTCCGAAGATTAGAAAAAGGCGAGCTAAGTGCTCGCCTTTTTCATGCCTGAAATATACGTAGAAGCGATGAGCATCAACTAATTTGGATTTTAAGTAAGCGATACCTTGCAGGCTCTTACTTTGTCTCAATTGAAATCAAAGTTAAATAGTAAATAATCTGCATGTTTATGCTACTAAATTGAGCAAATCGACCTTTTTTGAATGTTTATTAGGCAAACGATTCAAAATATAAAAAAATACTATTGACTCATTTGTCCGATTACGTAAAATGCATCCCGTACTCAAGAGGAACTGCTCAAAGCAACCTTAAGAGTAGAAGTTAAAAAGGCGCCTTGGCAGAGTGGCTATGCAGCGGATTGCAAATCCGTGGACCTCGGTTCGACTCCGGGAGGCGCCTCCATTCTCTTTCTCAGTTGATGAGCTAGAAGAATGAAAATGCGATACTAGCTCAGTTGGTAGAGCGCAACCTTGCCAAGGTTGAGGTCATCGGTTCGAACCCGATGTATCGCTCCAAATTAAAATCTTATGGCGAAAGCGATAAGACACAGATGGTGTTTAACCACTCTTTATTAAAAGAGTACATTGGTTGGCGCATCGCAAGAAATTGCGTGCCCTGGTGGTGGAATTGGTAGACACAAGGGATTTAAAATCCCTCGACGTTCGCGTTGTGCCGGTTCAAGTCCGGCCCGGGGCACCATCTATTAAAGTCTGTATAGTGATATACAGCAATGCGATACTAGCTCAGTTGGTAGAGCGCAACCTTGCCAAGGTTGAGGTCATCGGTTCGAACCCGATGTATCGCTCCAATTTAAAAAGCCCTAGCAGAAATGCTAGGGCTTTTTGGTTTTTAATTATCATCTGAATCTACGTCTAAATCTTTCTTTATCTTCTCGATTCTTTTTGCAATTATGTCCCGCACCAATCCGCTTTTTATTCGCCAGGGAGTATCCATGTTTACAGGTATCATTCAATCTGTCGCCACTATCGAAAAAATTACAGACCTCAACGGTATCCGCACGTTTGAGATTGGCTTTGCGCCCGGCTTTTGCATTGATCTGGAAATTGGAGCTAGTGTTGCGGTAGATGGAGTCTGTTTAACGGTGACGCAGTTAATTAATGAGAACAGAGCAAGTTTCGATGTGATGCTACAAAGCTTGGCAATCACGACCTTGAGTGATTTCACGCAAGGGCAGCGTATTAATGTTGAGCGTGCAGCAAAAGATGGGGCAGAAATTGGCGGTCATCCTTTATCTGGTCACGTTGATTTTAAAACGGAGCTTGTAGACATACTTAAGCAAGAAGACAACTATCGCATTCGCTTTGGCTTGCCCGAGCAATGGAAGCCTTATGTGTTTCCTAAAGGTTATATTGCCATTAATGGCGCTAGTTTGACGGTGTCTGAGGTGGATAAGAAAGACAACTGGTTTGACGTTTGGTTGATCCCTGAAACATTGCGAATGACGACGTTTGGACATAAAGGAGCCAATGATTGCGTTAACATCGAGATTGAGCGTGGCACTCAGGTGATTGTCGACACCGTTCGGGATACCATTAAAGAAACGCTTGGGCCACTATTGCCGATGTTTGAACAATTTCTTGAACAACAAGGCGTCGACGTTGACGTAATTAGCCAACATACTACGCAAAGCCTTTCTAACAAAAAATAAACCAATGCATCGTGTTACCAATAACGCCGTAACAAGCAGGTTACGGCGTTATTCTATCGGTTTCATTTCCTGGACTGATAACTATTCAATACATCAATAAACGGTTGCGAGCAGAATCAGTTTTATGGTATTTTTCTGCGCAATCTCGGAGCGATTCTGGGGGATACGCGTCGTGCCGTTCAAATTACGGGATTACGTAGGGTAGGTATTGATTATCCATATAATCAATAGACGGGATACTGTTGTCGCCAAGCGGCATGTTTAAGGGAAACCCAACATTGAAACTTATTAACTCTCACTCCTTCTCTCATACTGTATTCGTACAGTGTTTGTTTCCTATTTGTGTCGTACGCGCAAACAGCAATATTACAGAGCCTTGATCTTATAGAGTAAAAATTCGTCTAAACCGAATTATCCGTTTAGCGCTTTGTCACATCTGAAGGTTCAGATGGGGCGTATTTTGCTATCTATTTTGTTGGGAATAGAACCCACGCAATATCAAGGTTACACAAATGAGTACAGCATTCGAAATCGAATCTACAGAATTCGCCGCGTCAATATTAGCGCACGTGCCCCATCTTGACAGCCTTTATGATCTCTCCCCTGATCAGGTATTACTTGATCAAGCCGAGCATGAGTCTGATGTTCGTTCATATCCGAGACGTCTTCCCATTGCCATTAAACGTGCACATGGTGCGCTCGTTGAAGATACTCGAGGACAAATCTTTCTCGACTGCCTAGCGGGTGCGGGCACCTTAGCAATGGGATATAACCATCCAGAGATCAACCAGGCACTTAAGGCGCAGCTTGATTCTGGCCTTCCATACCAGACGCTCGATATTACCACCGTCGCGAAAGACACGTTTATTAAGCGGGTGAAATCCTTCCTTCCTTCTGATTTTGCTCACAATTCAGTGATTCAGTTTTGCGGCCCCTCTGGCGCAGACGCCGTTGAGGCGGCGATAAAACTGGCAAAGCAAACCACAGGCCGAAACACCATGTTTGCCTTTAGAGGGGCGTATCATGGTATGACCAACGGTACGATGGGAATGATGGGGAACTTGGGGACAAAGGCCCGCCGCACTGGCTTAATGTCGGATGTACATTTTATGCCATTCCCATACAACTTACGCTGCCCGTTTGGTTTGGGAGGGGATGCTGGAGCGAAGCAGAGCATTCGCTATATTGAGCGACTTCTTAACGACGACGAAGCCGGTATCATGAAGCCTGCTGCGATCATTGTTGAACCTGTGCAAGGTGAGGGTGGTGTGATTCCAGCGCCTGCGTTTTGGCTTAAAGCGCTACGACGCATTTGTGATGAACACGATATTTTATTGATTCTCGATGAGATCCAATGTGGTGTGGGCAAAACAGGCTATCGGTTCGCGTTTGAAGAATCCGGTATTTCGCCTGATATATTATGTCTCTCCAAGGCAATTGGTGGTGGTCTGCCTATGTCACTTTTGGTCTTTAATAAAAAGATTGATACGTGGCAAGCGGGTGAACACACCGGGACATTTCGAGGTAATCAACTCGCGATGGTATCGGGCGCGAAGGCACTAGAGATCATTGAGCGAGACAACTTGGTTGAACATGCCAATGTCGCCGGCGAATACTTACGTATGGGCCTAGAGCGCATTCAAAGTCGCGTTAACTGTATTGCAGAGGTTCGCGGTAAAGGTCTGATGCTTGGTTTGGAGATTGTTCGACCAACGGGTGAGCGAAATAAATTTGATGAGCCGTGTGCGGATGGCGAATTGACTCTAGCCATTCAACGTGCGGCGCTAGAGCGAGGCTTAATGGTAGAGAAGGGTGGTCGTGATGGATCCGTCATTCGATTGCTCCCTCCTTTAATTATCAGTTACGAACAGATAGATTTTGCTTTGCGGGTGATTGAAGAAGCGATCATTGTTGCTGGCGGCGGACAAAAGAGTGAGCAAGAAGCCAAGCGCCAAACTTGGCAGAAACACTTTGTTCATACCGGGTCAAATGGCAGCACTGAGTTTTCTCAAGTGATGAATCATACTACTCAGGCAATGAAAGAAGTCTTTGAGCAAACTCACGCCCCGTATTCAGCGCTTGACCCTCAGCAATTGGAAGCGGCGATTAACGCCGTCAATTTGGATGGCTATAATCACAACCTTCAAGCCGTTGTCGATGATACGGCCGATCTTGTTGCTCGCCATTCTATTTTTACTCAGCACCCTGATTGTATCGCTCACCTTCACACCCCACCCCTGATGCCGGCGATTGCCGCTGAATCTATGATTGCGGCGTTGAATCAATCTATGGACTCTTGGGATCAAGCGTCTTCGGCAACCTATGTCGAGCAGAAGGTACTGAACTGGCTCTGTGAACGATACTCGCTGGGCGAGCAAGCCGACGGTATCTTCACAAGTGGCGGGACGCAAAGTAACCTTATGGGCTTGCTGCTCGCGCGCGACCGTATTACTGATGTGATCAATGATCACTCGATACAAAAACAAGGCTTACCGCACTACGCGGATAAGCTGCGTATCGTCTGTTCAGACAAATCCCATTTTACGGTGCAAAAGTCGGCATCTTTGCTTGGCTTGGGTGAAAAGGCGGTGCACTGCGTTGCGACCAACGAAGATGGTACGATTCAAGTTGATGCGTTGAAAGCGGATATCGAGCAGCTGATCACACAAGGACTAATCCCCTTTGCGTTAGTTGGAACGGCAGGCACCACGGATCACGGGGCGATTGATGACCTTGAAGCGTTGTCGCAGATCTCGACCGCTTACGATATGTGGTTTCATGTTGATGGTGCTTACGGCGGCGCACTGATTTTAAGTGGACACAAAGCCAAATTGCTAGGCATTGAAAAAGCAGATTCGGTCAGCGTTGATTTCCATAAACTATTTTATCAAACCATCAGTTGTGGTTCGCTTTTGATCAAAGATCGAAGCAACTTTAAGTATCTTTTGCACCATGCTGATTACCTTAACCGAGAGCATGATGAGTTACCTAACCTTGTCGATAAATCGATCGCGACAACTAAGCGCTTTGATGCATTGAAGGTCTTTATGACCATGCAAAGCGTTGGTCCCGCAGCGTTAGGTGAGATGGTTGATCATCTCATTGAGCAGGCTCAAGACGTTGCTCAACTTGTTAAACAGCATGGGAACTTTGAACTGCTTGCAACGCCATCGTTGTCGACGGTTTTGTTCCGAGCGGCACATCATGAGGTCGAGGATCTTGACCAACTGAATAAAATCATCAGATTAGAAGCGCTCACTCGAGGTGTTGCGGTTCTAGGGGAAACCGTTGTAAAGGGGCAATCAGCCCTTAAGTTCACAATACTTAACCCGTGTTTAACCCTTTCTCATTTTGAAACGTTACTCAATAATATTAATCAATTAGCCCTTGAGCTAGTGACAAAAGGAAACAAATAATGGCAGTTTTACAAATCGGCGCAGGTGGTGTTGGATGGGTTATTGCTCATAAAGCCGCGCAAAACAACCAGGTGTTGGGTGATATTACGATTGCATCACGCACGGTCGCGAAGTGTGAAAAAATCATTGAATCCATCAAGGGCAAAAATAACCTTCAAGATGCGAGTAAAAAGCTGGTAGCGCGCTCTGTCAACGCTGATGACGTTGAGGCTTTAGTTGCACTAATTAAAGACGTACAACCTGATCTTGTTATTAATGCTGGCCCTCCGTGGGTAAACATCACCATTATGGAAGCCTGCTTGCAAGCGAAGGTCTCCTATCTTGATACGTCGGTAGCGGTTGATCTGTGCTCAGAAGGCCAGCAAGTACCACAAGCCTATGATTGGCAGTGGGGCTTCCGCGACAAATTCAAAGACGCGGGTATTACCGGTATTCTCGGTGCGGGTTTTGATCCAGGCGTCGTGAGTGTATTTGCCGCTTACGCTGTCAAGCATCTGTTCGATGAGATCGATACTATTGATGTGATGGATGTGAATGCAGGCGATCATGGTAAGAAATTTGCTACCAACTTTGATCCTGAAACGAACATGCTTGAGATTCAAGGGGATTCTTTCTACTGGGAAAATGGCGAGTGGAAACAAGTTGGCTGTCATTCTCGTATGCTTGAGTTTGATTTCCCATTAGTAGGTAAGCATAAAGTCTATTCAATGGCGCACGATGAAGTTCGCTCTATGCAGGAATTCATCCCAGCAAAACGTATCGAATTTTGGATGGGTTTTGGTGATAGCTATCTCAATTACTTTAACTGTATGCGTGATATTGGATTGCTTAGCCCTGATCCTGTTACGCTGCATGATGGTACGGAAGTTCACCCGCTGCACGTATTAAAAGCCCTGCTACCTGATCCGACGTCACTGGCTCCAGGCTACACTGGCAAGACTTGTATTGGTACTTGGGTGCAAGGGACCAAAGACGGTAAGGCGCGCAGTGTCTTTATCTACAATAATGCCGACCACGAAGTCGCGTATGAAGATGTTGAACATCAGGCGATTTCTTACACCACCGGTGTACCGGCTATCACGGCTGCACTTCAATACTTCCGTGGTGAATGGGCGGATGCTGGCGTATTTAATATGGAGCAACTGAATCCGGACCCATTCTTGGCAACAATGCCTGAGATTGGTCTTGATTGGCACGTTCAAGAGCTTGAAGTCGGTCAGCCGGATATTCATATCCTAAAATAATCAGGGTTGTTGATCGAAAAATGCGTGACTCATCGTTGATGAGCTGGCGCATTTTGCGGTAAGGATTCAGTAAAAACACTAAGCCGATGCTTTTAGCATCGGCTTAGTGAGTTCTTTTTGAGTGATAAGACGATGCAAAACAGTGAACCAAAAACGCCGTATTTTATGATCAACGAAGAAAAGTTGATCGCGAATCTTGAGAAAGCCAAGTACCTGAAAGAACAATCAGGCGTGAAGCTAGTACTTGCGCTCAAGTGTTTTTCCACTTGGGGCGTGTTTGATGTGATCAAGCCCTATTTAGATGGCACGACAAGCAGCGGACCTTATGAAGTAAGGCTCGGCAATGAAACCTTTGGCGGTGAAACTCATGCTTATAGCGTAGGCTACACGGAAGATGACGTTCGTGAGGTTGTCGATATTTGTGACAAGATGATCTTTAACTCGCAGTCTCAACTTGCGGCTTATCGCCATATTGTTGAAGGTAAAGCATCGATTGGCTTGCGTCTTAATCCAGGCGTGAGTTATGCCGGTCAAGACTTAGCCAACCCAGCGAGACAATATTCTCGCCTTGGTGTTCAAGCTGATCACATCGATCTTAATGTCTTCGATTCGATCGACGGTGTGATGTTCCACATGAATTGCGAAAACAAAGATGTTGATGCATTTATTGGATTGTTAGCGGCGATTTCTGAGCAATTTGGTACGCACTTAGACAAGCTCGACTGGGTGAGCATGGGAGGCGGAGTCTTCTTTACATGGCCTGATTATGACATCGATAAACTCAGTGCGGCATTGAAAGCATTTGCTGACAAGCATGGAGTACAGATGTACCTTGAGCCCGGTGAAGCCATTATCACTCAAACGACCGATCTCGTCGTGACGGTGGTTGATATTGTTGAAAATGGGTTGAAAACGGCGATCGTCAATTCAGCGACAGAAGCGCATCGACTCGATACCTTAATCTATGATGAACCTGCGTCTATTCGAGAAGCAAGTGTCGATGGTGAACATGAGTATGTGATTGGATCGTGTTCATGTTTAGCGGGAGATCAATTTTGTGTCGCCAATTTTGATGAACCACTGCATGTTGGTCAGAAGCTTCATATTATGGACAGCGCCGGTTATACCATGGTCAAACTCAATTGGTTTAATGGCTTAAAAATGCCGTCTATTTACTGTGAACGTTCAAATGGGGCGATCCAAAAGTTGAATGAGTTTGGCTATGAAGACTTTAAACGCTCATTGTCGCAATGGTCGATTAACGAATATTGATTTAACATTGTTAGGAACATTTAATCGTTTTTTATGGATTGTCCTGCGCAGTAAACTTATCTAGTAGAAAATAAAGCAGACTGACTTGTCTGCTTTATTTTTTGGCTATCATTTTTTATACACTTGTTAGCATTCATTGTGTACCACTAGTGTTACGAATGATCTTTGCTCACTGACTATTTTCTCACTGACTAACAGTGACTATTGTTTTTATTTGGTTGGCGGGTATGAATAGCTAAGACCGCCTTGCCAGGAAAATCGAGGTTGTTCTCTGTCATGCACAACACCTGGTTGAGACCATGGCCATCCACCAAACTGTGAGCGTTCAAAGTCGATAAACGCATCGTTCAGTTCTTGCGAATTATTCATGACAAAAGGACCATGTTGAGCAATAGGTTCATTGATCGGTAAGCCTTGCAATATCAATATCTCACAACTGCTTTCACCCGCTGAAAGTGTGGTTTCAATGCTAGAATCGAGACCGACTAACTGATATTCATCGAATGTACTCGTATCAATATTTAGCTTATCACCATGAAAAAAATAAAGGTCACGAGTTAACCTGCCGACTGTTTTGGGCAAAGTGATGGTTGATAACGGCGACATCGTAATTTTCCAAATAGAAACGTGATGTTGTTTATCCGCAGCCCAAGAGTTTGATGGAGGAGCAATCGCACTTTTCCCTTCCCAAGTTCCAGCGATCAGTTTAATCGCCGTACTGCGGCCAAAAGAATCTTCATTCACAATGGTAGGAATATCTTCATGCCACATCATCTTGTATTCAGGGTCAACTAATTTATTGATTTTTGGTAAGTTGAGCCAAATTTGGAATGACTCCTTTGGATTAGCATTATTTTTGTCAAGCAATGGAGACATTTCTGAGTGTTGTATACCCGCACCAGCAGTCATCCATTGGACGTCGCCAAAGCCATAGCGTCCGGTATTTCCCGCTGAGTCAGCGTGATCGACGATACCTTCTTCAACAATGGTAATGGTTTCAAACCCTCGGTGTGGGTGCGCTGGGAAGCCCGGAACAACATCGCCATAGTACATGCTCCAACCATCTTTAGATGAAAAATCATTACCTATCTGTCTGCCTTCTAAACTGACATTTGGCGCCATTTGGTTATTAGCAATAGGAAAGTAATCAGTATGGTGTCGGCAAAATAAAAAGGGGTCACGTGTTGGCCAATTATCGGACAGAGGCTCGTTAAATAAAATTGAACTCATTTTATATTCCTTGAAATAAATTGGCGGCCAATAATTAATAATTGGCCGCAAGCTAGGTTTATAGCCCGAACTCTTTTGGATCAGGGTCAAAATATTGTTTCCCTTCTTCACTTAATTCGGCAAGTTCAACAACATAGCCGCCATGTGTTTCAAAGCGACCTTGATAACCAATTGGCACTGGAGTTTTAGGTTGCAGTACTTTCATTCCTGCTTTTTGAGCGATATCTAATGCTAGGTCCATATCTTCTGTCCAATATAGGACTTTTGTGCGTTCAAGGTATTCTGGAAAACCGTCCATTGACTCCGTGATGACCGCTGAAATGTTGCCAAAAGGGGAGGTGATAGCAATAACTTGCAGGTTACCTAGCTTGGGCATGTTAAATACGTATTCGAGCTCACCGTCAAAGTTATTGATATATTGTTTTACAAATTGCTTACCTTCTTCAGGTTTTAGGAAAACACGAATATATTCATTGCTTGAAAAATTTTTTGTTAAGTCAGACATTACGATCTCTTTATATAATGAGTTATTTAATTTTTCCCATTGTTTAATGGGTTATTTAAATCTGGTATTTAACTCCATATATAACGTGATGGTTGAGTCATCTCGTTTGTGCATCCTATGCTCTCCAGAAAGTGACGCTATGGTATTCATCTCCAAAGAATGAATAAACAGCTAAACTATCAAATGACTATTCTAATATTGTGAACAATAGGGATGACCATGGGGCAATTTGAAGACCTTAGAGCATTTGTAGCCGTTGCCAGGAGTGGGAGCATTACGAAAGCCTCAGAGCAATTAGATTCGGCTAAATCCGCGGTTAGCCGTAGGTTGAATGAGCTTGAGGAGCGGGTGGGGGTAAAGTTGCTCACTAGAACAACGAGACAACAAAAATTGACTGAGGCAGGGACCATTTATTTAGAGCGGGCTGAAGAAATTGTCGACAGAATGGAAGAGCTCAATGACGCCGTGTGTGGTTCTGCGAATGCTGTTGAAGGCTGGATTAGAATGTCCGCACCTTTAGGGTTAGGGAGTCGGCAGGTGTCATTTGCGGTGCAAGCATTTATGAAAATTCACCCTAAAGTGCGGATTCATTTATCACTTGTTGATAGTCGCCCAAATATTGTTAGCGAACAATATGATATAGGAATAATTGTTGGTGACGTTCCCGACTCAAACTTAGTGGCAAAGCGTCTAATGACGGTGGAGCACGTCTTGTGTGCGAGTCCGGGTCTTATAGAACGTGTAGGGCAGCCTAAAACGATGGCAGACTTAGCCCGTTATGATTACCTTCAGTACGCGGGTACACATATAGTGGATCCTTTAATACTTTATCTGCAGCAGTCGGATCAAAAAGTGGCACTTAATGTTATTTTGGAGTCGAATAATGGCGTGTTATTAAAAGACATGGCAGTGTCTGGGCACGGTATTTTATGCCTCCCAAACTTTATCGCTAATAGCGAGTTAAAAGATGGGAACTTGGTGAAAATTCTAGAGGACATAAAGCTGCCGAGCTATGCTGTTTCCGCTATCTATCCTCAACGAAAATATATGCCGCTGCGGTGCCGATTACTCGTTGAACATCTAA
Organism: Vibrio sp. E150_011; assembly: GCF_053544015.1. NCBI lineage: Bacteria > Pseudomonadati > Pseudomonadota > Gammaproteobacteria > Vibrionales > Vibrionaceae > Vibrio > Vibrio sp. E150_011. The sequence goes on from NZ_JBHFOL010000002.1 coordinate 446,421, forward strand.
CGAATTGGTTTTGCAATATTCATTAGCAGGCCGCAACCATACCACTGTGCGGGATGAGTCTATAAAATACCTATAAGAGACACGACATGGCAGTCAACGATGGCCTAGCATGCGATGTTTAATCAATTGAGGTTATGCCTTTTATTCGTTACAGTCGACGGGCTGCAACGAATACTGCAACTTAACCTAATTTAGAGTGATGAACATGGTAATTATCTCAACCAATGTCGGTGATATCGAGATCGAACTCAATCTTGAAAAGGCACCAGTGAGTGCTAAAAACTTCTTAAGATATTGCCAAGAAGGCTTTTATGACGGCACTATTTTCCATCGTGTCATCGATGGGTTTATGATTCAAGGCGGCGGCCTTGATGACAAAATGACAGAAAAATCGACTCGAGCACCAATTGTTAATGAAGCAAATCGAGGCTTAAAGAATGTAATCGGTAGCATCGCGATGGCAAGAACAGATGCGCCACATTCTGCGACGGCTCAATTCTTCATCAATTTGGATGACAACGATTTTCTCGACCATACTGCGACCACAAACAACGGTTGGGGTTATGCGGTATTTGGAAAGGTGACTGCGGGGATGGATGTAGTGAATGCTATTGCTAAGGTCAAAACGACCTCGAAGCTTAGCCACGATGACGTTCCGCAAGACGTGATTGTCATCGAGCGCGTCTCCGTTCAGTAACTCATCAATTCTTTCTTACGCCTTAATTTAAGTCATAGTGCTTCATGTTACTTATATTGCGATGACTATATTACTTTGACGATGTGGCCGTTACGTCATGACGACGGTCATGACGTGTGGATTATCAATGAGCACGTCGATTGTTTTAATGTCAGTCAAAACAATAAGGCGCATCTCTTGATCGCACTGTAACCTCAGACACTCTTCTTTACGTTCATTTCTTTGGGTATCTATCGCGATGCCTTCAATAACATCCTTGCTTGGTTCATTGCTATTAAAGTGACTACTATTTTGTGTTTGTATGTTGAGAGCAATACGAATCGGGAAACGATACAAACACAATAACTCAATTTGGTCGTAGTGCGCGCAAGACAACATGATGTGAACTCCGTTTAGTGTACCGCTTATTTATCGCTATGGGTGTAGCGCTATGGGTTTAGTGCTTGGAACATCAACAGTTTATAGAAGCGTAGTAAAAGTCAGATTCGTTTGCGAAATGAAAATTGAACCGAAGCGGCTTTGACTTTTCGACGTTGATGTCTAAAGAAAATTGTTTGGTCGGCATTGTATCAAACTCAATGCGATACCACAGGGTCTGCTGATATCGTTGAGTGATCTTAAATGAAGTCGGTGACTGTGGTGTTGGTGCGTTTGGTGTCGATAGCTGAACTTGACCAAGGTGTTGCCATTCTGACGAGGCTGGAGCGAGATCTTTTGACTCCAACGTCACCACAACGACAAGGTTTTGGGCGGTTGGCGTATTAGGGAAAACCTGTAAACGATAGCGAGCGGAGTTTGCCGACAGGCCATCCAATTCGGTTTTATGGTATCCACAACTTCGGCTTTTGACTAATTCATGATTGTCTTTAATGGGTTTAAAGTAAGTTCTCTGGGTAGGGTAAGCCACGCAACCAGCAAGGGACAACAAACTCATTCCGATAATGAATGCACGCATCATAGGGTGATTCCTGTGAAGAAAAATTGAGTATGCCGCAAGAAAATATCAATAAATAGTCAGGCTGACCAAGTGTTACCTTAACAGTAACAACGCTGACAAACTTGGACGTAACAATTCTGGCCGTAACGGCTCTGGACGTAACAGCTGGGGGCGAATCTCTGTTGTCTATTGCGGTTCAGTACTGTCTCATTTAAAGTCATCGTTATAGATGTCATGTTTCGCAGTTGAGTACGTATGCAATTATTGGTAGATAGAACCGGTGAGCAATTTCTTAGTATTTTGCAACAAACAGACGATCATGTCCGTGTTCAGTTCATTTCAAATGAGGGAGTAGCGAAAGGAAAACCGTTTTCCGATCGTTTATCAGGGTTATTCCTTGCTGGCTGGAGTGTGAGACAAACCTCAACCGCTATTGGGCTTGAACGCTTTCTGCAAGGTGTGCTGGAAGATGAAAAAGTGAGCTTTTCGCTTCATCAGCTATTTCCCTTAGGGCGCAAGGTGAAATTACCCACTAACGAGGTAGTGACCATTGCTAGCTACGCCAACACGCACCAAGGCGGATACTATATGTACGTTCGCGCTCACGGGGAGTTGAAACGCTTAAAAATTGAGGCAACTTGGCAGTTGCTTCCGTCGGACAAGCTGCTTGCTTTGCCTTATTATCCAGCCCCGCGAACCAAAGCTGAGATAGACAATATCAATAGCTTCGATGCGTGGGCTGGTGGTTTTTAACTCCGCTTAATATCTTGTTCAGTAAGCGGATTCGTTATTGCTTACTTTGCGAGCGCCTCAACGATAGCTTTACCCACAGCGTGCGCGCTCGTTGGGTTCTGGCCGGTAATCACTCGGTTATCGGTCAATACGAGTTCACCCCAAGGCTGAACTTTTGAATAGCGAGCCGCAGTACGTGCTAGGGAGTCTTCAAGCAAGAACGGAATTTTATCGATAGTGCCAAAATCGACTTCTTCTTCACGAGTAAATCCAGTCACAGATTTTGACGCAAGCAGTTTTTCGCCGTTACTCAAAGTGATAGGCAAGAGTGCAGCAGGGCCATGACATACTGCCGCTAAGAGGCCACCATTTTCATAATGCGTGGCTGCGATACGAGCAAAATCATCATTGCTTGCAAGGTCTGAAAGCAAACCAAACCCGCCAGGATAGAAAATAGCGTCATAATCAGCAACGTTAATCTGTCCTACAGGGATGGTGTTGTTGATGCTGTTTTGAAGATCGTCATTGTTAAGCATTGCAGTATTGACGTCATCACCTTCCATATCGGTACCATAAAGTGGCGCTTTGCCACCATGAATTGAAGCGATGTCGTAATCAAAGCCTGCTTCCAGCAACACATGTAGCGCATGAGTCAGCTCTGGTGCATAGGTACCGTTCGCGTCCTGAGTATCGCCAAGTGTGGCATGGTTCGTTACTGGTATAAGTACTTTCTTCATTTTATTGTCCTTTTGACTTTGGGTCGGTCTTTTGCCGTTGAGTTAATACTAATAGTAAGTCGCTTTAATGATAATATCTGTTAATGGCAAAATATTATTGCTATTTAGCAATAATATCGATTACGTTGATATGGGCTAAAGCAAGTTGGTAGAGAACGATGGACAGTTTTGAGGGGATTAACGAGTTTGTTGCAGTCGCGGAAAGCCAGGGTTTTTCTGCCGCGGCAAAACAATTGGGGTGCAGTACTAGTCATGTCAGTAGGCAAGTATCGCGACTAGAAGAGCGATTGGGTACGGCATTGTTTGCTCGCTCTACTAGGTTGGTCAGTTTGACACAAACAGGACAGGCGTATTATCAACACTGTAAAGACCTGGTCGTAGGGCTACAGCAAGCGAATGAACAAGTGAGCTCACAGCAGATCCAACTCAATGGCACACTGCGTGTTAGCGCGGCTGGTGCATTTGCTGAAAAATATGTGGCCCCAGCGTTAATGGAATTTGCTAAACAATATCCCGATCTAACCATAGATATGGACTTTAACAGCCGGATGGTGAACTTTATCGAAGATGGGATCGATTTTGCTATTCGTTATGGCAAGCTCTCTGACTCCGGTTTGGTCGCGCGAAAACTGCTCGACCGCCCAATGGCTGCTGTCGCAAGTCCCGCTTACTTAGCGGCGCATGGTATCCCACAACACCCTCAACAACTTAAACGACACAGTTGTATTGTGGCTAACAATGATCATTGGACTTTCACACATGAAGGCGAGCCGTTAGAGGCAATTCGAGTACAGGGAAGATGGAAAAGCAATAATGCCGAGGCGGTGGTAAAAGCCTGTGAGCAAGGCTTGGGCATCGCTTACATGCCTAAAAGTACATTTACCAACTCGATCGATGACGGTTTGCTGGTCCCGGTACTACAACCCTATTGGGGCAAGGGATTAAGCAGTTGGATTGTTTATCAAAATCGACGTTTCTTGCCAATGCGAGCGCGTTTAGCGATTGATTACCTACTCGAGCATTTTTCGCAATGGCAAGAACTCGAACCAAAGCGTTAAAACCGGCAAGGTGGAGTTTAATAGCAGAATTTGGCAAGGCTAACGAGGCGGTTGTAAAGGCCGTGCAGTGAGATAAATAATGCAATGAACTTAACATAAATGTGGGTAGCGGAAGCTTAGGAATGGAACAAAGGCAGACTGATGAGTACTGCCTTTGGATGTGATCAAACTTGACTCTACGCCTTATTTGAAAATAGGTTGGTCGAAGTTATGACCTTCGTCGCTGTATGCAGTGACCATCACGTCGGCGACTAATCCTGTTTCACTTTGAACTTGGCTTTCAAAGAAGTGTTGAATTTGCTGTCTGCGCCCATGTGCCGCCCATGCTTCAGCATCTCGCCAGACTTCATTGAATACGATTGAGAAATCGTTGTTAGTGGCACTTGGGTGCTTGATCTGACGAGTGACCGTATACTGAATACAACCCTCCTCACGGTATGAATCGGGCTCTAGTGCTTTTAATACTTCGAATAACTCAGCTTCTTTGCCTGTCTTGGGTTTGAATTGCGCTAATACATAAACTCGACTTGTCATCGTAAATCCTCTGTGTTGAGTTATAGCTGGTGTGAATGCCTTGATTGCCATTGATAGGCCGAGGCGCAAGCACAATAAACTAAACTCATCAGAGACGCGAGAGAACTATTTACATTATTGTCATTATCCGTTCATCAATGTTAAGAACGGTAATAGCCGTAGATCGCATGATCGAGAATACGACCGTTCAGGTTTTCTTTATTCGTAATTATTCCTTCAAGTGACATTCCGAGTCTTTCACACACGGCTCGGCTTTGGTGATTGTCTACGGCTGCTGAAATCTGCACTTTGTGCATATCTAAATGACAAAACGCGTACTCCGTGAGAGCTTTAACTGAGCGGGTAACAATGCCATTACCGCGATAGTGTTTACTTAGCCAATAACCAATTTCGGCACATTTTGTGTCATGATTTATAGCGTTGAAGCTTATGTTACCCGAGATGGAGCCTTTGTAGAGAATGGCACACGTAATAGACTTGTTATCGGCATAGTCGTGAAGGGAATGCTTTATGAACGAAAGGAAAAAGGCATCGTTAGTCGCATGAGGTGGCCACGCTAGCCACTGACTCAGCTCTGTTCGTTCTTCTGCAACCAGAGCTAAATAACAAGAAGCAAAAGAAGGTTGCACGAGCGCAAGGCTAATTTCATTGTCTATTACAAGTTGGAACATAGGTCTCTCTTTTCAAGAACCGAAAGGTGGGGGCTTTTATACAACCGATATAACGATTCTCTCATGTTGGTCTGCCACTTCCATGATAATGCCTTGGGTCTCAGGATCGAGGGCGGCTTCTAAAAGCGCGTCCAGCTGTACGCCATTCTCATCAAATCGCGCAATGAAGTCTTTTGGAAGCAACGACAATAATGAGCGAGCGATACCGAGCGGAAAACCAATGGTTTCTTCTATCGTATCGTCGCGAACGTTGAATGTTTCTATGGTCAGTTTGCGCATATACCAACACTTATTTTAAGGATTAATAAAACGAATACTTACAGAGTAGATGAGATCGGTCTTTAGGTTCGAGAAGTTATATGACTTTGGTGTGAGCTATTCTTAATTTATTAATGCAACTTAATGTATATAAGCGATTGTCAGTTTAAGGTGTATATTTTTCTTAGAGCTTAGAGCTTAGAGCTTAGAGCTAGCCTCGCACTTTGCATGACCATATGGTCGTCATTCTTTTCTACGTGTGTCCAGCCGAGTTTTTCATAAAGCGCTGGGATGTGTGTGTAAACGAGCAATTCTGGCTCTTGCTGTTTTAACACCGCCGTTTCCGCAAAACGGATTAAGCGTGAGCCAATGCCACGATGGCGATACTCAGGTTTAACGAACACGGCGTTTATCCAAAGTGCGTGGGCATTTGTCAATGGTGATAAAAAGCGGGTGAACACTAATCCACCAAGCAGGCACTCATTTTCCAGCGCCAGAATTGGCGTGGGCACAATGAGTCCGCTCTTCATGGTGATGAGTGGCTCAACGTCTTGCCACTCATGGTTAAACCATTGATATAGTTCTGCAATGTGAAAAGAGTGATCAGATTTCGACTGAGTTAAATTCAACATATGAGTTTGACTGTATTACGTTACGGATGTGGCGACCTTCTTGTTAAGACATAAAGGCGTATGAGTATAGCCAACCATTTAGGCCGCTAGGCAGGGGTTAGGCTTTCGGTCTCATTTTCACAAAAACGAATCAGATAACCGTTTGGGTCTTGTACGACGAACTGTTTCTGTATGACGCTCTCTCCATCGCAAGCATATTCTTTGCGCTCGATAGTGAGATAAATACTATCAGGGGCATGCGACTTAACGTGGGAAAACAACAAATCAATATCGCTGGTGTCCCATTGCAAGTTTACTCCTCGTCCTAACGGGTATTCTAGAGCTCCGGTTATCCATCGTCTCCCGTCACTATTTAGGCCCTCCAGCATGAGATCTACGCCATAGCGCGTAAGAAACACAAACGCTTCACTCGGGCGTTCATATTTGACTCGAAAACCAAGTATATTGACGTAAAAGTCTTTGCTGCGTTGAATGTCAAAGCAATACAACTCTGGAACTACTCTCATTTTTTCATCCAAGCCTTTAATAATATGAAAGTTATGTTACAAAATATGGGCGGTAAGTATTGTGATGTTGATGAGATTTGATCTAAATTGTTGCGTTTTATGGCGAGGAAGAATGCGAATATATGGGGCATATCTCATTTTATTCATACTGGATAATAGGATGAGCCAGTGTGTTTAAGACAATTTGTTTATGATCCATCGAGATTAGGTTCGTCATATGAGCAAAAGAAGGCTCTGCTCATATGACTGAGTGTGAAAGGGCAGTTAAATCAAATGCCAATTATGGTACCTGTCCATCACTCGCGTCGTCCATCACTCGTGTCGGTTATGCAGGGGTGCCGGCTTCGTCTTCCTCAACGATGTCTGATTCGGTAAGAGCTTGTCCAATCCATTGCTTGATAGCTGCACTTTCTAAGACGGTGTTCTGATATTGCTTTGCTGCCTTGGATAATGGTATTTGGTAGGTCATAAAACGCAAAGCAACAGGCGCAAACATAGCATCGGCAATTGACCATTCGCCGAATAACCATTGACCGGGATTGTGTTTCATTTGTTCTGACCACAATTGATCGATGCGCTCAATATCTCGATGTGCCTCCGTGGACAAGTTGATATTTCGAATAGCACGACAGTTCATTGGCATCTCATTGCGTAATGCCATAAAACCGGAATGCATTTCAGCAGCGACAGCTCGAGCTTTCGCTCGTGTCGCACTATCTTGAGGCCAACAGGTATTATGAAGATAGCGTTCATTGATGTATTCGAGTATTGCCAATGAATCCCAAACCGTGACCTCTTTATCAACCAGTAACGGGACTTTGGCCGTCGGTGTCAGAGGACGGAGCGTTTGATAAAATGTCTCGCTGAACAGTGGTAGTTTAATGATGTCTACGGAGACATCTTGTTGAGCAAAAATGAGCCACGCTCGTAATGACCAACTTGAATAGTTTTGATTTCCAATATATAGCTTCATTCGGAACCTCCTTGTCTGTAATGCTATTCATAATAAGCGATTGTTTTGTGCGTAACTAACGGATAGTTTTGATACCTACCATTAATGAAAACGATGGGATGGTTATTCGTTTAAGCACCATAAGGCATGACACATGGATATTGACGCACTACGCAGCTTTTTAGCTTTTGTTGAAACCGGCAGTTTCACTAGAGCCGCTCGCCAAATAAATAGAACCCAGTCAGCGTTTAGCGCCCAAATGAGAAAATTGGAATCAGAATTGGGAGAAAGTCTATTCGTAAAAGAAGGTCGCAACCTTGGCTTGAGCGAAGCGGGGCTGAGTTTACACGTCCATGCCAATCAGCTGGTCACGATGCATGACCATGCCGTGAGCCAGCTAAAAAGCTATCAAAATAAACGCTCCTTAAAATTAGGCTGCCCAGAAGACTACAATCAATCGTTGCTACCTATATTGATTTCATGCTTACAGGCCTCTTCTCCAACGTGCTCTATACAGGTTTTTAGTGAGCCAAGTGCGACCTTGAGGGATTGGTTGGATACTGGAAAAATCGATGCGGCCATTTTGACTCGCGCTCCTGATAGTGAAGAGGGACACTGGTTAACCGCCGATCAAGGCGTTTGGATTGCGTCTCCGAATTATGCCATTGCTGCCGCACAACCATTGCAGCTTGTGTTATTCCAGGCCGATTGCAAATACCATGCGGCTGCCATTGATGGCTTAACTAAACAAGGACAAGCGTTTCAGCTTTTAGCGTGTTGCAACACGGCATCCGCTCAACTTGGCTTAGTCCGTGCAGGGCTGGCAATTGGCGCGATGGGGCAATTAAGCGTAATGGACGGAGTCGCTATTCTTGATGAGATGCCTGCGCTCCCTGCAGTTGATATTGTCTTATCTGTTGGCGCTAAACCTCACCCATTGCTAAATCAAAGTTTGCTGCAGAAATTAACGCAGGCTATGAATAAATAGCCGTTACTCTCAAAGTCATCGTTCCGCTTGATGCAATAATTCTGGCGAAGTGATAACCATTATCGTAGTGAAGTGACAACTATTATCGCAATGATAATATATATCGTTATCTTTCATTTATTCAAAACAATCACATTTTATGAGTTTGTTTGGCAGAATATTTATTTGTAGAAGAACAAATAACCGAGCAGTGTAAAGTTATTACCCCTTAAGTAGTATCTTTGATTCGAATCAAAGTGAAGAATAGGTTCGTTTGTATTATGTAGCACAGTAAAAACATAAATATAAATGAGCAATTCGCCATGACTAATAAACTGAAGCAATTATTGACGCCATCGCTCACTCGAAGGGGCTTCCTCAAAACCTCTTCGGTGATGGGTGGTCTTGCAGCTGCGACGAGTGCAATTTCTCTTCCATTCAAATCCTCTAAAGCCAACGCCAGCGACGTTATTCCGACGGAAGAAAAAGTCGTGTGGAGTGCATGCACAGTTAACTGCGGTAGCCGCTGCCCTCTGAGAATGCATGTATCAGACGGTGAAATTAAGTGGGTAGATGCCGACAATACCGGTACGGATAACTACGCTAATAAAGACGTACAAGTACGCGCGTGTTTACGTGGTCGTTCAATGCGTCGTCGTGTCTATAACCCAGACCGTCTAAAATACCCAATGAAACGGGTAGGTAAGCGCGGTGAAGGGAAATTCAAACGCATTTCTTGGGATGAAGCGTATAGCGAGATCGCAAACAGCATTACGTCAATCAAAGAAGAATATGGCAATGAAGCGTTTTATTTGAACTACGGAACAGGAACGCTGGGTGGTACGGTCACCAAATCATGGCCCCCTGGTTCAACCTTAATTGCACGTTTGATGAACCTGACCGGTGGTTATCTGAATCATTACGGCGATTATTCGACAGCGCAGATCGCCAAAGGATTGAGCTACACCTACGGTGGTTGGGCAAACGGTAATTCATTTTCTGATACTGAAAATAGTAAGTTGATTGTTCAGTTTGGTAATAACCCGGCAGAAACACGCATGTCAGGTGGTGGTTTGATTCATCACCTTATAGAGAGCAAAGCCAAGTCGAATGCTCGAATGATCATGATCGATCCTCGCTACAACGATACGGCTGCAGGACGAGAAGACCAGTGGATCCCAATCAAACCGGGTACTGATGCGGCATTTATCTCTGCGATGGCGCATGTTATGATCAAAGAAGACTTGGTTGACCAGCCATTTCTAGATAAATATTGTGTGGGCTATGATGAAAAAACATTGCCTGCCTCTGCGCCAGCAAACAGTGACTATAAATCTTACATTCTAGGATTAGGTGACGATGGCGTGGAGAAAACGCCTGCATGGGCATCGACCATCACGGGCATCCCAACGGATATTATTATCCAAACAGCGCGCGAAATTGGCTCAACAAAACCGTGTGCGATCTACCAAGGCTGGGGTTTGCAGCGTACACAAAACGGTGAAATTGCCTCCCGTGCTATCGCCATGTTGGCGCTGCTAACCGGTAATTTAGGTATTCACGGTGGAGGCTCTGGTGCGCGCGAGTCAGATTACAATATTCCGTTTGTTCGTTTCCCGACACTGAAAAATCCAGTAGATACCTCTATCTCTATGTTTTTATGGACCGATGCGATTGTTCGTGGTCCAGAGATGACGGCAACACGAGACGGTGTGCGAGGCAAAGATAAGCTGGATGTGCCAATTAAATTTATCTGGAACTATGCAGGCAACTGTCTGATTAACCAACACTCAGATATCAACCGTACCCATGATATTTTGCAAGATGACAAAGCCTGCGAAATGATAGTGGTCATAGACAACCACATGACGTCATCTGCGAAGTATGCCGATATCATCCTACCTGATTTAACGACCTCAGAGCAGGCGGATTTCTGTATGGATGGTAAGGCGGCGAACATGCCGTATTTCATCTTTGCTGACAAGGCGATTGAACCTCAGTTTGAAGCGCGTGGCATTTACCAAATTTGTGCTGATCTTGCAGAACGTCTTGGCGTTGGCCAAGCCTTTACTGAAGGTCGAGACCAAGAAGGTTGGCTTCGCCATCTATATGCTGAAACGCTTAAGCTCGCCCCAACATTGCCAGATTTCGAAACGGTCCGTAAGCAAGGCATTGTTAAACGCAGCGATCCAAATGGTCATTATGTGGCGTATCAAACATTCCGTGAAGATCCCGTGAACAACCCTTTGAATACGCCGTCGGGTAAGGTTGAGATTTATTCTGAAGCGCTGGCAAAAATTGCAGCAGAATGGGAATTGCCGGAAGGCGATATTATCCATCCATTGCCTATCTACGCCAGTACATCGGAAGGGTGGGACTCACCGCTACGTGATAAATACCCACTTCAACTTACCGGTTTCCACTACAAAGCACGTTGCCACTCAACATACGGCAATGTTGACGTGTTGAAGCAAGCTGCTCAACAAGAAATGTGGATCAACCCTATCGACGCCAAGCGTCGTGACATTAAGAACGGTGACCGTATTCGTATCTTCAATGACCGAGGTGAGGTGCGCATTTATGCCAAAGTTACGCCGCGTATGATGCCAGGTGTTGTTGCGCTCGGCGAAGGTGCGTGGTACGCACCGGACGGTAACAAAGTGGATCATAACGGTTCGATTAACGTACTGACTTCTCAACGCCCAAGCCCATTGGCGAAAGGTAACCCTCAACATACCAATCTGGTTGAAGTTCAACTAGCAACCAAGGCGTAAGGACTGAATCATGAAGCAATACGGTTTTTATATCGATTCAAGCAAATGCACTGGCTGCAAGACATGCCAGTTATCGTGCAAAGATTTTAAAGATTTAGGTGTTGATAGAAGCTACCGTCGAGTGTACGAGTATGCCGGTGGCAATTGGGTAGAAGAAAATGGCACTTACCGTCAAGACGTCTTTGCTTATTACACGTCTATTGCCTGTAATCATTGCGATGAACCTGCCTGTGCGAAAGTGTGCCCATCAGGTGCGATGCACAAACGTGAAGATGGCTTTGTTGTCGTGGACGAAAAAGTCTGCATTGGGTGTAAGCATTGTGCTAACGCGTGTCCTTATGGTGCGCCGCAATACAACGCTGAAAAAGGTCACATGACCAAATGTGATGGTTGTTTTGAGCGTGTTGCCGATGGATTTGAACCTATCTGTGTGGGCTCATGTCCATTACGCGCACTTGAGTTTGGCCCAATTTCTGAACTGAGAGAAAAATATGGCACAAACGCGGACGTCGCGCCGTTGCCTTCATCTTCATTGACGAAACCAAATATTGTGATCAAACCAAACCGTCATGCTCGTCCAACGAATGACACCACTGGTCACCTAGCAAACCCTAAGGAGGTTTAACATGGGATGGCATGAATGGCCTCTGATTATCTTTACAGTCTTTGCACAGACCGCAGTCGGTGCGTTTATTGTATTGGGTTGTCTTAATCTATTTGGCAAAGCAAGTGATGATGTGAAGGCACGCATCAATCGTAATATGTTTTTCATCTGGGTCTTTATGGCTCTGGGCTTTATGGCTTCTACCGCACACTTAGGCAGTCCTATGCGTGCCATGAACGCCTTAAATCAAGTGGGCACCTCTTGGCTCTCGCGTGAGATCCTGTTTGGCTCTGCGTTCTTCGCCTTTGGTGGCCTGTTCTGGTTGTTAGACGTGCTTAATAAAGGCACTTTGGCAATCCGCAAAGGGTTACTGGTCGCTGGCATGATCATGGGCGTTGTCTTCATGTTTGCCATGACAAATGTTTACCTGATCAATACGGTACCAACATGGGATACGCCGTTCACCACATATTCGTTTGCGATTACGGCTGTGCTATGTGGCGTAATGTTGTCACATGTATTGATGAAAGGAGCACGTTTCGAGTGTTCTGGTTATAACCGTGTAGCTGGAGGCATTGTGATTATCGCTACAGCAGCAGCGGTGCTCACAACAATGGCAATGGTGACGTCGTTGAGCGGTATTGAATCGTCTATTGTTGCGGCGAGTGACCTGGTGCCTAACATGGCGATGGTTCAAAATTTTCGCTTTGCGTTGATTTTTGTCGGTGTTGCACTTTGGGTATTGTCATTGCGTAAACAAAGCAACGCATTACCGTTTGCTGTATCTGGCTTGGCATTAGTTGTTGTCGCTGAGTTGATAGGCCGAAGTGTATTTTTCGGTCTACATATGACGTCTGGTATGTAATGACTGAGTTGATATAACCACTTAGTCGCTAGCTCAATCAATGCCAAAATGGCTCATACAGAAAACCATGAGTATGAGCTGGCGTTGATTGCTAGGCACAACGGGGCAAGTGAGTCACTTGCCCCTATTCATTCACAATCGATTAGAGATCGTTGTATGCAAGATAGATCACAACAAGACGTCGCAAACAAAAAGGTTGAGCCACAAGATAGCATTGATCTTGAGAACCTAAATGCTATGGCTAAAGTATTGGGTTCTTTGTTTTATTTTCCGCTGACGGATGAAAACAATCAGGCACTAATCACAGCGTTGGCAAGTGAACAACAAGGCGATGATTCGGCGTTTTACCAATGGGCTCAAGTCGTTAAAAGTGAAGGCAGTGACGTACTAAATCAAGATTTCTTTCTTCTGTTTGAGGGGGGCGAAGCTATGTACGCACCACCTTGGGGGTCAGTGTACCTAGATAAAGAAGAAGTGATTTTCGGTGCAACAACCGTCGCTTACCGTCAGTTTTTACGTGAAAATGGTGTTGAGCTCGATACGGGAATGCGAGAGCCGGAAGACCAATTTGGATTGATGTTATTTGCAGTGAGTCAATTTATTGAAGAAGGTCTGCCGCTTTCGTCAATACAGTGTTTGTTGTCTGAGCATTTACTCACCTGGTGCTATCGCTACTTAGAGCTGGTGGCAGAGCATGCTCAAACGGAAAGCTACAAACAGCTCGCATTAGTGGCCAGTTCATGGTGTGCAGCGGTTCAAGAGCTGTTAGCGATACAGCCAACAGATAAGAAGCTTTATCGATAATGCCAGACAAGGATGAACGCTATTACAAGGCCTACATGGAACATAACACAATCAGTCGCCGTGGGTTGTTCCGTGCGCTATCTGGTGGCGCCAAGCGTTCAACGTCACAGAGCTCACGTGCAAACCATGAACTTGATTCACCGGTGGTCATTCGCTCAGTAGCACGCCCTCCAGGTGCTGTGGAAGAGTTTTTATTTCAACAAATTTGTAATGAATGCGGTGATTGTGCGGCGAAATGTCCTGAACAAGTGATACTGATGAACAGTGGGCTTGCCGAGTTGAACCTCGATTATGGCTACTGCGCTCAATGTGGAGCATGCCAGCAGGCTTGTCCGACCGGAGCATTGCACGCACAAAACAACGATATACAGTTGCGACCTAAATTTTTGAGCGCCTGTCAAAATGCCCTATTTGGAGAGTGCACATTATGTGCTGAGCAATGTCCTTCCGGCTCAATTTCTATCGTACCTAATACGAGCCCTGTTGTAGATGAGAAAAGCTGTGATGGGTGTGGCCGATGTAAACAAGCCTGTCCTTTTGCATCCATTGAGCTCAACCTTAATGTTGAGCATTAACAATGATGTGCATTAGCAATGGAGTGCACTAGCATAGATGCATAGATGCATAGATGCATAGATGCATAGATGCATAGATGCACAGAGGCATGGTGTCCGCTGGAAAAATCCCCCATTTATTTGCTTGTTAGTAAAGCTCACGTACGCGCTGAATAGTAGCGGCTGCATTTTTGTAATCAATGGGCAGCTCAGTGATACGCCCTTGTTTAGCCACAAATAATGACGGGAAGCTGTTTCCGCCTATAGAGCGTGCAAACTGAAGCTCGTTGAGTAATTGTGATTGTGTTTCGGCCGCCACTAAGTCACGCTCAAACCGAGTCATATCTAACCCAATGTCGTGAGCAAATTCGAGCAGACGGTCGTTGTCACTCGGGTTCTTGGCCTCTAAATAATACCCTTTTTGGATGGCATTATTCATCGCGACTTCAGCGCCTTGCACCCGCGCGGCTAAAATGGCTCGACAAGCGGGGTAGGTTGCCCGCCTTGGGGTATTCTGGGACCAAAAATCATAGTTAAATTGAGTCCCTAACAGGTGTTCGATTTTCTGCCAATAAGAAGCAATTTGTTGTTGCATGGCATCAGGCATCGGTTGGTCTGTATCGGGGGCCAACCCTCCAAGCACCCATTCAATAGTGATCTCGTCAGCCAGTGACTCTTGAATCAAATCCCATGTCGGTTTAAAGCCCCAGCACCATGAGCACATTGGGTCATAGACGTAGTAAAGCGTTGCTGTTGTAGTGGTTGTCAAAATAAGCCTTCCTATGGCGGTCTCGTATAAAGTCGATAAGAATAGTTAGTCGACTTGAGTGTGATTTAGGGCGTAATTCCATACACGATAGAAGTAGAAGATGTAGCCGATGCCTAGTGTGAGGATCGAAATAATAAACCAGAGCAATACATGACCAAGATCGCTGAAAAGGTCGATATCACATCGCATTTTTCTTTCGACACCGTGCTCGTCGACGAGGTATGTACGGTTAATGATGAATTTTGAGAAAGAATAGGGGAAAAAGAACATTGCGATGCCGAAGGTCACAATGCACAAGAGCAGCCAAAGTACTAAGTGACCAATAATATCAAATATGGCAACGTCCGCTTTTAATCTCATAGTGATACTCCTTATGGTGTTGATGGACTTTCTGTATATAGACTTTCAGTATATAGAAGCTTGCGCGAGCATAGGCTTATATGGGGGCGCGATACATACACAAAATGCTTGTAGAAAACGTAGGCAAAAATAGGCGCACAACCTACCATTATCAACATAATATTGGAGCTTGTGCGACCTAGATTCGAAGCTAACTCATGGGTGCTTCTTGTATCACGGTATTATAGCGCTTGAAAGCGGCATCCAGATCGGCAATAAGATCATCGACGTCTTCTAGGCCAATGTGTAGACGTATCAAGGTACCGGAAAAGTTAGGGTTAGCGACAGTGCGTAATGCATTGAAGCTTTTTGGTTCGTTGGCTAACACTAGGCTCTCAAAACCACCCCATGAGTAGCCCATACTAAAATGAGTCATTCCATCAAGAAAGGCGGTGGTGGCGCGTGGGTATGAAGTATTAAGTACGAACGAGAATAAGCCATTACCCCCGGAAAAGTCACGGTGAAAAAACTCGCTCCCTGGACAAGTTTCTAGGGCGGGATGGCGAACATGATCAACCTCTGGACGTTGTGCTAACCATTGAGCAACCTTGATACTGTTGACGGCGTGCTGACGCAAACGCACATCAAGTGTACGAATACCTCGCAACGCTAGATAGGCATCATCGGGAGACACGCATTGCCCCATCAAATAACTTTGTTCGCGTAATTGATCCCAATATTTTTCTGAGGCGACCGCGGTCCCCATCATGACGTCGGAATGACCAACAATATATTTGGTTGCGGCTTGGATAGAAATGTCGACACCGAATTCGAAAGGGGCAAAGTTAACCCCTGCACCCCAGGTGTTATCAAGCATTACGATGATGTCTTGCTCGTGAGCAATCTCAGCCATGGTTGGTACGTCTTGTACTTCCATCGTGATAGAGCCCGGTGATTCCAAGAACAAAATTTTGGTATTAGGTTGAATAAGATCTCGAATACCTGCACCAATCATCGGATCGTAGTAGGTGGTGTCTACGCCCATCTTTTTCATGATCTTGTCGCAAAAATCTCGAGTGGGCTCGTAACAGGTGTCCACCATCAGGATGTGATCGCCCGTTTCAACAAAGGACAGGATCGCATTAGAGATGGCTGCGGTGCCGCAAGGGAAGAGCGCGCAACCCGCGCCACCTTCTATTTCAGTCATGGCATCTTGGAAAGCAAAGTGTGTATTGGTGCCTCGGCGGCCATAAAATAGCGTTTGCTTCGCTCGATTGATGGTGGCGTGAGTTTTCTCAGCGACCGTGTTAAATACAACCGTTGATGCGCGTTGCACTGGTGGGTTGACCACGCCGTTGGTCCATTTTTTATCACGTCCAGCGGTGACGAATTTGGTGGTTTTACTTTCTGACATCAAGAATCCCTGTCTGATTATTTATCGCTCGCCCACTGGTTTGTTTGCCTTTTATTACGTATTAGAATTTTTTACACGCAAGTTTACGCATATCAAAATCCACATGGATACGAATCAACGACTATTGAATCATGAACATACGCTCCAAGGGAGCGAAGGTTTGTTCTGTGATCAGTACAGTGAACGGAGATGAGTTTACTTAGCAATAAAACACGAAGGCTAAAGAGTTTCAAGTCTTTAGCCTTCGGTTTTTACGATTAGAAACGAAGCAGGGGATGAATAACCTAGGATAAGCCGGTTGGCAGCAAAATCTTACGGCCGTTAGCCTTGGAATGCGTTATAGCAATGGATTGAACAGGTAGAACAATCGTTCGAAAAAGCGGTGATATAAACTGCGTTGTTTCCAGACAGAATAATCAATCATCTCAGATTTTGAGATGTAGCTGTTTTGGAGTTGGTGCATTTCTTCGGTAAAAATAGGATCTTCGACCGCCAGTGTGACCTCAAAGTTGAGCCACAAGCTTCGCATATCCATGTTGACCGTGCCAACTAGGCAAAAAAGCTCATCAATTACGACTGATTTAGTATGCAATAATCCGCCGTCAAACTCATAAATATTAACCCCTGAGCTAAGTAAATCGGTGTAGAACGCACGCGACGCCCACTGCACCATCATGGAGTCATTCTTTTTAGGAATGATAAGCTCTACGGTCACACCACGTTGCGCCGTTGTTTTTATGGTCTCAAGCAAATCGGCGCTCGGTACGAAATAAGGCGTCGTGATGGTCACTGAGCGTTCGGCTTGATGCATCGCTAGCGTCAAAACTTGACCAATTAACTGATCGGGCATGCCGGGCCCCGACGGCACCACTTGGATTGGCTTTGAATCCTGAGGGATATCAATTTGGCAATCTGGGTGAACGGGAAGTTCACGATCGCCGGTTTCCACTTCCCAGTCCCAACAATGGATGGCGGATAAGACATTCACGGTAGGGCCTTCAATACGAACCATGATATCGATCCATTGACCCACACCAGAGTTTTGTTTGAAGAACGCAGGATCAACCATGTTCATCGAGCCGGTGTATGCCACTTCATCATCGATCGCGATGATCTTGCGATGTTGTCTGAGATCAAGGCGTCGTAAGAAAATCCGCCAAGGAGAAACCTCAAGCCCTTCAACCAGCTCGATGCCCCCGTCCCTTAGCATTTTCGCCCAGTGACTACGAAAGAACGTTGAACTGCCTGCAGAGTCTAACAGCACTTTTACATCAACACCGCGTTTGGCTGCTTGTATGAGAGCAGCGGCAACCGAATCGGCTAGTCCGCCAGGGTGCCAAATATAAAACACCATACGAATACTGTGTTTAGCCTGTTCGATATCTTTGATGACGGACAGTAAGCTGTCTTCAGGGGTCTTGTGAAGTTGGAGTGTATTGCCACACAGAGCGGGAATACCCATTCTATTGTTACAAAGGTTGTCTATCTTTGAAATTTGGGTCCCCAAACCATCTTGGGTGTGCGCTTTGCAATCATTGAGTTGGTGAAACCAGTCTCCAAATGGATGGAACATATCTCGTGCTCGTTCCGCCCGTTTACGACCAAGATTGAGCTCGCCAAACATGAAATAACAAATGACGCCAACAACAGGGATAATGTAGATAACCATTAGCCATGCTAGCGAAACGCTGACCGCTCGGCGCTTCAGCACTACACGCAGCGTGACACCGGCGACCAGCACCCAGTACAGGCCAATGCCTGCTAGTGTTAGAAAGTGATAGAGCTTATCCATTGAGCCTCGATAGACAATTGGTAAATTAGAAACAATCTCAGAATCAAGTATTTGGAATACTTGCGGTACTGTCAATGTGTTAACTGCATGGAAAGATGTCAATGATACGTTATTGGTCACACTTTTAAGTAGACGTGTCGTTGTAGAGCAGTATTGAACAGCAGTTGATAGTTTTATTATTTTCAAAATAATAAAACAACAGACCAATAATTGATTATTTAGTAGGCGAACAGTTGCTATAACATGGCTTATATTAGGTATTTATAGCGTCGGGGCTTTCAATTGTAGTGTTGAGATGTTTTAATTGCTACCCATGAGCAAGCAGTAATATTTATCCAGTCTGTAATGATTAGTTTACACCCTATTGGGCTGCCATTCTGCATACGAGCCCAGCGGGGGTCTAGATAAGCAACGCGATAATAATCGTGTTAGATCCAAATTAAATTCAATGAGCAACATATGGACATGCCTAAACTGACGTTTGGATAGGCAATCGTGTTGTGATTCGTTACATGGAAAGCCACCATAATATCGCCGTGTATGGCGAGATTGGTATCAATAATGACAAGCTCTACCCGCGGACAATTTTCTTCACGCTTTGGTTTTATCATGGCAGCAGCAGGCTCTGCTGTTGGCCTAGGTAATGTGTGGGGTTTTCCTACTCAAACTGCTAGCAATGGCGGTGCCGCCTTCCTTCTTATTTATTTGTTAATGATGGCGCTCTTAGCGTATCCGATGTTGGTCGCTGAATTGACAATTGGTCGATTTGGCCAGTCAAATCCGATTGCTTCATTGCGTAAAATCTGGTCCAAAAGCAAATTTCTAGCGGTGGCGTTTGGCAGTATCGCTTTGCTTACCGCTTCCATGATCCTCAGTTTTTATGCCATTTTAGCTGGATGGCTAATAGGGTTTGGCGCAGAGCCTATTTTGCAGTTGATCGGGTTAAATACCGTCGCTGAGTGGTTGGTGACGTTTGGCATAGGACGCAATGTGTTGCTGACAGTTATCTTTATGTCATTGACTGTTTATGTGGTTCGTCGAGGCGTGTCGGACGGTATTGAGAAATGGTCATCAAGATTGATGCCATTGCTTTTCGGCTTGTTTTTACTGCTAATCATCTACATTCTGACTCAAGATGGTGCGATGACAGGTCTGAAAATGTACCTAATCCCAGATTGGAGCCATGTGAATGCCGGACTTGTGGTCAATGCCATGGGGCAGGCGTTCTTTTCTCTTTCGCTAGGGGTTGGAGCCATGATGGTTTATGGCTCTTATCTGAAGAAAGATGTCAATATTCCTAAGACAGCAGGGCAAGTGGCCATCATTGATACCGGTGTTGCGTTATCGGCGGGCTTGCTTATTATTCCTGCCATGTTTGTAGCGAAAGCCAATGGCGTGCAAATCTTTAATGAAGTCGGGGAACTGATCAGTTCAGGCAATCTTGTATTTATAGTGTTGCCGAGCCTATTCGATACGATGGGTTTGACAGGAGAAGTGTTGAGTGTCGCTTTTTTCTCCCTAATGGTTATAGCGGCGTTGACCTCTTCGATCGCAATGCTGGAAGTGCCAGTATCATGCTTGCACGAAGAGTTGAACATCAAACGAGACAAAGCCGCACTCATATTAGGTGGCGTAATTCTGATCTTCAGTGTCATTATCGCGGCTAACTTTGGTCAATTGTTCGATTGGGTTGCCACGGCCTCAACGATGTACATGCAACCATTACTTGGTGTGGTGTGGGCGGTGGTCATTGGTTGGGTATGGCATCGTAATGCCTTATTGCAAGAGATTAAGCAGGGCCACCCTGAGGTTGAAAAAACGTGGTTTTGGAAAATCTGGCCTTGGTACGTTAAATTTGTGTGCCCAGTGGCTATTTTGACGGTATTTGCCTACCCGTTTTTGTAAAAACGGATAACGAACATAATGTCGTTCTATGACAATCACAATGCCAGTCGGGTTTACTCCGATTGGCATGATTGTTTTGAAAAGGCAATTAATGCTGTGAACCGCGCAGTCTAGGAGAAGGGAAACCGTCATAATCGCTACCCATCGCCGTGTGTTTGTGTATGATCAGCCACAATAATTCTGCACCCTGTGATCCATATGTTTGATATTCAGTTTGAAAATGATGAATTTTTGGTCATCAATAAACATCCTGGCGTCAGTGTCCACAAAGACGATGGCGATACGATGTTAGTCGAAGAGGTTGCCAAAGCGAGCCAATCAACAAAGCTCTACCTAGTGCATCGTCTTGATAAGATGACATCTGGGATATTATTGCTTGCTAAAAATGCCACCACGGCGGCGAGTCTGTCGCAATTGTTTGCTGATAAAAATATTGAAAAATTTTACCTCGCGATTGGCGACAAAAAACCAAAAAAGAAACAAGGTCTTATCTCTGGTGACATGGAGCGCTCTCGCCGTTCTATGTGGAAGTTGATGCCAACTAAAATGAACCCAGCAACCACGCAGTTTTTTTCAAAGGCCGGCGACAATGGAGAACGTGTCTTTTTATGTCGTCCGCTAACGGGCAAGACACACCAGATCCGCGTCGCGTTAAAATCCTTGGGTTCTGCGATTTTAGGCGATCCAATCTATCACCCTAGTTCAGCGTCTGATCGTGGTTACTTGCACGCCTTTGCCATTCGCTTTGAGTTGTCGGGTGTGCCTTATGAGTTTGTCTGCGATCCTCGTATCAATCCTATTTTTGGTGCTAAATGGCACACAGAAACGATAGGTCAAGTTATTGATGCTTGGTCTACGCCGTGGGCATTGTTATGGCCGAAAAAATAAAAGAAAGCGCGATGCGTCGCGAAGGTGAATCTATGCAAAAAGATCATTTGCCGAGTTTTTTCAAAGAAGTGACTCAGCAGCTAACTCAGGCACCAAACGAAGTGCGTCGTTTATTCCATGGCCGAGGTAAGCGCTGGCCTGGGCTTGAACAGTTGACTTGCGATTGGGTAAATAGCCAATTACTTGTGAATATTTTTAAGCAGGTTGATGATGAATTTATTGTTGAACTGACGAATGGACTCAATCAGTTGGTTGAGAGTGAGTTGTGGCGTACCAAGGATGGACAATGTGTGGCGCTGCAACACCGTTATCTTGATGGCGCCCCTATGACGGTCGTTTGGGGAGAGCTTGATGCTCGTCCGGTTGTTATGGAGTCAGGGTGTAAATACCAGTTAGATATCGGGCGCAATCAAAATTTTGGTCTGTTTCTTGATATGCGCTTAGGTCGAGACTGGGTCAAAGCCAATGCCAATAATAAACGTGTACTGAATCTTTTTGCCTATACCTGCGGGTTTTCAGTCGCGGCAATGGAAGGCGGTGCAGCCGCCGTCGTCAACGTGGACATGGCTCGCTCGTCATTAAATAAGGGACGAGAAAATCATCGAGAAAATGCTCATGATCTTTCCAAGGTTACTTTCTTAGGATACGATATTTTTAAGTCGTGGGGAAAAATCAAAAAGTGTGGCCCTTATGAACTGGTTATCATTGACCCGCCATCATTTCAAAAGGGTAGCTTCGCTCTAACGAAAGACTATAAAAAGATACTCCGCCGATTACCCGAATTAATGACGGAGAACGGGGAAGTCATCGCATGTGTGAACTCACCAATGGTGACACCTGATTTCTTGATCGATAGCATGGCAGAAGAAGCACCAGGTTTTGAGTTTGTGGAACGTTTGGCTAATCCCGCTGAGTTTGCAGACGTTGATCACGACGCAAGCTTAAAGGTGTTGTTGTTTAGAACCAAACAGCAACAATAAACGATAAAAAAACGGCACGTAAAGTGCCGTTTTTAAGTCATAGATGTCGATCAGATTATGCAAGGATTAGTTGACCCAATCTTTCAACTCAAACGTCAGTGTATGTTCAGCACCTTTCAGTACCAAGTTTTCTTTTGTCAGTTGAATTTCACTCCAATCAGAGAGTGATTTTGACATGGTCATTTCAATATTCATCGCATTGTCACCACACATTTTCATGGTCATGCCCATTTTTTCGATACGAAATTGTCCGTCTTTAAGCTCGCCTTGCCCAAAAAAGTTGTTGCATCCAGCGCTACCATTTGCAGTCATTTTCTCGCCAATTTCCAAGCGAGGCTGCTGTACTTGCTCGTCGACTTGAATCGCTTTGCCATCGATTTGGACTAGGTTCCAGTTATGGTGTTGAAGATCCTGAGCCGTTACGGCTGCCATTGGTTCTTCTGCGCTGTTGTTAGCAGTCGTACAAGCTGTCATTAAAACAGGAACCGCAAGTGCAGCAAGTAGCGTCTTTGAAAAAATCTTCATATTATGTATCTCCAACTGAATGAAATTATTGATAAGTTTAATTAATAAAACACTGTTTTTTGTCAAGTGTACGTTAGCTTTAGTATAGTGGTTTTTTGATGGGCATAAATGATATGCGATGGATTTAACGGGTATGAATACGAAAATAGTCTAATTTAAGACTATTCTTACTTGAGTTTATTGGAAAGTAGCAGGGAGGGTGGTAATGGAACAACTGGAATTTTTCAACGTCCCAAGCCCTTGCGTTGGGGTGTGTACTGTCGATGGAAAAGGCTACTGTCAAGGTTGCATGAGAAAACGTGAAGAACGTTTTAATTGGCTTTCATTCACGCCTGCGCAACAGTTACATATTATTAAACTCTGTCGCCAACGTTATCGAAGGAAACTCGCGCAAGGGCGACCATCTGAGGGTTTGGTCATTGCAACGAATACTCCCCAGCAAGACTTGTTTTAATCCTCTTTTCCAATAGGCGTATGCCTATCGTCTTATTGTTCGCTCCTCGGTATAACTGAACTCGGCTCCTAGCACCTCTACCGCTGATGTTTTTTGTCTTTTATACCAATGAATAGAAGAAGTTCTAGCGACTTTTATAAGCGTGATGAACAACATGAACTGTGATCTTAGTTCATTAATTCACTAGCCAGTGAGTTAGAATTCTGTTTATATAGTTGTAACTAACTATGTAAAATGTGAATGGATTCATGCGGATACTCATTTGTGATGATTCTTCCGTTGCTCGAAAGAGCCTAGCGAGAAGCATTACAGCCCCAATGAATAGCGATATTGTATTTGCCGAAGATGGATATCAAGCTCTTGATATTCTTAGGAAAGATAGTATTGATCTTATGTTTTTGGATTTAACAATGCCAAAGATGGATGGATTTGAAGTACTGTCTATCATGCAAGGTGAATCAATAACCACACATACCGTAGTGATATCTGGTGATATTCAACACAAAGCCCAACAACGCTGTTATGCCCTCGGTGCTTATGCCTTTATAGAAAAACCACTCAAACAAGCGGTTGCAGAGCCATTGTTCCGCGATTTAGGTCTCGAATTTCGTGTGCCTCAAAAATCCAAACAACGGTTTTCTCGTGAGCAAAGTGTTGAGCGCTTTCGTGAAACGGCAAATATAGCATTGGGATCGGGCGCTGCCATTATTGCACAACAATTAAAAGAGTTTATCCAACTGCCAGTGCCAACCGTCGGTGAACTCTCTTTTGGTGAGGTTACCATGATGGTTGAAGATAACCTGAGTCGAAAGGGCAACTATACCGTGGCCCAGCGGTTTGTAGGAGGAGGTATGCATGGTGAGGCCTTGGTTTGTATAACAGGGACAGATATCAATCAAGTGGGTTTACGCTTTGGCTTTGACCAAGGAGAGTGCACACGAGACGAACTTGTGGTTAATCTATCTAACGTGCTTGTGTCTTCGTTTCTTGTGTCGATGTCGGAGCAGTTGGGAATGGAGTTTTCTTTACGCGAGCCACTGCGTATCGAACATTTTACGCCCCAGAACTCAATGATGAGTGGCAGTGAACATATTTTTACGACTGAATATACCTACGACGCTGAAACATTAGATTTAAACTGCTCCGTTTTGTTTATGTTTGATAGGGAATCTGTCGATATTATTCATCGACAAATGGAGATCTTGCATTGACGACAATGACGGTAGAGTTGTCCGATTTTCACTGGACAATGCAGCTTATTGATACACTTGATGCAGGCCTTATCGTTGTGGATAAGCATTATAATGTCTGCGCGTGGAATAGTTTCATGCAAAATTATAGTGGCATTAACGCCGATCAAATCATGGGTAAAAGTTTATTTGAGTATTGTCCGAATTTACCTGAGAAATGGCTTAAAACCAAACTCATGTCGACAGAAAAAATGCGCACTCGTGGTTTTTCAAACTGGACAGATCGACCGATAATTTTTGAGTTCAAAAACTTCTCTCCTATTTCCCAAGGCTTATTAAACATGTATCAAAACATGGTTATAACGCCGCTTAAGTCGCCGACGGGAGACATCACGCACTTTGCTATCATGTTGCAAGACGTATCAGATATCGCGAAGAGTCAGATGCACCTTAAACGCTCGAATGAAAAGCTAACCGAATTTGGACGAGTGGATGGGTTAACAGGATTATTCAATCGATCCTATTGGGAGTCTCAACTCGTCGAGGTGTATGACGATACAAAGACCAAGGGAACAAAATCGACGCTGGTTATGTTCGATATCGACTACTTCAAGCGAGTGAATGATAATTTTGGGCACTCTTTTGGCGACGAGGTGATTAAGGAAACGGCTAAGCAATTACGTAAAGCGGCCAGAGGTAGCGATGTGTGTGGGCGGTACGGAGGAGAGGAGTTTGCCGTATTACTTGTCGACACATCAGCGGATCAGGCTTTTTATTTTGCTGAACGCCTGAGAAAACGTATTGAGGCTTTGAGCGTGGTGAATGGCAACGATACCCTGCAATATACCATCAGCTTAGGTATTGCTGAGATTATGCCCAAAGACAATGACCACATCGACTGGTTGAAAAGAGCAGATAAAGCGTTGTATCAATCAAAAGAAGCGGGTCGAAACTGTACACATATTGCAGACTAACGTGAAATCTTTCTCCCTCGCTTGATCGTCAGTTGCTCTATGAACAACCGTGTCTTTATGATCGAGCCTTATACGATAACGCCTTGATGTTCGAACGGTCCGGTGCTTTGTTATGACGATATGCAGCGATCAGCAAAGTGGCGGCAATCATTAATGTACTGCCACTTATTGCCAAAAATGCCATCACGCCTTGAATATTCTGACGATCAAGTAAATATCCTACAATATAGGTTCCGATGGAAAACCCTACCGATACTGCTGCCGCCATATAACCTTGGCTTGTTGCTGGGCGATAAGGGCTCAACTCATCGGCAAGAGCCGCGATAGATATATCATTCCAAGCACCATTAACGATAGAAATGAGAACCAAAGACAGTGGCAGAAATGCTTTAATGTCGTGTCCAAACATTAGCCATATACTCACGCCGATAAGTGCGTTGATGAACACGGTACTTAACCACAGAGCAGGACTCCCATGCTTCTCCATCCAGCGACCTGCGGGCGCCAAAGCAATTAAGGTTATCAAGGCTGCCACTGCCATTCCAAGGGAGGAATTCGCTAGATCTACATGAAAAGCTTGTTTGATAATTACTGGCCCCATTTCAACCATATTCGATCCAACAAACATTGAAGCTAAAACGCACAAGACGAAACCGAACCACATTCGTTTTGATTTTGGGCGAGTTGAAGCGTGGTGATTGATTTCAACACTATGCAGCGTTATTCGTTGCGGTGGAAACAAAACAGTTAGGACAATTAAAATCAAATCAAGCAGCAACAATGCCGTGAGCTGCAATGTCGTGGACAACGCCAGAAGATGAAAAACACCCACGATGACACCAGCGATAACCACCCCTGCCATTTGGAACTGAAACAACAATCGTAAAGCGCGTGCACGGTCAGCCGATTGGGGATTAAGACGCAATACGAGTGTAGGGTTGAGGATAAGTAACAGATTACTTCCGATTCCAATTAATCCCGCGACAAACCAGTAATGCCAATGCGTATGGTCAATGAATATCAAAATGAACAAAGCGAGGCTGTGACAAAGCATAGCACTGAGATGAAGCTGACGATGTATTGAGTAGCGGTCTGCGATGGCACCAAGTATTGGCGCCGTTAATCCGCTCAGGCCTAATATGAGCATGATTTGTCCAACAAGCAGCCCGCTATTCGTGCGCTGTAAAACCAGTGGTGCAAGAATAATGGCCACTCCGATCCATTGTACAATCCCCATGGAAGCTTGACTTGAAAGCCACAAAAAACGTCGTTGCATTGAGCGGTGCACTATCTAGAGGTTGATCGTAATAGTGTATTAGAAAGGCGTATTAGTTGAGTGTTCACTCAGCGTCAACTTAGTTGACTATGTTGGTGAAATTACCTTTATTGGCCTGAAGTGAAGTGAAGTGAAGTGAAGTGAAGTGAAGTGAAGTGAAGTTCTGATGATAATATCTTATATAAGGGGCTGGCAGGTGCGACAGTCGCTCACCTGCCTATCGAGTTATGAGAGTGCTTGTTGTGGATTATTGATTAACATGAACCATTGTTGTTTTTTCAACCTAAGGTGGTCTTCTAGTTGCTCTAATTGTATCGTCAGCAATGCTTGCTCATATTTTTCTTTGACGTTTAGCTTCGCGTCTTTAATGCATTGTTTTTTGAGTTCGTCATATTCTTTCAGCTTAGAGACCAACTGTTGAAATTCATGTTCAATCAGCTCAAGCAGTCGCTCTGAGTCCGGCAGCGCAGTGACTTTGTATTTGGTCAGTTGCAAGGTTCTTGATAAACGTGCTTTTTCAATTTTAAACGCAGAAACACGTTTTAAATTTGACGTCAATCCTAGCCATGAGCAACTCTTGATTAACCATTTGGTTGGGTCGAACTGCCACCAGCGGATGCCATTTCGGTAATCGTGCTCGAAGATGTGATGAAAATTGTGGTATCCCTCTCCAAACGTTAGAAACGCAAGAATGCCGTTATCCCTTGCGGTATTTTTATCCGTGTAAGGTTGAGTGCCCCATACGTGTGCGAGAGAGTTAATAAAAAACGTCGTGTGGTGGCTTAACACTAACCGCAGAGCACCAACCACCAAAGCAAACCCAATGACATCACCGTATAACAACCCCAAGCCAATAGGAAAGGCAATGTTCATGATGAGCGCCAGTACGACATAGTGTTTGTGCTGCCACATGACGACAGGATCTCTTTGCAAGTCACGGCAGTTTTTGTAATCCGTGTAGCGGGAAGCTTGGTATTCCCTGAGCATCCAGCCAATGTGCGAATACCAAAAACCGCGTTTGGCTGAATAAGGATCTTTGTCATTGTTATCCACGTGCTTATGGTGGACTCGATGATCGGATGACCAGTGAAGAATACTGTTTTGTAGCGCAAATGCTCCGCCGATTGCGAAGATGTAACGCATCACTGGATGAGCATCATAGGTTTTATGTGACCAAAGTCGGTGATACCCCGCCGTGATTGACATGCCACAAAAGACGAAGCTAAGTGCAAGCCAAATCCAGTGATGCATCGTGTACCCGACAGAGAAGCCGTACCATGTTACGCCAAGGGTTGCCATTAAGAACGTGCCAAGAAAAATAGAGACATTTAGCCATATAATTGGTGGTTTTTTTGTCGTACTCATAGTGTCCATCGCCGAGTTGAATTTTAGTTAAGCTTACGCATGTACGCTAGAATATCAGCGTACACGTGTAAGTCAAATGGGTCTGTTCGGTTTTGCTCAAATATTGAGAAAGAGATGTTACAAAGCGTTAAAGTACTTGGACATGAAGGACGTTCTACAAAACTAATGTGTACTTTAGGCGGAGCATTTGATTCGACTTATTTCGGGCGGATGTTGATTATAAATGTCTTCAAAGAGCGCAAAGTGGTCAATGAGTATGTCGACAATAGTAGGGTCAAACGCTTTACCAGATTGGTTTTCAATGTAGGTTTTGGTGTCGTGGATAGGCCATGCGTGTTTGTAACTTCGCTTGCTTAGTAGGGCATCAAAAACATCGGCAATACTGACGATACGAGCCTCAAGAGGAATCGCATGCCGTGTGAGATTGGAAGGGTAACCGCAGCCATCAAATCGTTCATGATGACAATAAATGATGTTTTTAAGAAACTGTATTTCATCACTACTGCTGTTCACAATGTTGATGGTTTTTAACACATCATCGATGATATCAACACCATATTGGACATGTTTATTCATGATGGCTCGTTGCGTGGTATTAAAGCGTTCGGTACTAAATAAGACATCATCGGGAATGCGGTATTTCCCTATATCGTGAAACGGTGCATAAAGCTCAATCCATTGTATGAACCGATGGTCAATGGGAAGGGTTTTCGCTAAGAGTTCGGCAATAAGCTTGCTATATAAGCTCATTCTTTGTAAATGATCGGCGGTTTCTGGGTCACGTTTATGGCTAATGTTTAGAGCCAGTTTAAGTGCTTGTAATAGCATTTGATGTTTGTTTTTGTCATGGCATAAAAGGCTATAGATGACTTCTTTAACAAATAAAAGGTCGGCATGAAGCGCGCCTTTTTCAAAATAACCGACTTGAGTTGAATTGAAAAATAGCAGTGCGCCTTCGCCGTTGGCAAGTTTAATCCCCATCGTCAAACTACTATTGTGGCCCAAAGATCTTAATAGTTGAGTTCGCGTGTTATCACGTAGGTCTGCAAGATCGGAAACGACTCTAATTTCCTCACACTCAATAATTTGCATAAGAGAGAGACAAGAAGATGATGCCATGGACGCGATATCATACCGATCGGTGGTGTGTTGGGAATCAATAACATGAAAATTTTCAAGATAAGCTGAATTGGTTACGGTGACGCACAGCCGTGAAAGGTGTGGGTATTCTTGTTTAAGAGAGTTGAACAGTTCGTCAATCCCTTTTCGACAGCTGAGAGCACGGTTTGTAGTCGCGATACAATTAATATAGTCCATATGTTTCTTATCAATAGTTTGTATATGGTTGTTTAAATAGTAGTCAGCAATGTGCACTTATTTCAAGTGATCAGCCCCACAATCGAGTATGTAAGTATATGAATACTTAGCTGTGTTTTTAGCCTGTGATCCCGGTATCAAGTCTAAGAAATGCCGAGTGAAAACGATTGCGTGTTCAAAATGTAGGCGTTATTGTTACAAACAATTGTTTGACTGTACGGACAAATGTTTATGACGGATCGTGAGCAACAAGTATTAGCGTTGATTAAGCAAGACCCCATGATTGCTCAACAAAAATTGGCGCAGCAGCTAGGATTAAGCCGAAGTGCCGTGGCTGGCCACATTATGAACCTCACTCGTAAGGGGTTTATTCAGGGCAAAGGGTATGTGATTGCCCCCGATCGTTATGCCGCAGTTGTAGGGGGCGCCAATATGGATTTATGTGGTCGCTCAAATGCCGAGCTTGTTATCGGTGACTCTAACCCAGGTGCTTTGACGTCAAGTGCGGGAGGTGTTGCTCGAAATATTGCCGACAACATGAGCCGCCTAGGAAGCCACGTACAGTTTATTGGCGCCATAGGTGATGATTCTTGGGGTGAACAGTTAAAGGTTTCATGTCGAGACGCTGGTATGGGTATCGATCATCTATTGACCGTGACTGGAAAGGCGACCAGTACCTATTTGTCTATTCATGACCCTAACGGGGAGTTGCAACTCGCGCTGAATGATATGTCGTTGATTGACGAGCTAACCGGAGCGCAAATGGCGAAGCGCGCTAATGTGCTGAATTTTGCATCAGCGATCGTTCTTGATGCTAATCTGAGTGATAGTGCCCTCGATTACATATTCCACGCACATTCGGACAAGGCCATTTTTGTCGACCCAGTATCGACAGTGAAGGCCAATAAAATAGCGCCTTATCTCAATCACATCCATACACTCAAACCCAATTTAGCGGAGGCCGAGCTTCTCGCTGATTACTCGCTCCCAAGTCTTGATTTTTTACCTGAACTTGCTAACAAGTTGCACCACCAAGGTGTAAAGAGACTGTTGATTAGCCTTGGACAGCAGGGGGCATTTGCGAGTTGTGAAGACCATTCGATGCTTATATCTGCCGTTGAAGCTGAGGTTATCAATGTAACCGGAGCGGGGGATGCGCTGATGGGGGGAATCGCACACGGATTTATTCAGGGTTGGGATTGGCCTCAAAGCATAGATTTTGCTCTGGGTGCCGCTAGGTTGGCATTGCAGTCAAGCTCAACAATTAATTCAATAATGTCAGAAAAGGCGGTGACACGCCTAATAAAGGAATCGACATGTTAGACCAATACCTCGATATTTTACCTGAAGTAGCACAAGCATTAGCCACTAACCAACCTGTTGTGGCGTTAGAATCGACCATCATCTCACATGGTATGCCGTACCCGAGAAATGTAGAAACCGCACTGATTGTTGAAAAAACGATTCGAGACGCGGGCGCAATACCTGCCACCATCGCCATTATCGAAGGTCGTTTAAAAGTCGGGCTAAGTGAAGCGGAGATTACTCATCTAGGAAAAGCTGGGACATCGGTGACCAAAGTGAGCCGTCGTGATATCCCATTCATGGTAGCAAGCAAAAAAGATGGTGCCACAACGGTTGCTGCGACGATGATTCTAGCTGAAATGGCGGGTATTAAAGTCTTCGCAACGGGAGGCATCGGCGGTGTTCATCGTGGAGCACAAGAAACGTTTGATATTTCTGCTGACCTACAAGAGCTTGCGAACACGAATGTCGCGGTGGTTTGTGCTGGGGCAAAATCAATACTGGACCTGGCGCTAACGCGTGAATATTTGGAAACACAAGGTGTGCCAATTATTGGTTACCAAACAAGTAGCTTGCCAGCGTTTTACACCCGAGAAAGTGAACATGGCATTGATTACCGACTTGATAGTGCGCAAGAGATCGCTCTGGCATTGAAAGTAAAGTGGGAAATGGACCTGACGGGCGGTGCCGTTGTCGCCAACCCCATTCCAGAGCAGTTTGCTATGCCCGTTGAACGTATCAACTCGGTGATAGAGCAGGCGTTAGCGGAAGCCGAAGAGCAAGGTATATCGGGTAAGGAGTCAACGCCGTTTTTATTAGCCCGAGTCTGTGAACTTACGGGTGGAAATAGCTTAGACTCCAACATTCAGTTAGTGCTCAACAATGCCAAGTTGGGCGCGGCTATCGCTAAGGCCTATTGCGAGAATTAATCTCGTCGATACGCTTGGGATATGAAAATTTGGTACTTTAGATCGACCAACGTCTTTTTTAAGGGGTTGGTCTTTTTGTTTTTCGACGCCTATCATCGATAATATCATCCCGCCATTTATAGCTTCACGTATCACCTTACCGTCACCATGATTGATAATAACGTCGACTTTGCGCCTTAAACATCAATCAATCCTGCAATTTCTCGCAGCTCTACGGGGGACTCGATATGGTCCCGCGCCATCAGAATATAGCATTAACAGGTCAGTTCAGGCAGAATGCTATCGCTTCTATACTAACGTTTTTTTAATTAACTAAGTGACCTGTATGACTTTTAAAGCTGCGATCTTTGACATGGATGGTTTGTTACTCGATACCGAAAATGTGTGTAAACAAGTATTCAATGAAGCCTGCCAGACGCTAGGCGTGCCGTTTTTTGAAGAGCTTTACCTGTCTATCATTGGTTGCAATGCCAAGACGATTCGAACTCGACTAACGGAAGGCTACAAAGATGTGATTGATTACGAATTGATACATCAAGAGTGGCGAAAAAACTACGACGCCGTTGTACTCCATAAAGCGATCCCGATTAAAAAGGGCGCTATTGAGTTGCTTGATTGGTTGGCGTCTAAAAATATCCCCATGGCGGTCGCGACGTCAACCCAGCGAGAGGTGGCTGAAGTTAAATTGAAACTGGCGGGTTTAGACAAGTATTTCGCCAACATAACAACAGGGTGTGAGGTGACTAATGGTAAACCAGACCCAGAAATATATCTGTTGGCAGCCAAACGGCTAGGCATCATACCTGAGTTTTGTTTGGCCTTTGAGGATTCCAACAACGGCGTGAAATCTGCGATGGCCGCTGCCATGAATACGTATCAAATCCTTGATTTAGTTACGCCTTGCGACGAGGTTCGCCAACTAAGCCCTATTACCCACGACTCTCTATTCTCCGTTTATCAGGAATTATCAAAGCGATGATTCCTGTTATACTTGTAGATCTTGGATACAAAGCGGAGTGATATTTTGAAGCAAACGCAGCGTCATCGTGAAATTCTTGCGATGCTGACACAAAGTGGTTTTGTTAATACAGAAGAATTTGTAGAGGAGTTTAAGGTTAGTCCTCAGACTATCCGTCGCGATCTGAATGACTTAGCCAAGCAAGGGTTAGTGACACGTCATCACGGTGGTGCATCGCTTCATTCAAGTACTGAAAACGAAGCCTATTCAACGAGAAAAGTGCACTACCAGGAAGAGAAAACACGTATCGCGAACGCACTTGTAAGGCGCATCCCTAACGGCTCGTCGCTATTTATCGACATCGGCACCACGACGGAAGCCGTCGCCATTGCTTTATTGAGTCATAAAGACCTCAAAGTTGTCACCAATAACCTTAATGTAGCCAATATTCTTCGCGCTAAGGATGACTTCACCGTTATCGTTGCGGGTGGTCAAATTCGAAACAAAGATGGCGGAATTATCGGTGAGGCAGCGAAGGAGTTTATTGAGCAGTTTCGTTTAGATTTTGGCATCCTTGGGATCTCTGGTATCCATGAAGATGGTAGTTTATTAGATTTTGATTTTTCTGAGGTGCGAATAGCGCAAGCGATTATGGAGTGTTCAGGTCAAACACTGCTGGCAGCAGATAGTACTAAGTTTAACCGTGGTGCAATGGTAAACCTTGGGCACATTTCTCAAGTCGATGCGTTTTATACTGATGAGAAGCCGCCACAAGAGTTAATTGACATTATGGATCAGAGCGACGTAGATCTTATCGTTTGCTTGCCGTAATAAAAAGCCCTCATTTCAATTCGAGGGCTTTAAAAATAGTGACCTTAAAAAGGTTAATAGCTGTATTCGCTCGTTGTATTTACCAGCGGTAATTCGCGCTTAGTACCGCCGTTCGAGACTCACCGTAATAGCAATAATAATCACAACCTGACACGTATTCTTTATCTAAAATATTATTTACATTGAGCTGTGCTTGCCATTGTGTGTTGATATCGTAAGAAACTACCGCATCCCAAAGCGTTGCACTAGGCACGGTTAGGTCGCTGCTTTTTGGGTTGTCTTTAGACTCACCAATGTAACGGACTCCTGTTCCAACATTTAAGCCATAAATACCGGCGAAAGAGGCATCATAGTTTACCCATGCTGATGCTGCGTGTTTTGGAATCAATGGGGCTTGCATCGTGCCTTGATCGTTGGTGTCGTCAGTTTGAGCATCGGTATAGGTGTAGCCAGCCGTGACTTTTAATGCATCCGTTACCTTTCCAACCATTTCAAATTCAGCGCCCTTTGAGGTCACTTCACCGGTTTGGGTTTGAGCCCAGGTAGCAGGGTTGGTAACTAAGGCATTGGTCTGAGTAATATCGAACAACGCTAGATTCATGTAACCATCAAAAAATTGTGGTTCGTATTTAACCCCAACCTCAAATTGTTCACCCTCTAGTGGTTTGTACAGTTTGCCAGTTGATGGATCAATTGTGCTCAATACCTCAAAGGATTGAGAGTAATTGGCGTAAGGTGAAAGACCGTTGGATGCAAGGTACATTAACCCAGTGTTAAACGATAGTTGACCATCATTGCGTGACTCGTTTTGATTGGCTTTTTGACTGGTGTTTTCAGTGTTTACCCAATCGTAACGTGCACCAACTAGCGCGATCCACTGTGAATCTAAAGTGATTTGATATTGAGAGTATAAGCTCGCCTGGGACTTGTTTATTTCTCGATCGATGTTGTCCGCCGAATCTAAAGGGGTATAGTTGCCATATTCTGGATCCCAAGGATTAATGGAATCAAAGGCATAATTGTCTTGTTCTTCACCTTTAGTATTGTGGTGCTGTAGGTCTAGCCCAAGCAGCAGCGTATGCTCGGCGTTATCGCTGTACCAATTTCCGACCGCATTGTTATCAAAGGTAATACTTTGGTTAGTACCGTCACGAAATACGACACCGCGCGCAAGCTCAGTGGCGCTTGGATCAGAGTTTGGAAAGGCATAAACACTGCGGAGGAGCAGGTCGTTTTGACCGAAATTTAAGTTTTGAGCCAGTGACCAAACACTATTGTAGTCATGCTCTAGACGATAACCAACGGAAAATTGCTCGCGCTGATAGGTATCGTAACCCGGTTCACCTAGGTTGGTCGATGGATCAATTTTACCATTGTCGGAAGGCAATAAACTACCTGCCGCAGGGAAGAAGCCGTTAGTCGGTGTGCCATCATCTTTAAGATAAGTCCCCATTAAAGTAAGCATCGTGCGCTCTGAGATATCGATCTCAACACTTGGCGCAAGATAGAAGCGCTCGTTTTCTGTATCGTTAAGCTCACCATCACGGCTTTTCATCATGCCAACTAAACGATAACGCACAGTGCCTTGTTCATTGGCGTGATCGGAGACATCAAATGCAATCGATTGATGATCTTTATTACCAACTTCCAAGCGCACTTCACCTTGTGGTGTGAACGTTGGTTTCTTTTGAACTGCATTGACGACGCCACCTGGAGGCGCTTCTCCGTATAATATAGCCGCGGGCCCTTTCACCACTTCAACTTGCTGTAGGCCATAGGGTTCAACTAACCATGTGTAGTATCCGTCTCTAAATAGTCGGTTGCCATCCAAGTATGTCGCAGCATCAAAACCACGCACTTTAAACCAATCCGTATCGTTATCGGCACCATAGGGCTGTGACGTGACGCCAGGTGTATAACGGAGTGCTTCATCAAGTTTTTGTGGGGCTTTAGCTTGTAAGTCTTGCTCTGAAATGATGGAGACCGAGCGCGGAACCTCTTGAGCTGGCGCATCAGTTTTTAGTGCTTGTGCGGTAACGGTAATCGTATCCATTTGGGCTGCATCTTCTTGTGCATGTGCCTGAATGGATATCGCGGAAAGGGCGGGAAGGGTTCCGATCATCAATGCGGATCTCACCGCGCGCGAAACAGAATGTAGAGAGCTCATATAAAAACACCACTGATAATGATAATAATAGTTATTTGCGTACGCATTCTAATGATATTTTTATAATATGGAAGTGAAAACATAGATTTCACGAATGATCGCTTGCGCTGGGCTAGTTCTGGTGAATAGTTTTTATAATCAATGAGTTGAGTATTTTATTGAGGGTTAGATGAAAAAGAGAGAGTAACAGGGAGTAAGAGGGAGTCACACTCCCTCTCTCATAGATTTGAGTTAAGAACGCTTGATTCGACTGACGAGCATTAATATAAGGAAGTAGCTACCGCCAAGAATCGCCACCAACGTCCCTGCTGCGATCTGAGTCGGAAACAGTGCAACTTGGCCTATCCAATCGGCCCAGATCATGAGTGTGCCACCTATTAAACAACTGACGAACAGCTGCTGATGAGGTTTTTGTGCACCGATAAGCATTGCCATATGCGGAGCGACTAAGCCAACAAACGAAACTGGGCCCATGGTTGAGGTCACTAAGGCGCACATCAATGCAACAATACTCAATAAAACCAGTGATGCACCGTTAACCGATAACCCGCGTCCTTTAGTAAAATCTCGTCCGATAGAAATTAAGCTGAGCCAGCGCGATAAGCTAACAGAGATAATGCTCAATACTATGACACCTAACGCTAGCGATGATGCTTGAGTGTCGGTGACACGATAGGTTGAACCGGACAACCATAATAATATTTCATAGCTATCCGTCGTGCCACGAGCGAGGCAAAATTGCACCATTGCTTCGAGTAAAGCGGTAATGGCGATACCCGTCAATATGAGGCTCGATGGCGCAAATTGATGCTTCTTACCGAGTAGCAATAGCACGATCAACACGGATAGACTGCCAAATAGCGCCACGCCCCATTGTGCCCCTAGCACTGATTGACTTAAAAATAAGCTAGAGAACACCAGTGCGAATGTTGCACCGGAGGACACCCCTAATATGTCAGGGCTAGCAAGCGGGTTGTAAATAAGTCTCTGTAATAAGGTACCTGCGATAGCAAGACCAATACCAGAAAACAGTGAGGTCACTAGGCGAGGCCAGCGCAAGTGCCATTGATATTCGCTCGGCACTCCCCAATACCAAGCCTCATTGCTGAGTTGAACACACACAGTCAATAAGACACCGGTGATTGCGGCCATTATAAAGAAACCGAGGTATGGTTTAGAAATTTGTGAACGATAGGAGCCAATACTGATAGTCATCCTATCTTGAGCTTTCATCTGCCTGCGACTAAACCAAACTAGAGCGGGAGCACCTATGGCGGCGGTAGTCACACCGCTAGGGATGACTTCACCAAATACGCTGGTCAGAGACATAGAGATCATATCTGTGACAAGCAGTAACGCCGCGCCAAGATAAAGGCTATGAATGAGCTCTTCTCGCGGAGTTCTTGCGCCCAAGCTTCGTGCAATATTCGGCGTGAGTAGACCAATAAAACCAATCACGCCAACGGCAGTGATAGACGCAGATACAAGCCAAATCCCGACAACCATCATGAAAATAAATGCTGGGATGGTGTTGAGACCACGAGCCGCCGCGCCGTCATTGCCCAAACGAAGTAATGTCAGAATTCGAGGAGCAAACAGTAAAATGATTAGAGCAGGAATGAGGCGTGGCCAAAGCCAATCAAACCAGTCCCAGCCATTTTGTGCAAGATCGCCAGCACCCCACATAAAAACATTCTGAGCATATTGTTCATTGAGAAGGATTATTGCGGTGGCGATAGCGCCTAATAGAATGTTCACTACCATGCCTGATACCACAAGCGGAAGCCCCATCATATTAGAGACCCCAGTAATGGCGACAATAAGAACAAAAGCACAAATGGCACCAAACATCGCAGCGATAGCAGTGTAGTCGGCTATCCAGTCGTTAAACCAGACACTTACGATGATCAATGCTAACCAGGCACCCGATGAGGTGCCGAGTGTCAATGGCGAGGTAAGTGGGTTTTGAGTCAGTTGTTGCATCAAGCTACCAACCAAACCGAGCATACCACCCACCAGCAGTGTCAGAAGCATTCTCGGAAGCTGAGCGTAGGCATAATTGAAATCGGCAAAGCTTTCGGCCGAATCGATGTTGAAGCTCAACTGCCATTGCTGGGAGAATGATAACGAAGAATCTATTTGTAGACTCAGGATGCAGAGGCAGAGCAGGACACACAGATAGACTAAAGAATGGGCTCGAATCATTATTGAGGTGCCACTTGTAGCAGACTATCGGTTACTGCGTTTGCGGTGTACAACAGTGACATCGCACCACCGTAGCTCCATACAGGCTCCATGGCGTTAACGTGTCCCTTACGAACAAACGGCATCGCTTTCCATAATACACTACTCTTCAGTTTTTCTTCTTGAGGAAAGGGCAGGATATATAACACGTAGCCATCGGTAACATGTTGCAAAGCTTGGAATCGCTGTTGTGTGATTCCCCACGGAGCGGCAGTTTTAGGAAGTGGATTTTCTAGACCCAATTTGTTGAGTACGTATTCTGTTGTGGAGTTTTCAGTGAACATAAACACAGAAGTTGGGTTGGAAAACCGGATGGGTAATACCTTAGGAAGCTCTGGATAGGCGGTTCCCAGTTTATCTTTGAGCGTGGTGAATGCTTGCTCCATCTGAGTAAGTTTCTTCGTTGCTAGCGCCGTTTTTCCTAGTAAAACCGCCAGGGTGTTAAAGTTATCAATCGCTTGTTGAGCGTCGTTTTTATGACCATCAAAATTGGGTAAATACACCACAGGGGCAATCTGACTTAGGGAATCGATGAGGTCTTTTTGTGGCGATGCTGCGATGATCACATCAGGTTTTAATATGGCAATCTGTTCCATGTTGGGTTCGGCTCGGCTACCGATATCAACAATGCTTGAAGGTG
This sequence comes from Vibrio sp. E150_011, assembly GCF_053544015.1. Taxonomy (NCBI): domain Bacteria; kingdom Pseudomonadati; phylum Pseudomonadota; class Gammaproteobacteria; order Vibrionales; family Vibrionaceae; genus Vibrio; species Vibrio sp. E150_011. The sequence continues at coordinate 484,965 of NZ_JBHFOL010000002.1, forward strand.
CCGCTGGGTGTACTACCCAGTCACGGTAACCGGGAAGGTTTGGTGCGCCGACAGGTGTAATATCGAGCTCAATGACTTGTTCCAATAGGTCCCAGTTGAGCACAACGACACGCTGAGGAATGGATTCAAACGTAATCGGCCCTCGAGCATCTTGAATGGTGACTGCGTTATTACTGGTTGCCAAATTTTCTAGAGCGGCCGTTGCGAAACTGAGGGGTGATAGGAATACGCTACCTATTAATAGCATGCGACAAAGAAAAGATAAGTGCGGTGTTATGCGCATACTACGGCTACCTTATTTATGCTGGTGTCTTGTGACGGATGAGGGTGGTCGATAAGCTTAATCGGAGAATGATAAAGTTCTGAGAGTCGGTCTTCATCAAGCATAACTTCTACTGGGCCATCAAAGGCAATTTGACCTTGCTTGAGAGCTACGATATGTGTCGCGTAGCGAAGGGCCAAATTAATATCGTGTAAGATAACAATAATGCCTACCGATTGTGTTCGATTGAGCTCGGCTAGCAAAGCCATGAGTTGATATTGGTGATGAACATCAAGGGCAGAGGTGGGCTCATCGAGGATTAGAATCGGTGATCTTTGGGCCAGTAACATCGAGACCCAACCTCGCTGACGCTCTCCACCAGACAAGGAGTCAGCTAATGTATTGCTATGGTCTTGCATACCGGTTTTTGATATCGCGTCTTCAATGATTGCTTCATCTTCAGGGGTCCAGCGGGCAAAAGCGCCACGCCATGGATAGCGGCCAAGTCGAACTAACTCCCGTACAGTAAGGCCTGCCGAGGTGGGTAGTTTTTGCGGTAAAAATGCCACTTCTTTTGCTAGTGAACGTGAGGAACGCTTGGTCAAGGGCTCTCCGTTTAACGTGACAACGCCTTTATCTGGGCCTTGTTGTCCGGCAAGTAAGCTGACTAAGGTGGATTTACCAGAACCATTGTGACCTAAGACAACCGTCAATTCGGAAGTGGGAATGGTCAATGAATCTATCGAGAGTATGGTTCTGCCACCTCTGATCATTGCAATATCTGAAAGGTTATACATGTATGGGTCTTAGTTGCTAGGGGCGGATGTGTAAACTAACTGAGTTATCGACATCCGTTTAATAGTGAATAGGTAGTGGTTTAAATCAAGGTATGCACATTGAGATTGATATCCTTGATACTAGAAAGATTAATCCCCAAAGGGTCTTTCACGAAATCAAACATCTGTTACAATTCCGCCCTTCCAATCCTGCAAATGATAATTATTATTAGTCGTTTTTGCAATGGTTACCTATCAGAAAAGCCGTTATTTGAGGGCATTTATGTTTCGTCGTTTTGAGTCATTTACCCAACCATTCCCTGAAGAGGGGGGTGAAAAGCCCCCAGGCGACTTGCTTGGTTTTTGTAAATACTACACCAAAGGGTTCGAAACCCCCTTAATTATGCTGGCTATTTTGAGTGCCAGTGTCGCGATAGCTGAAGTGACGTTGCTGAAGTATTTAGGCTCTTTGGTCGATATACTTGGGCAACAAAATAAAGATATGTTTTGGCAAGAGCAAGGAATGACATTGCTTGGTATGGCGGCATTGATCGTCGTCGTTATGCCGTTGTTGTCTTTTTGTCACTCAATGATCATGCATCAAAGCCTTTTGGGAAATTACCCCATGGCAGTACGTTGGCAGATGCACCGATATTTGCTTAAGCAAAGTATTGGCTTTTTCCAGCGTGGTTTTTCAGGTCGCGTCGCGACAAAAATGATGCAGAGCGCAATAGCCGTGCGAGAAACGGTGATGAAACTCATCGATGTCATGGTCTACATCTCGGTGTATTTTGTGTCTATGATCTTGATGATGGGTGGTGCTGATAAGGTATTGATGGTACCTATTTTGGTGTGGTTAGTATTGTATGTGTGTATCCAGTTGTTTTTTATTCCAAAGCTTAAAACCATTGCAGCGACTCAGGCGGATGCTCAGTCGGTGATGACGGGACGAATCGTCGATAGCTATACGAACATCACGACAGTAAAATTGTTTGCTCATTCAAAGAACGAAGTGAACTACGCTAAAAATAGCATGAAACAGCTGTTGCAAGCGGTCTATAACCAAATGCGTATGATCACCAAATTGCTATTTAGCGTCGATGCAATTAACTACATGTTGCTATTCTCGATTACGTTATTATCGATAACGCTATGGTTAGATGATTTAGTCAGTGTGGGTGTCATTGCGATTGCCGTTAGTATTGCTTTACGTGTGCAGGGGATGTCGAAATGGATCATGTGGGAGGTCAGTTCGCTATTTGAACAGATAGGTACGGCAAGCGATGGGATGAATACCATCGCAAATGATATTGAGGTTCAAGATTGCCCCAATGCCGCACCTTTGGTGGTGACTTCCGGTGAAATTGAGTTTCAAAACATTAACTTTCGCTATAGCGATGGAAAGCCTGTCATCGAGGGGTTAAATCTGACGCTCAAGCCTGGTGAAAAGGTTGGGGTAGTGGGACGATCTGGAGCTGGCAAATCAACGTTGGTCAATCTACTGCTTCGCTTCTATGACTTAAACAGCGGCGCGATTATCATTGATGGTCAGAACATATCCTCCGTACAACAAGAATCGTTGCGACATAAGATTGGAATGATAACCCAAGATACATCGTTGCTGCATCGTTCGATTAGAGAAAATATACTTTATGGCGATCCGGACGCATCTGAACAAGCAATGATACTAGCGGCAAGGCAGGCTCATGCCCATGAGTTTATTCAGGAACTGGTTGATGAAAGTGGCAATACAGGTTATGACGTCGAGGTTGGAGAGCGAGGGGTGAAATTATCAGGTGGTCAGCGTCAGCGAATTGCCATTGCGCGAGTATTATTAAAAAATGCCCCGATTTTGGTGATGGACGAAGCTACATCAGCGCTTGATTCAGAGGTAGAGTCGGCAATTCAAGAAAACCTTACGTCATTGATGGACGGTAAAACCGTCATCGCTATTGCTCACAGGCTGTCAACTATTGCGGCAATGGATCGTCTTATCGTTATGGATAAGGGCGATATCGTGGAGCAAGGAACCCATCAAGAGCTGCTGGCATTAAACGGTGTTTATGCCCAACTTTGGTCTCATCAAACTGGCGGGTTTTTGGGTGAGTCCTTTTAGTTCATGATTTGAGAGCCCTGTTAGGACAACTTTTCTAAGTTGAAGAGGGGAAAGCGAGAATGGTTAATTGTTGAACTGTGCAAATGTTTGGAAACAATTATTCATCAAATCAATAAGAGTTTACACTTATTGATAATAATATCTGATTTTTAACGCTTCTCTGATGTGCTCTAATTAGCGCTTATTTAGCTGGTAGTCCACTTTCAGCTAAATGAAAATCCAACTTTATACATCGTATTGATGTTGCCTTGCTGCTTTACGCAGCAAGGCTTTTTTGTTTGCCTTTTCGTCCGTGTTTTTTGTAATATCACGGATTATTTACAACTGATATAATCGCTTATTTTTCAATGCGTAAACTTTGTTACTTTCTGCATGTGTCGTTTTGCCGTTACGACGTTTGTGTTCGTCTGATTGCCTCTAACCATCCGCTATACCAATCTTCTCGCTGTTCTCTCTTCATGTTTGGCCGAAAGACACGCTCAATTTCTTTTTTATCGGCGAGTTCATCTTGGTTTTGCCAAAAACCACTGGCGAGACCCGCTAACATTGCTGCGCCGAGTGCGGTTGATTCGCGAACTAAAGGCCTTACTACCTTCGTACCCATAATATCGGCTTGGAATTGCATCAAGAAATCGTTGGCTACAGCCCCACCGTCGACTCGGATCTGTGCTAATTTGATGCCGGAATCCTCTTCCATAGCTAACAACACATCGCGGCTTTGATAGGCAATCGACTCTAGTGCGGCACGAATAATATGGTTACGGTTGGTGCCACGAGTAAGCCCCGTTAACGTGCCTCTTGCGTGTGGGTCCCAGTATGGTGCGCCAAGCCCAACGAAGGCTGGAACCAAATACACACCATTTGAATCATCTACTTTTTCGGCGAAGTATTGGGTATCCTGAGCGTCACGAATGAGGCCCAGTTCATCACGTAGCCATTGAATCGTAGCACCTCCCATGAAGACACTTCCTTCCAAGGCATAGGTTACCTTGCCGTCGATCTGGTACCCAATAGTGGTCAGTAAACCATGCTTCGAAGTGATGGGCTTATCGCCGGTATTCATTAATAGGAAGCATCCGGTACCGTAGGTATTCTTGACCATTCCTTTTTTAAAGCATTGTTGGCCAAACAAGGCAGCCTGTTGATCGCCGGCGATGCCACTAATTGGGATATCTTCAGAACCACCACCAATATGCGCATAACCATACACTTCACTGCTTGATTTCACGTCTGGTAACATAGTTTTTGGAATGTTAAAGAGCTTAAGAAGGGCTTCATCCCACTCAAGAGTATGGATGTTAAATAGCATAGTACGTGACGCATTGCTTACATCAGTGACGTGCGACTTACCGTGAGTAAGCTTCCAAATGAGCCAGGTGTCGACGGTACCAAAAAGTAGCTCACCATTGTCTGCTTTTTCTCGCGCACCTTCCACATTGTCAAGGATCCAAGCGATCTTCGAACCGGAAAAATAAGCGTCGACAACTAGCCCAGTGGTTTTCTGAATATAAGGTTCATGGCCTTCTTGTTTTAATTGGTCACAAAAACTCGCGGTGCGTCGACATTGCCAGACGATAGCGTTGTAAATAGGTTGGCCGCTTTCTTTATCCCAAACAATCGTGGTTTCGCGCTGATTGGTAATACCAATAGCGGCGACGTCTTCATTGGCTATATCGGCTTGAGCGAGTACCTCGGTTAACGATGAGCGTTGGGTTGCCCATATTTCCATTGGGTCATGCTCTACCCAGCCGGGGTTTGGATAAATTTGCGTAAATTCTCTTTGTGCAGAGCAAACCGTATTCGCATCGTGATCAAAAACAATGGCACGTGAGCTGGTGGTTCCTTGGTCTAACGCGACGACGACTTTTTTGTGGTTGTTCATTCCGTTTCCGTTCTTAGTTTATCTCTGTAACTAAACTGATGAGCATCGTGTACAGCTAAATTTCTAGTTATGTCATCCAGTAATGTTCGTATTCGACCATATGGATGATTTATGTTGTGTATGTTATTGGATTTATCGCTAACTTACTTGTATCAACCTCTCAAAACATTGGCTTTACCTCTTAAGTATCAATGAATATTAGTAAATAGCAACAAAAAATTAACACAAATAAAAGTGCACAAATTGCTCGATTTTTTCGTTTGCGAATATTATAGTAATCAAAACGAACATTAACGCGCGGTTTGCGGTTGAATATAGGGTAAGGAAATATGAGCGTCTCAGAAAAAACGTACGATTTAGTGGTTATTGGTGGTGGAATCAACGGAGTTGCAGTCGCTGCTGATGCCGCGGGTCGTGGGTTAAAGGTCGCACTCTATGAAATGAATGATTTAGCGTCAGCAACCTCATCGGCAAGCAGTAAGTTAATACATGGTGGTCTGCGTTATTTGGAGCATTATGAGTTTCGTTTGGTCTCAGAAGCGTTAGCCGAGAGAGAAGTGTTATTGAAAAACGCACCGCATCTCGTATCCCCAATGCGCTTTCAATTGCCACATCGTCCCCATTTACGCCCGGCGTGGATGATTCGAGCCGGGTTATTTCTCTATGATACTTTGGGTAAACGTGTGTCGTTAGCGGGGAGTCATGGGGTCAAGTTTGTTGATCAACACAGCCCACTTAAACCCGAAATGAAGGTAGGGTTTGAATACTCAGATTGCGCCGTTGATGATGCACGCCTTGTCGTGACCAACGCCAAATTGGCAAGGGAAAAAGGGGCCGATATCCACACCAGAGCGAAATGCATTAAGGCGCAAAGAAACTCGGATGAATGGCTGATCGATGTTGAGAATACCCTATCCGGAGAGGTCACTTCAGTGCGCAGCAAGGCATTGGTGAATGCGGCGGGTCCTTGGGTTGATCGTTTTTTTGATAGCCAACTTGAGATGGCATCTCCGCGTGGGATTCGGTTGGTAAAAGGCAGCCATATTGTGGTACCGCGTATGCATGACGGAAACAATGCGTTCATCTTACAAAATGAAGACCAGCGCATTGTGTTTGTTATTCCTTATATGGACAATTATTCGTTGGTAGGCACAACGGATGTCGAATACCAAGGCAACCCGAGTGAAGTGAGTATTGATGATGACGAAATCGATTATTTGTGTGATGTTGTTAATCAACATTTTGTAAAGAGTATTTCGCCGGCTGATGTTATAACGACGTGGTCGGGCGTTAGACCCTTGTGTGATGACGAATCTGACGACCCGCAAGCGGTGACTCGTGACTACACGATTGAGTTGGATGACCAACTCAATGATGCACCGCTATTGTCGATTTTTGGTGGAAAACTGACCACTTACCGTAAGCTAGGTCAAGCCGCTGTCGATAAGCTTGCCCCATTTTTCCCACAGATGGGACCAGAGTGGACACGCACTGCAGCACTGCCCGGTGGAAACTTCTCAAATCGAGAGAGTTTGCTAAGTGAAGTACTTAATGATTACTCTTGGCTGCAAGCTAGCGTAGCAAAGCGATGGATTCAAGCATACGGAACTAAGGTCTACAGCCTGCTCGAGAACAAGCAATCGATTGAAGACTTGGGGCAAGATTTTGGCGCAGGTTTGTATCAGGTCGAAGTGGACTATTTGATGAACGCCGAATGGGCCGTCACCGCGGAAGATGTGTTGTGGCGTCGAAGTAAGCTTTGGCTGGAACTGGATGAAACACAAATGGCGATACTAGAAGATTATCTCAATGCAGCAACGCTTAAGCAGCGCGAGACGTCACTGAAATCGGTTAGCTAGAAGGTACACGTACCAACAAATAATGGGATGACGATATAAATTCGTAAAAATGCCGCTCTGAATCTGAGCGGCATTTTTGTTGTATCAACGATGTATTGACGAAACGGTAAAGACTTCTAGTTCTTGTCTACGACTTCAATTAACGCCTCACCCGTGGCTCCGGAAGGTGCGTTAATACCTAAATAACTCGACAGAGTAGGGGCCACATCATACGGTGTAATAGATCGATTGACGGTTTGTGCTTGCAATTGGTTTCCAGCAAAGATGACCGGTACATGGGTATCAAACCGCCATGGTGAGCCATGGGTAGACGCAATCGTCAGGCCGTCCATATCATTGATGTAAGTTCGGGGTGCGAAAACCAAGTAGACATCGCCTGAACGCTCGGGATGGTAATTGTTCCTGATTAATTGATTAACCCGTGTATCCGCGACACGGTTATTTGCAATATCGTCACTGGTTACGGCGCTGGATACCCCTTTAATCTTACTGATCTCCTCGGCGACGGCTTTTTGTACACGGGCAAGATCTAGCTTTTTGTCAGCAATCAACTCATGGTCTAAATACACATAAGGCTGAGCATAAAGCTTAATCACGTCTTTAGTGAGTCCAAATTCTTCGGTTAACCTTGCTTCAAGTCCGGACTGCCACAACGCGTCTTTTTGAAAATAAAAGGGTTGCCTTAGACCTAGCTGGTTCACCGTAGGTGACGCTTCTGGCACGCCGTGATCAGCCGATAGCACGATCAGTGTGTTATCTAAGCCAATGGACGTGTCGATGGTTTTGAACATATCAGCCAAAGTACGATCTAGGCGTATTAGGTTGTCTTCGGCTTCCAGGCTTGATGGGCCATATAAATGAATGACGTAGTCGTTAGAGGAGAAGCTAACGGCCAAGAAGTCGGTGGCTTTGCCTTGTCCAAGTTGTTTTTCATTCAGTAATGTTTTAGCAAAGTCGGCGGTGATTTCATCGCCAGCCGGGCTGACGGTTAGCATGGTCGAATAATATTTGAATGACGCGGGGCCATAAGGGTGAGGGAAGGTCCTTTGAAAGCCCGCGAGATCGACCTTATGATCTGGATTACCTTCTATGATGGAATAGGCGTCTTTATCCAAGGATAACTGCCACTTTTTACCTGAGTATTGAGCCGCGAGTGACTGACGGTTCCATTTGGTGACCCATTGAGGCGTTTCATCATAATAATAGTTACTGGTCACGAACTCAGATTGCGCTTTGGAAAACCAAAAAGCTTTTCCTGCATGGCCAGCGAGAGAGATAGCCCCACGATCCTTCACTGACACGGAGTAAACTTGAGATTCGCCGTTATTTGATATGATGAGCTCGTCACCAAATGTGGTAGACAGAATGGGCTCAGGCGAGCGTCCGTCTCCTTTGGCCGTTTTTTGCGTTGGGTCTATTTCAGTCGCTTTGTTGACACCTACACCTTTGGCTAGCATGGCATAGTTTGGGTCTTCAACGTTGTAAACCAAGCGGCTGAGTGAGCGATCAAACCAGACATTTCCCACCATACCGTGGACAGAAGGGGGAGCACCTGTCGCAAGCGATACGTGGCCAACAATCGTTTCAGTGTTTGCGTGCTGATAATTGGCGTTGGTGTAGTAAACGCCTTCATCCATCAAGTAACGGAATCCACCGTCACCAAAGTTATCTTTAAAACGCTCTAGCAAATCGGCACGCAGCCCATCAACGGTAATTTGCACGACTAGTTTAGGCGTGGGAGTGGCATACAAAGTGGTACTAATAAGCGAAGTCGTCGCGACGATAACCGTCTTTTTTGCGAGCGATAACAAACGTCGATTGGTATTCATATTTATTCCTTTAACCGGATGGTTTTCATCAGGATTTTTATAGCCTAATGTTGAAATGGTGCCGTCACTATACGAAAGAGTGTAGATGAGTTTTAATGACAGAGATTGAGTAATCTTTATCGTCTCTCATGAATTGTCAGTGAGTTAAGGTATGTTCCATTTTAGCGAGGGTCACTTTCTTTTTCGGAATATGCACTATTCTATTGGAAGTATTACAAGGCTAATGATGGGGATAGATCCTGCTGTGAAAGGGGTAAACGAAATGCAACGCAGCAGAAAAAGAACAACGTATCGATATAAGATGTGAAGGCGGTGAGAGGTTGCAAAGGTTAGAGCGTGAAATAGACGCTTGCTAAGCGGCACATAGCCAGATGAATATGCCGTGTTAGCATGATTACGGTGCGGCAGTCTTCATTGAGTTTATGCGATAAAAAATCAGAGAGCTGAGTAAAACCGTGCACCCTAAAATTTTATTGAACGGCATGGGCTCAGCGTAAATGATAATGCTTAGGATCAGTGTCCAGATAGGTTCCAGTAACATCAATAACGCAGCATTGGTTGGCTGCGCAAATTTCTGGCCGGTCGTTTGCATTAAATAGCGCAAGCTGGTGGCCAATAAAACACTCAGTCCAAACCATGTCCATGTTCCCGTCGATACCGTTTCTGGCCATGTTTCCACGAAAAAAGATAAGATGATACCCAAACACCCCGCCGAAAATAGTTGCAGTGTCGTCAGTAGCATTGGTGACAATCGCGCCGAGTATTTACTATTTAGATTGAAGTGCACGGCGAGGCTGACGGCGGCCGTTAAAAACCAGAATTGGCTAGCTTGTACATGCCATCCACCATTCCAAGAAAGAAGAAATAAGCCAATGATAGCGATGGGCAGTGACAACCAAAATGCTCGCGCTGGTTTACTACCGAATAACCCCCATGCCACCAGAGGTACGAATAGCATAGAAAGACTCATGATAAATGCGCCTTCTCCGAGCGTATCACTGATAGATATAGCGTGAATCCAGCAGAAGATCGAAAAGGCCAAAGCCCCGCCTACTCCCATGGCATTCAAGCAATCTTTGCGATTGGTTGCTCGTAGTACTTTTAGGCAAAAAGGAAAAAGAATGAGCGACGCGAATAAGAATCTAAAACCAATAAACCCAAACGGTGGTAGGCCCTGAATGGCTTCTTTAGAGAATACCCACCCAGCACCGGCTAAAAGAGTGGTAAATATCAAGATAAATTCGGCGCGAAAACGGTGTGTCATAATGGGGGAGTCTGAGTTTTCTTTTATTTTGCGCTAATTATTGAATAGACTCCATCATAATTTGCTTCGACACTAAATATTTGAATATTAAGAGGCTTGTTTCCATTAGGTGTCGGTTATGATACCCGTACACTTTTGATATGCAGTATGTATCAAAAACAAGTGCAACAGTGTGCATTTGTTTGTTAGTGGTTATACTCTACCAATGAAGGTCAAAGGGCGCGATAGGAGCATAAGGAATGGCATTTTTGCTGTATAGCAATGAATCACTAACGGTAATAGAAGTACAAGCGAATCGATTTGATGCCAGAATGATTCCTCATTTTCGTCAATACCTCAATCAACTTGAACAGACCATTACTACAAAGCTACTCATTGATTTAACCAATGTTGTCTTTATGGATAGTAGCGCGCTTGGGACGCTCATGGCATTACACAAAACACATTATTTCAGTGAATTGGCTATAGTCAGCGACAACCCTCCGGTCCTTCAATTGATTAAAATTACTAAAGTCGACCAACTGGTTCGTGTTTATCCTAATATTGATCAAGCACTGATTAAGATGAACAGTTAGATTTGAACAAAAAAGAGTCGTGTTGTTTGAGTATATCGTTGTTTTTGTTGACGAGACCCTGGTTGTCATACAAACTGGCTGTCAACTTTTCGTGACACTTTAGTAGGAACACCCAGTGCGCTTAGAAGTCTTTTGTGAAGATAGGCTCGGATTGACTCGTGAATTATTGGACATACTAGCGTCCAGAAGTATTGATTTACGTGGGATTGAAATTGACACCTCGGGGATTATTTATCTCAATTGTCCAGATATAGATTTTGATACTTTTCGAGACTTAATGGCTGAAATTCGTCGAATTTCAGGGGTCAAAGATGTTCGTAAAATCCAGTTTATGCCGAGCGAAAGACACAACACTGAGTTGGTGTCGCTGGTCACTAATCTGCCTTATCCTGTTCTTTCTATTAATTTGAAAGGCGCCGTTGATATGGCCAATCACGCGGCACTTAAGCTGCTTGGCAAAAGTGAAGACGAAGCCATCGCCCAGCATATCTCTCATCTACTCCCTAGCTTCCAATTTACCAAATGGATTGAGGGAGAGATTTGTCGCCAGAAAGAGTCGATTGTCGTTGATGGGATGGATTATGTCATGGAGATTTTGCCTGTCTATATTACAGGGGAATCAAATGAAACGGTTTTGGCCAGTGCGGTAATGAGTATTCAGCCAAGTAACGCCGTTAGGATCTCAGACTCACTATTAGACAGCAATATACTCGGGTTTGAACACTTTGTCGGGGTATCTAATCGACATAAAGCCCTGCTTAGTCAGGCAAAGAAACTATCAATGCTTGACCAACCATTATTAATTGAAGGTGATACTGGTACCGGTAAAGAAATGCTCGCGAAGGCTTGCCATAGCCGCTCTAATCGAGCGTCATATCCGTTTTTAGTGCTCAGCTGTGCCTCAATGCCTGATGATGTTGCAGAGACAGAATTGTTTGGGCATGCGCCTGGGTCTTTTAACCATGAGCATGGTCATAAAGGCATTTTTGAACAAGCGAACGGCGGTACCGTTTTACTTGATGAAATCGGAGAAATGAGCCCGCACTTGCAGATCAAACTACTGCGATTCTTGCAAGATGGTACCTTCAGGCGAGTAGGAGAAGAGCATGAAGTGCATGTCGACGTGCGTATTATTGCGTCTACACGGCATAATTTAGCAGACCTTGCTGAACAAGGTGCTTTCAGGGAAGATTTGTATTATCGCTTGAATGTCTTAACACTGAGTATTCCCCCGTTGCGTGAACGAGCAAGCGATATTGCGCCCCTGATGGAGCTCTTTATTGCTAAGCACAGCCAAAAGCTTGGGATAGTAAAACCAGAATGCAACGAGGTATTGGTTAAAGAGTTGGGTAATTACCCATGGCCTGGCAACATGAGGCAGCTCGACAATACGGTGCTGCGTGCTTTGACGCAATTTAGTGGTACGGAATTAAAAATTGAAGACTTTCAACTTCCCAAATTGGAATCGGTCGCCTCGAGTGGCGTTAGCCTAAATCTTGATGGGTCGTTGGACGATATGATGAAAGAGTATGAGTCCCGTATCTTAGAAAAACTGTATCAGTCTTTTCCATCGAGCCGAAAATTGGCGAAGCGTTTGAACGTCTCTCACACCTCTATTGCCAATAAGTTGCGTGATTATAACATTCGAAAAAACTAAGACTCGATGATTTACCAAATAGATTTGCCTTCAGGATCGTAAGTCGACACGCGTTATCAGGGATGTAGTGGTGGTACCTATCAACCGCCACTTCTGCCTTAAAGGAAGAAAACTTCAAGGAATTACGATGGAAGATAAGAGTTCGGCCATTGCTTTGTATCGCCGCAACGAGAATGTATTAGTACGCACTTCAACACCCTCAGACGCCTACACGATCTCCGAATATTTTCAAAAAAACAAAGCTTTTTTAAAGCCTTGGGAACCAAAGCGAGACGAGGCATTTTATCAAGCAGATACGTGGGCGGCGAAGCTCGTTAAGTTGGATGAATTGCACCGCTTAGGTCTTGCGTACTATTGCCTTATTTTCGATACAGATACAAAAGAAATGAAAGGTACAGTGTCGTTGAGTAATCTCGTTAGATTCCCACTGCATTCGTGTAATCTAGGTTATTCATTGGCCGAAGATGCTCAAGGGCAAGGTTATATGAGAGGGGCGCTGTCGATGGTGCTTCCTTATATGTTTGATGTCCAAAATATGCACCGTATCTCCGCAAGTTACATGCCTCATAATATGAAAAGCGCCGCTGTGCTTGATGCGATGGGGTTTAAAAAAGAAGGGTATGCCAAAGACTATTTATTAATTGATGACCGCTGGCAGGACCATATCCAAACGGCATTAATTAATCCCAATTGGAGATCGCGTTAATGGTACGTTTGGAGAAGCAACTGGCGTTGTTGATGGAGCTCGACCAACTCAAAAACGTGTTACGTCGTACGCGTATTAAAAGTGCAGGAGGGCGATTTGAAAATAGTGCAGAGCATAGCTGGCACGTTGCGATGATGGCTTTGTTGCTAGAAGAGCACGCAAATGAACCTGTTGATATTAACGTCGTCGTCAAAATGTTATTGCTGCACGACTTGGTCGAGATTGATGCCGGTGACACCTTTGTCTATGATGATGTTGCTCTATTAGAGCAAGAACAAAAAGAGTGGGCTGCGGCTGAACGATTATTTGGGATGTTGCCGAGCGACCAAGGTGATGAGTTGTTTTCCCTCTGGCAAGCGTTTGAAGCAGCAGAAAGCGCCGAAGCTCAGTTTGCGAAAGCGCTCGATCGTCTTATTCCGATGTTACTCAATTATCACAACCAAGGACAAAGTTGGCTGGAAAACGAGGTAACCAAAGCGCAAGTCATGAAGGTGAACCAAAAAATAGAAAAAGGTTCACAAGTGCTGTGGGATAAAGCACAATCGCTTATAGAAGAAGCCGTAGAGAACGGTTGGTTAAAACACTAGGAGACTGAATGTCGTACACGACTTTGGATGAATACCAAAGAAAATGGATTTTCACTCATCAATCGATGCCAGTGCCGGAAAGTGATTGGCCTCTCATCAAACCGATGACCCAAGCACGTTCAGCGCAGTTTTGGAAAGAAAACGTGAGTGGACAAAGTCCGGATGCCGAACGTATGTCCTCTCAAGACTGGCCAACGAAGGACAGTAATTGGCAAGACAATGTTGATTGGATGAAAGCATGGGAAGCCGATGACAATGCGTTACCAGAAGCCGTCGCTGAGTTTGTAGACTGGCAAGATGACGTTACTGTCTATTTTTGTTACGAAAAATACAATGTGATTGAAACAAAATGGTCGATATTCAAAAAGTATTGGAAGAATTTTTTGTTCTACGATGATGGCCCGATTTTATTGGGACGTCGTCGCTCAGAAGCGTTGTGGTTTTCGACCAAAGGCACCGTGAAACTGGGTCACCGTAGCTAAGTTTGATGTTGGAGTTGAGCTCGATGCTAGAGCTCAGTGTGATCTCATCGTCCATTGTGATTTTATAGTCCAGTTCGATGTTACCGCTCAACACTATGCTGTCGAGACGTAGCATCAATATTAAGCCTGCAGTGATGCAGGTTTTTTTGTATCCAGAGTAGATGGCATTCACATTCCTACGAAGAAACTCATTTTAATGCCCAAGTCTTTGATCTTACGCTAAGTAAATATTTGCATAACAACGTGATACTAGTGGCCGGACACCATTTTTGTCATATAACTCTCAGGACGAGCCATGTTATGCGCCACTATCTCAAATATATTATTCCGATCTTAATTCCACTGATCGTATTGCTTTTACCCCTTTCTGCATTTCCCTTCGAAGGATTGACCATTATTCAACAACGTGTGATTGCTATTTTTTTGTTAGCGGCACTTTGTTGGGTCTTCGAGCCGATACCGATTTACGCCACCTCAGTTGTGATTATTGTGTTGGAGTTACTCATGCTATCCAACAAAGGCATGTACTGGTTTCGTGCTTCAGAAGGACAGACGCATTTTGGTACGCTTTTAAAATATGAAGAAATCATGGCGACGTTCGCCAGTCCTATCATTATGCTATTTCTGGGTGGGTTTTTTCTTGCGATGGCCGCGACGAAATATCGACTAGATGTCAACTTGGCCAGAGTACTATTGAAACCGTTTGGGAGTGATCCCAAGTACGTGATGTTGGGGTTGATGCTCATCACGGGCATTTTCTCAATGTTCATGTCTAATACCGCGACTACGGCGATGATGTTGTCTATTTTGACACCAGTGATTGCCTTATTTGGGCCCAAGGACCCGGGGCGTATTGCGTTTGCATTGTGCATACCTGTCGCGGCAAATATCGGTGGTATTGGTACCCCGATAGGTACGCCACCTAACGCCATCGCACTTAAATATTTGGTGGGTGAGAATTACATTAGCTTTGGTGAGTGGATGGCCTTTGGTGTTCCGTTTGTCGTGGTGATGATGGCATTAGCATGGCTATTGATTAACTCGCTATATGGCGCAGAACAGAAAAAAATCGAGCTAGCCATTAAGGGAAAATTCTTAAAAACACCCAAAGCGATCATGGTTTATGGCACATTCGCTGGCACCATTATTTTGTGGCTAATGGGGTCTGCGCATGGCATGAACTCTTACACCGTCGCACTGATCCCTGTTGCTGTATTCTCGCTAACGGGCATTATCAATAAAGAGGATCTCAAACGAATCTCTTGGGATGTCTTATGGTTGGTTTCTGGTGGTATTGCACTTGGTCTAGCGCTCGACAAAACAGGATTGGCAAAACTGGTGGTGCATAGCATCCCGTTTGACGCCTATTCGCCTTATGTGGTGCTATTCGGTGCGGCAATGCTGTGTCTTGTTATGGCCAACTTTATGTCTCATACCGCCACAGCGAACCTGTTAATGCCAATCATGGCAGCACTGGGCGCTTCAATGGCTTCGCTTGCCCCACTTGGCGGTGAGATTACACTTATTCTTGTTGTGACCTTCGCTGCATCGTTAGGGATGTCATTACCAATTAGTACGCCGCCAAACGCTCTCGCTCACGCAACGGGTAACGTGCAGAGTAATCAGATGGCCAAGGTTGGCGTCATCTTAGGGGTGATAGGCGTGTTACTGAGCTTTGTTTTGGTGTGGTTACTGCACGCTGTTGGTCATATCGGATAACGGATATGAATGAACTGATTGAACATTATTTCTCGAATCCCAAAAGGCAAATCAGTCTAAAAGCAGGCGATATTGTGTTGCGCCAAAATGGACTGAATGACCGGCTGTACTACGTGCAAAGCGGCGAGCTAGAAGGGTTCTTTGAGCGAGAAGAAGATGGCAATCTGACAAAGCTGTTTACTGCGTCACAAGGTGCTTTTATTGGTGTGCACAGCTTTTTCTCGGGTACATGGACTGCCTCTTCGACGGTTAAAGCGAGAACCGACGTGAAACTGGCATGGGTAGACCGGCATACAGCAGCAATAAGGCCAGAAACATTAGGTCCACTTAACTCGCAATTTATGCCAGTCATTGTTAATGAGCTTTCTCGTCGTCAGCGCCGAGCAACGCAAGAGGCCTTGGCTAAAGAAAAAGTACTGCAACGGCTGCATACTGCTGAACAGATGACCACGCTTGGTCAGCTTGCTGCAGGTATTGCGCATGAGCTTAATAATGCAATCGGGGTGGTAAGCAGCAAAACTGAGCGTTTGCAGAGCGAGCTAGTGCAATTACTTGAAGAGGCACACCCTGATTCAAGCCAGTATTTTGATATTGGTCTGATGCAAGGCCAGTCCACATCTTCAAGTGATGCACGAAAAATAGCCAAGACGATCGAGTCCAAGTACAAATTGGACCGCACGGTAGCGAAGCGTCTTTCCAAGGCTCTGGGCTCGGCAGATGTGCCTCAAACTTGGCTCAAGGAACCAAAGCAAGCCATTAAATATTGGGAGCTTGGGCGAGACCTTCATGACCTTAGATTGGCGGCGAGGCATACCGTCGGTATCGTGAAGTCGGTCAAACAACTGGGGCGAACGGATAACGAACAAGACGAGTTGATTGATATCAATGACACGGTAAACAAGGCATTGTCACTATTACAAAGTGACTTGCGCCTTGTTTCAGTGCGTCTCCGTCCGGCAACACTGCCTCTTATCAAAGGGGCTTCGACAGAATATGTTCAGATCTGGAGCAACATCATTAAAAATGCTTGTGATGCGATGTGCGCTACCCCTAAACCAGAAATAGAAATTCAAACACGATGGGTAAATCAGCGCATTTTGGTCACGATTTCTAATAATGGTCCGGAAATTGATGAGTCTATTCGACGTAAAATATTTCAGCCTAATTTTACCACCAAGAAAGGGGGCCTCAGCTTTGGCTTAGGACTTGGGCTGTCGATTGTTAAACGTATAGTGAGTGAAAATGGTGGTACGGTCGTGGTGAAAAGTAGCCAAGAACAAACTATTTTCCGAGTGAAACTACCAGTAGGAGAAGCAAATGGAGAAGCTTAATATTATTTGTGTGGATGACCAGCGAGAAGTGCTGAGCGCTGTGGTTCAGGACCTTGAGCGCTTGTCTCATTGGCTTAATATCGAAGATTGTGAATCTGGTGCTGAGGTGCTTGATTTATTGGATGACTTGGACGCAGATGGTGAACGTGTCGCGGTAATCATCTCGGACCACGTAATGCCTGGAATGACCGGGGTTGAGCTGCTCACTACGCTTTCTAACGATAGCCGATTTAAGTGGACAAAAAAAGTATTATTGACGGGACAGGCAACCCATTCAGATACCATTACCGCCATTAATACTGCCGGGATAAGCAACTATTTTGAAAAGCCTTGGAATGCAGACATACTGACGGAGTGTGTACGGACGCTAGTGACTCAATTTATTTTTGATAGTGGGCTTGAATATCAACCTTATCATGAAGAACTTGATCAAAAAGAAGTCTTGAAGCGACTTAGCTCGTCGTTTTAATCCTAAGTAAAGATAGCCAGCTTTGCTACTTGTGCCTAGGCGTTTCACGTGTCTACAATCTGCCACCGTACACGGGTTTAAAAGCCCGCCGCCCAATAGCGTACGTTAGTGAGTAGATTCGTATCCGAGCGCCGGAATGAATGATGGTTAACGTTAAAGTGAGCGCACACTCGTTACTCGCCTTGATTTGTGAAATACTGGCGCCCCAATGTCTAGTGCTAACTCAAGCCAGTCGAGGATTGTGTGCTCAATAATATTAACCTAAATTTACTACGATCCTTGCATGTCTTAATCGAAGAATGCCACGTCAGTCGAACGGCAAAAAGGTTACACATTACTCAGTCAGCGGTAAGTCGACAACTTGCTCAGCTACGTGAGTTGTGTGGCGATCCGTTATTAGTCCGCCAAGGAAATCAGTTGATTGCAACACCAAGAGCCATTGTGTTGAAAGAAAAACTGGATTCATTGCTATCAGAATTTGAGCACTTATTAGATGATAAGCCGTTTGATCCCAAAGATTGGCAGGGAGAACTGGTCCTGGCATCGAGCGATTATGTGGCCCAGTACGTATTGCCTGATATCGCCGCGCACCTTAGCGATTTAGCGCCACAGTTAGATATGGCATATCGCCTGTGGCAACCTGAACTCCTCGACAAACTTCATGAAACAGGCATCCATATCGCGTCGTCTATGTACCCTGAGAAACCAGTAGGGGTATCGAGTATGCACATTGGCTCTGATTCCTCCGTTTGTTTAATGAAAGCGGGCCACCCATTGGCGAAAAAGGATGAGGTTACAGCCTCAGAGTTAACTCACTTCTCTCATATAAAAGTGACAGGAGGCGGGGATAAAGATTCCGATACAGAATTGGCGTTGAAGGCGCAAGGTTACTCTAGGCATGTCACATTAAAAGTTCCGTTTTTCTCTGCTGCTGTGAATAGATTAGTCTCAAGTGAACACTTGATGGTGGTGCCTGAACATATCGCGGTCAATCTCGCTAAGCATTGGCCACTGGTTTATAAACCCCTACCGTTTACTACTCAAACACATCAATACTGGCTAATGTGGCATCCTAAGTACGATAACGATCCTGCTCATAAATGGGTAAGGGAAGAGATGCGAGCCGCGATGCGTTTATCTGAATATTCCATTCGATAACCACATCGATATTCGTCATGATTTCAAATCATGAACTGGATGATTATATTTGATTTCCCTTCATACCCTATCTGTTGCAAGATTAAGCTCAAATAGGGAGAAATTTCAATGACATTAACCGTTTGGCTATCACTTTTTACCGTATGTTTGTTAGGGGCAATGTCGCCTGGCCCTAGTTTGGCCATCGTGGCTAAGCATTCTTTAGCGGGTGGGCGTCTCAATGGCATCGTCACTGCGTGGGCACATGCGTGTGGTATTGGTATTTACGCGATTATTAGCTTGGTTGGCTTATCTGTCGTTTTACAACAAAGTCCAATGTTGTTTAAGGCGATCAGTTTAGCTGGGGCAGCGTATTTAGCGTACTTGGGCGTGAATGCGCTACGTTCAAAGGGAGGAGTGGCCGCAAAGCTAGAATCTGGGGAACGAACGACAATTCTGCAGTCAGCTCGAGAGGGTTTTTTAATTTCGATTTTAAACCCTAAGATCGCTTTGTTCTTCATCGCTTTATTTAGTCAGTTTGTTGCTTTGGGTAATGTATTAAGCAACCAGCTCATCATTGTAGCGACACCACTTATTGTTGATGGTTTGTGGTACACATTGATTACGCTAGTGTTGTCGAGTGCTCGGGTTGTTGAGCATATCCGCACAAAAGCGGTGCTAATCGATAGGTTGTCTGGCGTTATCCTAATACTGCTGGCCATTAGAGTAGTGGTAACGCTTTGATTGTGCGGACAGTTACGGCAATGTTTATTACGGTTTAGAAAAAAGACCGCGCTAAAAGATGAATGTTAGCGCGGTCTTTTTGTGGGTCAAAAACTAATTATTTACTGTGGTTTATCGGGTACAGTCTCACTTTCATTCGCTATGACTTCAGTTGTCGCTTCTTCGGTTTCGCTTTCATAGTTTAACCAGAACAAAAACAGTTCATACCAAATCGCTAGGATAATCGCACCTAAGAACAAACCAATGATACCGGCAAACAACATGCCGCCGATTGCCCCGATCAAAATGACAGGCATAGGGACGTCGACACCGCGACCCATTAGCATAGGCTTGAGGAAGTTATCAGATAATCCGCCTGCTAATGCCCAGATAGTAAATAGGGTCGTACTTGTGCCATCTCCGGTCGAATAGACGTAAAAAATAACCGGAGCAACAATAAGCAAAGCAGGGAGCTGAGCGATACATAGAATCAGCGTGGCTAACGTAAGTAAACCAGCGGCAGGCACCTTAAACACGAACATTGCGGCGCCAATAATAACGGCTTGAATGAATGCGACACCGACTACGCCGAGTAAGACACTTCGAATGGTTGCGGCCATTAAGTTGGCCCATTGTTCAGCTTTTTTCCCGACCGCCCTGACTGCAACAGTTTCAAGAGCACCGGAGATTTTTTCTGCGTGCGCCATAAACCCACCCGCAATAGCTAAAGAAATGATGAACATGATTAAACTGGTAAGTGCGCCACCTAAAATAGAAGCGATAGTACCTAAAAAGCTTTTAATCTCAGGAAGGAACTGCTGGATACCTTTTTCCAGATTTGTCGCAAATAGATTCCAAACAGTGTAAAGCTTGTCACCGATTACGGGTATCTCTGCGATTCTCTCGGTCGGGCCGGGTATTTTTATATTGCCACTTTGAATGATTTCCGTTGAATGGGCAACGCCTTCATAGAGCGACCCGGATACTAAGGCAAAAGGAATAACCAATACGCTGATTCCTATCAGGGTAACGGTCGTGGCGGCTAGTCCTCGTTTGCCCCCGTAGGTTCGTTCTAGCTTTTTCGTCAAGGGCAACAATGCCACTGCGATGATGGCTCCCCACAGGACTGGAATGATGAAAGGTTTGACGATGCCATAGGTAAAGTTAATCAACAGAATTAACAATCCAATACGAATGGCAGATTCCACCATGTTGTTGATAAAAACCTTGCTGTGACGTTGTTCTATTTGTTTATCCATCTTTAATGTTCCCTGTGCTCGATATTGGCACTAACTAAACTTGATACCACAATGGCCATATAAAATACGCCAGTGATAGCCTCCAAATATACGATAACCTTTGCTAACGGTGTGACTGGACTGATGTCGCCATAGCCCAAGGTTGTTAATGTAATAAAACTAAAATAGGCTGCATTGGAAAAGTTTTCTCCCCAAGATATTCTTTCCATTCCGGTAAATGCAGCCGGTGAAAATTCTAGAATCAATAAATAAACGATAGCCCACATTAGGCCGAGTAGAAGAAATAATGCGACAGAGCCGATAACTTTATTGGTATTCACCTCTCCCTTGAATAATACCTGCTTGGCAGTGCTTTGGAATGTGGTAAAGAAAAAAGTAAACGTTAGCGCTAACATCGCCACATCCATTTCTGGTATTTCAAATACACTTTTAACAACAAGAACCACAATCCATACCCCCATCAATAATGATAGAAGGTGGAACCATTTACGATCAAACCTTAAACTGGCTAAGCAGACAATAAACGTCCAAATGATAAAGGCTTGAAGAATATGCTCAATGATGCCACGACCGACTACTTCTGCAAGTGACGCACTGACCAGTAACGCCACCAATGATAGTGTCAGGTAGAAAAAATTATTGCTGTCATCGATTTTCTTAATCTGTTGCCCAGCTTTCCATTTCATCATTACGCCTTATTCCATTGATTCACTTTTATCGTCTTCGTGTTGCGTCACCATCACCGAAGCACTCAATCCAAACCGCAGTGCGACGCCTTCCGGTAGTTCATGTAGCGTTATTCGAACGGGGATGCGCTGCGCAAGACGAATCCATTGAAATACAGGGTTTACATTAGGTAGTAGGTTATAGCCGACGGTCCCGTCAGTCGGCGCAATTCCCCAGCCGATAGAATCTACGGTGGCAGGAATCGGCTGATCGGGGTGAGACATTAACGTGACCTTTGCTTCGCTGCCAGGCTTGATACGACTAAGTTGGTTTTCTCTGAAAAAGCCAAACACCCAAAAACTGTTTTGATCGATAAGAGCGATAAGGGGTTGATTGGCCACCGCTTGGGTACCGTCGCGAATATCCAAATTGGAAATGAGACCATCTACGCTTGCATAGACTTTGGTGTAGCTAAGATTGAGTGCCGCAGAACGAATGTTCTCTTTAGACGCCTTGATTTGTAACAGCGATTCTTCATAAGCAATCTCTCGGCGCGTTAAGTCTTTGTGCGAAACGGCACCTTTGTCTTTCTTGCGAATATCAAGCAGTCGGTCATATTCAATTTTTTTACCCTTGGCACTGACAATTGCTCGCTCTAAGGCGATCTCAGCTTGTGACAGTGTCACTATGTAGGGTTCTGGGTCAATCTCAAACAACAGGTCATTTTGAGACACCATTTGATTGTCTTTTACTGCCACGTGAATGATTGGTCCAGATACTCGTGGCGCGACTTTGATAACGTTAGCTCGAACCTGTCCGTCTCGTGTCCATGGATTATGAAAGTATTCTTGATATTTGTGATAGCCAAACCAAACCGCAACACCGATTACAACAAGGTTAATTATTACGACAATTAGTTTTTTCATATGACCTAGAACCTTAAATAAAAGCTATCAATAGCAACGACATACACCACGAGTAAGGCTAAAAATGTCAGCGATGGGAAGACAACAAAACGCGCCAGTTTTGTCTTATTCAAAATAATCACTGTGATCCAAGTTGCACAGAGTGCAATAACCAACACTAATAGGAGTGGGGAGAAGTAGATATCCCCCCAAGCGAGTTCATGGGGCATTAGGGTTGCTCCTGTGGTGTTGCCTGCTTGTCACGGCTTATGGAAGGCATTGTGATTGCTTCTTCAGACAATTGATCACTCCAGTCAGTACGTTGTTTCATTTTTTCAACTAAATTAGGGGCGACAAACGCCTTACCTGAACGAACTTGCCAACCCCCACCAAGCGCTTTGTACAACGCAACGACCTGATTTGAAACATTGCCTTTTATCTGCGCGTAACTGTCTTCGCTTCGTGTCATTTTTTCTAATGAACTTAACAATCGCTCGAATGAGATCTGCCCATTTTCATATTGAGTCATAGAAATGTTAAAGGCTCGAATCGAAGAATCAACCGATTGGAGTCGCAAGGCTTGCTGCTCTTGGTATAGTTCATAGGCTTCCAGTGCGTTAGTCACTTCTTGAACGGCGAGCAGTACTTTTTTGTTGTAGTTGGTGATGGTTTCTTGGAAGCGTGCATCCTCAAAGCGAACGTTGTTTTTGATCCGTCCGTATTGGAAGATGTTCCAACTAAAACTTGGACCTGCGATAAGGGTCAGTGAATCACTAAAGCTAAAGCTACTGCCAGTTGGGGTTGTGCTGTTAATGCCTATCGAACCAAATAATGAAAAGCTAGGGTAGAGGGCCGCTTCAGCGACACCAATCTGAGCACTTTGGGCATGAGCTTGCAGTTCGGCGACTTGTAAATCAGGTCGTCTAAGCACCAAACTGGCGTCGATATCAGGTGTTAATTCAGGGGCAGACGGAACGATTGAAAACGCATCACTCTCGCGGGCCGATACTTTTCGACCGCTGGCCTGAAATTGTTGCTCGTAAAGCGCAATTTTGTCTTCAATACCAGTGTGTAGTAGTGGGATGACGTCTTCTGGTAAGGTTCCAAGTAAAACAGCGAGCGCGTTTCTGGCTTGTAGCATGGCGACCTTAAGGCTTGGTAATGCGGCCATCGTGGTAAATAATTGGTTTTGTGCTTGTTGCACATCGAGTTCGGTTACATTGCCTGACTCAAACTGAACACGAGTGATGTTTACGACGCGTTGTTGTATCTCAATATTGCGTTGCGAAAGCAATACACGTTCTTGAAAGGTACGGTAGTTAATATAATTGCGCGCAACCTCTGAGGTAATGGTAACGAGTATGTCGTTGTAAGAGGCGATTGACGCGTAATAGCTTGCTTGTGCCGATTCGATCCCCCGTGCGTATTTTCCCCACACATCCATCTCCCAACCTGTGTCGAAGGTGAGCGCCGCGTTATTGAATAAATGAGTGTTTTGATAGGCATACGCAAGGTTTCCGGACACCGCTTGCACTTGCGGATAACGAAATCCATCGGCAATACCGAGTACAGAGCGAGCTTGCAATATGCGCAGCCCAGCCGCTTCTACGTCAAGGTTTTGCTGAGAGGCTTGTGCGACCAGGCTATTCAGCGTTGGGTCCTGAAACTGTTGCCACCAAATGGCGGTGGAGAGGCTGTCTTGTTTTGTTTGCTCGGATGTCCAATGACTCGGCAGGGGCGTCGATTCGTTTTCGAGCTGAAAATCAGGTCCAACCGTTGTGCATGCCGATAAAATGCCGGTAGCGAATAGAATCAAAGGTGAGCGGTAATTAAAGCTGGTCATTGTTCTATCCCTAAAAGCGGCGCTGTTTTAGGTTAGCAAACGCAAGTGATTGACTTGCGTTGTTCACCTGAATCAGAGATTCAAACACGTTGCGCTTCAAATTAAGAAACACGTAAAAGCTTGCGATGTCGTCTTGGCTATAGTTGTCCAAATCCAATCCTTGAAAAAATGATTCAATAGCTTGTTCTGTTTTACTGTATTCGTGGTGGAGCGAAGAAAATACACGGTGTCGCTTAGTTTGTTCACTGGGTGTTGATTCGGCCTGCGTGTTGTGCAGCCTAATTAGTTTTGGTATCACGGTATCGTGATGCTCCTGTCTAAGCTTAGTAATCAATGGGTTATTTTTCAGATTTGATTGAGCCATTAAAAGGTTGTTGGTGTGATTGACTAAGGTCTGGCATGCGGAAGCGTAGTGATTGAGTGACTGAGTGGTATTCTCAGAGAAGTATCGGACATCAATTTTACTGGCCCATAAAGTTTGTTTTTTTGCGGCAATATTCATTGTTTTTGCGTGTAATGGGATGAGCAGCCTATCTAACCAAGAAGGAGTTGGAGATTGAATACGACCAATTAGATGATATTGATGGCGAAACATACGCTCGCGAACGGTAAGAAATAGGTGCTCGGCTTTTGAGGAAAAAGGAAAGTAGTGTGAAAAAACAATCATGATAACGACTAAATAAAACAGCATCATAATGGTCATAATAATGCCGAAATGGTAGGTCATTTGATTATTGATGCCTAACGTGAATAGCCCCAACATGAAAAAAATCGTAATAGGGCCTTTAAATAAATAAAAGCCAATAAAGGTATAGATAAAGAGAAACAATGCTAATTCAACGCCTAGTTCTAGCTGAGGAAGAACAAAAATGTAGGCAGGCACTGAGAAGACAAAACCAAAGGTAAATAATGCGCCCAACAGTTTTGGGTGCACTGGCATAAACGAAAGCAGTGACATAAAAATAGTGGAAAAAATAACGAAGCTATATCCGCCGGGAGGATTGATGAAGATCCATATCGCACTCGATACCCAGTACGTGATGAATACTTTAATGGCGGTTTTAAAATTCTCAGCGTCCCACCAAACGAACGTGCTTGGCGGTGGCTTAAGTTTTTCAGTGAAAGAGACCTGTTTGGTCATTGAATCAATACAGCTGATGGTTTCAGCGAGCCTGGATAACTGAGATTGAAGACGATTCATGACAAAAGCGAGGGTTAATGCCGTGGCTTTGCTGAGATGCTCAGCTTCGCCTAGTACCTCTGCATCAATTTCAATTTTGTTCTCGCTCGCTCGGTATGAAGAATCGGTGATGTGCCATTCTTCATGACAACGTTGAAACAATGCGTCGATATCATCAATAAACGCCTCATAATCTCGCATCATTGCTTGGCTATTACCATGATGAAAGTGACCGTGAGCGGTACTCACTAAGAGCTGTGTGACGTTTTGCGTGTAGTGCAAGACAAGTTTCCATTCGCGAAGGTGAGCGGAAACCTCGCTGCATTCCTTGCTCACATTGGCAAAACGAAGTTCTAGCTCGTTTTGCGCCTTAAACAATGTGGCTATTTGCTTATCAATGCGTGTTTTTAGTTCTGCGGTGTCGTTAGAGGGACTGACTTTGTCATCGTGGTTGGGTTGTGCAACTTCCGAGTGAATGTGGACGTTCAATAATGTCACCACAGATTCAAACAAATCCCTCTGAGTTTGTAGTGTTGTTTGGGTCATTTCGCGAAGGTTTTGTTCAATTTTATTCGGGAATAGATATGTGCCAACTAGCGTATAGACCACTACGCCGAAAATGGTCATGTAAGCACGGTCAACGCCATAGATAAAGGCTCCTGTGGCATCTCCACCATTGGAGGTCATCAGGGTCATGACACCCGTGAGCATAAACAGCGTTGGATCTTTTTGGTAGGCATTACGAAAATAAAAGATGAAGGAGACAATGACAGATACGCTCAGCATGTATAAAAGGCGTTCTTGTGCGAATAACCCGACAAGGAGCAGCCCGATTACCGCGCCCACAACGGTTCCTAAAACACGAAGTGTCCCTTTCTTAAGAGATTCTCTTTGCCCGCCAACAGAGGCGATGAGCATAACGGTAGTGGCTGCTGTTGATGCCTGAGGCCACCCAAGTCCAAAAGGAATAAGGTACGCTAACGTTAAACTGACGGCGACTTTTGTCGCAAACTTAGTGTTGTTATTCATCGTCCATAATACAAATGACTAGCGTATCGGCAGCGCTAATGACGGCCTTACGAGTTAAAGGGTTAACCAAAATACAAGGGTAGATAACCACGATTTCGTTATTCGTTGACTGTTGTTCTAACAATACGAAAATTATAGACACTAATTAGCTAGGTATTTGAAAATTATTACGAATAGTGCTTTATATGAGAGGTTTTTAACGAAAAAAAGCGATGCATGAGCATCGCTTTAGTGAAAGGCGCATAAAGTTAAGCGTTCGCTTGTTTCAGTGTTTTTGCTTCTTTTCGCTTGAGCAAGCGGCTGGTTATTGTGCCGGCTGTCATTGCGCCAGATACATTGAGTGCCGTACGAGCCATATCGATAAGTGGTTCGATAGAAATCAACAGCGCAGCAATGGTGACTGGAAGCCCCATCGCAGGAAGAACAATCAAAGCTGCGAATGTAGCACCGCCACCAACGCCTGCGATACCAAATGAACTGATGGTGATAATACCAATGAGCGACAAGATGAAGTTAATGTCCATCGGGTCTATACCAACAGTTGGCGCTACCATTACGGCTAACATGGCCGGATAAATACCCGCACAGCCATTTTGACCAATCGTCGCACCAAATGACGCTGATAAGTTAGCGATCGCTGGTGGAACATTAAGCTTGGTGACTTGTGCCTCAACATTAAGTGGAATAGTGGCCGCTGAGCTACGAGAGGAAAATGCAAAGGTCAGTACTGGCCAAATTTTCTGGAAATATTCTTTTGGATTCACACCGACGAGAGAAACAAGAAGCCCGTGCACAACAAACATTAAGAAGATGGCAACGTAAGAAGCAACAATGAATCCAAGGAGGCTTAGGATGTCACCAGCGCTTGATGTTGCAACCACTTTTGCCATGAGAGCGGCGATACCATAAGGCGTCAGTGCCATGATCATCTTGACCAATCGCATTACGACTGACTGCGTCGCTTCGACAAAGTTACGAATTGGTGATTCAAGCTCCGCTTTTTCGACCATCACTTTACGTGCGGCGATACCGGTAAGTACACCAAAAATGACAACAGCGATAATGGATGTTGAACGCGAGCCAGTCAAATCAGCAAATGGATTGGTTGGAATAAAGCTGATGAGCATTTGAGGAATGCTAAGGTCCGTGACGCGATCAATTCGGTTTTCGAGTACGGCAATTCGAGCCGTTTCACGTGAGCCTTCAACAAGGCCTTCTGCACTCAAGCCAAAAGCCTGTGTGACAGCAATGCCTATAATCGCTGAAATAGCGGTTGTCGCAAGCAGTACCGATATGGTTAATCCACTGATTTGGCCCAATGAACCACCTTTCTCGAGCTTGACCACAGCAGCAATCATTGACACGAGTACAAGGGGCATGATGACCATTTTTAATAAGCCGACATAGCCGCTGCCGATAATGCTCACCCATTCAAGCGTGGTTGCGATAGCGACACTGCCTTCACCGAAAACAAGTTGCAGCGCAAGTCCAAACGCACTGCCAAGCACCAAACCAAATAATACTAAGCGGGAGAGAGTGTTTTCTTTTTGTTGTTGTCCGTACAAGAAAAAGAGTATGCCCACAAATACCGCGAGTGATGCGATAACAGCAACTGACATATAAGCGTCCTTTATTTATATTCTAGCTTTTATAAAACCCTTGTTTAACTAGGGTTTCAGGATATGAGTGCGCTAAGTTACCGATCTCGTGTAATCGTTAACAATAAATAAATGTCATTAGTTAGTGCTATAAGTTATATGTAAGGCTCGTTATTACGTTTAGTGATTATAATCGGCGAGCATGTCTCGCATTTTTGCAGAATCATACGCGACGCATTTTGTACTTTCTTGGTTTATCAGACTATAAAGCATCGCCTTGGCAACAGACTCTGCCGGGATGGGGGTGAATTTACGTAATGGTCCTCTCATTATTGGGTTGATGACCTTGAACAGAGTTTGAACAAACTTCTCATCTGGTCGGAGGTTTGCTTCTCTTCCTGAAAGTGGCCCTGGTTGGGCAAATACAACTCGTTGGAAATCCATCCCACAAATACGTGCTTCGACACGACCCTTGCACTTTAAATAGTGGGATAGGGAACGTGCCGATGCCCCTAAACTGGATACAACCGCTATGTGGGTTACCCCCACCATTTTCATCGTTTGCGCAACTTCACAGACTAGCTCATAGTCAATTTTTTCTAATGCGGCTTTGCTACCTGCTTGTTTAAGCGTGGTGCCCAAACAAATAAAGCCAAGGCTGGGAGTGCACTGCAGTTGGTCCGAATCTGTGATTCTTAATGCACCATCTAGAATGACCTTTGTTTTATCTGATTCACTGTTGATAGGTGAGCGGCATAATGCGGTAATGGATTGTACATGTTGTGTTTGTTCTCACAGAGCAAGAAGTTTACTTCCCACTAAGCCAGAAGCGCCTGCAATCATGACATTAAAATGTTGCGTCATAAAAAAGTCCCTCAAGATAAACTATGAAGGACTATAGATAACATTTTACTTATGTGTTGTGATTGTCGTTAAGTTAATCCAATTCAATCAGATAATTGCATTACGACGAGTCGCAAGTGTTTACTAGACCACTTCTTCTTTTGTAAGATTTTGTCGGTGAAGTTTCTCTTTTAACACATCCATCGCCCCTTTTTGAATCTGACGAACACGCTCACGAGTGACGCCGACAATCATCCCCACTTCTTCCAGTGTTTTCGGAGTGTCATCAAGTAAACCAAAACGATGATAAAGAATAACGCGCTGTTTCTCGGGTAAGCTATCCACCAACTGAAGCAGGGCTTTATTAAGGTTTTGACTTACAATTTCACGCTCTGGCAGCTCAAAGACGTCATCGTCGTCAATGGTTTGCAGGTGATCTTTGCTATCACTATCATCATCCCAACCATTGTCGAGAGATAATGATTGCTCGGTGAGTTTTAAAAGCTTACTCACATCTTCAGGAGAGCGACCAGTCCGAGTAGCGATGTCTGCAGATGTAGGTTCGTGCTTCCCTTCTTTCCGCAGTTCTCGTTCCGCTTTGCTGCACTCTCGTATTTGTTTAGTAACGTGGACCGGGACTCTAATGGTTCTACCTTGATTCATGATTGCGCGATCAATAGATTGCTGAATCCACCATACCGCATAGGTCGAAAAGCGAAAGCCTAGCTCAGGGTCAAATTTATCGACAGCCTGGATCAGGCCAATGTTCCCTTCATTGATGAGATCATAGAAATCAACACCTCTTCCCATATAACGTTTGGCGGTACGAATAACCAAACGTAGATTGGAATTGATTAGGCTTTGTCGAGCTTGCGCATCGCCTGCACGAGCTTTGCGTGCTATATGACGTTCGTCTTCGGCCGTCAGTAAGTGATGATTGGAGACTTCTTTGAAATAAGTAGTGCCGATATTGTGAGCATCATCATTTCTTGATTTTGAACTGCTATCCTTAGCTTGAACTGCACCCATAGATAATCCCTTCCTACTGCTTGTAATTATACTGATTGGATATTTATATCGCCCTATTGGCGCATTCGCTGTACGCCATACCCTTACGTTACAATAAAGTTAAAACAAATTACAATTGTTAATTTGTTAAAACATGCTATTTGTGCAATGAATTTTATGTTTCATGTTGGTGAGCATGTTATTGATTTTTGTATCAATATATTTACATTTGCGTGGTGGGGCTTTATAAATGTTAACATTATTGCAACTGGCAGATTCAAACAGAAAGTTTGACAGAGATACGATTTTGCGAAGACAAGGTTGTGACATCAAGACAGTGCATTAAACTTTAGGAAAATTGAGCACACTAATCGCCGCAGTTTAGGGTAGACAAAAAATGAACAAACAACT
Organism: Vibrio sp. E150_011; assembly: GCF_053544015.1. Lineage (NCBI taxonomy): Bacteria > Pseudomonadati > Pseudomonadota > Gammaproteobacteria > Vibrionales > Vibrionaceae > Vibrio > Vibrio sp. E150_011. The sequence continues at coordinate 515,081 of NZ_JBHFOL010000002.1, forward strand.
ACAACACAAGCTTGAAGAACTATTGACGCTCGCAAAATCGCAAGGTGTATCCATCGTCGGTTTGGTTGATTCTCCGAACACTGAGCGCTGCCACATATTTAAGTCTATTGAAATCGATAGCAAGCAGGGTATTCGAAATCTTGATCACGTGATGATGAAGCAACAATGTTCACGAGCTTTGGATGGTTGCCAATCATGTCATGTTGACTCATCGAAAGTATCAGAAGACAGCTTGGCGCTGTTGTTTAGCGAGCTCCAGCAAAAACACTGATAGCACCACCACGTTTTGCCGTGTGTCTAACGGCTTGTTATTCATAAAAGTCCTCGCGAGTCGAGGACTTTTTGGTAATGATAAAACGTTTCAATTTCCTTGGTTTACCTACTACTTACCAGTACACTGAACGAAAACCACTACGACGATTTTTGTTTAAGCAATAGATGGATAATCGAACACTCTCCAATCAAATCGTTATATGAGAATGGACTTATGCTAGATAAAAAATTCGACGCCCAGATTCAACATCGTATTGATCAAAAAACAAAACCGCTAGGAGCACTAGGGGCGCTAGAGGGTCTTGCGTTTCAGTTGGCTCAAATCCAAAGTAATCGAACGGGTACGTTAACAGAGCGAATAACTATTCACTCTCCTGCTGTGATTGTGTTCGCCGGTGATCATGGCGTCGCCAATCAGGGGGTGAGCATTGCTCCCAGCTCAGTGACTCACCAAATGGTACTGAATTTTTTAGCAGGTGGTGCTGCAATTAATTGTTTTTGCCGTACAAACCAGTTGGATTTCAACGTGGTTGACTGTGGAATTCTAGAGGCAGCAGAGACAACATCAAACACGCTCATACGAAGTAGACTTGGCGCCGGAACACACGATTTTTCAACCCACGCAGCGATGTCTATGGAACAGGTAGCCCAGGGCTTAACAAGTGGCAGTGAATTGGTGACACGTAAAGTGGAAACAGGATGTGAGCTGTTAATATTTGGTGAAATGGGTATAGGCAATACCAGTTCAGCCTCGGCGTTGTTTTCTAGTCTTGCTCATGTTCCCGTTGAACAAAGTGTTGGTTTTGGTACTGGCATTACGTTGACGCAACTGGCGAGAAAGCGTGATTTAGTGCAACTTGGTCTCGAACGATGCGCCGATAAATCCGTGATGGAAGTACTCAGTGAAGTCGGCGGGTTTGAAATTGTCCATATGGTTGGTGCTTTTATCAGTGCCGCAGAGAATAAAGTACCCGTTTTAGTCGATGGGTTTATTGTGTCGGTTGCAGCTTACGTTGCCACAAAAATTGCACCTGAAACTCGTGATTATATGATTTTTGCGCATCGTTCTGACGAGGGTGCTCATAAGCTTGTTCTTGAGCGCTTACAAGCTCGCCCGCTATTAGATTTATCATTGAGATTAGGCGAAGGTACAGGCGCTGCTTTAGCGTATCCACTGGTTGCGTGCGCCGTTGAGTTTTATAACCATATGGCGAGCTTCGAGAGCGCTGGAGTCACGGTGTGAGTGACGAACACAAGTCGAGTTGGCTGCGCTATCAATGGCAGCTTTTTTGTTTGGCCTTGAGTTTTTTTTCACGCCTGCCTATCCCCGCTGCTACGCCATACTCAAGTGAGCGAATGAACCGAGCGGGGCGATACTTCGCCTTAGTCGGGCTGTTGCTTGGTTTGATTTGTGCCGTAGTATTCTCAGCGTTCAATGCAGTGTTGCCAACCTCTGTCGCTATTGTGGCGACAATGATTGTGAGTTTACTCTTAACGGGTGCTTTCCACGAAGATGGGTTAGCCGATATGGCAGACGGCATTGGTGGTGGAATGACACTAGAAAAGCGGCTCGTCATCATGAAAGACAGTCGTTTGGGTACTTATGGCGCAGCGACATTAATGATGGGCCTATTGCTGAAGTATGTGGCATTAGTTGAATTGAGCAGCGTGGTATCGTTATTTGCGGTTTGGATTGTTGGCTACACCACAAGCCGAGCGGTTGCGGCGTCATTCATCTCGACAATGCCCTATGTATCGGACCCTGAAGGCAGCAAAAGTAAGCCCCTTGCGAATACACAACACCCTAGCGAGCTGATTTTTTTGTCGGTTTGTGGGTTATTGCCTGCGTGTTTTATCAGTCTGGAGTTTACATTTTGGCTGATCGTTATTGCTATCGCATTCCATATCACATTTAAACGTTGGCTTCTGAGTCGAATCGGTGGCTATACCGGAGATTGCTTAGGGGCTGCTCAGCAAATTATGGAACTGCTGATTTACCTAGCACTTCTGATTCTAATTGGACAATAGGCGTACTGATAATGCCAATAGAGCTTGTTTTAGGTGGAGCGCGTTCAGGAAAGTCTCGATTTGCTGAGAACCGAGTACATGAACTCACCACACCTGAAAAATCGATGCATTACGTGGCAACCTCTGAAGCACTGGATGATGAAATGGTGAGTCGAATTGAGCACCATCAAGCACAGCGCGGTGAGGGCTGGAAGGAGTGGGAATGCCCAACCAGTTTAGCCCTGCAATTATTGAGGTTTGATGAGGACGACGTTGTATTGATCGACTGCCTAACACTGTGGCTCAACAACGTGATTTATTATCAAGGGAAGGCGTGCTCAAATCAAAGCCTACAAGAAGAGATTGAGGCCCTAGCGTTTGCGTTGCAACAGTGTTCCGCACAAGTCATCCTTGTCTCTAATGAAGTGGGCATGGGGGTGGTGCCTATGGGGGAGGTAACACGCTTGTTTGTTGACAATGCGGGAAGAATGAATCAAATCATTGCCGCTGTTTCGCAACGGGTGGTCTTTGTTGCCGCTGGTTTACCTTTAGTCTTGAAATCAGGGGCTGATTAACGCTTCGCTCATTGCTTGGGTATTGTTGTTAGGTCCGTAAGTCGTGAACCATTAAGTGAAAGAATTGATGATTAATATCTATCTGCTTAGGCATGGGAAAGTTGATGGGGATGCTGCACTCTACGGACATACTGATATTCCAGTTTCCGTGACAGAGAATCGCCAGCTACTGACGCAGTTGCAATCCGCATTAACGGGCATTAAAGAGGTACAGACCTCTCCACTTATTCGCTGTCAAAAGCTCGCCGAACAATATGCTCATTTACATCATTGCCCCTTAACCATTCATCCTGTGATGCGTGAGATGCACTTTGGAGATATAGACGGCGTTCCATTTAAGTCGATGACAGAACAGGAATGGTTGGCGGTTGAGCCTTTTTGGTCATCGCCTTCGCAGCATAGACTGCCTAACGCCGAATCCTTGACTGACTTCCATGCCCGTATTGTTCAATATTGGAAAGTGTTGGCCGCACAAAGCGTCGATACCTTAGTGGTCACCCATGGCGGTGTCATACGGATGATACTTGCGCATCTTCTTGCTATCGATTGGACGAATGCAAAATGGTATTCGACCTTGTCAATTCAAAATGGCTCACTGACTCATATTCAAATTAACCCAGACATGCCAGAGCATATTCTCGTTAAAACGATTGGCGCGTCAATAAAAGGAGCGACTGATGAATAAACCTATTTGGGATCTGACCATTGCTTATCGTGATCTTTCTGATTCAAAAGTTGAGCAGGACATTGAATTAATCCAACGTACGATAGAACTGCTTAACCGTCATCAAGACGAGCGTGCGCAAGTGACAGCCATGCAAAATGCTATTCAAACTAAGTCGGCAGCCAGCACACTTCTTGCGACAGTAAACACACTTGCAACTTGTTATGCGTCCACCAATGCTTCAAATACGCAAGCGAAACAATTGATTGGTCGAATTGCGCAACTTAGCTCGCAGTTAGATCAAGCGTTTACGCCGTATGAAAATACGTTGGCATTAGCGAACACTGATTTTATCGAACAGGTACTTGAGCACGAAGACCCAAGTGTGGCAGGACAAGGTTTCCAGATAGAATTGCTTCAACGCAAAGCGCAGACGCAATTGAGCATTCCAGAAGAGCAATTACTTTCTGCAATGCAAGTCGATGGAAGAGATGCATGGGGGCGCCTGTACGATAATATTACTGGTGCTTTGCAGATCACAATGATCACCGAACAAGGTCCTGAAACAGTTGGCTTTTCACAGGCTGCTAGTCTTTTATACGGCAGCGAATTTTCAAAACAACAGGCGGCTTGGGAAGGCATTCAAACGGCGATGAAACAAAACGCTACCTCGTTTGCCGCAATTTTGAATGCCCTAGCGGGATGGCGCTTGAATGAAGCGAAGAAACGGTCGGCTCAGCAAGACGAACATTTCTTAGATTCCAGCTTGAGGGAGAATCGTATTCAACGAGAAACCCTTGATGCCATGATGTCGGTAGCGAAATCAAATCAACACATAGGACAACGTGCTGGCCGATTAATGGCTCGGGTACATGGTAGTGATAAGATGACGCCATGGAATCATTTAGCGGCCATGCCGTCGCTTAATGATAGCGAGCCACAGGTCTACTCATTTTCTGAAGGCATTGAGGTCATTAAATCTGCCTTTTTAACCGTAGACCCTGCTATGGCCGCGTTTGTTCAAACGATGGTCGATAACGGCTGGATAGACGCGGAACCATCAGAAAATCGCCGATTAGGCGCGTACTGTACAAAACTCGCGGCCACGAGGACACCACTTGTCTTCATGACCTGGGGTGGCAGTCGTTCAGATTTACTCACATTGGCTCATGAGCTCGGCCATGCTTTTCATAACTGGGTAATGAGAGACTTACCACTTTGTCGTACTCGATATCCGATGACACTGGCAGAGACCGCCTCGATCTTCGCTGAAAATATAGTGCGTGATTACCTATTAAGCCATGCCAGTACACCGGAACAGAAACTTGAAATGCTCTGGGAGGAACTATCGTCGGCGTATGCGCTCACCATCAATATTCCCGTCCGGTATGAATTTGAAAAGGCGTTTTATCAAGCTCGAGAAGAAGCAGAGCTCGATTCTGACCAATTATGCCAATTGATGTCTGAGACATGGCAGGCTTGGTATGGAGACTCAATGGAGGGGCAAGACCCTTACTTTTGGGCAAGCAAACTTCACTTCAGCATCTCGGAATTGAGTTTTTACAACTACCCCTATCTGTTTGGTTACCTGTTTAGTTTAGGCGTCTACGCACAGCGTCCAGCTAAAGGGCAGACATTCTACCCTGATTATGTCGCGCTACTGCGTGATACAGGGTCTTATGTGGCGGAACAAGTGGTGTCTAAACATATGGGGAGTGACTTAACTCAATCGACGTTCTGGCAAGAAAGTATGGCGAGATTGGAACAAAAAGTGGATGAATTTGAAGCATTATTGAACGAAGTATCACGGTGAATCTGCTTTGATGCAAAGTAACATTTCACGTGAGAATGGGAAACAAACTTCAATAAATGGTGAGTGGTGTGGATGATTTGTCATCAAATAGAAGTAAATCTTGTTTTCAAACATGATTTACTTCTATAAACGCGATCCGCTCCCTATAAATTTGCGTAATGATTCATTACCATACCGCTGTTAGATAGGGAGCAGCGCATGACGAAATCGTTTTTTCGCCAATCATTTCTTAAAGATACGCTCGAAACCCATGTTGAGTTTCAAGCTAAATCCATGGTGACCGATTCCGGTGCAAAAATGGATCTTACTCATCGTGGAATATTGGAAGTAACACCTAGTACGATAAATAAACACAGCAAGCACATCATTATTTCTTGCGGTATTCATGGCGATGAAACAGCGCCGATGGAACTGGTAGACAAAATGGTGGAAGATATCGAGTCGGGTTTTCTTAAATTAAATGCTCGTTGTCTTTTTATCATTGCTCATCCAGAGTCGACGAATAAGCATATCCGCTACATCGATGAAAACTTAAATCGTTTGTTTGACGAGCGTTCGCATCCAATGAACCGTGAAGTGGCGATTGCTAAACATTTAAAGTCACAGGTGAGTGCGTTTTATCAAGACACGCCTGAGTCTCAACGTTGGCATTTAGACCTACACTGTGCGATTCGAGCTTCTGCCCATTACTCATTTGTGGTGAGCCCTAAAACACGCCACCCGGTTCGCAGCAAGGCTTTATTTGATTATGTCGCCAGCGCGCACATTGATGCGACGCTATTATCGAATGCGCCCTCAAGCACCTTCAGTTGGTATTCGGCTGAGAATTTTGCAGCACAAGCGCTGACAATGGAGCTTGGCCGTGTCGCAAAGATTGGTGAGAATAATCTAGAAAAGCTGTTAGCATTTGACATCGCAACAAGAGACTTGCTGTCTTCAGAAGTTGCAGAGCATATCGCCAAGCCTCCTGTCATGTATCGAGTCTCACGAACCATCGTGCGTCAGCAAGAAGACTTCGATTTTTTGTTTGATGAGCAGGTAGAGAATTTCACCGAATTCAAACATGGCGAAGTGTTTGGGCATGATGGCGATAAGCCATTAATGGCAAAAAATGATCATGAGGCGATTGTTTTTCCAAACCGTCGAGTCGAGGTCGGCCAGCGTGCTGCACTCATGGTGGTAAAAGTAGCCATTCGCTACGAGGATGACCAACTGGTCTACGATTAGCAAAAAACAGTGGCGTATTTTAACGCCACTGTTATTCTCCCTCATATGAAATTCAATCAGTTACTGAATCAAAACCAAAGACGTTGGCGTACGCTTATTGCAGCGATGAGCATCGTCTTAATAGGTTGCGCTTTTCTTCACCTTTCTGTAGGTGAAATACTTATTAATCCATTCTCGCCACAAACAAAGCTTGAATCTAGGTTGCTTTACGATCTCAGGTTACCGCGCTTGCTTGCCGCCGCCGCGATTGGTGCAGCACTTGCGTTGTCTGGAGCGGCACTTCAAGTGCTGCTCGGGAACGTACTTGCAGAGCCGGGTGTCCTCGGGATTTCCGGGGGCGCAAGCCTAGGTATGGTGTTGGTTTTGTTTGTATTGCCGGTCGCCGCAACCCCTGTTGCATTTATGTTGGCTGGTGTCGGCGGTGCCTTGTGTTTTACCTTACTACTCGTTGGCATGGCTCGCGCGATGCGTTTAACGACGACCCGGCTATTGTTGGTGGGCGTAGCGCTGGGGATTCTATCGAGCGCTGTGGTTACTTGGGCATTTTATTTTAGTGACGATCTTAGTATTCGTCAGCTGATGTATTGGTTGATGGGCAGTGTTGGCGGTGTGAGTTGGTATCAACACAGCCTGACACTGATTATGATCCCGGTTGCGATCTGGTTGTGCAGCAAAGGTTCCATTCTTGACAAATTAATGGTGGGCGAGGTGCACGCTCAACAACTTGGTGTGGATGTACATCGTATCCGTTGGCAATTAATCCTGGCTGTATCACTGCTGGTGGGCGGATCGGTTGCTTTGGGGGGCGTGATCAGTTTTGTTGGTCTAGTGATCCCTCATCTTCTCCGCCTAGCTTTCGGCACTGAAAACAAATACTTATTGCCGTTATCTGCGGTGTCAGGCGCTGCCCTGTTGGTGGTTTCTGACATACTGGCTCGTATCGTGCTCGATTCTGCAGAACTGCCCGTGGGCGTTATGACAACGACCATAGGGGCGCCTGTATTTATTTGGATGTTGGTAAAAAGTCATGATACAGGTTCATAATTTATCCGTGGGCACTCGCTTACTGCCGTTATCCGTTTCGATTCCGGAAGGGAAGCTGACGCATATTATTGGGCCAAATGGTAGTGGGAAAAGTACCTTCTTGTCTGCGTTGACGGGTATCTTAGAGGCTGAGGGACAGGTCACGATTGATGACAAAGCGGTGTCGTCGTTGTCGCTAGCGGATTTGTCACTGTTGAGGGCGTATCTAAACCAGTCGTCACGCCCGGCTTTCAATATGCCGGTTTACCAATATCTGTCTCTGTCCATTCCTAGTTGTTGCGACGGGCAAAATACGCAAGTGAATCACGCGGTGACAGAAATAACGGCATTGCTGAATTTGACGTCGATGCTCACTCGAACTGTCCATCATCTTTCCGGAGGGGAGTGGCAACGAGTCAGACTGGCCGCATGTTGCTTACAAATCTGGAAACCGATTAACCCTTTCGCCAAACTGCTTGTTCTCGATGAACCTTCAGCGCCATTAGATGTAGGGCAAGAAAAGTACTTACATGAAATGATCGCGCGGATCATGGAGCAAGGGACGGCTGTCGTGGTGGCGAATCATGATCTTAACGTTACTTTAAGGCGTGCCGATCATGTGGTGATGTTGAACAATGGTGTATTGGTACAACAGGGTAGGAGTGATGAAGTATTGACTGCGAGTAATGTTGGCCAAGTCTATTCCACTCAAGTGCAGCGCGTCACGATACACGGTCGAGAATACTTGCTGTTTGATGAGTAGTTGCTGAAATAATAAAAATGAGTGACAGTAAAGGGCCAAATAAGGCCCTTTAAGCGGCAAATTTATTAACTATGCATGCAGTAGTTACTTAAACAATGGGTGCTAAGTCAGCAGGGCGATAATACACCGACTTTAAAACCTTACCTTTACGAATTGTTTTCGCTTCCGAGATAAAATCTTCGGCACATTTAGCAATGACATACGCGCCTTTTTGCACAGACATCAACGTAATACCTTGCTTGGCGTAGTGTGCTTCTGTTTCTGCATATTCAGCTTCACTGCGGCACACTTTACTCATATTGCTTGAGTGAATCTCGTCCCAGCACTTGATAAAGTCTATGTTGCGGTTGGCAGCGACATGCAGCAGAAGTTCGATTAAATAACTAATCGCAACGTTCGCCTCAACCTTGTCATTGCCAAGGTGAACCAATCTTCCCATCAAGACGTAAACCGAATCAATAATAGCGTCGGCTTGCTCGATTTTTGAATCGGCTTCCGCCAGCTCCGTCATCTCTTCAATGGCTAGCGAGCTATGTAACATATCGGCCGCATCATCTAACGAAGACGGCGCATTCACTGGAAGATCAAATGTGGTACGAAACTCCGTGATATCTTGATATAAGTGGTCAAATATTTCTTGGGTAAGTTTAGTTAAGTTCATCGGTTCTTTTTCGTTAGATTACAATGAAAATGATCCTATCAAAGGGCGTTGTTGATAGCTAGCTGAAGTTAGGCACAGAGGAACTTTCGCGAGCCAGTAATTTATTTCACTAAGTGAAATAAATTACTGGCTGTGATATTGTTATGCGCTAATATGATGAAAACAACATTGCGCAACGAATAAGCAATTCATATACTTAACTTTGAATTATAACAATAGAGTGAATATGCTCGGTTGTTTACGGTTTGGCTTAGTTCACCTCAATGACAGGTGAATTAGGTAACCAGTTTCAAAAGGTACACGTACTTTTTGGAAACGACGTTTTGGAATTAGGGTCCCGAATCGTCACAAAAAGCCACCTCGAAAGAGGTGGCTTTTTACCTTTGATTCTTTGAAATGGTGCCTGAGGCACTATTTGACCGACGCCATTTACAGGTCGTGGGCATTATTCAAATTCAGGCAACTCTTGGTAAAAATTATCAAAGGTTCCCCAAAGGTGAAGCAATTGGGTTAAATGCCTATCTTCAATAAACTTGGCGTTAATATGCTCTTGCTCGCTAAGCAGTACCAGAAAATGGCTGGTGACATCTTTCGCACTAGGGATGGCATGCCATTGTTCCAATAATTCCGATTTGGTTGCTTGATTAAAACGAGCGAGCTCGATCCCGCTGTCATCATTTTTGATGAAGACGGCAAGAGACATTCCCATAATTACCTCAGTGTAACGTGCTGTTGTTGATAGGGATGTTAGCAGTAAATAGTTTACCGATCACTATATGGAATAATGATTTTTGTGTACATTTGTAAGGCGTTAATCATCACCTTTGTCGCCTGCTAAAGGTGGCGATTAAGGCTAAGTTACACATTAAGACTTGGTTGCCATTAAGACTAAGGCTCAGTTAGAAACGTTGGTTTAGATTAAGGGTAGTGAAGGCCGCTATTCCGACGTGGCCATTTGTTGAGTTGCATTAGTGAGCTGTGTGTTGTGTTGTGTTGAATCCATCACATCGTAAGTGATGACGTATGTAACAAGTAATACAAGCGGAATAAATTTAATCCAAGCTTTCATGGTGATAGTCTCCAAAGGTCATTATCTAGAAACTATCACTCACCGAAAACCAGTGAAATGGCTATTATTGAAATGTAACTTTACTGTCTTCGCGTTTATGTTCTAACTAGCGAATAAATAAGGGAAAAGCTTTTTACGCTCGACTTCGTCAAGACGGCTTACTCGCTCGATATTATTGTCTGGGATGGCATCAGGCTCTGGGTAGTGTTTAAGCACTCTTTCCATACTAGCTTCACGAATCAGGTGGAAAATGGGGTAAGGAGAACGATTGGTTAGGTTTTCATCATCCTCTGGTGCCGCGCCTCCAAAACAATAATTGGGATGGAACGTGGCAACTTGATAAATGCCATCCCAACCATTCTGTTTAATGAGCGCTTCTACCCAATCAATGAAAAAGTTGTAGTCCATGAAGTCATCTAACATATTGGGCACGACGACCAGCGTCGTCTCAAGATCCTGTGGCTCAGTCTGCTCAAGCAGCATTAGCTCTCCAAGTATATCTTCCAATAAACCTTCTTCTTTGTCGGCCAAGCTCACAAACGTCTTGATTTGTTTGTTGCGCTCAGGCTTTGCAGCAAATGGGCATAGATTCAGCCCAATCACCACGTCTTTTAGCCATTGCTGAACTTGTTCTTCTATGAGGACGACTTCTTTACGTAACGACATAACACTCTACCGATATAATGATTAACCCGATTATATGATCGCTGACGATCTTTCGCTAATACTAGCCAAATAATTTTCGTTAAGCAGAATGAAGAGGCACTTGAGGTCGGTCACTGACCAATTTAAGTTTCCAACAAAGACCGAATAGAATCAGGTATAACACTGAGCCGCCTTCGACGACGCCTAACCATTGATTGTGCTGCCAGCAGTACAGTAAAAAGAAACCACCTAAACTGCCGCCGATATAGTAATGCACCAAATATAGGGCGGTGGCCGTGGCTTTTGCCGTAGTGGCTTTTTGGCTGACCCACGCGTAAGCGAGTGTATGAGTAAAGAATGCGCCACCGCTAATCATCAATAAGCCAATAATCATAGCGGGTATGGTGTCAATAATCGCCACTAACATTCCACATAAACTGATCGTTGCACCAAATGCCATGCCAAATAAGGGTGAGAAATGGCGACGCCATAGACCACTCCACTTGGACGAAATGGTTCCGGAGAGATAACAAAGAAATATTAATGAGGCTATCGCGATAGGCAAATTATGTGGGTGGCTCACCAAGCGAAATCCCATCACAGAGTAAAGATTAACGAAAAGCGAAAAGTTGACCCCGCCGATGAGCATTGCTAGCCAAATTTTGGTGTTTGATAAATGGCTAACGAGTGCCCGATTATGATGATAAAACAATCCTTTCGTTGGTTTGAAGTGTTGTTGAGGGGGCAGTAACCAAGCGACAATCAATACGCAAATGAAGGTAAAAATAGAGATGACAATGACGGCTGTTTGCCAGTTAAATAGGTCGGTTAATACCCCCCCAGCGATTCGTCCCGCAATACCACCTAAAGAATTGGCAGCAATATAGCCACCAATGGCGGTACCAAAAGCTTCACTAGAAAGCTCTTCTACCATATAGGCAACCGCAACCGAGGCGAAGGCGGCAAGTGCGAACCCCATCATAGCGCGCAGTATTACCAAAGATAATAGACTTTCCGTTAGCAGCATTAACCCACCAATGATAGGGACCATCAATAGACCGGTTAACATTACAAATCGACGCCCCATACTTTCTGAGCTGATTGCCCACGGAACAAGGCAGACGGACAACGCAAGTGTAGAGGCGGCAAACACCCAATTGATTTCTGTTTCTGATACGGAAAAATGCTGCGCCAATTGAGGAAGAATAGGTTGGAACAGGTACAAGTTACAGAATACTAAAAAGGAACCTAAGGATAAGCCCCACGTGACTCGGTTATATTCCGTTGAGTGCCGCTCAATCACAGTTTGCCTCTCTTGTCCTGTTCGAATTCGTTATGTCGTTGCCGGTGCTGTTTGTGTCCAGATAATGCTGTTTGTTTTGAGATGGTGTCCGTTAACACCAACGGCCTTTTACTAAGCACGGCTTGTTCCCAATGAGCCGTATTCTCAAAGAGCAGATTCGTTAATAAACCGTATTGTGATGAAATTAGCATTTGTTTGTAGATATATGAAATATATTAATACTATGGCTTTGATATATTTTATTTATATGGATATTCGACAACTCAAACATTTCATTGCTGTTGCTGAGCTGCAAAATTTCACCCGAGCAGCAAAGCGAATCAATATTGCTCAACCAGCTCTGAGCATTTCGATTAAAAAATTTGAACAGCAATTGGGTGTTCAGCTTTTTTCACGTATTGATAAACAAGTCATGCTGACTCAAGAGGGGCGTGCACTCATACCTCATGCCAGAAAAATAATCCAACAAGTGAATGATGCCACATTGGCGATGGACGAGCTAAAAGGGCTGCTAAAAGGTGAGGTACGCTTAGGGACACCAAGTATGATGGGGAGTTACTTCTTTCCGAAAATAGTCATGGCATTTAAGTTCTCTTACCCAAATTTAAAAATGACAGTGGTAGAGGCTGGGACCCAGGATATTCGGAGAATGCTGTTATCCGGCGAGATTGACTTAGGCGTGATCCGTAATACCGATGTGCCCGATGACCTTGAGGTTGACCCTATCTATCGTTCGGAAATGGTTGCGGTTGTGAGTGAGCACCACGCCCTTGCTGACCGTAACTCTTTAACATTCGACACTTTTTTCCAAGAAGAACTGGTAATGTTTAAGCCCGGTTATTTTCATCGAGATTTTATCGACGAGGAATGTCAGCGTTTAGGGATCGAAGCACAATTTTCATACGAGACGAATTTACTACCCATGATACTCAGTATCGTAAAACAAGACTTTGCCATTACCGCGTTATTAGAACTGGTCACCGAGCATGAACCAAAAACGAGGGGTATCTCCTTTGATCCCCCTGTCTTTGTTGATTTAGCATTAGCATGGCGCAAAGATGGGTATTTATCACGAGCGGATAGAGCTTTTATTGAGTACATCAAAACACACAAAAAGCATGCATAAGATTATCTTTAATTTGACGCATAAACGCAGTGACTCGACATTTATCGTGGCTGACCATTGATTTGGGTTTAATGCCCAACCGATTTTGAGAGCAAATTGACAATCAGAACACCACAAACAATAAAGGCGATACCGACTAATGCGGGTACGTCCAGTTTCTGATCGTAAAGGAAGTAGCTCACCGTTGCGATTAACACAATACCAGAGCCACTCCATATGGCATATACAACGCCTAGCGGCATACTTTTTGCGGTAACAGACAGTAAAAAGAATGCGATGCCATAACCAATAATGACGACAACACTGGGTGACAGCTTAGTAAACTGCTCAGTCTTTGGGATAAAAGAGGTCGCGATGACCTCAATGACGATAGCAATGCTAAGTGCAATTGCAGGGGGCATTGAAATAAGAGCTTGGTACATAATGGGAATACGGCCGCGTAGGTGGATACGAAACGACTCGTATCCTGAGGAGCGGCAGTATAAATAAATCGTATAATTTTAGTAGAGAAAAATGTGTAATTTATTATTACTATCAAGAAACAAATCTAAGTCATTGAATTAATGTGCTTTTATGGTGGGTAGGGGACAGTTGGCGAAAAATGGCGAGCTCTAGATAGCTCACCGAGTTAGTTGGAATTGTACATCTTGTCGAAGTTTTTTTGATTCCAGCCAATCATGACTTGATCGCCAATTTTAAGGACTGGTACCGAGCGTGCACCCATGGCTTGCAGTTCTTTTCTGCCTCTTTGCATTTTAGAGTTTGTTAGCCTGTACTTAATGCCCTTGCTGTCCAAATATCGTTGAGCATCTTTACAATGGGGGCATTTATCGGCGATGTAGAGCACTATACGTTTCATTGGGCTACTTTAAATTAAGGATAACGGCAGCATTTTATCGATATTTTTCGATGATTGCCACTGGCTTTGTGGCTCTCAGGCGATTGGACAACTGAAGAGGCGCAAGGTCCACGGTGTGAAATTTGACGACCTTGTTTTGTTTCACGACCAAGGTTTAACAAAGGGAGAGATATGGATTATTTAGCGATGAACCAAAAAGCGTGGGATCAGCGTACTACGTTGCATTTTGAATCGAATTTTTATGATGTTGATACGTTTATTCGGGGGAAGTCGTCACTCAACCCAATTGAACTGGAAGAAGTCGGGGATGTGGCGGGAAAGTCGTTGCTACATTTACAGTGTCACTTTGGTCAAGATTCACTGTCTTGGGCGCGTAAAGGGGCCAAGGTTACCGGCGTTGATTTATCGACCAAAGCGATTGAAAAGGCGCGTTATTTAGCGGAAGAAATGGGTATTGATGCCGAATTCATTAATGCCGATGTTTGTCAATTTGGTCGAGAAAATAGCAAGCTTTTTGATATTGTGTTTACTTCATACGGGGTCTTGGGGTGGTTGCCTGATTTAAAATTATGGGCGACGACGATCTCGAACTCGCTAAAATCAGGTGGGCAATTCAACCTGATAGAATTTCATCCAATGATTGACTTATTATCGGGCTACAGTTATTTCGCTCATCAAGCACCAGACATTGAAGAGGGGAGTACCTATACGGAAAATGGAGTTGATCACAAATCGATGACAGCCCAATGGTCGCATCCTATCAGCGAGGTGATTACTGCGCTAAGAGAGGTTGGGATTTCCATCGACAGTTTCCACGAGCACCCATACAGTCCTTATTGCTGCTTCGAAGATCTCATTGAGGTAAAAGGTGAAGGCTATCAAATGCTTCACAAAGGTAAGAACGTGCCATTACTATACTCAATAAAAGGCTACAAAAAATAACGTTATATCGTTAACAAAAAAGGCGAGTGGTTCTCGCCTTTCCTCAATGGTACTTTTTAATTGTTCATTAGCCTGAATAGCTAGGATCGATAAAGCAAAGTTGTTGGTATAACGTCTCTGTTTTTGGCATTTCAACCCTATTTTGTTGCGCAATATCTAGAACGTTTTTATACATGTATTGCAACTCAAGTGCCCGTTGATGCTTTAGATCTAATAACATGCTCGTTTGATACGGCTTCATCGTCGCGGTGTTGGTGAGCATGGTATCGATGAGTGTCATAGGGAGTTCGGTCCCCGTTGTCTTTGCAACATTCTTTACTTCGGTCATGATCGTTTTTGCTAACGCTACAAGCTCCTGGCATCGCATTATCTGTTCTGTATCAGCACTTAACACCGCGGATAAGCCATTAAAAGGTACATTCCAAAGTAACTTTTTCCAGCGAGCCGTTAGAATTGAATTTTCTACATCGGTCTCGACACCACTGTTTTTAAGATCATCTGCAATGTCTTGTACCAGAGGTAGGCTCTGATCGTTAAGTCCGCCGAGCGTAAGGCGGCCATAATCGATGTGATCGATGTGACCAGGACCTATTTTGTTCGAACAGATGAAGCACAAACCGCCCGCAATGAGTGGCGTTTTGATTTGTTGCGATAGCTCTTCCTCTGCGCCAATGCCATTTTGTAACAATACAATGAGAGAGTCGGGCTTTGTGATGGGAGAGACTAAAGAAGATAACAGATGATTTTGAGTGGTTTTAATAGAGACGAAGATAACGTCGGCTTTCGGCATGTCATGGCTAGATTGATAGGCTTGTAGGGCATCCCGTGGGATGGAGAAATCACCGTAATGAGAATCGACGACTAGCCCATTTTCACAAACATGCGAATAATCGGAGTTAAACAGGAAATGGACATCGTGCCCACCATGATGCAACCTAGCACCGTAGTAACCTCCAATCGCCCCCGTCCCTATAATAGCCATTACTTTCTTCGTCATACCTTACTATCCCTGTGACATGTGATAGATGTAATGTACATGAACTGACTACCGAATAAACCTATAGTCGTGATTTTTTTGATCATTATTTCATCATGATACCAACGATTTATTGCTTAATGAGTGAGCTTGAAATTGATACTTAGAGTGTGGTCTCGGTTTTTGAAATAATTCATTGATGAGCAGCGGGAATCCACCGTATTATTCGGCAAAATAAATGCGGCTAAGCCGAGCCGTTGATGAGATAGCAGGATAATAAAATGATTGAAAGAAAAGAGACAAAGCAACGCATGAGCCGAGCAGTCATTCATAATGGGACCGTCTATTTTTGCGGTCAGGTAGCTAAAGACTCAACAAAAGACATCACGCACCAGACCACAACCATGTTGGAAAAAGTAGATGACTTGTTAGAAAGTGTAGGGTCTAGTCGTGAAAAACTATTATCAGCGACCATTTACGTTAAAACGATGGCTGATTTTCAAGCAATGAACGACGTTTGGGATGCATGGGTACCGGAAGGTCATGCTCCCGCCAGAGCTTGTGTTGAAGCCAGTATGGCTCGAGAAGAGTTACTGGTTGAAATCTCAGTCATTGCCGCGGTGTAACTGACAAGCGTGACATTCAATAAAGACGGTAATAAATAAGGTGATCGTTGCGGGTAACTTTTTACTTACCATGAGTGAGAAGTTCCCTGCTTGTGCTTAAACAGTAGATTCTATTTCAAACTTGCTTTGGACTCAGAAATTCCGTGCGTCGAATCACTCAATTGATTCGTGTTGTAGCGCGGTATCCTCAGAGACTTGGTTTTCCCATTGTAGCGTTCGTTGTAGTACCGCCTCTAAGATTGGAACACTCCCCAAGGACTTGTACCACAATGAGACGAGTACTAGCGAGTTGGTATTGATGTTGAAAGCATTATTGGTGCCATTGTCGGAATAAACACCCGTTGGAATACTCCGAGAAGTCAGACTGGTTCGTAATACCTCATCATTGAGCTGTTTGCTAAAAGCATCATCAAATAGCACACTAAATCCAAATCCTACTTTGTTACTAAACGTCTGAGGCGTTTCGATAGGTTTCCCTCCAGGGCTGACACTCAACCAACTAGTGCCATAGTAATAAATGTTGTTGTAGGCAAACCATGGGCTTTTACTCATCGCATCTTCGGCATAGACATGAAGTTTTCCCGTTTGTTCAGAATGTCTCTTTTGCAGCTGATAAAGGGTATCAAGCTGATTCCACCACACTGACGGATTACCAATTTCTAAGGCCAATAATACGTAGGGATCACTGGTAAAATAAGGCACATTGCGAATATCGATATGCAGTCGCGATCCATCTACATCAATGTTAGTTGTTGTGGTGTTACTGAAACTATCAGTAAGGTTGAACCCGTAGAGAGAAAACCCTTGAGCGGCGTATTGCAAGTACCCCAACCGTCCCTCTTGTCTGAAATACTCTTTTCCTTTGTAAAGCTTAGTGCCATACAAGGTTTCATCTTTGATTGCAGCAGAGAGTGCCCACCGTGAGGTGATGGTATTAATGATTGGAGTGAGATCGGGAAATGAAGCCTGTGTGATGTTGAGCCAGATGAGAAGTCGTCCAATATCCAGCGCTGACCAGCCATTGCCGTTACTCTTAGTCGTGCTGTAACTGCCTGCCGGCAACCCCGTCTTAGTGTTGTATTCCCTATTAGGCAGTTTGTCATTATACAAAGGGAAATCAGCAAGCGTTGTTAAGGTGACGGTGAGCCTATCACGTGTCACCTCGGTGGTTTCAAACCCTAGGGCATGAAGGGCAAGCGTGGCGGCTAATCCGCTTGCCACATCCCACATGGTGGCGTGATGGTAGCCTTGAACGGAGTCCCACATTCCCGTTTTATCATGATAATTTTTTTCAAAATAATAGTGTGCCTTGTGTGCGAGTAAGCGGTCGTTTCTTGTCAGGCGTTGAATATCTGGTGCAAAAACAGATAGCGATTCATCTGTGCGATGAGTGTCTTCATTCGGGAGTGACGTAGCGATAATGGGAGGAGAGATTGCACGCCTTTGAAAATCAATGTCCTGGTTCTTGGATTGCGGTGTCCCGGAGGCCGTTTGCTCAGGCGCGATTGAGCGGCCGCCATAAAAGCTTGGCGATTTAGGTTCTTCAATATCGGCAACTGCGGGCACCATCGATACAATAATGATAGCGAGCCCCTGCAATAATCGTAATGACAATGAAATAACCTTGAAGTCGATTTGTAAGATAACTTAATGATAATACAAAAGTTATCAATTTCTAATTTGTTAGTTCTTCAATGTCTCAAAACTGAACACTCGCCATTCATATTAATTGGTTATTTTTTAAACATAGCTACTGTCTTTATTGAGAGCGAATTGATATCATAACGTCGTCAACGGACTGTATTGAGTCAACGGATAGGCAGGGCTAAACCAACAGGTGCTGCTATGCGAAATTTTATCGATACCTTAACTCATTCAGAGCTTTCACTCGTTCGCCACTCGGCGACGGTGCTCAAACAATGCCTTACTTCGACACGAGACTATCAACTCAATCAACAACAAAAAGACAGGGTATTAACCTATCTGGGTGAAACTGAGCTGTCTATGCAAGACTTTGGTCATCCACTAGATGCGCATGGTGTTATCGCTTTTTCCTTTGGGGATAGCTCAGAGGTTAATCAATGCCTCGCCAAGGAAGCCATGGCACTACTGAAAGAATACCCTTATCTAGATGCACATCTTCAACAAGAAATTGCAGAGCATGCTATCGCTTCGATTAAACGTGCTCATGTCATTGGTAGCGAAAATTATCAAACGACTACTGATATTGCGACGCAAGCCCTCCACCGAGCGGTAGGGCGAAATGTGGTGGTTGTCGCTCAATCATGGCATGCCAAACGCTGTATTGAGACTTGCGAGGCTGTTGGGCTCAAGGTGGTCGCATTGAGAGCCGTTGACCGATTTCCAGAATATGACCCACAGCCCTGGGTTCGAAATCCAATCAATTGGATCTTAAAAGAGAGTCATAGAGCGGTAGCAAATGGCGCTGAAATTAGTCAACAACTTAAGTTGGCATAGTATCAAACAACGATCGTTAGAAAAGTCATACAAACGGAGCTAACAATTTGTTTGTTATGATTTTTCTTATTAGTTAAAAAAATACACATTGCGAACACACTTACTATACTCCCTTCTAGGAAGGAACCTAATCAGGAGTAGAGTGTTTTATGGATCGCATACAGCCCGCATTCAAACAAACAAGAAAAGAACTATGGGTCGTTTGTTACTTTAGTTTTGTCATTAACTTTCTTGTGTTGTCCCTACCTATTTATGGTCTTCAACTATTTGATCGTGTCCTTTCCAGTTCGAGTTTAGAGACGATGTTTGCATTAATGGGCATCGCGCTTTTTCTTGTGACTGCTCAGTTTCTAATGGAGTACATACGTACCGAGTTGTTACAGAAATCAGGGCTAAAATTAGACGCTTCTCTTAGTGGGATTTTACTCGCAAAGAGCATTTCACAATCGTCCGTGACAAATCGAATTGAAAAACAAGGGTTACAAGATCTATCTGAAATACGCAATTTCCTTGTTACGCCTTCTACTTCCGCGATTTTTGATCTGCCATGGGTTCCTATTTTCCTTATCATTTTATTTATGCTTCATCCTTATATTGGTGTGGTTGCGTTGATGGGGTGTGTGATTTTCATGCTGTTAGCAGTAGTGATGATGCTGCAAAGTCGTCAAGCGAATGAAGATTCAGGTAAGTATTCCAATCGAACCAACATGGAGTTAAACGATTATTTGCGTAATGCTCCGATGATAAAGGCGATGGGCATGTCCGAGAATATTGGAAGGGTATGGGAAACGAAGAGTGAAAAATTACTGGGCTATCAGTGGGAGGTGAACTCCCGAATAGGCCGATTACTATCAGTGAGCCGCTACGTTCGAACGATTCTACAGATATCCGTATTATCACTTGGCGTCTATCTTGTCTTGACTCAACAGCTCGGGACTGGCGCTATCATTGCAAGTTCAATCATTATGGGACGGGTATTGTCACCCTTTGAACAAGCCGTCTCAGGTTGGAAGTCTTGGTACAGCGCGATGGGCGCATGGAAACGTCTTAATGCCTATGACGAAAATAAAGAGGTAAAGAAAACGACGTTGCCTAAGCCCAAAGGCCACATCCAATTTAAGAACGTTGCTCTCAAACTTCCAACAATGAAAGAGCCCTTGCTGCAAAACATCAATTTCAAACTAGGTAATGGTCAATCCCTGGCGATACTAGGCAATTCAGGATCAGGTAAGTCGACCCTAGCAAAGCTCATTATGGGGATATATCAACCAAGTGTTGGGATGATAGAGGTGGATGGTGCAGCCATAGAGCAGTGGTCTGAATCTCAGTTCGGACAACACATTGGTTACCTCCCTCAGCACGTTGGCTTATTGTCCGGCTCAGTTCGAGACAATATTTGTCGTTTCAGTGAAGCGAAAGACGAGGATGTGGTAGCCGCGGCAAAGCTGGCATGTATTCATGAGTTGATCATATCGTTACCTGACGGTTATCAAACGTATTGCGGAGAGGGCGGTTTGCAACTGTCGGGCGGGCAAATGCAAAGAATTGGTTTAGCCCGGGCTATTTTTTCCAATCCTAAGGTGTTGGTACTAGATGAACCGAATTCAAACCTTGATCCAGAAGGGGAGGTCGCGTTAGCGATAGTACTTCAGCATTGTAAAGAGAATGAGATTACAACGGTTATGATTAGCCACCGGCCCGGTTTTTTGAGGCAAATGGATTGGGTCATTTTACTCAAGGATGGCAAGGTTGAAAAAGCGGGAAAAAGCGATCAATTCTTAGGGTTGCACTCTGACGTTGACAACGTAACGAGCACTTCTAATCCTCAAACCCGTACAGCAAGCTAGGAGTATTTATGATTTTTGATACGTCAAAAGTAGTAAGAAAAGGCATTATTCTTAGCTTGATTACGACCGTTGGTTTTGTTTGGTGGGCAACGTCTGTTGATTTGAGTGCTGCCTCTATTGCTCGGGGAGTGCTGGTGGTCGAAAGTAAAAGAAAACAAGTCCAGCATTTAGAAGGGGGCTGGGTAAAGCAAGTGTATGTTAAAGAAGGGCAACATATAAAAGCGGGTGATGTGCTGCTAGAGTTGTCCAACTCACGAGCAGAAGCGGATTTTCAACGATTAACCTTGAAGGCTATTTCTCTTGATTATCAAAAACGTCGGCTTGACGCTTTACTAGAAGGAAATAATCAAGTTGATTGGACCTTCAAAGACAACAGCGTAAGCATAGACACTCTCGATAAAACACAAATCATTGCCAACGTCATTAGCAGTGAGCAGCTCCAGTTTCAGCAAGCTTTGTTAAAGCTGGAGCTGACGGAAGGGCAATACATACAGCGCAAAGCCTTACTCGATGAACAAATTCGCGGAGGTATGTTTCAGCAAAGAGCGATAGCAAGGCAACGCGCGTTACTGAAAGAAGAAATCGATATGACGCAAGGGCTGGTAAAAAAGGGGTATGTGTCTAAAACACGCATGCTAGAACTGAAAAGAGCGGCAGCAAGAGTCGATGCTGAGCTGGCTGAAATTGCTGCAGAGACCGAAGTGAATAATCGCCAACTTAAATCCCTTGAACAAACACACCAAGGCCAGCTTCTCGAGCTAAAACAAACCTATTCCTCTCAGCTTGCTCAGATACAAAAAGAGTCTCGTGATATTAGTGAGGCATTGAAAGCGGCAACGGATGTTAAGTCTCGAGTGACGATCCGCAGTGAGCACAATGGTACCGTGGTTGGACTCAATGTCGCCAGCGTTGGTGGTATTGTTAACCCCGGTGATGTGCTGATGGAGATTGTTCCTGATAGTGATGAATTGATTATCGAAGCGTTGATACCCCCACAAGATATTGACGTCGTTAGAGTTGGGCAACAAGCAAAAGTGAGATTAAGTGCTTACAACGTTAGAAAAACTCCGCCCGTCGATGGAGAGGTCACTTACATTGCTGCGGACAGATTAAGCACTGAAACCAATGAGCAACAAACGGGTTATATGGTTAAAGTAAAGCTTGCCAGTGATGCATTGACAGGGCTTGAAAATATCGAGCTTTATCCTGGAATGCAGACGGAAGTGTTTATTGTTCTAGAGAAACGAACCTTGTGGGATTATTTAACCGCGCCATTAACCGTGAGCTATTATCGCGCGATGAGAGAGGTATAAAAATGGAACCTGAAATGGCATTTTGGCTTTCTTTCTATGCGGTGTTTTTTATATTGTCGGTCATTGTTGGTATAAAAAAAGGTCGAGTGGTGGCGGGGGTACTGCTTGGTTATGTATTGGGCCCCATAGGACTCATCATGATTTTATGCAGCTCTGACAAGCGCATGATTCCTTGTCCACACTGCGGAGAGAAAACCCATCGTCATTCCTATCAGTGCCAATGCTGTCATGAAAAAGTGTACGGTTGTTTACATAGCGATTGATGGCTTTTCAAATGGCACTTTAGCGCTCTAAACAGGCATCAAAGGTTTGTGGCAGGCACCGCCAAGAGTTCGGCGATGCCTACTTTACACAATATTGGGTTTATTGAACCACTTCCCCTGACTCAATGACCGTTTTTCGGACGACTTGACTGAAATCTAATGCTTCTTTACGAATCGCATCCTCATCAACGGTTAACATATTTCGGTCTTGCATAATGATTTTCCCATCCACGATGGTGTGCTTTACGTTGCCAGAATTTGCTGAGTAAACCAGTGCAGAGTATGGGTTATAAACCGGAACCATATTGGGTGCTTTGACATCAATAACGATCACATCAGCCAGTTTTCCGACCTCGAGTGAGCCGATTTTATCTTCCATGTGTAATGCACGAGCCGCGCCCATTGTTGCCATATCAATGACCTTAATTGGCGGCATTGCGGCCCGGTCTTTATTAACAAGCTTATGAACTTTGGCCACTTGGTTGAACTCATCAATCGTGCTTAACGTATTGCCTGACATTGGACCGTCAGTGCCTAGCCCGATACGTACGCCGTCGTCATACATCTTAAGAGCGGGTGACACGCCTTTCGCCGACTTGATATTAGCACTCATGTTGTGCGCGACACCCATGCCAGATTGTTTCACCAGTTCAATGTCTTCGTCATCAACCAAAATCATATGAGCGCCGACTAAGTTCTCGTTGAGCGCGCCAATGCTGTTCATATACTGGACCGGCGAAAGCCCTTCGGAGCGCTCGGCAATTTTTTCTTCTTCGCGATGAGACTCCGCAAGGTGAATCATGACAGGGACATCATGTTCTATCGATAGCTTAGCCACTTTTTGAAGGATCTCAGTGGTGTTCGTATATGGAGCATGTGGTGCAAATGCGGGGGTGATACGTGGGTGGTCTTTGTATTCTTCGATAAAGTTTAATGCGTATTTAATGCCTTCCTCTGCATTGGCTGCATCGGCAACCGGGAATTTGATGACGGTCTCGCCAAGCACGGCCCGCATTCCTATTTTATCGACAGTTTTCGCGACTTCGTCTTCAAAGTAGTACATATCGGCGTACGTAGTGACGCCGCCTTTAACCATTTCTACGTTACCTAAATTGGCACCAATACGTACCATATCACGTGATACCAATTTAGCTTCTAGAGGAAAGATGTAACGGTGTAAGCGATCAGGGACGTCGTCTGCTAATGAACGGAATACCGTCATTGATACATGCGTATGGGTATTGATTAGACCGGGCATGACGATATCGCCATCGACATTGAGAGTGTGTTGAGCCTCGTAGTGTTCCGCTAATGATTGATCGCCGACGGCTAGAATCTTGTTATCCTTTATCGCGACGACTCCGTTCTCATAAATTGATTTGTCTTGGTCCATGGTTAACACCAGAGCATCAGTGATCATGAGGTCGACTTTCTCCGCCGCAAAAGATAGTGAGCTGACACTAGCGATAGCAGCGGCAATCAGTGTTTTTTTGATATTCATAAGAGGCCCTTGGGGAGTTCGTCGGTTAGTCAATGGGGTAATCGTTTTCGCAATCCTATGAGGTATTGAGCTAAATGCAATTGAATATGTCTGGGTTTGTCGAGGCGCTCAAATAATATAAATATGAGAGTAGAAGCATCTTGTAACGGTGAAGACGTTTACTCGAATAAGATAAAAAGCGTTTGAAACACAATAATGCATGCACTACAACGTATGCACTTCGGTTTATCATTGATTTAAATACTGTTGAAATAAACAAAAAATGCGTCTTTGTTGTAAATCCTCCGTCTTTATCGCTATGGATACGAGTCTGGCGCCGTGTAATTAGTAAAATGGAAAGAATTGAACATAAAGCAAGCGCCATTAGATAGCGCCTCAGGGGCATCAAGGCTCCTTAATTATGCTGAATCGGTGCGGTCTACAAACTTGCATTGTCGACTGAGCCTTCTTACGCCGTTCGATGTAAAAAGGACGGCAGTGAACGCCTGCAGACGTGAGGTGGACTAACCATAGGAATGGGCGTGTTTGGTTATTCTTAGAGGCAGAACCACGGTCGATGCGGTATTATTTCGCTCATATCTTCGGAAAACGAATACCAGAATAGTACACCGAGCCTTGCGGCTATGAACGCGACATAGGCGATAAAAATAGAAAGAGTCATTACATTATGAATAACGACAACCCCAAATTTGTGCCTCAGCAATTCATTGAAGATGTCTGTGAATGGGAAATCATGCACGGTGTCGCGTTTCGCCAAGCTGACAATACGGCAAGGCACGTTCCGTTCAGTATTGCCCCAATGACAATGGAGCGAACGGTATACAATCATTTACTTACCGTAACCCCTTTGATTGCAAAGTTGGTGAGCAATGTATCTGAAGACCATGATTTTTTACAATCATCGCTAAATGATATGGCAAAAGCAGACTCGTTTTTTGGCCGCTTGATGGATCTCCACCAACAAGCACATGGTAGCGTCGTACAACGCCTACAACCTGCACGTCAGCCATTGCTTCTAATGCGTACCGATTTTATGGATGATCGCCAGCATGGCGCGAAGGTTATTGAATTTAATGGCATCGCTGCTGGTATGGGACCGTTTGGTCAGCGCGCCACAGAGCTCCATCGTTTTGTTCAAAGCCAATGGAGTGACGTGTACGAACACTGGGTAGAAGATATAACAGCGATGCCGGCGAACAATCAAGCGATGCATCAGCTTGCCCTTGGCATTGCGACGGCGACTAAGAAAGTGAAGGCGCACTTTAACGAAATGGAACATGATGCAACCCCGACATTTTTAATGGTCGTGCAGAAAAATGAAGACAATGTCTATGATCAGCATTTATTGGAAGTTGAGTTACAGAGACTGGGTGTTCGAACACTGAGGCGCACGTTCGAGCAATTAAGTACGCAGTTATCAACTGGTGGTATGTCGGACAGTGGCAATCCACGTCTTATTCTTGATGGCGTTGGAGCGATTGATACCGTCTATCTGCGTGCTGGATACCAATATTCTGATTATTGGGCGCCAGAATTAAAAGAAGATATTTGTTGTCATACGCTGAGCCAGACGAGGCTGTTCATTGAAAAACACTATGTTGCCATGAACGCGACGATTAGCCAGCAATTGGCGACGAGTAAATCGATGCAGATGTTGCTAACCATGATACCTGCCGCAGACTACATACGTTGGGGACTTTCTCTCGAAGACGCTAAGCTTATAAAAAGCGTATTAGCTGACATGAAGCCTATCTCAGCTGAGACGATTGAATGGTTTAATACCCGCGCCAATAAACAGCAATGGGTACTCAAAAACCAAGGTGAAGGTGGTGGACACTGTGTCTTCGGCGACAAAATCAGCGATACCTTAATGGCACTGAAGCCAGAAGAGTATGATGCGTGGGCATTGATGCAACGTCTTTATCCACATGAGCGCGAGTCACCAACCATCGCCGTTCGAGATGGTCA
The DNA here is from genome assembly GCF_053544015.1 of Vibrio sp. E150_011. Lineage (NCBI taxonomy): Bacteria > Pseudomonadati > Pseudomonadota > Gammaproteobacteria > Vibrionales > Vibrionaceae > Vibrio > Vibrio sp. E150_011. The sequence goes on from NZ_JBHFOL010000002.1 coordinate 541,003, forward strand.
GCAAACGATAGTGTCAGATTTAGTGAGTGAGATTGGTTTGTTTACCGCGCACTATCAAGGCCATGCGGTTACCGAAAACAATGGCTATGCGGGTTATTTAATTCGCAGTAAACCGGCTAGCGAAAATGAAGGAGGAATCCATAGCGGGCAGGGGATTCTAGATTCTCTGGTCTTAGTTAGCTAATTTTGCTTATCGTTTCATCTACGTATCTGGTTACCCATCAGCGTAAACGTATCAGCCTCGTCATTGACGGGGCTTTTCTCATATGGCTCGCGTACAGATAGACCTTTATCGAACTTCGTTGCCGCGAACGATACCGCTTCGGATAATAGATTTATATTTTTGGTTTAAGATGTTGATTGTATGGTGTTTATTTGGCATGGAAAGAGCCTTGGTTTTAGTGTGAACAGCCCGTTAGCGTTTGTTGGTGTGATTAGACGAATACATCGACGTTGTTAGTGTGCATTCCTATGGTTTACCTTTGTATTTGATAGTGGTTAGACTAAGTAACTAGTATTACTTGCTCAAATGAGTGTTTCTATATGTTATTGGTTAATGACGATTAAGAGTACGGGGTAATAATTAACAAATGCTGCTTGGGCTTTAGTGATGAAATAGAACTGACAAATAAATAGAACTGAATATAGTCGTTATTATTGGCATCACTGACGGGCTTCAATTCATTTAGGAATACAAACCCTATTATGAAAGCGGAAATAATTTTTAACACTTCATTTGACTCTACACTACCATTGTACTGCGCTGATTCAGTATACTCTTCGATAAGTTACTTAAGATCTAACCTATCGATCAATGAGGTAAATTTTGTTTAAGCGTTGGTATCAATTATTTATCGTAATGGTGTTGGCAGTGTGTACGCATACTGCTATCGCTGATGAGTACTTGTCGCTTGAGCCAATACGCGAAACGGTTACCATTCAATTGAGTTTGGACTTAGATAAAATAGATAGTCAATATACGGCTATTGTTGATGAATCTACGGACGAAGGCTCTGCAAAAAATGATTATGCGGGTGTAAATTATTTCTCTGTGCCGAGAAGAACACTCAGTGATAAGCATGACTTAAGGTTTAGCTCTGCACCGGATTACCACTTAATAATCTCGCTTTTATCTCCATCATTGTTAGATGTCTCAAAACAAGCTTATGCATTGATACCTCTACAACTTCATTGGACAAGTCGTGTTACTGCGTCACTGTCACGTCTATCCGGTTGGAAAGACGGAAATGCACTCTATTCCCACCGATTACCACACCTCTGTTAATTTTGTCCACATGAGCGATTTACGCGCTTAAAAGACAACACATACAACGCCCAATTACTGAAGCTATAGCTTTGTGCATGGCTAACTCATCATAATATGGTTGGAACAAAGGCTGGCTGTTTGAGCGTCACGTCTACGGCCATGTTCTTGTTAATTGACACGTCTTGCTAACGGTTACGCCATTACGAATGGTCTTTATCATGAGCGCTAATGTACTGCGTGGGCGTCAGAATGATGCTGTACAGTCAAAGGTGAGGTAAGCAAACCGTGTCTATACATCAAGGCCATCATACGCTTAAAACTAGCCGTGGAGCAGCCTTGCATGGTTGACGGTGACTTGCAGGCTAGAGGGTTTGTTATGTTAGGTTTCTGTCGATGAATATGATGGCGTTGAAGGGCGGTGCGATGCACAAGAGTACTGGCTAGCCATCGCACCATACGCAGTTCTTAAACTCGAATGTTGGCAATAAAAGCGCTGGGACATATAGTGTGCTCTGAGGCATATAGTGTGATCTGAGGCATATAGCGTGATCTGAGACATATAGCGTGATCTGAGCCAATATCCATCATTTGAATGTGGTGGTGAGAAACGGTGATGTAAGCGAGATTCATACATTTAGTGATGACCATTTGATCAAAATCAGACTCATTTTACTATGGTGTTAGCGCTTATTTTTTCTTAAATGATATATTTTCAATTCAATGTTAGCAACAACCGTTTTTCAGCCTATCAATGAGCTATTATGGAGACATCGACCAAATTCCATGAGGTTAATTTACTGATCCAATACTCTTTATTTAACATTTTAAAATAACATTCATTAATTTATTTGACTGTTGATTATTTTAAGGTTGAATTCGCAAGTTTTGTCCCTTTCTTCCACTCGTCATAAACGCTATTTTTTGCTGTTTTATTACTCTAGTTAATAACCCCCGATACTAATTAATTCCCACTATTTTTAAATATGTTGTTAGCGAGTAATTAGTGCCGGCTTATTCGGCTGAACGATATTGATAACTCTGTTTTTAATTGATTTTTCTCGGCTCAATGCAAATATTTACAGCCCAAAGTTAATGTTTGTTATTTCTTAATTTATACCGCTATTATCATCCAGTATTGACGCGATAGTTATCCAATAATCATATTTTGATTTGTATTACAAATATGTATTTTTATTCACGTTATTTATGTTTATTTATACTATAAGCTATTGTTTTTTAAGGTTTAATTTCATTATATTTAATTATATAAAACAGGCGATCTACGTCTCACTAATGTAGTTTTGTACTACAAATAAGAGGGGCAAATACGTAACCTTGGTGACGTAAATTAACCCCAAAACTATAAAGGTTGAAATAATGACTATTGATACACTCGTGGTTCTCGCCTACTTCTTTTTCTTAATAGCAATCGGTTGGATGTTCCGTAAATTTTCAACGTCTACAAGTGATTACTTCCGAGGTGGGGGTAAAATGCTTTGGTGGATGGTTGGTGCAACGGCATTCATGACCCAATTTTCTGCATGGACGTTCACGGGTGCCGCGGGACGTGCATTTAGTGATGGTTTTGTTGTTGTCATCTTATTTTTGGCCAATGCATTTGGTTACCTATGTAACTATCTCTACTTTGCACCAAAGTTCAGACAGCTCCGCGTTGTAACTGCGATTGATGCCATTCGAATGCGTTTTGGTAAAGTATCGGAGCAGTTCTTTACGTGGGCTGGTTTGCCAGACAGCATGATTTCGTCAGGGATTTGGTTGAATGGCCTAGCTATTTTTGTGGCTGCTGTGTTCGATATTCCAATGGAGGCGACGATTGTTGTCACCGGCATTGTTTTGATGTTAATGGCGGTAACAGGTGGTTCTTGGGCTGTTGTTGCGTCTGATTTTATGCAGATGCTGGTCATTATGGCGGTAACCATTACTTGTGCTATTGCAGCGTATTATCACGGTGGTGGGATAAGTAACATCGTATCTAACTTTGAAGGCGACTTCTTTATTGGCAACAACCTAAATTACATGAGCATCTTTGTACTTTGGGTGGTTTTCATCTTTATCAAGCAATTCGGTGTCATGAACAACAGCATTAACGCGTATCGTTACTTATGTGCAAAAGACAGTCAAAATGCTCGCAAAGCTGCGGGACTTGCTTGTGCGCTTATGATTATTGGCCCAGTTATTTGGTTCCTCCCGCCATGGTATGTTGCTTCATTTATGCCTGAGCTTATCGAAGGTTATGATGTTGGCGCTGATGCAGCCTATCTAGCGTTTGTTGAAAAGTTGATGCCAGCTGGAATGGTCGGCTTATTAATGTCAGCAATGTTTGCTGCCACCATGTCATCAATGGATTCAGGCCTTAACCGTAACGCCGGTATTTTTGTTATCAATTTCTACAACCCAGTGCTTCGTCCAAAAGCGACAGAAAAAGAACTGATGCTTGTGAGTAAACTGACGACGGTTTTGATGAGCTTCATCATTATCGGTATTGGTTTGTTTATTAACTCACTTCGTGACCTCAGCTTATTTGATGTCGTTCTTAATGTTGGAGCATTGATTGGTTTCCCAATGCTGATTCCAGTATTGCTCGGTATGTTAATGCGTAATACACCAGATTGGTCTGCGTGGGCTACGTTACTCGTTGGTGGTGCTGTTTCATTTATTTTTGGTGTTTCATTGGAAGCACATCATATTGAAAGTTTATTCGGCTTAGAGCAGACGTTGACGTTGCGTGAATGGGCTGACTTGAAAGTAACGCTGAGTCTAGCCGCACACGTTATCTTTACTGGAGGTTTTTTCGTAGCAATCGCACTAGCATACAAAGACCGTACATGCAGAACGCCTGCACGTGAAGCTGAAGTGACAGAGCTGTTTAAAAACTGGAATACGCCTGTTTATGCTGACTCTGAAGATCAACAAAACTTAGACACGAAGCAGCGTAGTATGCTCGGAAACCTCATTTGCGTGGCCGGTTTTGGTATCTTAGCGATGGCATTGATTCCAAATGAAACGTCAGGCCGTATGCTATTCCTTTTATGTGGTTCCATTGTTCTTGTCGTTGGTGTGGCATTGGTTGCCGCTGCGAACAAGGGCAGCAATAAGTTGGCAGCGCAACAATAGGTTGGGTACGTGAAACCAAAAGGATGATGTGATGATAAATTGGTCGCATGTTATTCTGTGTCGAAGTTTATGACGCACACTTAAAATGAAAAACCCCAGCTAAACGCTGGGGTTTTTGTCTAATGTCTATTCCTTACGGGTTGGTAATATGCATGTGATTTTTCAAAAAAAGGCCCTCTTTTGAAGAGGGCAAACAGTCAAATGTTGCTAAGGAAATGGACAATATTGGTTGCTGGTGCTCATTGGCTAAGCGATATCGGATGGGAAATTGATATCATCTTGTTCCAAGTCGCTCCAAATAGTGACTTCTTTTCCATCCGTACTTTCAAGTTTGTAACCATACAAGCTTGAGGTATCAAGGTTTTGTGCTTCGTAGGCATCTTTGAGTCCTTGGTCCATATCAACCGTTGTACTCTTAAGTTCCCACCCCCAGCCTGACAAGTCGATAGATTTGGCTCCGGTACACACAAACTGGCCATTTGCTTCTCCAGCGGTATCATTAACAGCAATTTTGTCGAGTGCGATGGCTATGTCGGTGTCAGTTGAACTGACCTTCACGCCTTCAATCTCTTGGAATGCGGTTTTGGACATGTCGATGGTTTGATTGTCGTTCCCATTGCCTACGACTAAGACGTCAAATCCCTCGCCACCACTAAAGTAGACAGAGTTAGCGTCACCAGACGTGATTTCTTCGTTATCGAAAACTAAGGTGTCATCGCCCGAACCAGCAAATAATTGGTCAAGGCCACTGCCGCCGTCTAGGGAGTCGTTCCCCTCTTGACCGAAGACAAGGTCATCACCTGAACCGCCACGTAATGTATCATTGCCCACGCCACCATCAACAAAGTCATTGTTAGAACCACCGTCCAACGTATCGTCGCCTTCTTTACCAGATAGGTTATCAGAGCCTGAACCACCATAGAGCTTGTCGTTACCTAACTCACCAAAGAGCTGATCGTCGCCGGATTGCCCGTAAAGCGTATCGTTGCCATCTTGACCGAATAGGGTGTCGTTACCGGAACCACCTTCAAGTCGGTCATTACCTTCACCACCATGAAGTAAATCCGTGCCACTATCACCTTTAAGTCTATCGTTTCCGAGTCCACCAGCGAGGGTATCGTCGCCATCACCGCCAAACAGTTGGTCAGCGCCGTCGCCACCGTCTAGCGAGTCGTTGTCGCCATACCCATAAAGTTTATCGTCACCCTCATTACCCTCTAGAGTGTCATGCCCGCTGCCTGCGTTCAGGGTATCGTTACCTTGGCCACCATAAAGTTTGTCATCGCCATCGCCGGCGCTTAACGTGTCGTTGCCTTCATCACCCCATAGCTGGTCGTTTCCAGCGCCAGATGAGAGAGCATCATTACCTTCATTACCTGATAGCTGATTATTACCCGCCGACGCAATAATGGTGTCGTTACCTAATCCGCCTCGAACCGTATCGTGTCCTGAGCCTGAGGTCAGGGTGTCATCACCGTCACCACCGTCAAGGATGTCATCGCCGCTTCCTGAGGTAATCTCGTCATCGCCTTCGCCTCCTGATAACGTGTTGCTGCCTCCTTGCGCCAGGATTTGGTCATCACCTATGCCTCCGAATACGGTATCATTGCCGACGCCAGTTTCAATATAATCACTGCCTTCGCCACCGATGATAGTTTCATTGCCAGTACCGCCCAAAATGATGTCATCGCCCATACCGCCATCAAGTGTGTTATTACCTGATTCGCCGTAAAGTTGATCGACACCTTCTCCGCCAGACAGGTTGTCTGCACCTGAACCCGCATACAAGAAGTCGTCTCCAGTACCGCCTGTTAGTGTGTCGTTGCCTGCGCCGCCAAGTAAAATGTCCGCGTCTTCGTTACCCGATAGCACGTCATTGCCATCTCCGCCATCCAATGTATCCGTACCCAAGCCACCCGACAGTACATCGGCACCGCCCGCACCGGATAAGGCGTCATTACCTTCACCACCGCTGGCCGTGTCGTTTCCGGCTCCACCAAAGAGCGTGTCGTTACCTTGCTCTAGAGCAATGGTGTTATTGCCGGCTTCGCCGTAGACAGTGTCGTCGCCCAAACCGGCTTGAATGTTATCCTCGCCATCGCCAGCAAAGAGCGTATCGTTACCCGCGCCGCCAGTAATCGTGTCGTCATCTTCACCACCGTACAGGGTATCGCTTTCGTCACTGCCGATTAATGTATCGTTGCCGCTGCCGCCAAATATGTTGTGCGAGCCGGTGGATGCTGCTGTGAGAGTGTCGTTACCTGCTTCGCCAAGCAGGGTATCTTGGCCATCATCGGTCATGGTGTCATCACCGGCACCACCCGCTAAGAAGTCATAACCCGCACCACCGACCAATTCATCATTACCTGCACCACCAAAAAGGGCATCATTACCGTCTTCACCGAACAGTTTGTCATCCCCGTCACCACCATCTAAATGGTCGTCGCCGCTACCTGCATTGATAGTATCTGCGCCTTTATCGGCGAAGATGGCGTCATTTCCTGCACCTGTTGTGACCGTATCGCTGCCAATGCCACCAAACACAGAATCACTACCGGCGCCGGTATCTATCGTATTTGTGCCGGCTTCACCAAAGACGGTATCATCGCCTTCTCCTGTGACGACAGTATCGATTCCTGAACCCGCAAATACCGTGTCATTACCTTTGCCTGAGATTAAGGTGTCATTATCTGCACCACCTGCCAATACATCCGCTTCGTCAGAGCCCATCAGGGTATCGTGGCCAGAGCCACCAAAAAGCTCGCTTCCATTTTGACCAGCCGTAATGGTGTCGTTGCCGCCTTCACCAAACAGTTTGTTTGCGCCAGCCTCTCCCGATATCGTGTCGTCGCCACTGCCAGCAAAGATGGTATCGTTGCCTAATCCTGCTGTGATGACATCGTTTCCAGCGCCTGCAAACACTTCATCATTACCATCACCCGCTGCAATTTGGTCTGAGCCTGAACCTGCATACAGTCGATCATCGCCTGAACCACCATCGATAATATTGTCGCCATCACCGGCATATAACGTGTCATTTCCTGAGCCCGATGTGATGGTGTCGCTACCGCCATCGGCGTAAACCGTATTTTGGCCGTCACCAGTGTCAATCTGGTTATCACCGCCACCGGCGTAAATCGTGTCATCACCACTACCGGCATTAATAATATCGTCACCGGCCTCGGTATAAATGGTGTCATGACCGGCTGCTGTATCGATAACATTGTGACCACTTTGTCCAAAGACGAGGTCGTCGCCTGCACCCGTATTGATTTGGTCATCGCCTTCGCCAGCATAGACTTGGTCATTACCAAGCCCGGTTGAAATAATGTCTGCGCCTTCGTTTGCGTGCACTATGTCGTCACCGTCACCACCGTCGAGCGTGTCAATGCCTGCACCACCATACAATTCATCATTACCTTCTCCACCAATGAGGTGGTCGGCTCCGTCATCCCCGATAAGGACATCATTACCAACACCACCCATAAGTAGATCATCACCGTACTCGCCGACTAGCACATCATCGCCTGCATCGCCCTGAAGGTTGTCATTTCCGTCACCGCCAAGGAGTAGATCGTTATCATCGCCGCCAGAGATCGTATCATCGCCTGATCCACCCATAGCAAAGTCAGCGCCGCTTCCCGCTAAAATGGTATCGTTGCCTTCCTCACCATGCAGTTCGTCAGCCCCGTCGCCACCTTCTAGGTGATCGGTGCCTTTGCCACCGAAGACTTTATCATCGCCAGCGTCGCCATATAACGTGTCATCACCGTCGTCGCCAATGACTACGTCAGCGCCTTTGCCGCCATAGATGGTATCGTTACCCATTTCGCCAAGTAACAAGTCATCACCGTCATCACCGTGCAGCATGTCATCACCATCGCTGCCCATGAGCGTATCGTTGCCAGTGCCACCGAAAAGTGTGTCGTCGCCATTTCCTCCGATAAGAACGTCATCACCTTCGTCGCCATACAGGGTATCGTCGTTGATATCACCATCAAGAAAGTCATTACCAGTTCCACCGTAGATGGTGTCTTCACCTTGTTGTCCTTTAAGAATATCGTCGCCTGCACCGCCATGAATTTGGTCATCAAAGATGTTATGAACGTCGATATCTACGGTATTGAGGTCGTTGATTGGTTGACCTTGGTTATCTTCTAACGAAAAGAAAAGAGGGCTGTTACCTTCTACTTGAGCTTCAGTAAACTCAAAGTCGACGCTAATATCACCGTTCTCATCGACGTTTGCTTCTTGAGAATGGATGATGGTCCCGTTTTCGTCCTTGATGAGCACGGTGACTGTATCAGGGGCGTTGGATACATTGAAGTTGGCGGTTAGATTACCGGTTTGGTCGATGACGTAGTTGCCAAGGCGAACGCCGTGGGATTCGGCTTCTGAGCTCGTGCCTTGCCCTTGGCTAGAATAGGAATAGACAGACTGACTATTACCCCAACTATCGTCACTGCTCGTTGAGTCAGTTGATGTGCTGGAATCGGAAGCGCTGTATTCAACATCGCCCAAAACGGTATCGGCACCGTCACCCGAGCGAATAAGGTCGGCCCCTTCGCCACCAGCAACAAAGTCGTCGCCTTGCTGAGTATGCACTTCATCGTTACCTGATTGAGCGTTAACGTTGTCTGCGTTCTCTGTACCTGAAATCAAGTCGTCGTGTTTGGTTCCGTCCATGGAGTGCCTCTCTTTTTAGATGTCGGATGTTCAATAAGAATGAATTAGGAGATCTAATAACGAAATCAACTAAATCTGCTTTTGATTTTTAATAAAGCATGTAGCATGCCAAATCGAGTGAAAATACGTAACCGATTGAATTGCCGTTATTTATGTTGAAATTACTCGGTATGCAGCTGTGGTTATTAGAAAGGGATCTCATTTTGACTTGCGAAAAGAGAGGAGAGAAACGCAATAAGTGGGGAGGTAGACTGATTCTCAAAAAGCGAATGAATAAGCGAGCATGATAGAGCCATCTAGGAATCGCCCTGTATTTTCACCAGCATCACTAGAATTCCAACGGTTACCTGAGTAGTTATTATATTGCAGCGTAATGGTACCTGGACGCCAATCAAAGTATCCAAAGCCGTAAGTGTAATCAGGGTTCCATGGTTGTTGCTGTGAACGGTCAAAATAATAAAAGGCAGTGGCGTTGATATACCAATTTCCTGTGATAGCGTATTTACACCCTAACGACAGGGTTTGATGGTTCGCTTTATAGTCCGACGAGGCTAAATCGAAATAACTGGGGGTGTAATTGTAGTCGGTCTGACAACCAATACTTCCATCATCGCTGACCCTTGTCCACTCTAGCAGTTTACCAGTAATTGGAAATTTCCACCCTAGTGACCAGGTTCCTTCGTTGAAGTTGGTACGAGACCCTCCTGGTTCGGGGCTAAAGCGATTACCGCCATAGTTGGAGTAGAGCAGGCTAAATGTATAAGGACGCCAATCACTGTATCCGAAGACATAAGTGAAATCTGGATTCCAAGTCTGTTGTTGCTCTTTATCAAAATAGTAATACAAGGTACCAGATACGAACCAATTACCGAGCAGCACATATTTAAGCGAGAGATTCGCGGTATAGTTTACATTGGAAGGACCGTTGGTTGCGCCAGAGGGCAAATTTGCCTCTTCAGTTTGAATCAGTGGAAGGTTTAAAGAGAAATTGCCGCTAAGACCTGAAAGGCCTTCTCTATTTTCAAGTTCTCCAAATGGCAGTTCAAAAGAGCTTTCAACACCACGCCAAATTAAATCGAGCTCGGTCTCTTCATCGTCATTATTAATAGAATTGTCACCTTTGGTGATGTTAGGTGATATTGGGGCTGGTGCGTGTTGGCGCGAATTAGATAAATAGTCGTCTGCCTGTACTAAGAGCGGAGTAAGAGCGATAACAACATAAATACTCGCTTTAATATTCATATTAACTCGCCATAGTTTAGAGGTAGAACATAAGGTTAATTCAAGCACAATCTCACGCTAACGTGAAGAAAACAAAAAATATTTTGGTAATTTTAATTTCTGTTCCTATCCTCATTAGTATGGTTAGGGCGTCGTGGAATACTGATGAATGGAAAATGTTGAAATCAGTGGTAATCAAATAAAAAGAGCCATTCTGTTGGTTGAAGACAATAAGACAACACAGATATTAATGAGCTCTTTGTTAAAAAAACGCGGTTACGACGTTACAGTAGCAAATCACGGCTATGAAGCACTAGAAGCCCTTAACAAAAGTGAACATATTCAATTTGTACTGAGTGATTGGGTGATGCCTAAAATGGACGGCGTCCAGTTGTGTAAAGAACTCAAGTCCACTAATTATAATCGCTATATATTTTTTGTGTTGCTGTCTTCACAAGATGATCAGGACTCAATTATCAATGGCATCGATGCGGGTGCGGATGATTTTGTAGCAAAAAACACCGCAATCGACGAACTGGATGCTCGAATTCGAGCTGGATTCAGAAACTTAGGGCTACACAACGAACTGCTTCAAAAAAATCATCAACTGGATACCGCTTATGCCACGATACGGCAAGATTTGGACTCCGCGGGTGATTTTATTCGCCAGCTTCTTCCAACTCGAACGACATTTGAGCATGTATCGATGGCATATACCTCGATACCCAGTGCGCAGGTTGGGGGCGACATTCTGGGGTACTTCCAACTAGATGATGATCACGTCGGCTTCTATCTACTCGATGTATCTGGTCATGGGGTTGCGTCGGCTTTATTGTCTTTCTCAGTTCACCAAACGCTTTCAGTAGTCAATGGTCCCAGCTCCGTTGTTTTTAAAGATACCAGTAAGGGGCGGGTAATTCGGCCAGCAGACGAAGTGGTAGCCAAGCTCAATGATATTTATAGCCAAGATTCTTCGAGCCACCTCTATTTTACCATGGTGTATGCCGTACTGAATCAAGCTACGGGTGAGCTTAACTATTGTGCTGCGGGGCACCCACCCATTGTATGGCTTCAAGACGAAGCAGGAACTCCACAATTTCTAGGTGATGATAATTTCGTGGTTGGGATGTTTGATTTTGCTGACTACAAACAAGAAACGATTTCTTTGGGGCCAAAAGATGAAGTTTGGCTTTATACCGACGGTATTACGGAAGCCCGTGTTGGCGAAGAGTTTTATACCGAGGAGAGGTTAAAAGACCTTATCGCTCTTCAGGAAAGGGAGCGCTTTGAAGATAAGCCTGCTCGTATTGTGTCTTCAGTACGGGATTGGCAACAAAATGAAATGTTTGACGATGATGTCAGCATTCTAGTGTGTAAATGGACACCACAATAGGTAGGGAATCTTATGAAGTACGATATTTCTGACAACGACTTGTTTACCGTTATTCAAGTGCAAGAAAGCCGTTTTGATGCAAAGTTAGCGACGTCGTTTCGTTCGACTCTTGAAGAGATACAGGCCGACATCAAACCAAACCTTTTACTCGATATTTCTGAAGTAACGTTCATGGATAGTAGTGGGCTAGGTGCAATTATGGCGGTATATAAAATGCTTAGAGATAAACAAATTGCCGTTGTCGGTGCGAAAAAGCCGGTTAGGGAGTTGTTTAAACTCACGAGAATGGATCGGTTAATAAAAACGTATGACACCGTCGAAGATGCGGTTGCGACGTCAGCTTAAGATTACATGATTGCCTATGGCTAGGAAGCGAATATGAAAGGAATGATTCTTGCGGCAGGGAAGGGGACGCGTGTTCGTCCTATTACCCAACAAATTCCCAAACCGATGATCCCGATATTAGGGAAGCCGGTAATGGAGTCGATGATTGAATTGTTTGCTCAACATAACATTAGCAAAATTGTCATCAATACCAGCCATTTAGCTGAAGTGATTGAGGGCTATTTTGGTGATGGACATCATTTTGATGTTCAGTTGTCCTATTCATGTGAGGGCGCACTGGAAGATGGCGTCTTTCAAAGTAAAGCATTAGGCTCGGCGGGTGGCATGAAGCGCATTCAAGAGTTTTCTGGTTTTTTTGATGAGACGTTTGTTGTCGTTTGTGGCGATGCTTGGATTGATTTAGACCTTAAAGAGGCCGTAAAGAAGCATCGTAAAAATGGCGGGATAGCGACCATCATTACAAAGCGAGTCCATGCCGATGACGTCGAAAAATATGGGGTAGTGGTGACTGGCCCCAAAGGGCTCGTGCAGAGCTTTCAAGAAAAACCAGCCAAAGAAGACGCCTTATCCGACCAAGTAAACACGGGTATCTATATCTTTGAACCTGCTATTTTCGATTATATCCCCAAAGAGACAGAGTTTGATATTGGTAGTGAATTGTTTCCTAAACTGGTCGAGCAGCACGTGCCGTTTCATGCCGTAGAAATGAATTTCCAATGGCTTGATGTCGGTAACATTAAGGATATCTGGGGAGTAACGGAGGATGTGTTAAGTGGCAAAGTACCCGGTTATCGCATTCCTGGTACACAGGTTAAAGCGGGCATCTGGTTAGGTATTAACACTAATATTGACCTTTCAAAATGTAATATTGTTCCTCCAGTTGTCATCGGGAGCGGTTGCCTTATAGAAGAAGGTGCAACGATCATCGGACCTGCGTTGATTGGTGCAAACTGTCACGTTAAGCGTGATTCTACGGTTAAGCATTCTTTGATTTTTGATTACACCCAAATACACCAAGGTGTTGACATAAAAGAGCAAACTATTTTTGGTGATTTTAGTATTGGCCACGATGGACAAACAACAAACTTGGCAATGTGGACAAATTTGCGACCTTATCCAGCAATGAATCGTTTGACTGATGCTATCAACACGATGTGATTTATGTGTACAAATAAAGCATCAATCTAAGTGTGTTTTAGATTTGAGCAAGTGAACGATACGTATGACTCGCAAACTCGCTATGCCGTTAACATTGGTAAGTGAATAACGCACAAGCGCACATTTCGACAAAGATAGGATGATCATGATGACCAGTGAAGGACATACATTTTCAAATTCATACAAAAGCGCCATCGACATATCAAGGATTGCTGCCAACGACCTTAAAAAGTACTGGTTGTCTCGCAACCTTAGTGATGACGTGGCTGGAGAGCTTGAACTCTGTGTGGTTGAACTGATCAATAATGCGTATGAACATGCTTACGAGGGGCAAGATGGTGAACTTATACAGGTAGCGAGTCGCTACAACGAAAATAAAGTAATTGTTGATATTGTCCATTTTGGTGATGGTATGTCTCAAGCCGAATTTCAGTCGGCTTTGGAAGCTGATTTTATCGAGCCCGATCCAGAAGACCCTGAGACATGGACGACGTCTGGTAGAGGATTCATCATATTAGCGGCGTTACTTGATCATGTTGAACTGACACAAGAAGGCGATAAAAACACCTTTACACTTGTCAAAACGGTTTAGTAGCTAATTGATTAGGGAGTGGAAAGTGCGGCGTATTGGATGGGTGGTTATTTATATCTTATTGCAAGGGTGCACGAGTCAGCGCTTGGACAGCAACGTTTCTACGCTGTCATTGGATGGGCAATGGCAGTTTACTTCAATTACCGCCTCACCTAGATCGAATCAGCCATCATTTGAAACCTATAATCAATCGCTGCACGTTCCTGCTAATTGGTATTCTGAAGGGGTCGATTTTGCCGGTCAGGCATTGTATGAGACGTCTTTTGAGTTAGAAAAAAAATACATTCAGAGTCGTTACTGGTTGTCATTTCAAGCCGTTGACTATGCCGCAGACGTATCATTGAATAATATACCGATAGGATCTCATGTCGGTTATTTTGCTCCATTCTCGTTTGACGTGACTTCTTTTATCAAAGAAAAAACAAATGAGCTTAGTGTCATGGTTAAGAGCGAAAACGATGACAAGGTTCAGGATTGGTCTTTAAACAAGAAAGAACTAAAAGGCGTCCTAAATCATCATGATACAAGACCTGGAGGAGCATGGTCGGAGCGGGGCCAAGATGCGAACTCAGGGGGGATCTGGGGCTCGGTAGACATAAAGCGTACCGGACCCGTTGCTATTCGAGAGGTTAAATTTACGCCCATTCTCCAGGATAATGGAGAATCGTCAGGGCAACTGAATATACTCCTGAATAGTTCGTTGTCGGGTGAAAGTTTTGTCGAAATATCACTTGTGCCTCCTCAGGAGGTTGATATGAGAACCCGTCGCGAGAGTTATGTCGTCCGTACGAGGCTTAATGAAGGCGACAATTTAATGCAGTGGACGGTTCCTAGTACCAAAAGAGCGCTCTGGTGGCCTTATGACTGGGGAAAGCCAAATCTTTATGATTTAAAAGTGACCGTGTACTTGGCGGATCAACCCGTGTCTGATTACGTACAACAACGCATTGGGTTTAGGAAAGTTGAGTATTCTGAATCGAAAAAACATTTCTATATTAACGATCTGCCTTACTTTATTCGAGGGACCAATTATATAGCGAGCCAATGGCTAGGTGAAGTGTCACGGCAAGACTATGCGGATGACCTTGATCTGATGCGGGAAGCGAACGTGAATAGTATTCGAGTCCATGGGCACGTTGCAGGCAAAGCGTTTTACGATCTTGCTGATGAACTTGGCTTTGTTGTTTGGCAAGATTTTCCGTTGCAATGGGGATATGAAGAATCGTTGGCAACGTCGGCAGAAGCGTCACGGCAAGCAAAGGACATGACGTCAATGCTGTTCAATCATCCATCAATAGCGTTTTGGAGTGGTCATAACGAACCGCCGTGGGATGCGACTTGGATGAAATACAAGTACCCATCTTATGAACGTTCGCATAATAAACAACTAACAGACAGCGTCTACTCGGCACTTGTCGAATCTCAAGATGGAAGGGTGGTAAGGAAGGCGTCTTACACCTATGAACATCCATGGTATGGCTGGTACTCCGGTCATTATACCGATTATAAAAAGCTAACAGGCCCTCCAATCATTAGCGAGTTTGGTGCGCAAGCATTCCCAAGATTTGAGTTATTGGCTAGCATTTTGTCTGATACGGATTCTTGGCCTTTAAATACCCAACAACTCGACCAACTTGATTATCATAATTTCCAACGTCATGAAACGCTCGAGCTAGCCAAAATAGAAATGGGACAAAACTTAAATGACTTTATTGTTAATAGTCAGGACTATCAGAGGACAGTAAATAAATATGCGGCAGAAAACCTAAGGTTGAAAAAAAATAAAGGTATTGCCGCCATTTATCAATTTATGTTTGTCGACAGTTGGCCCTCAGTTACTTGGTCTGTATTGGATGTAGAGCGACAAAAAAAGCCAGGTTTTTTAGCGTTGAAGCAATCTTTTCAACCTATTTTACCGATCGCCAGTGTAAACAAAGAGTCTTCGTCTAAACTTATAAAAATCAGCGTTATCAACGACTCAAGGGCCTCGATCTCCAATACTCTTGTTGTGATTAATTGCGTGATTCCGAATAAAGAACCGTCCAAATGTTGGCAAAAGGAACATATAGACATTAAAACAAATGATATTACAACAATCGCCAATATTGAACGTGGGAAAATAACTGATGAATTTGTAATTAATATCATTGGTTCGCAAGGGGAACTTATTTCAAGTAACCACTATCAACCAGGGGATTACTAATTGGCTAGAACGAACAGGCTTAGCGTTTAACTAGTCATTTACGAAACTAAGCATGGCAATGCTGAACAAGGGAAGTTAAGTAAATGGATATGTATTTTAAAAAGTTCGAACATCGAACACCACCAGAACCTGTGCCGCATAGTATGCCGAGGGAGCTACTCTATCAGTATCTTGCCACGTGTAATCTGACGTTAGGATTATGGTATTTGTGGTGGCGTTGGACTTATGCATTGAATATGGATGCGTTATGGTTTTCCTTACCATTGGCATTTGCTGAATCCTGTGCGTTCATTGGGTCTATTTTGTTTACTATTAACATGTGGAAGACAAAAGATGAACCAAAGCAATCACCGCCATCAAACATCAACCAATGTGTTCAGAACTGCGACGAAGATAGACCTGTATCGGTAGATGTTTTCTTTCCTAGTTATGATGAAGAGCCCGACCTAGTTAGGCTAAGTATCGAAGATGCACAAAAGATTACTTATCCTTGCGAGATAGAGATGAAAATCTTTATTCTTGATGACGGTAAGCGCGATTCAATGAAAGCATTGGCTGAAGAAATGGGCGTTGGCTACATAACTCGAGAGGGAAATGTAGGCTTTAAGGCAGGTAACCTTAGAAACGCGATGGAACAAACCTATGGTGATTTCGTCGTGATTTGTGATGCTGATACGCGTCCTTTTTCTACTATTTTAGAGCACACCTTAGGTTACTTTAAAGATCCTGATGTCGCATGGGTACAAACGCCTCAGTGGTTTTTTGACTTGCCAGAGGGGGTCCGCTTACCTAAATGGCTATCTAATAAATTTGGACCTTGGGCTGGAAAGCTAGGCCGTGGCGTTGAAAAGGTGTATGGGCCAGTGACGTTTGGTGAGGATCCGTTTGTTAATGACCCACAAATGTTCTATGACGTGATTCAGCGTCGAAGAAATTGGGTCAATGCGGCATTTTGTTGTGGAGCGGGTTCAATACACCGACGTGAAGCCGTAATGGAAGCCGCATTGCGCGCTTATGCCGAGCAAATTACGCAAGAGCAACAAGACGTAGAAAAACAAATTCGAAAACTGACCAAAGAAAAAAATGTCGATCAATCGGTATCAGACAACCTTAGAAACGAAATTTTATTTGATACGGAGTTTACCCCTTATAAATTCCATGTATCTGAAGACCTGTATACATCTATCGTACTTCACTCAGATTCGCAGCGAAATTGGCGTTCGATTATGCACCCTAATGTCGAGAGTAAGATGCTCTCGCCGCAAGATTTGCAGACATGGACGGTACAGCGCTTTAAGTATGCTGGCGGTTCGATCGATATTTTCATGAACGACAACCCAATATTTAGAAAAGGTTTGAATCTTAAACAAAAGCTCATGTATGGCGGAAGTTTTTGGTCAAATTTATCGGCGGTCTGGAATGTGATCTTTTTGGCATGCCCGATTATCTACTTTCTTACATCAATCGCGCCGGTGAGCGCTTACGACGTGACCTTTTATTTGCATTTCTTACCTTATGTGTTGACGGCTGAGCTTGCCATGATGATAGGCACTTGGGGTGTCGCGGGGTACAAAGGAAAAACGAATTTCTTGTCTTTTTTTCCCGTCAATATGCGAGCGCTTTGGACGGTTCTTAGAGGCCGCAAGATTAGTTTTCCAACCACACCAAAAGAGCGACAGACGGGTAACTTTGCGAAGTTAGTTGCCCCGCAAATAGCGGTGTTTGCTTTGAGTTTATTCAGCTTAGCTTTCGCTTGGTATGGACATTACTTTGGTGGTTGGGGGAGTTATTCAGAAGGGGGCTTAGTACTCAATACGTTTTGGATAATCAATAATATGATGGCGATGTGGGGCATGATTGCCGCTGCATTCTGGGAGCCACCAAAAGAAAACACAGCGAGTAAAAAAGCGGTTTCAGGGACTGAGGATCTTAAGTATGAAGTTTAGTAAAGCAATGTTAGCAGCAAGGCACCATTTTGTGTTCATCCTAGGCCTTGCGACCGCACTTGTTATCGCATTTTCGATTGAAACGCGGGACTACGGCAAGACCTTAGGTAATATCACCTTTGAAGCTCATGAAGAGATCCCGCTGAAAGCACAGCGAGTGCTGACTCAAGAAGAATTTACGTGGGCAACAACAGCATGGGTATATTTTGAAAATAACTATCAAGAGAACACCGGGCTCGTTAATTCGGTTGATGGTTATCCATCCACTACGATGTGGGACACCGCCTCTTATTTGATGGGCCTTATTGCCGCTGAAAAAATCAACATCATTACGACTGATGTATTTAAAATGAGAATGGAGAAAGCGCTCCGTTCTTTGGCTCGCCTGCCATTGGTTGAAGGGAAACTACCGAACAAAGCGTATAACACTCAGACGTTAGCAATGGTGGATTATGAGAATAATCCAAAACCTGAAGGGATCGGATGGTCTGCTATTGATATCGGCCGTATCTTAGTTCCGCTTAATATAATTATCTGGCAATACCCACAGTTTAACGCCGAAGTTACCAATATTTTGAATCACTGGAAAATGGATGAAATGTTAGTCGAAGGCTATTTGTATGGCTCGAGACCTAACGAACAAGGTAATGGGTTTGAGCTTGTACAAGAAGGCCGGATTGGTTATGAAGAATACGCTTCTAAGTCAATGTTTTTGATGGGACGCGATGTATTCAATTCAATGAAGTACATCGACTACTTGGATATGGTCGATGTATATGGCATTGAGATACCAACAGACAAACGTGACCCAGCCAAGTTCCATGCCCACAACTATGTGGTGAGCGAATCTTATATTTTAGATGGTATTGAATTCGGCTCTGACAGCGTATCCAAAATCTTTGCTCATCGCGTATTTAGCGCGCAGGAACGCCGTTACGATGATACTGGCGTAGTGACGGCAGTGAGTGAAGATAACGTCGATGAAGCCCCTTATTTTGTGTATAACACGGTGTTTTCAGATGGAAAGAAATGGAATGCTATTTCTGACGATGGCACTGATCAGTCGCACCTGAAAACCTTGTCGACGAAAGCCGCGTTTGGTTGGTATGCATTGTATGAAAATGCGTATACCGATCTCTTAATTAGCGAAGTCGCCCCTTTGTTTTCCGATGGTAAAGGTTGGTACTCAGGGCGCTATGAAATCGACGGACGCCCGAATCGAGCCATTACTGCAAATACGAACGGGATCGTTTTGGAATCTTTGGCCTACATAGAAAATGGGCCCTTGTTAAGGGTTGGCGCACAGTAAATTAGGTCTTGAAGAATTAGGGAGAATTCGATGCGTTATTTGTCAACATTATGTATAGCACTTGCCGTTGCAGGCTGTGGTAATAAATACAACCAATTTTCAGAAGATATTGTTGAACGCAAATCTCACTGGAGTGTTCCTCAGCCGCGCCATGGTGAATTGACTGAAAAAGAAATGGATATGGCTCGTATAGCTTGGAAATATTTTGAGAATAATTACCAAGAATCGACGGGTCTCGTCAATGCGGTTAACAATTATCCATCGGTAACCTGGTGGGATGCGGCGTCTTACTTAGCTGGGGCGGTGAGTGCACATCAATTAGGTATTATTGAAAAGGAAGAGTTAGATAAGCGTCTGATCGCGTTTATTGGGACGTTAAACAAACTCGATCTTTTTCGAGGCGAATTGCCCAATAAAGCGTACAACACACAAACGGCTGCAAAAGTAGATTATGCAAACCAACCTGGTGAAATAGGTTATTCCGCACTTGATCTCGGTCGGTTGTTGGTCTGGTTGTATATTGTAAAACAGCGGTATCCTGAATTCGCCCCAAGTATTGATTCGGCTATCTTGCGCTGGAACTTCTGTAATGTCGTCGATGAAAACGGCACGATGTTTGGAGCATTGCTCGAAAAAGATAAGCCCGTTCAATATCTACAAGAGGGACGCTTGGGTTATGAAGAGTACGCAGCGAAGGGTTTCCAATTATGGGGATTTGACACAAGCCAAGCGTCCGACCCGCAACCTTATGCAACGATTAATTTGTTTGGTTACGACGTGCCTTACGACACACGAGATCCAAGAAAACTCAAAGCGCATAGTTACGTTGTAACTGAAAGTTATGTCTTGGATGGTATCGAGTTAGGTTGGGATGTCACTGAAGATAGAACGCCACATGATGCGGATTATTCCCATGAATGGATGGCAGAATTTGCGTTGCAGATTTATCGAGTACAAGAAGAGCGGTACAAGCAGACGGGTATCATCACCGCAAGAACCGAGCATCAGTTAGCGGGCGCACCTTACTTTGTATACGATACGATTTATACCGATGGCTTTGCATGGAATACGATATCTGAAGTCGGAGAGTATTTACCTCAATACTCAGCGGTTGCAATTAAAGGCGCGATGGGCATGTGGGTATTATGGGATACAGAGTATACCGACCTGTTGTTTGACCACGTCTCGCATTCCTATGATAGAGACAAGGGCTTCTATGAAGGTATTTATGAAAATGGAACGGGCTTAATTAACACGTTTACTTCAAATAATAACGGGATAACGCTGGAGATTTTACTTTACAAACAACAAGGTAAGCTTCTGACGTATAAGGATAAACCAGCGCCAAGTTTGTGGGAAAAAGCATTGGAAACGCCATTTGGGTATGAAGGACAGTGCTTGCCGCGAGAAAACTTCAAAAAAAAGCAAAACAAAGAGTAGAGATGTAGCCGATGTATAAGTACGTGGTATGGCTGATGGTAGTTCCTTTACTAGTCGCATGCGGATCTATTGTCCGAGGCGTTAGCAACGGTGTTGATTCTATCAGTACCTCGCAAAGTTTTAGGCAGGGGCGTCACGGTGCATTAACTGAGCAAGAACTGGCTTGGGCAAGCACCGCATGGAAGTACGTAGAGAATAATACTCAGCTCCAGACGGGGCTCGTCAATGGTATTGATAACTACCCTTCGACTAACATGTCAGGCATTTCTGATTACCTTATTGCACTCTTGGCTGCGAAACAATTTGAGTTTATCTCAAACAAACAATATGACGAACGGTTGTCGCTTGTGCTGACGTTTTTAAATGATATGAATCTAAGCATCGGGCAGATACCGAATAAGGTCTATCATACGCAAACAGGGCAAATGACTGATTATGGCTTGCAGCCTAAAGATATTGGTTGGTCATCGTTAGATGTCGGACGTTTATTGATTACCCTCGCGATGGTGAAACAGTATTCTCCGGAGTTTTCTGAGTATGTTGATAAAGCGGTACTTCGTTGGAATTTTTGTGAGTTAATCAATGAAGATGGAGAGTTGTTTGGCGGTGCGATTTATGATGGCAATGTTACTCGCTACAAAGAAGGGCGTTTAGGGGTAGAGGAATACACATCGTATGGTTACCTAGATTGGCACGTAGTGCCTTATAAAGCCATGCGAATTGACCCTTATGATGTTGCGACAATCTACGATATTGATCTTTTGTTTGACGGGCGAGATCCTCGTAATTTTGATGTATTAAGACCCGTCTATAGCACACCTTACTTATGGATGGGGTTAGAGTTTAACTGGGATAAAATCACGGATAACTCATCTTCAGATGCGACTCACAGTGATGAAGTGATGTCGGCAATGGCTGACTCGTTATACCGAGTGCAAGAAGCGCGTTGGGATGTAGACCGAATCTATACCGCACGTGGTGACCATGTTGTAGCAGGTGAACCTTACTTTGTTTATGACGCCGTGTATGCGTTAGGAACCCCTTGGATTACAGTGGCCGAAGATGGCAGTTCACATGATCACCTTGCATTGGTATCAACGCGAGTGGCGTTTCAGATGTGGGCCTTATGGAAAACAGACTATACCGATAGATTGATGATTCTAGTGAAAGAGCTCTATGACCCTCAACGAGGTTGGTATGAAGGGCGATACGAGCGAAACAGTCAGTATGAAAAAAGTATTACGCTGAAAACCAATGCAGGGGTCTTAGAAGCACTGCTTTACAAGACCAAAGGGAAGCTTTATCAACCTAAAGGTGACCGAGAGTATCGTGACGTTCAATTTGACTCACGTTTCTATCATCCAGGAAAATGCTTAGTGGAGACGTTTGATGACTACGATTAAGGTGGGGTTAGTGATCATCGCTCTTATGTTTAGTTCGCTTTCTATAGGTGCACCGCAAGCGGTCGACCTAAGTATTTTTCGCCAGCCAACATTACTAGCAGGTAACGGTCGTTATAAACAAGCCGCAGAGCAGTATCACAGACTCAGCATACAGATTTTGGCCTCGGAAGCTAAGTTAGGCACTGAGAAGATGTGGCAATATGCGGGGCTTGCTGAGGTATTAGCTACGGTGTGTGCCAACATTGATAATGACGCTAAAGCTTATGAGTATTGGGCTAACAGTGTGCGATATTTGTTGACAGGAGGCACCGATTGGCAAGGGATGCAGCAGTCACTACATCAGCGAAATGAACAAGCGAATACTCAATTGTTGACTCAAATGCAGACCATTGATATCGCTGGGGGATATGACCAAACATGGGAACAAGATGCGGCAGTGCTGCAAGTTTGGCAAGAAAAACTTAATTTGTTTGTTTTTTCTGGTCCAAGAACAGGAATGACGGTATCTTCCTCATCGATTCAAAGCAACGCTTTGGGTCAGGCACCTGTCATTGCTATACCGGCACCTGCCGTTCCAGGACAAAAAAAGCTGAATGGTTTAGAATCTAATTTTTCGCAGTCGTCATCTTTTGTACCCTCGCAACAACCCGCGCAAACACCATCAAAACCTTCTGCTAATGGGGGGGCTAAAACACAAAGTGCAAACGTGAATCCCCCTACGTCGAGTGTGCCTCACACTAACCGGCATCTAATACAAGAAAGCGGGGCCAATACTGAATCGGAACTCAGTGGGGCGGTTATAATCGCAACGCCGATTAGTGAGTTTGATTATGAACAGGCTGAGGCGTCGCAATTAGGATCGACATCGTCGAATGTGGCAGGCCCTAATTTAGACAAAGTGGACACTAAAGCTGGGATGGCGCATGCCGAAACATCCAATATGCCAACTCAACTTCATAAAGCTAATATTGGAGCGGAGACAAAGCAGGGTGTTGAAGCTATCCAGAGACGAAGCTTTGCGCCAACGCCAGAGTAGAAAGCGGTGCAAAGGCCAAATAATATGTTAAACAAGAGTCTGTTTATTACGACTACTTATTAAAAAAATAGAGGGATACAATTTCTTGATAATACGCTAATAAATCCTAGTTTGCTTTCGTTACGTTTATTCCGATACGACCATACGAGGCAAAGGATATGACTCAAGACCAGCAATTACATCGTGCATTAACACTTCTTAGACACTCCAGCCAACATTTTGATTTGACGGATAACGCTCATCAAAAGCAATTGCTAACCCTTGCTGAACAACTCGACGCGCTAAATTTACTATCCGTTGAACAGTTGAAGCAAGTCGCGATACAAGACAAAGCGCCGCTGGAATTTCGTTTGGCAGTTAAGTTGGTCGACTCAAAACGATTTATGAAACAGGTTAACCAGCCTCTGAATGTGGGGGTCGTGTTTGCAATGTGGGGTGAGCACAATCGTTTAAACCCTAAGTCGTCATATAATCCTAATGGTGAAGATTCTCTTCGCGCAAAAATAGATCAATTGAACTGGATTACACAAGATACTCCCGTGTCGTGGTTACTTTACCCTATTGATGACGGATGTCCGCATAATAGTGCGGAAATCGCGAAGGGAATTAGTATTTCTAGTGAATCAAACAAACAAGTATTGGTGTCTCACCTAGATGATTATGTGGGCAATACCTCAGGGCCACTCACTCACCTACATAGTGCTGATGATTCACGAAAAGGAGGCGCGATTATATTGGGATGCATGAACGCGCTAGAAAACAACGCCGATGTAGTCGTGTACACCGATGCTGATAACTCCGTTCATCTTGGACAGCTTGGCTTATTGTTACGGCCTTATTTGAACGAGGGTAAACAAGTCGTTTTAGGGAATCGCAAACATCCTGATTCAATCCTAGTCAAGCAAGAAGAGCGCTGGGGGGTGGGGATTAAGACACTCAGGCACATGCAGCGTATGATTGGCAAACAAATATTTTCTCAAGGTATCAAAGATACGCAAGCGGCATTTAAATTGTATTCACGAGATGCGTTGTCAAAGATTTTAGAAAAACCGACGGTGTTTGATTTTTCATTTGATACTGATTGGATATTGGCTGCAATGGAGTATAACAAACCAATTACAACCGTACCGTTTGCGTTTATAGATTCGGCGGCCGAATCTGCTTCCATTGTTCAAGGGCCAATGACGACCTGGTTTACGTTATTAGAAGGGCTTGTTAAAGCCGCTCGTGCTCGTCAGGCGAGTTATAGCCGAGAAATGGCGACCGTATTTGATGAGGAAATTCGGTCGCATAAAGATCTGGAACTGCTTATTAACATTCTTCCTCCTGAGCTAGAGACTGCAACGGATGCCAACCTTGGCGATCCTAACATCATGTCACCTCAACAGATGCGAACTTGGATTCAACAGGCAAAAATCACAAGACCTGCGGCGATATCGTAACTCAGTTGATTAAAGGTTATGTACAAAAGGGTGACGCTATAATAGATCGCCCTTTTGTTATTCAACCAGCCGAAATATACCGCATTAAGGCCATTGTGGGTTCGAGATAGTCGATAGTTAACTGATCGGCTGAAGTATTGGGAAGCTCCAATGTGACGCAAGGTATCGCTTGCTCTTTACACCAGCTTCCAAATGATCCTGATGTGTCATACCCAATATCGGTTACGAGAGGAAGCGAAAAGTGAGAAGCAATCCAGTATCCCAACCTAGATTCTTCTGGATCATCGACACACGCAAGCGGTTCATGTATTGAGACGATAAAACTAGGTTTTCTCGTTCGGATGAGCTTAATCAACGCGTCTATTTCGGGTTCTAGCGTCGTAGCATTGCCCGTCGCGACATCGACATCTCTATCTTTGTTGTTCGTGGTCCATCGATAAGTTGTTCCATTGGGTGCCCAATTCGCACTAGGAAAGGCACGATTCAAGTCCACTTGATGGGCGTTGGCGCGAGTGCCGAGTTGGTTACCATCTGGGTTGATTGACAAGACTATATCGTGACGCAGCTGATTGGGTTGTAAACTTCGCAACGCCGCAGATAGTAAAGCGATGGCGCCCGCTTCATCGCCGTGCGTACCAGCAAGAATTAATCCCCTGTCGTTTGAGTCGACCTGGGCTGGAAAGAAAAGTAACGGTGCGTTAAAAACGCTACGACCAAAAATGTCAGGTTGAATTAAAAACTGCGCGCGCTCTTGTCGAGGAACATGTCCCTCTATTGAGTCATCGGTATTAGTCAATTTATGTGGCTTAAATGGTTTATGCATTGGTGGTTACCTTGACATTCATTACTTAGGCTAACCTCACGGCTTTGTAGACCCATCCATGATAAAAATGAACAATAATCATTAATAATGTTAGCAACAATCTTAATATTATAATGCACATGCGTTGCATTTTGTCATGCAGCACCTTTTCGCACATCATGCAGATATTTAGACAGTATATAAAACATGGAACGTTGGATTAATGCCTATGAACAGTAAATCTCTATTCTCTATCACTCCGCTAGCACTCCTTACGTCAGTGAGTTGCCTAACTTCGTCTTTAGTTTACGGTGCGGTGGTACCGGAAGAGGTCGTGCTTGCTGAGAGTCAACATGTAGTTCGTGGCAATGATGCAGAAGTCGCGACATTAGACCCAGCAAAGGCTGAAGGCTTGCCCGAGATGCACGTGATTCGAGACCTATTTGAAGGATTGGTGATTCAAGATAGCGACGGCAATGTTATTCCCGGCGTTGCACAATCGTGGGAAACTTCTGATAACCAGACGTTTACGTTTCACTTACGCCCTGATGCAAAATGGTCTAACGGCGACGCAGTTGTTGCATCTGATTTTGTTTACAGCTTAAAAAGAGCCGTTGACCCTGCAACTGCATCGCCAAATGGTTGGTACTTGAAGATGACGAGAATTAACAATATAGGCGATATATTAAAAGGAGAAAAGCCGACGTCTGAACTAGGAATTAAAGCCATCGATGATCTTACCTTAGAGTTCAAACTCGATAGTCCTGTTCCATATTTTGTTGCAATGACGGGTCATACGTCAATGATGCCTGTTCACCGAGCTTCCGTTGAAGCCTTGGGTGACAAATGGGCTAGGCCAGGTAATTTAGTGTCTAATGGCGCGTTTACGTTAACTCAATGGGTTGTGAACGAGAGAATCGAATTAGTAAAAAACTCACGCTATTGGAACAACGCTCAAACAGTGCTTAGTGAGGTGACGTTCATTCCATTTGAAAGTCAGACGGCAGCCCTTAATCGTTACATGGCAGGCGAGGTTGATATCACCTCCGATGTACCTGCGCAAATGGCAGAGAAGCTAAAGAAAGACCAAAAGGATGCGTATACCGTCGTGCCTTTGCTTTGCACGTATTACTATGCGTTTAACACGACAAGAGCCCCGTTTGACGACGTTAGAGTTCGTAAGGCTGTATCCTATACCATTATGAGAGACGTCATTACCAATGGCGTTACTAAGGTTGGCAACATCCCTGCCTATACGTTTGCTCACCAGTACGTGGCTGGTTTTAAAGCAACACAGCCGGATTACAGTCGTTGGACACAAAACCAAAGAGACCAACAAGCTCAACAATGGTTGGCGCAAGCTGGCTATGGAGAGGATAATCCTCTAAAGGTTAAGTTACTCTATAATACCAGTGAAAGTAACAAATCAATTGCGGTCGCTATTTCATCAATGCTTAACAAAAATTTGAATGCAGAAGTTGAACTTGAAAACCAAGAGTGGAAATCGTATCTGGTTGCTAGGCGTGAGGGCGATTTTGATATTCTTCGAACCTCTTGGTGCGGGGATTACAATGAGGCTTCAACATTTTTGTCGTTGATGACATCTGACAGCGCAGGTAACCGAGCATTTTATGAAAGTGACCAATATGATCAACAGATCGCCAAGGCGCTGATGGCTACCGATCAAAAAACACGTAATCAATTCTATGACCAAGCCGAAGCAACGTTAGTGAAAGACATGCCAATTGCCCCTATTTATTATTATATGCAGGCGAGATTAGTTCGCCCAACGATAGGCGGTTTTCCGGTTAACAATGTCGAGGGAAGGGTATATTCCAAAGACCTTTATGTAATCCAAAATTAGGATATGAATGAAGGTAGATTGATGGAAAAAAAGGATGTCGAGAAGACATCCTTTTTTATATTAGTAGCAATTTTTAAGTGCTGGTGTTTGCTAAGACAAGATAATCAGTACCGTGCCCGCAAGCGTCATAAGAATATTGGCGATGGCGTAAGTCCCGGCATATCCGAGCGCAGGGATCGTAGAGCGAGCATGCTCATTGACGACATCCATAGCCGGTGCACATGTTCGCGCACCCACAATCGCGCCAATCAACAAGGCGCGATTCATCTTGAGAATATAGGCCCCGACGAGATAAGCCAGTACAACCGGCACAACGCTGACTAAAAAAGCGATGAGGATGACTTGAGGACCCACTTGTGTCAGGTGCTCAAACATTTTCCCACCGGCGCTGAGTCCAATCCCAACCATGAAAAACATCAGTCCTAGATCTTTCACCATGTTCAACGCTCCTTGAGGGACATAGCCGAACGTTGGGTGGTTTGCTCTTAAAAAACCAAGAGTGATACCGGATAGCAATAGTCCAACCGCATTGCCTAAGCCGAATGAAACTTGGCCGAAGGTCATCGTAATCAAACCGAACATAATGCCTAAAATAAAAAAGCTGCAGAAGGCGAGAAGATCCGCCATTTGGCTGTGTATTGAAATAAAACCAACTTTTTCAGCCAGCCCCAGCACTCGGCTTTTCTCGCCACTCACTTGCAGGATATCACCCTTAGCGAGAACAATATTAGCATCCATCGGCATCTCAATCTGAGCCCTTACCACTCGGTTTAGAAAGCAGCCAAATTCAGAAAGGTTCAGGTTAGACAGGCTTTTCCCCGCAATGTTGTCACTTTTAACAACAATTTCTTCCTCAACGATACGTAGGTCGAGTAGATTGCGGTCAAAAACTTCTTTGCCATTCCTAAAACTAGGATCGAGACGTGCATGGCTGTCTGGGAAACCGACTAGTGCGATTTCATCGCCTTCTTGCAATATTGCGTCGCCATCAGGGTGAGCCAAAATACCGTTGCGGCGAATACGTTCAATATAACAGCCTGTTTGTCGATAAATGCCTAGTTCACGAAGGTTTTTACCGTCAGTCCAGTCAATCAGTTCTTGGCCAACACGATATGCGCGGATAATAGGTAAGTAGACTTTGCGTTGCCCTGAACCACCTAACCCTCGCTCTTGTGCGATTTGTTGCGCCGAGTCGTGCAGATTTTGTTTTTGTAATTTAGGCAATAATTTCGCCAGCATAATCATACTGACCAAGCCAATTAGATAGGCCATCGCATAACCAACGGAAAGGTTTTCTAGCACCAACCCGAAGTCCATGCCTCTCGGAATGGTGGCCAAGCCGGAGTTTAATGCATCTTGTGCCCCCACAAGAACGGGCGTTGCGGTAAGCGCACCGGCCATGACACCAGCGGATAAACCATAATCAAGCCCTAAATAGTGGCTAGCAAAATAGGTGATCATTAAAGCAGTGACGAGAACCACTAGACTCAAAATGAGGTAATGCTTGCCATCTCTGAAGAAAATACCGAAAAAGTTTGGCCCGGCCTCAATACCTACACAATAGATAAAGAGCATGAAGCCAATAGTAAGTGCCTCGGCATTAAATGAGAATCCTAAGTGCCCCATTATCAGCGAGGTGATTAAGACTCCAATAGAATTACCGAGTTGTAGGCTTCCAAAGCGGATTTTCCCGAACGCAAGGCCAATCGCCAAAGCGACAAAGATAAGGAGGATAGGGTTTTGGTCTAGCAATTGTACTACGTCAATGTTCACTGTAGCGACTCGAAGCAACGAAGTTGGATAGGTAATAAAGTGTGGCGATTGTAGCGGAAATAATCAAAAAGATAAGTGATTTTTTTTAAGTTTTACCATTAGATTACATATTCTTTGCTTTTCATGAGCATAAGCGATAGGTCAATAATATTTTCGTATGAGTTTGTACCAATATTGATGTAGATCCCAATAAAAAAGCCAACTTCAATGAGTTGGCTTTCGATGTTGAACTTTCAACTATACTATTTATTAGACAATGAGTTACTCGTCAAAAAGACCCAAGTTCTCTTTAGCGTATGCTTCAAATTCTGTACATCCACCGATATGATCTTGGTCGATGAAGATCTGAGGAACGGTTTCAACAGGCTTACCAACAGTCTTTTCTAAGTCTGCTTTAGAGATGCCTTCCGCGTGAATGTCAACATAGCGGAAGTTGAAATCGTCACGTTTTGCTTTTAGCGTTTCTGCATGCTCTTTAGCGCGGACACAGAATGGGCAACCTGGGCGACCAAAAATTACTACAAACATTGACTTTCTCCTTGAAGATTAAATTCTTACTGAGCAGTGTGAGTTTGGATTAACTCAGCTCTTATATTCGATGGCAACAACTATGCCTTAAGATGAAAAGGAAATAAAGCCAGAAATACCACTCGTTGTGATAGGGAAAACCTATCAGTACAGATGTTGCGCAGGGTGGTCGAGTATCTGCTGTATTTTCATGTGACAGACAGCAAAAATGTGACGACAAATACAGGTAAAGGGCCGCTAGCTTGGCTTACATCAATTCCTCAACGTTCTGGTCGCTGCATGCTATCAGTGGCTTATGATTTTTATGTGTTTTTATTATCGGTAGGGCTTACAGATCGGGGCACAATTTCTTCTAACGTCTAAGTGAAACTTCTCATAAAGAAGAGCAGCGGATGATGGTGTGACACGTGAGCTTGACGATATACCGAAAGGAAGTGGGTATGTTTCAGTTTATGACTTCGAGTCGTATTATATTTGGCGAAGGTGCATTGCAATCGTCACTCTCTATTATTAATCAGTTTGGCTATAGCGTATTACTTGTAACAGGACAAGATCGGCAACGTGCAGAACCTGTTATCCGTTATCTTCATAGCCAAAACATGCGTTACCAACATGTGGCTATCAGTGGTGAGCCTAATATCACTATGGTCGAAGAAACCGCGATTATGGGGCGAAGGTTTAAGCCTGATATGGTGATTGCTATCGGCGGTGGCAGTGTGCTGGACATGGGAAAAGCATTGGCCGCTATCGTGCCTAATCAAGGAGACGTTTACGACTATGTTGAGGTGGTGGGGCGAAATGTGCCATTGAAAACCAAACCCATCCCTATGATCGCTATACCCACTACCGCCAGTACAGGCGCTGAAGTGACAAAGAACGCAGTACTAAAATCTGGGCAAGACAAAGTGAAAGTGAGCTTAAGAAGCCCGGAGATGCTGCCAGATGTTGCTATTGTTGATCCCACCCTTACCTATGGTACGGATCCTTATACGTCAGGCCGCGGGGCTATGGATGCATTTACTCACTTAATGGAAGCGTATGTATGCGGTGAGCCCAATCCATTGACTGATATGGTGTGCGAAGAAGGCTTGAGGCGATTAAGTCGTTCCATTATATCTGGCTGTAAACAAGACAACCCTAAAGCTCGTGCCGACTTATCGTTTGCTGCGATGCTTGGTGGTATGGCTATTACTAACGCGAAATTAGGCGCTGCTCACGGATTAGCGTCGGCACTCGGGGGAAAAATCAATGCGCCTCACAGTGTCATTACCGCAAGACTTGCTCCTCATGTGATGAATGAAAACGTAAAGGCTGCCAAGCGAGCGGGTCGAAATGATGTGCTCAATCGTTACCGTAATATTGCGCAAATTCTAACGTCAAATTCAGAAGCGAGTATAGAAGAAGGGATCTCATGGGTAACGGCGATATTGGAGCGCTTAGCACTGCCACATTTGTCGAAGTTTGGCGTTTGCAATACACCGTTTGATGTTGTTGCCGCCGATGCGCTAAAGTCAGTGGCGATAAAAGGCAACCCGCTTCCACTGACCCAAGACAGGCTTATTCACATTCTTGATCAAGTATGTCAGTGTCATTGCAGCTCACATTCCGTAGCACCAGACGAGACGACGCAAGTCGAATATCGTAATAACACAATAGAAACTGACTAGACATAAGAACATTGCACGATCAAAAAAGAGAGGATATCCCTCTCTTTTTATTACTGGTGGTTCACTGAAATCGCAACGTTGTAGATGACGTTAGATGTTGGACAATTTGTCGTAACGTGAATCTTTTAACACTTCTTTCACTCGCTTCAGATTATCTCTAAAACGGCTACCGCGCCTTAACGTAAAGCCTGTTGCTAGCACATCAATGATGGTCATTTGTACAACGCGGCTTGCCATTGGCATATAAACATCCGTGTCTTCTGGTACGTCGACGGTAATTGAAAGTGAGCTTGCTTTATCCAGTGGCGAATCTTTTGCTGTAACAGCAATGACCGTTGCACCATTTTCACGGGCAAGGTGAGCGATCTCAACCTGACTCTTTGTTCGGCCTGTATGAGAAATCAGCACGATCACATCATTGTCTGAACAGTTGATGCAGCTCATTCGCTGCATGACAACGTCTTCATAGCAAGAAATTGGGATGTTGAAGCGAATGAATTTATTCTGTGCGTCTCGTGCGACAGACGACGACGCTCCTAGACCAAAGAATGAAATACGTTTGGCTTGAGTTAACAAGTCAACGGCCCGGTTTATTTGCATCGCATCTAAGCTATTCTTTGCAACGTCTAAACACGCCATTGTTGATTCGAAAATCTTATGGGTGTAAGCGTCTGGACCATCATCTTCTTCAACATTTCTGTTAACGTAAGGGGTCCCATTAGCAAGGCTCTGCGCTAAATGCAGTTTAAAATCAGGGAAGCCTTTTGTATCGAGTCGACGACAGAAACGGTTAACGGTAGGTTCACTAACGTCGGCCATTTTGGCAAGTGTCGCGATACTAGAATGAATGGCTGTCTGGGGGGAGGCCATTATTACTTCAGCAACCTTTCTTTCAGATTTACTAAAGTTTTCTAAGTTTTTTTGGATTTTCTCTAGAGTATTCATAGTGTTCACAGGGTAAAGAGAATCTCTTGTTAGCATACAGTGTACTGATGTCATACATTTATCTAAGTGTTGATAAGTCGTAAAATATACTCATATCGTGTTTTATAATGACATTCGACATACGCTAACTCCATTGTTTCAGTATAAACGAACAAGACAGTCAGCTGTAATAAAAGCTCACATGAAATCTTTAGAATATGACAGGCATCAAACAAAATTTTGGAAGAAAAAAACAAATGGACAAAAAACGAACAGGAAAGAGGGTTTTCTAGCCCGTTCATGCCGTATGAGTCCCACAAAAAAGAAATAAAATTTCATAATGTGGACCATGTAAGTTGTCTTTCCTTCAATGACACCATCAATAAATGGTGGTGTCGCTGGTTTAAGGCTGACTTGTCACATCGATAGTACTCACTATCTGTTTTATTTCTTGGATTATATGGATACCGTCTTCTTGAGCGATCTCTCGTTGCTCTCGTAAGATGGCACTCAGTACATCCTTTGTGGTTAATGGGTTTGCCAACACGACTCGAAAAACAATCGTATTCAGCTTATTCCATTGAATTGGATTTAACTGAGTCCGTGAAACAAAAGAACGACCGGTTTCACGCTGTTTCTTTTGAATGAGTTTCGTTAATTCGTTTAAAAGCTCATGAATCTGAGTTTGTGTCGGTGCATCGGCATTGCTGAGTGCTTGTTTTATTGATGCCGGTACATAACGATAGGTGAGTAGACATAACTCGGGCTTTGACACTAATTCAAAATCGTTTTGCTGGCCGATGAGATCTGCAAAATACGCGGCTTTTTCGATACTTTGGTTAATGAGTAATTCGTAGCCTGGTCGACTAATAATGTGCATTGCCGCGTAAACGAGCATCGCCATCCCGGAACGTGATCCTTCCAACGTGTGGCTGCCAAGATCTTTCGAACCCTTACGCAAAATATATTGCGCATGATGTTCAATACTCTTCATCGCCTCAGGATTTTTGAAAAGCACCATCCCAGCCCCCATAGGGATATAGAGTTGTTTATGTGCATCAATAGTTACGGAGTCGGCTAACTCAATACCATCAAGTAAATGACGATATTTATCAGACATTAAGGTCGCACCACCCCAAGCTGCGTCTACATGAAAATGACAGGCCTCTTGGGCACATATTTTCGCTATTTCATGTAACGGATCGATATTGCCTGTTTCTGTCGTTCCTGCCACGCCAATAACGGCAAATGGTTTAATACGTTGGCGTCCAAGTTCTGCAAATTTACGTTGTAAATCTTGGGGGCAAATACGGTTGTTATTGTCGGTTTTAACGGCGACTAAGCCTTCTTGACCGATGCCAAGTAAATCGGCTGCTTTTTTGAGAGAGTAGTGCCCACGCTCGGAGACGAGGATAGCGAGGCCTTCATAACCATAATGTTTCATGGCTTTGAAGAGTCCTTCTTTTTCAACACCTTTAAATGGGCCATCGGCCTTTAATGCGTTATTTCTTGCTACCCACAGCGCAGTAATGTTAGCGATGGTGCCACCTGAGCAAAAAGCCCCAAGGGAATGATTGGCACTGTGCATCCAACGTTGATAGAAAGATTCATTTTGAGAATAAATGAGCTTATGAAGCATGCCAATGACTTGACGTTCTAGCGGCGTAAATGCTTTAGAGGTTTCTATCTTAACGAGGTTTTGATTAAGCGCGATCATAATCTTCGATAGCGGCATCAAAAAGTACGGCAGTGCAGATGTCATGTGGCCAATGAAGCTTGGCGATGAGGTATGCACAGAGTGAGACACAAGCGTATCTAGCAGGTGTTTCGTGTGCTCGGATACAAACTCCGGTTGCTCAGGGATGACTGCACTTGAGAAATCTTTTTCAATTTCATGCAGTGGTTTTTCTTCCGCAACGATGTGCTCACGCAAAAACTCATTTAGGTTGCGCGATAAGCTCTCTTCGATTTGTGTCAGAGTAGAATCTGGTCCTTCAGGGATAGTGAATATGCGAAGAAGGCTCTCAAAGCTGACGTTTGCGATTTTTTGCTCAGATACCATATCGTAATCTACTAATATTCTATTGTTGCAAGCGGCACAATCTAAACCAAATTAATATAAATGTCTTCCAAAAATTGGAGTGAGAACTAAAGTTTCAGTGTGCTACAAATAATATGAGTGGGTTTTGGTTAATTTAAAGACAAAAGCTGACGCAGGCGTCAGCTTTTTTGTAAAACAATAAAGGCTATAGACACTTCATCGTTTCAACTTTTTCAATGGATTCGTTGTATGAGTTGAGTGCTTTCTCAATTTTCTTTGGATGACTGAGCAGCTCAGCAAAAGCACTGCGTAGTTCATAATTTTGCTCATGTGGTGTCGCTTGGCGATCGGCAAAACTGGTTGCGGCTATTTTACCCAATTCGTCGTTTCGTTGAGCGAGCGCTTTGACGTCTTTTTGTTCTAGTTGAAGCCAGCTTTCTACTGGGCGTTCAGTAGACACTTTATTCGTATCATTATCTAGGTAGTAATGAACCGCCGCTCGATTGAGCTCGAAGTGATTCTTACGTCCCTCGAGGAACCATTCACTCACGTCTTGTAATTCAGGGTATTGTTCAGTCGTTAAACCTATCAGGTCTTGGTACCAATGAATCGAGGCGTCAATATAGGCATCGTACTTATTCGATAGGCATTGGGTATCTGCAGCAAGCGAAGAGAACGAGGTCGATGCGAACATCATAGCAACAAGCCATTTTTTCATTATTTATTCCTTTAATGGGCTGAATTTATTTAATTATAATTATGCGAAAGCGGGCAGTATAACGGCTTTGCGCTAAAAAACCTGAGATCTAACTTCCAAGAGATACAAAGAACAGCATTAAAACAGGCACCAGTAAGCTAAGAATAAAACCACTGACAATCGCCACAGGCACACACTTTACGCCACCGGTATTCTGAATAATAGGGAGGGTAAAGTCCATTGCCGTTGCGCCAGCATAACCAATGGCTGTGCTTGGTTTTTTTTGAATTAGAAGAGGGATGAATACCAGTGCGACAAGTTCTCGCAAAAGCTCAATCATGAAGGATGCACCACCAAAAACAGGGCCGAACGCATCACCCATTAAAATACCAGCCAATGAGTACCAACCAAACCCCGATGCCATTGCAAGGCCTTGGTAGGTTGGAATGCCCAATACTAATGCGGCGATGAACCCGCCAAACAAAGAGCTGAGTACGATAACAACCGCAATCGCCATGCCTTGTTTGTTCACGAGGATCTGTTTAAGTGTTAAGCCGCTGTTCCTTAGTTGAATACCAATGAAGAATAACAATGCAAATAGGATCCACTCACTTGCGGCTTCAACCCAGTCGAGGCCCAGCGGTAACAGCAGGCCAATCGCGAGCCCACTTCCCACCACGAAGATGAGTTTTAATGACTCAAGTGCCATTTTAGAAAGCGGCAGTGTCGATGTTTTTGTTTCGGTCTTTAATGGTAAAACGCGGTCGATGATGGGTAAACACAATAAGTTACAGATGCTAATGATGCCAAAAAAGGTGACCGTCATCGTAATAATAGTTTTCAGGTTACTGCCAAAATCTTCTAGCGCAGCCAAGCTTAAGCCCATCAAAAACAAGATCACGTAGATAAGCCATGACGTCGCTTGATTGATTTTGTTGAGCAGCTCGTCGCGAGAAATAGAAAAAAGATAGCCGATGACGAGCGGCGCAAAGATAAACAACATGCCGGAAAACATAAACTCACAAACCCTACGTACACAATATGACGCATATTGTGTAGTGTTTGCGCTTTAAAAA
Source organism: Vibrio sp. E150_011 (assembly GCF_053544015.1). NCBI lineage: Bacteria > Pseudomonadati > Pseudomonadota > Gammaproteobacteria > Vibrionales > Vibrionaceae > Vibrio > Vibrio sp. E150_011. The sequence continues at coordinate 576,951 of NZ_JBHFOL010000002.1, forward strand.
CAAGCAGGTAGCGGAAGTGTTTCTACATGCCAGAGCTTCGCATCACCTCTGCTGTTTGAATGGCAAATTCAGATTCAACCATATTAGTCAACTGATACAGGACCTCGGCACCATCAAGGTTAATCTCTACCTCATGCTCCTCGAGGGCTTCGTTGTCTTGCTTACGATACAAAAGGATGTGATTCGCAATCCTAGCAATATCGAGGTAGGACACCTCAGGGCGATCGGTAGTTTTGACTTTGTTGGATGCAACTTCGATGAAATCTTGATCAAAGGACCAAGTTTTCAGTACCTGCTCACTCACCACCGGGCAACGCGAATGAAAGATTTGCATGGCAAGATCAGGATCTAAGTAGTTGCCTTTTTCTAAGTACAAGTGATATTCATTCACTAAGCAAAAAAGCCCAATATCAGCAAGGAATCCGACCAATAACGCTTTTTCTTGTTCCAAGTAGCCATAGGTTTCTTTAGATTGTTCCTGAAAGGCTCGAGTGACAAGAACCATCGTTGCAGCCAGCTCTCGAGAGACTGCCGCGCTTTGTATCAATACGCTTTTACAGTTGTCCGTAAGGTTCACGGAGTGTTTTAGCATTTCAATCGATTGCGCAGTAACAATGTCTCTTACTCTAAGTATGCCTAATCGTGAAACTGCAGTATGCAAGTCATTACAAGTGATGTTTCTTCTATTAAAGACGACAGAGTTTGATACTCGCAACACAATAGCCGCTAGGCCTGGATCGTCGAGTAGGCATTCGGCGATCTCAGAGATGCCTGTCGACTCAAGCGTGCAAAGTTTTTGTATTCTCAACACAACTTCAGAAATTGGAGGTAAGGAGATTTTACCCGTATTGATGGACTGTTCGACAAGTTCAGCAAATTCTGTTTCTAAGCTTTCAATCAGCAGTTGTTGGTTATCAGGGAGCCAGTAAAACGATAAGTGATTCATAGGACTTCGACAGCAAAATATCAACCTCCAGTTTACCTTTCCTTGCTTGCAATTGACAATATTCTTCGTGTGTAAATGTATGACAAGTCAATTGCTTGCCGTTTAAAACAGCGTTCAAGTATTGATAATCATGGCACTAAGGCTATGGATGCGATCAACGTGAAGTGACTCGCATTTATAAGTCGCTGTCGTTTTATAACTGTGATGCTGCACCAGACTTAATTTGCATACTGAACTATGATTAATGCAAATTATATAAAAGAAAAGAGGTGAGCGCGTAACACGCCTTACCTAGATATTAACAACAATTTTTTTGCTTTATGCAATGCTGCTTTTCTGGTGATCACATTAATCGGGGTAATGGATTAAAGGATCAATGGAAATGATTGAACAAAATTTTTACAACTATACAACCAAGTTTGGTGAATCTCAAAAACGCTCTATGTTTGGTGGTACAGGCTTATTTCAACAAGGAGCCATGTATGCACTAGTGAGCAATGACCGCGTTTTTATTCGTGGAGGATCTGATCTTGATAATGTGCTAAATGAACTGGGATGTGACAAATTTAAGCACGTGAAAAAGCAATCAATAGCGACGGTTAACTATTACGACATTACAGAGATATTTGTGTCTAACGCAGCCTGTTTACACGACGTCGTCAAAACATCTATTGATAATTCGGTGAGCCAACGAAGCACAAAAAAGGCAATCGAAAATAGACGATTGCGCGATCTACCTAATATGCAATTGACCTTGGAACGAATGGTGAAAAAGTCTGGGATCGATGACGTAAAAACATTTTTGGAGTTAGGTGCACCAAAAGTATTCAATCGCGTCAAGCGTACTTATGGTAATGATGTTGATGTGAAATTATTATGGAAGTTTGCTGGCGCCGTTGATGGTGTGCATTGGAAGTTGATCCAAGACCCGATGAAACAGCAGCTCCTCGACAACTGTACGCAGATTGAATCATAACCGAAGCTTATAAAACGAAAAAGGTCGCGTTTAAACGCGACCTTTATATATTCATCTAGTCCATATCTAAAATGCGAAACGAGCAGTGAACAATAATTGGTCGCCATAGATATGATTGATGCGACCTTCTAAGCCAAGAGAAAATAGCTCAGTAGAGTGAAAGCGACCATAAATACTTCCCATCCATTGATCTTTATCGCCAACGTTGAGGTAACCCGCTTTACCACCAATTTCAAGTTGTGGACCTAACCATTGGCGAACACCTAGATTGACTTCCATGCCAGTATCCGTTTTGTGGTTATCGCCATCATCGTGGATATGCGCAAGCATTTCACCCGTGAAGTCCGCCCAGTTGTTTACAGGGGCGTGAAAACCAACACCACCAGTAAAGTCATAGTCGCCCTCGAATTTAGAGTCGATGCTACCCACAATGTGAGCATTTGGATGAATTGATTTGCTCATGCCTGCACCAAAAGTCATTGGGCCAGCACCAATTCGAGCTTCTGCATAATCGTAGCTAAAGTTACTCATCGTCGCTTGGTTTTGCCCTTGTTCTGCAAAAGCGTGCTGCGATGTTACCACCATTAATGCAGCTAAAAGAGTCTTGCGCATAATCTATGTAAACCTTTTTGTTTGATTTTAGTTCCTTGCACCTAAGTGCGCGCTGCATATTACTTTTTGACAGCGAATGATATGCGGACATAATAATCGAAAGTGTCCACCAATCACCAATAAAAATGTGTCGCAACGTGTGTAAATTCCCAAAAAATGACATAGCCATACAAATTTCGACCAATGTTGTACTGACTAATGAGGGAAAACGTATTCCATTGTGATCATGAATGGTGAGCTCAAGGCTCAACCTCACAAATAAATCGAGGAATTCATCACTAACGCTATCATCGATCAGTCGCCATAATTGAGACGATTGTCTGATAAAGCATTAAATATTCGCTCGGTATCTAGGATACGTGCCCAAGGGGCGAGTTCAGGTTCGTTCTTTATCATATAGGTCGTCAGTTGCTGTTTTATGACTTCTCTAAGCTCGTCACCACGCCAAGGCTTGCTGATAAAAAAATCAAGACAGGAGTGATTGACCGCTTCTATCGTGTCTTCATGACCAGCTTGGCCTGTGAGTAAGATTTTTCGGCTATTTCGCGTGGGTTTATCTTGACTGAGTTCGATGAGAAAGCTAACACCCGTCTCCCCAGGCATAATGTGATCACATAAAATGAGGGCGAGTGGAACTTGTTCGTTTCGTTGCTCGTCGATGATTTCCTTAGCCTCTGAAACCGATTCAGCCCCCTCTATTATGAAGTGTTCTTCAAAATCGGATAGGTCTTGTAGTACGCTGTCGAGAACTTCTCGCTCGTCATCAACACAGACAATCAAATACTCTTTCATTGTTGTTCTCCTTTTAGGCGTAGGTCGCTTCTAACGGAATATAAACGGACATATTTGTGTAGAGTCCGATCTCAGACTCGACCTCAATCCAACCTTTGTGCTGCGCCAAGATCTGTTGGCAGACTGAAAGTCCAATTCCCAACCCAAAATTGCCTTCTTTTTTCGTTGTGTAATTCAGTTCAAAAATAGCGCTTTGTTGTTCGAGTGGGATACCTGCGCCATTATCAATAAACTGGTACACCGCGTAATGAAGGCCTTGGCGGTACTCGGTGTTGGTATGAATTTGAAGTTGACCATTATTGGGCATGGCATCTAATGCATTCGATACTAAATTCGTCCAGACCTGTTGCAACGCAATGGGCATGCAATGAATCTTAGGGATGGATCCATACTCTTTAATGACATCGTGATGCTTCAGACGGTTTTCAAATATCACAAGAGTGTCTTCAATCCCTTCATGTAAATCGACAAGCTCGTAAGACTCGTTGTCAGGCCGTGCATACCCTTTTAGGCTTTTCACCATGTCAGCAATTCGCTGGGCACAAACCTGAATGGAACGGAGAGTTGAACCCGACAATTGGTATTGTTCAAGTTGGATTATTTTTTGTGTGAGCTGTTCTGGTGAGGTACGGGTTAATGCCAATAAATCATGATCATTGTGGAGATTAAGTTGGACGATACGTTTAGCTAAGCGGCGGTCAGTAATCGTGCCTTGTAAGGTTTTCGTTCTCGTACGCAGTTCCGATGTTGATAGTGGCTTGGACAAGCGAGCTTCTTCAAACACGTCAATGCCGGAAGCGCGGTTATTTGTGTTACCGTCTTGTCGAAGGATTCGTCCGATACTTTCTGTTACCGTGTCAGCGCCGCGTAGTATCGCTGATACGGGGTTATTTAGTTCATGCGCAACGCCGGCGACAAGTTGTCCAAGCATCGCCATTTTTTCTTGGTCGATGAGTTGTAAGTGTGCTGATTCTAGTGATTCAAGCGTCTTTTGTAGTTGAAGTTTTGTATTGATGCTGCGCTGGAGTCGTCGATTAAAATGACGAAGCAGAAGGTTGGTAAATAAGGGCAATAGATCGGTGTTGGAGTGCATGACTTGCGTAAAGACTTGGCGGTCCAGTTTGATGACCTGCGTTCTTGTGAGTGTCATTGCCGTTGAGAATGAGCATTCACCTGTAACGAATGACATACCTCCCACAATGCCCCCTTTACTGTGGCGTACTACCTCGCGCTGTTGACCCTGCTCATCTTTCTTATAGAGGGCGACCTGACCTTCAACGATGAACCATAGAAATTGATTGGCTTGCCCTTCAGCTGTGAGTAAATGTTCAGGAGAATAGTGCCTAACCGCTTTGGTTTCGTCGTTTTTTGTAAAAAATGCCAGCAAAGCTTGTATTACTTGTGCGGCGAGCGCGTCATCTGAAAGGTCATGAAAATCATGAATAAAGCTTGCCCGATAAGAATGCATTTTTTGTTCAATGTGTGCTCTCATTATTTTTTGCTGATCGAGAAGGGCACTGAAACGTAGTAGGTCATTTTTCTCATGATGGACAATGAACGTAGTAAGCTCTTTTTTAAGGGTTTTGTGTAGAATGACGTCGTCGATAGGCAGACTGATACAGTGATCTAACTGTCCTTCATTGACGGCATTGACAATAGCTTGAATGTCTTCAGAGTCGGTTTTAGTGACTAGTACCTTTCGGGCTGTTTGGGTGTGGTGCGATTGTTCCAGCTGGATAAGAAAGGCCCCACCATCGAATAACGCCGAATGCCGAGCAACAACAAGAGCAAGTTGCTGACCTTGCGAACCTATATGTTTTAATAGGTCATCAGCCTCTAAGATTGACGTTGCGAGGTGGATGTCAAAATGTGATTGATACCGCGTCAACTCAGTGTCGAGTTGGTCGAGGTTAATCAAGTCGTTATCTAAACATAAGACAGCATATCGATTTTTAATCGGCATTATTTCCTAAACCTTGTCCCTGAGTTTCAAGTTCAATATAACAATAAAAAGCATAGGGTTATGAGAAGTAGGTATGAGATTGGAGATCCGACTAAGTTAGGTTAGACTGAATACAATACACACCAATCGAATGTTTAATATCGCTATGAATGAATTGAGAAAAATGGGCGCTATCGGCGGCGCCGTTGCACTGGTCTTATGTTGGCCCCTTGCTGTGGGGCATATTGGTCAAAAAGTTATCGAAGATGGTATTGAACATCTGAATAGCGATAGTGTTGCTTCAGAGCTTATAAGCTATGATCGTGGTTACTTGTCATCTCATGTTGAAACACGCTATGAAGTTAAAGACGCAGTGCTTAAAGAGCAGTTGGAGATGGACGGGTTACCTACTGAGTTTACTGTGGCGAGTGAGGTGACCCATGGTTTGTTCAGTTTGAGTGCTGAATCCGTTATCACTAACTTTCCAGACTTTCCGCTTTTACTCACGACAGACACCCAGTTAAATGGCAACACGGACTATGAACTATCGCTCGATAGCTGGAATTATCAAGGCAATGATAATCAAAAAGTCAGCTTTTCAATTTCACCGGCTTTTGCTCGTGGTACGGCGACAGTATTGGGACAGGTTTCTCTCGAGGCGAGCGTTCCTTCAATCCAGCTCGATTTTGAAAATGGCGAACAATTGATTTTGACCGATCTTTCGGTAAGCGGTGATGGCAAAAAGGAACAAGATTTCTGGCTCGGTGAGCAGAAAGCCTCATTAAAAAGTTTCCAAATTCTAGATGAGCATCACAACAGTTTATTCGATATTAATTCCGCATCTTACACCTTTAAATCTGCTCTAGACGCGGAGCAAGACAAAATAGACACACAGCATCTATTTGATTTGAAGCAATTGGATTATCCGGAAGGCGGCAAACTCAGCGACCTCAATGTGGACTTCGCACTTGAGTCGTTAGATCGTCAAGCTTTTGAGGGCCTTGTTGGTATTTATCAAGCGAATCCATCTTTGGAACACGCTGATATCAACACGCTGGCACCACTGGTAGAAACTTTATTTGCTCGTGGTTTTAAAATTTCGATGAATGACATGCATTTTACATTACAAGATGGTGAGTTTAAGTCGAAATGGTTATTGGAAGTTCCTGAAGGGACGGAAAATGTATCGAAAGATCCAAGCATTATATTACCGTCGCTGACCGGTAACATTGATGCCTATATGTCAAATAGTATGATTGGCTCACACCCAATGCTGTCGCAAGGTATTGATGAGTTAGTTGTTATGGATATGGTTAAACAGCAAGAGTCAGGCTATCAACTCAATGCTAATGTCGACAATGGGCAATTGGTCTTTGAAAATGGACAAAAAATCCCGCTGCTAGCATTATTCCTGCCCCTAATGATGACGCAGCCAGCAGGGCAATAGCGCTGCTCGCGATGTACGTTGTTTATCGAAGCAAGAAAAGAGGTCTTAGGACCTCTTTTCTTGCTTCTTATCTTTATAAAAACATGATATTACTGAATCTTAAACCGATAAATAGTTAGGAGTAGTAAGTTCATGGAGCCGATTCACCATAGCGTATTCAATTTCAGTGCAGGCCCAGCAGCATTGCCAAAAGCCGTCATGGAAAAAGCACAAGCTGAGTTTGTTGACTGGAACAATCTGGGTACATCGGTCATGGAAGTGAGTCATCGCGGCAAACCTTTTATCAAGGTAGCAGATGAAGCCGAACAAGATCTTCGAGATCTGATGAATATTCCTGACAATTATAAAGTCTTATTTTGCCATGGCGGAGCAAGGGCGCAATTTTCTGCGGTTCCTCTGAATTTGCTAGGGGATAAAAAAACGGCGACTTACATCGATGCTGGTTATTGGGCTGAAAGTGCGATTGAAGAAGCTCGTAAATATTGCTCACCGAATGTCTATCAAGCGAAAACAACGATTGATGGGAAGGTATCGGTGGTACCCGCCTGCGATTGGGAAATTGCCTCTGATTCTGCATTTGTTCATTTTTGTCCAAATGAAACGATCGATGGTATTGAGATTAACGATCTCCCACAGACAGACTTACCAATTGTTGCAGATATGTCGTCGACCATTCTGTCTAGAGAAATTGATGTATCCAAATATGGTGTGATTTACGCAGGGGCACAAAAGAATATTGGGCCTGCGGGAATTTGTATTGTGATCGTTCGTGATGATTTACTGGATTTAGCAAGTAGCGTTCTGCCGTCGTTCCTCAACTACAAGGTGTTAGCGGAAAAAGATTCCATGTATAACACCCCACCAACATTTGCGTGGTATCTGTCTGGGCTTGTCTTTAAGTGGCTGAAAGAGCAGGGCGGTGTTGCTGAAATCGAGACTCGCAATAAGCTAAAAGCTGCGCTGCTTTATGACTACATTGATGAGTCAGCATTCTATAAAAACGATGTACATTCAAACAATCGTTCACTAATGAATGTTCCATTCCAGTTGGCTAAGCCAGAATTGGATGACACTTTCTTAGCGCTTGCCGAAGAACGCGGCTTACGTGCATTAAAGGGACATCGTGCGGTTGGTGGAATGAGAGCCTCTATCTATAACGCAATGCCGATCGAAGGTGTACAAGCGCTTGTAGATTTAATGAAAGAATTCGAAGCTCAATATGCCTAAGCTAAACAAGCTTAAGCGGTAAACGCTGAACCAATAAAAAAACGCCGTTAAGGCGTTTTTTTATTGGTTCACATCGAAATGTATAGTGGCGAACTCTTCATCGTTGCAAGCCACCACGACGCAAAAACGATTTAAAGAGTTTGGTTAAGCTCAAAATAGCGAGCTTGGTTTGCCATCAATTGAGCATGACTACCGTGTTCAATGATTTGCCCTTGTTCCAGTAGGCATATTGCATTGAATGAGCTCAGATTAACCAATCTATGTGTTATGAAAATCACGGTTTTGCTTTTAAAGTGCTCTTCAAACAGAGACATGATTTGTTGTTCTGTTTGTTTATCTAGGCCTTCAGTGGGTTCGTCTAAAAGAAGAATCGGTGCGTCGTGTAATACGGCGCGGGCAATGCCTATTCGTCTTTTTTCACCACCAGAAAGTTGGCGCCCGCCTTCGCCAAGCCAAGTGTCTAAGCCAGCGTCTTCGAGTAATGATGCTAAGTTAACTTGCACTAAGGCATTGGCAAGAACATCGTCTCCGGCATCAGGCTGAGCCATCAGAAGATTATCTCGTAAGGTACCATTTAGGATATCAACTCGTTGACTGACAATACTCATTGATTCTCTAAGCTGCGGTTCACTCCATGCCTTAATATCTTGTCCGGCGATGGTAAGCGATCCCGATTGTACATCCCAATAGCGAGAAATGAGCTGTAACAACGTGGATTTACCTGAGCCAGTTTGCCCCACGATAGCAAGCTTTTCACCTGCGCCAACAGAAATGGATACACCATCTAACGCATTGTGGTGACCATCAGGATAACCGAACTCAACGTCACTGAATTCGATTGAGTACGCCCCGCTGTGCGTAACAGGTTCTGTGCTAAATTGAACCTCAGGCTCCGCCAAAATCACTTCGTTTAAACGCCTTGCAGACGTCAATGTTTGGCCTAGAAATTGGAAAGCTCCGGCAATAGGCATTAATAATTCAAAACTGGCCATGGTGGCGAAGACCATCAAAGCGATCAGAGGATCGGGTTGGTTTCCCGCTACGCCATCGGCGGATAGCCACAAGATGAGAATTAATAACCAGCCGTTCGCGAGGATTAATAATCCTTGTGCAAGGCCAGACACCTTCGCGTGAACATATTGATTGCTGAGCAGCTTGTGCTGTGCATCCAAAATGGCATGACGATAACGTGACTCTGCGCCAAACAGTGTTAGCTCACTGTAGCCTTGCAACCAATCTAACGTTCGTACCCTAAGGTCCGCTTTGTTGATGGTCAGTTCGTGACCGTTGTTTTTACCAAGGTAGTAGAACAACACTGGCCAAACAATTAACAGCGCAAGTAAGATACCGCCCAGTGTCAGAGCTAAAGAAGCATCGAACCAATACAGTAGAGCAGTTAAACCGACGATCCCAAAGAAACCCACGACAATAGGGCTCACAAGCCTTAAGTAAACGTGGTCCATCGCATCAACGTCAGCGACTAAACGATTTAGCATATCTGCATCACGGATATTGATGGCTTTACTCGGGATGAGAGGTGCAAGTTTAGTAAAGAAGAAGACACGCAAGTCGGTCAGTAGTTTGAACGTTGCATTGTGGCTGACAACACGCTCCCCCCAACGTCCCGCAGTCCTACCCATTGCTGCGCCGCGAACACCTGCTCCGGGAAGCATATAATTGAAGGTTTCCCTAGCAATGGTGAGCCCTGCTACCGCAGAGGCAGAAATAAACCAACCAGACAGTGTGAGTAGGCCAATCGAGGCAAACAACGTTGCAAACGCGAGGACCATACCAAGCGATAAGCCAAACCAATGCTTCTTATATAATTTAAGGTAAGGGAGTAAATCACGCATCTAAGTTCCCCTTATTACTATCAACCATCGCGTTATGTGATGCCAACATCGTGCTAAACATCCCATCAGACTCGGTCAATGAGGCAAAGCTTCCTACCTGTTCAAGCTTGCCATTGTTCATGACCCAAATTGTGTCCATATTTTTTAGTTGAGACAATTGGTGAGTGACCGTTAGGGTGGTTTTCCCTTGCGTCGTTTGTACAATACCTTCGTTGACGAGTCTTTCACTTTTAGCATCTAGGCTGGCAGTGGGTTCGTCGAGCAGCCAAAATTGACCATCTTGTATCATTGCACGGGCAAGTGCTAAGCGTTGCGCTTGACCAACCGAAAGGCTAGCAGAGCGATCCGTGACTTGATAATCGAGTCCATGCTCGTCGACAAACTCGGCAGAGAATGACGAAGACAGCGCTGAGGAGATGGTTTGGTCAGAGACATTTTGCTTGCCGAGCGTGATATTGTCACCAATACTGCCATGTAATAGTAATGGGTTTTGCCCAACCCAACTCACTCGCTCACGCCATTCATCGCATACGATGTCTCGGAGTTCTTGTCCGTTGATTTTTAACGAACCAGAGTATGGCATGAAGCCCAAAATAGTGTTCACTAAGCTGGTTTTGCCCGCGCCACTTGGTCCCACCAGTGCAACCGATTCACCGTGTTTGATTTGGAAGGTAATCGGACCGACGAGACATCGTCCTTCTGGGCTAAAGACCTCTAAATCGGTTGCCTCAAGCCCTATATGTTCGCTTGGTTTTAAAGGAGATTTACCTTGTGGTAGATCAGGGACTTCGGTCTCTAGGAATTCAACGATACTCTCAGCCGCACCGACGGCTTGTGCTTTAGCATGGTAAAACGTACCGAGGTCTCTTAGTGGCTGATAAAATTCTGGTGCCAGAATGAGAATGAATAGACCAGCAAATAGGGTTACCCCCACGCCATAGTGGCCGAAATTGAGTTCACCTATGAAGCTGAAACCAAAATAAACGGCCGTCATCGCAATAGAGATGGAAGTAAAGAACTCAAGGACAGCAGAAGAAAGGAAGGCAAGACGAAGGACGTCCATCGTGCGCTTTCGAAATACCTCTGAAGCCCCCTCAAGTACGACCTTTTCCGCATTGGTGCGATTGAAAAGGCGAATAGTGGTCATCGACTGAAGACGATCATAAAAATGCCCGGATAGTCGTTGTAATGCTTTGAAGTTCTTTCTGTTCGCATCAGCCGCTTTCATGCCCACGAGTGCCATGAAAAGTGGGACAAGCGGAGCCGTGATTAAGAAAATCAAACCCGCGGCCCAGTTAACAGGGAAGACAACAATAAGAATGATAAAAGGCACTAAAACAGCAAGCGACATCTGAGGGAGATATTTAGCAAAGAAGTCGTGCATGTCTTCGACTTGTTCCAAGACTAGGGTTGCCCATGAACCGGCAGGCTTTCCTTTGATGTAACTTGGCCCAAGTTCGTGAAGCTTGTTCAGGACCAGTTCTCGAATGTAACAGCGTATTTTTTCACCACATTTGAACCCCGCAATCTCCCGTCCCCAGGCACAGCTTGCTCGTCCTGCTACGGCAACAATGAGCCCAATAAAGTACGGCACAAGCTCATATTTATCAGTATGTTCGATTATAAGTTGGTGGAGTATAGTCGCGATTAGTGCAGCTTGTGCGAGCAAGAACAAGCTAGACAATACACCGAGACCTATCGCAATGAGCAGCCAGCGTTTGGCCAAGCGACTTTGTGTTTTGAGCCACTTATTTAGGCTCTGCTGTTTCTTTTTATCCATGAAGACGGCTTAACTTAATGAGTATTATTCTTAGAAGAAGCGGGGAGTATACAAAAAAGAACCCAGTGTATACACCACTGGGTTCTAAGGTTTTACAATTGGCTTAGGACTCGGCAGAATCTAAGAAGCGTTCGGCGTCTAGTGCGGCCATACAACCTGTGCCTGCTGACGTAATCGCTTGGCGATAATTATGGTCCATGACATCGCCTGCGGCGTAAACGCCAGGGATAGAGGTTTGTGTTGCGTTCCCCTCTAGACCGGATTGAACCACTATATAGCCGTTATTCATTTCTAACTGATCTTTAAAAAGGTCAGTGTTTGGCTGATGGCCGATCGCGATGAATGCGCCCATCACTTCAATATGTTCGACCTCACCAGTCTGTGTATCTTTTACATTGATGCCAGTGACGCCCATCTCATCGCCCACCACTTCATCAAGTGTTCGGTCAGTGTGAAGAACGATGTTGCCGCTCGCGACTTTATCCATAAGGCGTTTTATAAGGATTTTTTCTGCACGAAATGTCTCACGTCGGTGAACTAAGTGCACCTCTGATGCAATATTCGCCAAATAAAGCGCTTCTTCAACGGCTGTATTTCCGCCACCTACGACGGCTACTTTTTGGTTGCGATAGAAAAAGCCATCGCAAGTAGCACAAGCTGACACGCCACGACCTTTGAACGCTTCTTCGGATTCTAATCCTAAGTATTTTGCTGAAGCGCCCGTCGAGATGATCACAGCGTCGGCCGTATAATGTTGACTATCGCCACTGAGCTTAAATGGACGTTCACTGAAATCAACGTGATTAATATGGTCAAAGATGATTTCTGTGTCGAATTTTTCAGCGTGTTGCTTCATTCTATCCATAAGCAATGGGCCACTAAGATCGTCTGCGTCACCTGGCCAATTCTCAACATCAGTAGTGGTTGTAAGCTGCCCACCTTGCTGCATTCCTGTGACCAGCACGGGATCTAGGTTTGCTCGTGCAGCATATACCGCTGCGGTATAACCAGCAGGACCTGAGCCAAGTATCAGCAATTTACAGTGTTTCGTATCAGCCATTTTAATCTCACTTCATTTTGTTTTTAGGCAGCGATGTTGAGCTACTCGTTATATCTATGCCTAATATATTGGGGTTTGAGGAGAAGAATCAACACCTAACCACTAACTTATGCGGATATTTACAAAAAGCATTGTATATGTGTAAAAAGTTGTCGTGGTGGAAACGTCGAATTACGTTATCGATGCTGTATCGGGCCTAATCGATCCTGATTTCCATCAACAACGAATAACTACGTCGAATGCAAAAATAGTGCTCTATCTCATTATGTTCTTCTGGTATCTATTTGAAATTATGGCACTTATTTTATTGCGCTAGTCACCTGTGCTGCTTTTTTAACGACGCTTGAACGAAACTTGGCATGTTTGACTGCTTTCTTTGGCGTTAGTTGAAGTCTTGTGCTGTATTTATACCTTTGTTAGATGTTAATGCTATAAAAAGTTGAACGCTTGGTGTTATTGATGTTTAATTAATGTAATAAAAATGTTGCTTCTGTGGTTTTGGATGCAAATAACTAAGGCAAAGACTATGTTACATTCAAATGAAAATACCTTACATCTTACCCAACTTAGTGCTGAAGCCATTCGGCAGCTGTCTCCTTCTTTTTCTAAACTCCCGAACACGGCCCATGCAGACGGCCAATATCGCCTTCGTCGATACTCTGTGATTCGAGCTGTAGCGGGAAAAGTGGTTGAAGAAGACAAGCATGATTTTGTTCAGACCGAACACTTTAATCACTTTCAAGGGAATGTAATCCGAAATTTTGAGCCAATCGCATCGGCAACACTACAAAGTGCAGGAATGAACGAGCTCGTGTCTTTATTTATGGCAACCAATCAATTACCAGATGGGCAAGAAATAGAGATTCATCAAATGCGTATAGCCGCCGTCTACGATGAAACTCAAGTGGCACCAGAAGGGATACATCAAGATGGATTTGATCATATCGCCATCGTTGGGGTTGAGCGCAAAAACATCGTAGGTGGCGAAGTGATGTTGTACAACGATAATCACGAAGCTCCGTTCTTTAGAAAAGTGCTTGAAGATGGTGAAGTCGCAATTTTAGATGACCATCGTTTGTGGCATAACGCACAACCTATTCGCTGTGTTGACAACAAAAGTGAAGGCCATATGGATGTATTTGTACTAACCGCTAAGGAGGGTAACAATGCACTTCACTCCTAACTCTGCCCGGCAATGCTTTCCTGCTCTAGGACAAACCTTTAACGATAAGCCGGTTGTCTTTTTAGATGGTCCTGGTGGATCTCAAGTGCCTAGCAGCGTTTTAGAGGCCATAACCCAATATTTAGGGCGCTATAACTCTAATTTAGGAGGGCACTATTTTTCGAGTGTATACACGGTTGATTTGATGACGAAAGCGCGAGCGATAGCGGCGCAATTTCTAAATGCTGAAGGTAGTGACAACATAGTGTTTGGCGCAAACATGACGTCTTTGACGTTTCAGTTCAGCCGGACTATTTCGCGAGATTGGTTGCCAGGTGATGAGGTTATTGTGACAGCGCTCGATCACTACTCTAATGTGTCATCTTGGCAACAAGCTGCTGATGAAAAAGGTGCCATAGTTAAGCAAGTGAGAGTTGATGAGCGAGACTGCACGCTTGATTATGAGCACTTTGAGTCATTACTCACTGTAAATACTAAACTGGTTGCCGTGACTTACGCTTCCAATACTACTGGGTCTGTGACGGATCTTGCTCGTATCGTGGCGGCAGCGAAGAAAGTGGGGGCTCAGGTTTACGTCGATGCCGTTCATTTTGCACCTCATGCTTTGATCGACGTGCAACGTATAGGGTGTGATTATCTAGTTTGTTCTGCCTACAAGTTCTTTGGTCCACACCTTGGTATCGCGTATGTTTCTCCTGTACGTATTCAGTCACTCGTCCCTTATAAAGTTGAACCTGCGACTGATTTAGGACCGGGACGGTTTGAAACGGGGACTCAAAGTTTTGAAGCGTTAGCGGGTCTAATCGCAGCGATTGAGTATTTGGCTCACTGGGGACAGGGGCACGAACTACGGGAGCGCTTGGTGTCGGCTTCCAGCCTGATTGCGGAACATGAAGAGCAACTCAGTCGTTATTTTTTAGAGCGATTATGTAGACTCGATTATTTGAGTTTATTTGGGTGCTCGAATGCGGATCACACGCAAAGGACGCCGACTTTTGCACTTCGATCGGATGTCTATTCTCCCGACTATATGGCGAAGGCGCTAGGTGAGCAAAACATCTGTGTGTGGAACGGTCATTTCTACGCATTAGGCTTGGTGAGGCAGCTCGGCATAGATGAAAGCGGCGGTGTGTTGCGTGTGGGTTTTATGCATTACAACACGCTTGCTGATGTCGATACGTTTTTTGATGCTATTGAGTTGATACACCGCGGGGATTGAAGATAAGAAAGCTGCGATTACCATGACTCAACACTCTCACCGATCATGAACGGTGAGAGTGCGGCTTTTGTCCTACGGCCGTATACTAACGCAGTGAAGGGCTTTACTCAGAAACTTCAACTTCATATGAGCTAAATTTTCTAATGTTAATCACGCCGGTATCAAAAATTAAATACTGGCCCTTAATGCCATTCAAAATCCCAGTCACGACCGGTTCTTTATCAAAATTATGAGATTTGATCTTAACCGGGTGCTCTTGTACTGGGTAGCTTAATGATGTGATATTTTCGCTGAGAATTTCAACCGAATCAGCCCCGTATTTTGCTCGAACTTCTTCAATTTTATCGGCAACGAGCGGCAAAAGCTGCTGGGCTTTTTCTTGTAATGGAAGTGGTGAGCCATCTTCTTTTAGCAATGTGCGCCAATTGGTTTTATCGGCAATGTGCTTTGCAAGTTCAACTTCAATTAGCCCTGAAATATGGCGAGTCGACACTTTTAAAATAGGCAAACCTTGTGTCGCCCCTTGATCAATCCAACGTGTTGGGATTTGCGTGTGGCGAGTGATGCCTACTTTCAAACTGGATGTGTTCGACAAGTAGACAAAGTGATCCACCATGCAGTTCGCTTCGCCCCATTCTGGCTCGCGACACGTACCGGCGTCGTAGTGACAGGTTTCAGGCTTCATGATGCACATGTCGCAGCTTGCCAATTTACGCATACAAACAAAACAATGGCCTTGAGCGTAGCTTTTTTTGGTTTTCTTACCACATGCACTGCAAAAAATATTACCAGTGTGAGTGAGAGTGAGAGTGCGACCGATAAAGGAAGATAACTCAATTTCTTTCTCGCCAACTGGAAGGCGGTAGTGAACGGTTGAGTCGAGAGAGGCACGCATTTTAGACAGCGTACCAGATGCAAGAAGTGACATGACATTACTCTATATATTGTTGTTTTCGTTAGTGTAGCAAATCTGTTTGTTGTGATCTTTAATAGTTAGTGAAGCAAGGACCAGCTAATCTTAGAAAGATGGGTGAGTACGCGATGGAGTTCATAAAGTTATATGAATACCTATTGATAAATTTCTCAGACTAATGCTAGTGTTATGGAAGTAATATCAATATTAAAGTAGATCCGGATAGTCATGAAGTGGTCGTATAAGTTTCTTCTTACCATGGTGGTGTTCACGCTAATTATTATTGAGTCTTATCGGTTGTGGGGCGCGGAAAAGCAGCTCATTTTGTCCCCATACACGTTCGATTACGTGGCGACCAACGATAAGCAAGATGGAGGCAGCAGTACCTCCTCCATCGACATCAACTCCCAATCCGCGGTGCTGACGTGTGAGTTGATCCAGGGAGGCTATGAATGGCCTTATTGTGGGTTATCCGTACACTTCAGTTCGGACTCGACGAAAGGTTGGGACTTATCGAGCTATCATACGTTGGAGTTTGAGATTGCTTATGCTGCTCCTAAACCGAGTGAGGCCCCAACCGTTCGAATTTATCTACGTAACTTTAATCCTGCGTATTCGAGCATCTCTGATGAGTACACGCATAAATATAACGGAATTACGGTCACACTCAGCGGTGAGAACGAGACGCTAGAGATCCCTCTCGATAATTTTCAAGTTATGTCATGGTGGCTGACCGATAATCACATTCCGATCGAATATAGTGCTCTAGAGCTAACGAACGTCAACAAATTTGAGGTAGCTACTGGCTCTGATGCTGCGCTCGGCAAGCACCAAATAACAGTGAAGTCGATTCGACTGAAAGGGCGCTACATAGAGGGCGAAACCTTATTTTTGTCATTATTAGCATTTTGGATGGTATGCACCACTATTATCGTACTGATTGAATTTCGAAATAATAAACGCCAAGCGGATAAAGCACTCGCAAGAGAAGCCTACCTAGCCAGACTTAATGAAAAATTGCGTAATGAAAACATTAAGTTTTCACAGCTCGCGCATAAAGATCCACTTACCGGAATTCGTAATCGTCACGCTGTACGGGAATGGTTAGTTAGTCAAAGTCAGCAGTTAAAAGACAGTAATGACGTTTTTTGCGTGCTGTTCGCTGATATTGATTTCTTTAAATCGGTGAATGATCAGTATGGGCATGCCACTGGTGATGACATTTTACGAGAGTTCTCTTTAGTACTATCGAGCCTGATCCAGCCACAGGATAAACTCGTCAGATGGGGGGGAGAGGAGTTTGTGATATTTTGCCCAGACACGACCATAAAAGAAGCGGTGAGCCGTGCTGAAAAAATGCGCAGTTCCGTGACGAAGCATTTATGGATCCATGGTGACCCTATAACGTGCAGCATCGGTGTTGCTGACGTGAAAAATGGCGATATATCAGCGGCTATTGTGGCGGCGGACGATGCGCTGTATCAAGCCAAAATGAAAGGTCGTAATCGAGTCGTGTGTCGAGATTAGCGATCATCAAAGGCGTGATTTTTTTCTGCTTGTTCTTTTGAATCAATAGATTTTTCAGACACGACTGGCGAAGTGGGCATGAGAGGGACGGTGGACGAGACCGGTTCAGAAGGCTCACTAGAAGTTAAAGATTCAACGGATAGCAGGGCTTCCTCGGAGATAATCGGCTCTTTAGGACCTAAAAACTTTGGCTGTGTGTCCATAATATATAAGTCTAAAAAGGCCTTTGTTCTTGCGAAAACTTCTCGTAAACGAATGGAATAACCGGATTTCGATGTCGGGCCAGACACGGCCAGGCACGTGGCATTGATATTGTAAGAGCGAGCAATAAACAATGCGCGTTCGCAATGGAATTTTTGCGTGATAATCAAAAAATCATCGGTATCAAAAATCTTCTTAGCTCTAACAATGGAGTCAAGAGTCCTAAAGCCGGCGTAGTCTAAGTGGATCGCTTGCTCTGGGATCTCGGCCCGAAGAAGGTCACGTTTCATTGTCCAAGGTTCGTTATACGAGCGATGGGCGTTGTCGCCGCTTAATAAAAAATGCGAGACTTTCCCTTCATTATATAGATCAATTGCCGCGTCAATTCGGTGTGCATAATACTCGTTGAGTGTCCGCCCTAAGTACTTACTTGTACCTAAAACAACGCCAACTTGGACGTTATCAATCTCATCAATTGAGGTGAAAATGCGGTCTTGGGCTTGCCAGCTTACCCAGCGATCGATGGAAGCAACGAATATAATGAACAATATGACGGTATAACAGCCAATACGAAGCGCTCTCTTTAAAAAAGAGAGTAATGTTCCTTTGTTGTTTCTAAAGGTCACTAAATCTGACGATTCCTTTGAGCCCAAATCCCGATACTCACAAAACTAATAACGACGATGCTAAACATAAGCCCTGGTGCTAGGCCGGCTAAAAGCTGCTCTAACAGGGGGGTTACCTTAATGATGACAAGCCCGTACCCAAAAGCATTGACGATTATAAAGCAGACTGTGCGAATTATGAAATTAGTATTGCGAAGTAAATTCCTCAATAGGCGATTGATATCACCTCCTAATACGACAAGTAAACAGGCAACAAGTGCCGTGGATATTTGTTGAAGGTAAGGATGAAGGCTTTGGCCGCCGGGGGCGAAGATATCGAACATAGTGATTTCTCAAAAGGAATAACGGGCTATTAAATACAAAAAAGGCCCTTTTAAACAAGGGCCTATCGATGAAATATCACTTAAGTGTGATTCGGATTCCGATTAAAACGCTGAGCGTTTGTATTTACGGTAGACCGGTTGCCAGAAGTTGTCTTCAATGGCGTCTCGTAGCGTGTCATCTGAGGTTTCTTTTGCTACGCCTTGCTCAATCGCCTTTTTAGCAACAGCAAAAGCAATACGCTTCGATACCAAATGAATTTCTTCAAGGGGTGGTAATAGCTGTCCAAATCCTTTTTGAGCGAGAGGTGAACATTCTGCAAGCGTACGGCTTGATTCCATGAGCATCTCATCAGTGACGCGTGATGCCTGCGCAGCAAGTACACCTAACCCAATACCAGGGAAAATGTAGCTGTTGTTACACTGTGCGATTGGGTAGGTTTTGCCTTCGACAACAACCGGATCAAATGGACTGCCCGTTGCAACCAATGCTTGCCCATTTGTCCAGCGAAGAATGTCATTTGGCGTTGCTTCAACGCGGCTGGTTGGGTTTGACAGAGGGAACACAATTGGGCGTTCGCAGTGCTTGTGCATCTCTTGAATGATCTCTTTACTGAATAGACCAGGGGCGCCAGACACACCAATGAGTATCGTTGGCTTACCGTTTTTGATCACGTCCTGTAATGAGAAGCCAGTGTTGTCACTTTCCCAATCAGCTGTTTGGGCGTGTTTTTGAACCAAACGTTGTTGGAAATCAAGAAGGTTTTGCATGCCGTCTTGTAGTAAGCCCCAACGGTCTACCATGAAGACTTGTGAGCGTGCTTGTGCATCGCTAATTCCTTCAGATACCATTTGAGCGACGATGGCTTCAGCAATGCCGCAACCCGCAGATCCGGCTCCTAGGAACGTAATACGCTGCTCAGACAACTTGCTGCCAGCCGCTTTACAAGCAGCAAGTAATGAGCCAACCGTCACGGCTGCCGTACCTTGAATATCGTCGTTGAAGCAACAGATGCGATCTTTATAGCGCTCAAGCAATGGCATCGCATTTTTTTGTGCAAAATCTTCGAACTGGACTAGGGCATCAGGCCAACGACGTTGCACGGCTTGGATAAAATCTTCAACAAAAGCACGGTAATCGTCGCCCGTGATTCGAGGATGTCGCCAACCCATATACATAGGGTCCGCGAGTCGTTGAGGGTTATTCGTCCCTACATCTAATACGATAGGAAGTGTATAAGCCGGGCTGATACCCCCACACGCGGTATATAGTGCCAGTTTCCCAATAGGAATCCCCATACCGCCAATGCCTTGATCTCCCAACCCTAAAATACGTTCGCCATCGGTGACTACAATGACTTTGACATTGTGGTTACGAGCGTTGTTTAGCAAGTCGTCGATACGATCACGGTTCGGGTAAGAGATGAACAACCCACGGCCACGGCGGTAAATATTGGAAAAGTTTTCACACGCAGCCCCCACAGTCGGTGTATAGATGATTGGCATCATTTCCGAAATGTGGTTCTGAACTAAGCGATAAAAAAGTGTCTCGTTGGTATCTTGGATGTTACGCAGATAAATGTGCTTATCCATATCGCTTTCAAAGCTGGTGTATTGCTTATACGCTCGGTCAACTTGCTCTTGAATGGTCTCAGTGGTTTCCGGTAGCAGTCCTTCTAAATTGAAAGACATGCGTTCTTCATTATTAAAAGCGCTGCCTTTGTTAAGAAGAGGAGTACTGAGTAGGGCTGGCCCGGCATATGGGATATAGAGCGGTCGTTTATTGTTGTTCATGAGTTACCTGTTTGGGAACAGTGGAGATAAAGTTGAGCACGTTTTAGGCGCGTAATTTACCATAGTTTAGGGCATATCGCGATGACGTTTTGTTAACGATTTGTGTGGACTTCATCAACGGTAAATAATGCGCCTCGAATCCGGCATTAACCCCAGTTATAATCGAGTTTTGCGTTAAGTGCTTACTATTCACCTAACTGAATAATAGGTACTTAATTACATAATAATCCTCTAACAAAATAGTATTCATATGACCTCTTTGCCCATCGATTATATTGAAGCTGAATTTAAACAACGCCTTACTCAACATCACTTAGTGGTGGAAGCTGAAACTGGGTCTGGAAAATCGACACGTTTGCCAATTTGGGCTATGAAGCAAGGGCGAGTGTTGGTGGTGGAACCACGCAGGATTGCTTGCACTTCACTGGCTGGGTTCATGGCGGAATCTTTACTAGAAAAAGTCGGGCAACGTATTGGCTATGCGATTAAGTTGGAAAGTCGATACCAAGAATCATCTCAAGTTATATTTGTTACTCCAGGCGTGGCGTTGCGGTGGTTTGCCGATAACCAACTATCGGCCTTTGATATTGTTATTATCGATGAGTTTCATGAACGCCGCTGGGACACAGACCTGCTGGTGGCTCTATTGAAGCAAACTCAGAGCCATAAAACCGTGATTACTTCCGCGACGATTGAGGGTGAAAAACTTGCTGACTATTTTGGCGCAAAACGTCTTGTCGCGAAGGGGCGTAATTATGATGTGCAGATCCAACACATAAGGTCAGACAGCAGACAGTTGCCCGATAGCCGCGAACTAGACGTTCGTATCAGACAAGCCATCGCATCTTGCTGGGATGAATTAACCGGCGACGTGCTGGTTTTTCTTCCAGGGAGAAAAGAAATTCAGCAAGCAGTGTCTACATTGCGCACGTTCTCTGATCAGTATGATGTAATTCTCGCTCCACTTTATGCGGCGGTAACCGACAGTGAAAGGGTGCTGGCGATGACAGCGCAGAACAAGCGAAAAATTGTGTTAGCGACCAATATTGCTGAAACTTCTTTAACGATTCCAAACATTGAATTGGTCATAGATTCTGGTTTGGAGCGCCGTAATGTGCAAAGAAATGGTCACACTACACTGATGCTTGGGCATATTTCAAAGGCCAGCGCGACGCAACGAAGTGGTCGAGCTGGTCGAGTGATGAATGGGCAGTGTATTCGGCTTTATGGAGAGCATGCTGCGCTTGATAGAGTGACACCGCCAGAGTTACAGCGTGAGTCGATTGTTGAACCGACATTGGCGGCAGCGACATGTGGATATTCGATACAAAATTTAAGCTTTATCGACGCGATTCCAAACAAGGCTCTCGAGCAAGCGCAGCAGCAATTGCGTGAACTTGGCGCACTTGATGACTCCGGTGTCACTTTACATGGGCGTCAGCTTTATCCATTACCCGTTGATACAATTTATGCCGACCTTATTACTAAAATGCCGACCAAAGCACTCAAAGAAGCCATGATTGATTTGACGGCGGCACTGTGCTCAACCGGTAATCTATATCAGCTTGCTAACAATGAAGAAGGGTTGGATTCATTGGATAAGCAAGAGCCTGACGGGTGTGATGGTAATTTACTGGTGGGACTCGTAAGAGGGAAGATCTTTAAAGGGCTGATTGTTAATGAGGAAGGGCTGAAAGAAGCTCGAGGTCTATCACAACAAATGAGAGAGGTGTTCGAATTACCTTCTCTTGAGGTGGCGTCTCGATATGACCGATCCCAATGGTGTCTTGAGATGATAAACGCCAATAAAGATTTGTTGTTTGTTCGACGTAAACGCAGAAAAGAGGCGCTAGGAAACGGCAAGATGGAGGTGTTACTTGGCCGACAGACTCGGATGAAGCCAGCGTCTGAGGCTGCATTAGTGCTCTCAATACATAGCCTACCGGGAAGAGGTGTCAAAGAGACGATGAGTTTAGCGACAGTGGTAATGCCTATTAGGTTATCGATGGTAGAAGCTGCTGGTGTTGGGCAGTGGTTAGCCAAAGAAACGGTCAATACTAAACAGGGCTTGAGAGGTATAGAAGAGCTGCGTTATGCGGGGCGGACCATTGCGACGCGCGAGCTTGATTTGGAGGAGGATACCACTTTAGATGTGATCGTGCAGACCATCGTTAAGGAGCAAGTGTTATTTGGTTTAGCTACTCGTATATCCGCTCAAATGCAGCATTGGAAACTTTATCTCGATTTAGGGTTGTCTGAATGCAAAAAGCCCACTGAAATACAGACGTTAGAACAATGGTTAGCTGAGCAATTGATGGCATTAGGGGTCACATCGTTAAATGACCTTGAGCTATTAGATGTGGAAGACTTTGTTTTTGATGGCATTCCAGATTGGGAATATGATGATTTCGCGCAAAAATACCCGCTCAAGATTCAACTGAGTGGTTTGAGGCTTACCGTTGCGTATTCTGGGCGAAGTAAACTCGTGCAGATCAGCTTTGATTCAGGCAGCCGCAAAGGTGATCCGCTACGGAAAGAATTACCATCTTGGTCGGGGTGGAAGGTCCGTTACAAGAAAGCGAGTCGAGTGATTGACCTGCGATAAGCTAACATATTTATCAATAAGCGGGTCTGAAAACGGTATGAGAAATCCGTTAATTAAGAGAATACAAAGTGGTGAAGTTTTGTTCTTGAATTGTTATTAATTCGCTTTTTATATCACGTTTCATACGTCATTTGAGTAATAAAAGATGATTTTAATATATCCTATTGCTATATATAGAGTGATGAATAATAGTAGTAACTAGATAACATTCTGTAAGTTGGAGTGGCTATGGTTGATAAGGTCATAACCGAAGTAGAATTTGACTATACGAGCTTTCTTGGAGCATCGTGTAATAAAAAATGGACGTTTCTAGAAGCATTGAGCTCGGTAGCGCCGGTGTTTGGCGAAGCATGGAAAGCCAGCACCAAAGATTCGTCAGACGTGGATTCTCGGTTATGGGATGAGGCTCTTAAAACGCTTTCGACACGTCAAAGTGATGAGCTGAATTTAATTCGGCTTATTCGCCTAGCGCGTCAAGAAAATATTGAGTGTTTGAAGGTAGTGATGCCATATCCGCTTGATGACAATCAAATCGACGTCATCCAAAATAAAAGTCACGTGACTATCATTTCTGATGGCACTGATGATGTCATCATTACCGTTGAGCAATCACTATAGCTTACAGCCTAACGTATTGATATTTAAACGAAGAGAGGAAGCATTATGCTTCCTCTCTTCGTTTAAAAGACGCGCTCACAGTACTAGTCAGCAATCAAGTCGTAGTCTTGACGCAGGATATCAATGATTTCTTGCTTCGGGTTTTCACTTAATTGTACTTTTCGTCCCGTGATTTTTTCAGCAATACCAATATAAGTTTCAGAAATACTCATTAGTGATGAGAGTGGTAAAGCATTCTCTTTTGCTAACGCTTCGCGTTCTGGCATTCTTTCTTTATTTAGAAGAATGTCAGGATCTGGAAAGTGGTTCAGCAAAAACTGTCTGAAGCCTTCTTTGGAGTTTTCGACGATTTTACCTTGTTGGTAAGCGTTGGTGTCCCAGATGCGAGAAGAATCAGGTGTGCCAACCTCATCCATATAAATAAGCTTTTCGCTACCACTGGCATCAGTAACGTACCCAAACTCAAATTTTGTATCAACGAATGTTTGTTCAATTTTATTGAGAGCATTGCTGATAACACTAAAGCCTTCTTTTAGTAGCTTTTCGTATTGAGCAACGCCGTCGATGTTTGAGAAATTGAAGGCAGCGTAATTATCTACAATGTTATTGCGGGTGATATTGACGTCGTCAGCTTCAGGGACTCCAGGAATATCGCGTAAGATTCCTTTGGTTGATGGCGTGATCAATATGTCTTCGAGCTTTGAGTCTTTCTTTAGCCCTTCGGGTAATGTTATTCCACAAAACTCTCTTTCACCTTGCGCGTAAGCACGCCACATTGAGCCTGTAATGTATTGACGACAGATAGCCTCAATCATGACGGGTCTCGCTTTTTGAACAATCCAGATAAATGGATGAGGAATATCTAATATGTGGCTATCGGCAAGGCCATTATCTTTGAATAATTGAAACCAATGATTAGAAATAGCGTTTAAAGCCGCCCCTTTACCCGGAACGCCTTTGAGTCCACCTTCGCCATGCCAGATACAATCAAATGCAGAGATTCGATCGCTTATCACCATAATCGCCAATGGCGCGTCTTCTGCAACATCGTAGCCTTTATCTTTTATCAGGCGACGACTATCTGCTTCAGTCAACCAGTAAACAGAGCGAACTTTACCGCTGTGCACGGGTTTATCGGTACGAATTGGGAGGTCGTCGTTTACGGCAAGGACTTGATCAGCGAGACTCATGGAAACATTCCTATCTAACGGTGGCGTCGCACAATAGCGACGAGGAGAAAGAGCATTTGTATGCCCACTTTTCACCGCATCATACCAGAATTCAGACGAGCTTCCATCATTTAAGCAAACGTTTGCTTTGATTTCTTTATTAACGTATCTCAACGGTCATAAAAGTATCATTAAACGGCGGATTTCCACGTAACTGCCGGCACAGGGACAAGTTTTTAACTGCAAGCTTGTGATTTATGACAACACGTTCATTTATCAATGAAGGTAAGGAGCAGAGGGTAAAAAAATAACTTCGCAATGGTGCTGTTTCGCGAGTTGTTGCAATTCACGCTGACAGCTAGGAGAAAAATCTCCGTTAGCGATAATCGCACAGGCGTTACCTGAACGAATGGCTTTCTCGATGACTTGCGTTTGATTTAAGTGTATGGATGGTTTGATTTGTACCATGTGGTTGCCTAGCCCTTGATAATGGGAGATTTGGGCAAGCGTAGGGCGAGGGCATTCTGCAGTCAGTAAGACCCATTGGTGTTTTGACGCAAGCTGAGACACTTTATTAAGTACATTCGTTTCCATCCTACGCTGATAAGAGATCGGGCGTCCTTTTACCGTAAGCTCACGATGTGAATGAAGATGTAATGAGTTAAGAATTTCAGTATTTCGCAACATAAACCTGTCCTTTTATACATGCTGTATGGTTATACAGTAGTTTTAAGGTGGGATAAGATCAAATACTTTTTGATGAAAATATTGATATTTTCTATAACCGTATGATTTAATTTGATTAATTAATATTGTAAATGTGAACTCATGCAAAGGTGCTCACAGTGTGTGTTCGAAAGCACTGTATAGAGAGGCTAATGCTAATATCGGCAGTGATAGGAGCAAAGTGGTTATTGAAAGGTTAGTTTTGAACCGAATAGTGTGTATTGGCTACAGTAAGGTCGATAGAGGAGGAGTGTTGAAAACAACAACGCCTCTTAAAAAGAGGCGCAAGAGATCAAGCTAAGATTTGCACAGGGAGTCTCGATATTCCAACTCCGCTTTATTGAATTGCCGGACGTCCATCGCCGCGAGATTAACGCATTCATCACAAGAAAAATGACACTTGCCGTCGATGTACTGGTGCTTTGTTACATAATTAGGTTTCTGGCACCAATCACAAAAACCTTCAATGGTGAACGTATACATTATTTCTCCCCACCCTTAATAACTTGGGTGTTATTTTCACCACTGATTATGACATAAAATGGCATCAAATGTTAATTTTTTGTTTAAAACTCCTTTTACTTATAATTTATAGTGAGAACGAGAGGTCTTTTAATGAATTTTTTGAGAGTTCTTTAGGTGCGTCATTATCGTTTTCAGCGCGGTATTGAGCTGCTTCATTTCTTCATCGGAGCCTTGAATGTCTGGATGAAAGATGCGTGAAAGCTGTTTATAGCGGGATTTTAGTTGATTAGGTGTCAGGTTCTGCTGTTGGCTAGTTGAAAACCCAAATCGTAAGTAGGCGCTTTCAAGTGTATTTGATTGTTGTATAGACGAAGCGGTTTTGTCTGCGGATTGATGCGCCAATTTTAGTTTGTGTTGGAGCTGAGCAATGGTTCGTTGCTGGGTCGTGATGAGGTCATTGAGTCGTGCATTACTGGCATTACTGGGGTTTGGTTGGTTGTGGCTAGGGCGAGATTGTGACATTGAGGCTGGTTTCCACTTCATCTGGTAGATGAATACGGTCAAGGTCAATGACAACAATAGAATATAAATTAAGTGCGTCGTCCACGAACTTCCCACGGCTTCGGGTTGTTGTGCTTGTTTAGGTGAGTGGGTGCTCAAATTAGGTGTCGATAACACCGTCGACTCTTGTTCTTTTAGCGCTTCGATTTGGCGCATTTGACGTTGATTAAACTGGCGTTGTAGTGCTTGTTCATAAGCCGGTTCAAAAGAGGACGATTGCCCAGCGGCAAAGGAATACCAAAGCACGGCTTGATCAGTGGCTGGAATATCAACATCGGCATTACTATATAGCTCCGCCAACTTTCCGTATGTGCTTTGGTCGCCCTGTATGGCCAGTTTGGTATAAAGAAGCACTGCGCGTGAAGGATTACGTTTTACTCCACGGCCGTACTCAAGTGCTTGAGCATAATTGTATGTCGCACCAAGGTGACCGTTATTACTTGCTAGTTGATACCAGTAACTAGCCTTAGTGAGGTCTTTTGGGACCCCCTGACCCGTTTCAAATGCAAGTCCGAGTTGGTATTGTGCATCGGCATTATTAAGCTGTGCTTGCTTCTCTAACGATGGAATCGAATTTGCCATTGCCGAGCAGACCAATAATACCCATAACGACAAAGCACGAGCTGCAGTTGGCCATACACGGTAATGCACCTGAGTCATCATTTTCCTTATGAATGCTGGTGAAGGTCGATATTACTTGAGCATTTTGGGCGCTTGGGCGCCATCAATCGGTCGATTAACAGAAAGCTTACGCCCCTTTTTCAAGCCCACTTCGTAATCGGCAGTGATATTCTTCATTGCATCTCGAAGTTGTTGCTTAAAGGTTTCGCGGTCGATATTTTTAAACTCTTTATCGATGTAGTTATTAATTTTGTTGTTCGACTCGTCGTCAGGAGTGATAATCGGCAGCTTTTCAAGAGCCCCTTCAATCCAGCCAGAGACAAAAGAATTGACTCGTCGGGTCACTTCGGCTGTCGATGTACCTGAACCTGCGAAGCCGTTTCTGAATTGGCCAGTGTGTTCATTCATTTCACGGTACACAATATCAAATGCAAACGCCGCAAAAATAGCTCTGTCGGCTTCGCCAATAAACTCAACGCGTTTCAGACCTTTATGGTTGAGCAGAACCGCTTCGACCCCGAATTTAGTGTTAATCCCACGAATGACGCGCAAAATTGTAGAGCTGATACTGGCAGGCAGTAAGTGTGTCGATTGGGTCTTACCCATTTTGATGAACTCAATGTCATCTTTATCTAGGCCATACTTCAACATGAGGTTATGCGCCATTTTGATCGCATTCGCCGCTTCGTTGACGTTGGCTGAATTACCTAACTCTAGGCACTTAGCTATTTTTTTTAGGGCTTTTTGTTTATCCATCGACAATGTGAGTTCTCTGTACCGCGAAAGAAAAAGGGCACTATTTTAACGAGTTTCCAATGAAAGGGGAAGTGTAGGTTTTGAAATAGAAGATGGGCGAGACCGAAGTCCACCCATTCTGTTTAAGTTGTCATGATGGTTAGGGTGTCGTACTGAGCTAGATACCGAGTTCGTCGAGCAGATCTTGGCTATTATCAGGCTGTGTTTTAGGGGACTTCGTTTCTTTATTTTTTATTGCTTGTTCTATAATCGCGTCGGGTGTCTCATCGGCTTGCACCTCGAATTCTTCCATCTGGATAAACTCAGTTTTGTCCATGGCGAATTCTAGGTAAAAGATATTGTTGTTTGCGGTTGAAAACGTCACACGTCTAGCTTGAGGTCGTTCCAAGTTAGTATCGACAGAAAGAACCACTTGCTTATTGATAGCCAGCATTTTAGGTTGGTTTTGGGTGATGTTGGTTTGTAGCTCTTTTCGTACTTTGTTAGTAAAGTCACCAACAAGCTGGTTCATCAGTTCGCCCAGTACATCGCCAACTTCATCTGCATTATGGTGAATGGCGAGTTCTTCTTCGGGCATTCCCATGCTACGCATATAGTTTGAGTACACTTCCAATGCCGCTTGGGACGTAAAGTTGATAACGACTAAACCAGAAAAACCACCGTCAAATAGTACGAAGCACCCAAAGTCAGGCTTAAGCGTAGTTTTGGTGATTTTTTGAACCATAGCAGAGTAGGTGATGCTGGATTGTGTTGCTGAAGTGAGTACGGTAGAAACCGATTGGCATAGTTTAAGAAGAATATCTTCCGTGGTGATAACCTTGGTTTTTTTCATTAGAGTTCGCTTAATTGGTTACTGCTTCCTTGATGTTACTGAGTTTGGCATGAAGGAAACCGCTTGAAAAGGTATAAACGATGCATAATTGCTATGAGATTGCGATTTGATCACATTTTTAATTGTTGTAAAGTAACCGGATAAGTAGAATTAGCTCACTTCTTCTGCCGATACTGATGATCCGTTTAAAATACTGGGTTGATGTGGTTGTGCAGGCTGTCGTGTCATTATTTTTTATTATTCCCTTGCTGAGCGGATCGGCATGTTTAAGGGGCAGGAAGCAAAATGTTACCAAGACTAAGTACGCAATCTGATATTAACCCTACGGTCGTTGTCTTTCTTCAACAGCTCAAACAAAAAGGCTTCACTGGCGATATTGAAACGCAATATTCCAGTCGTTTAGCTGTGGCAACGGATAACAGTGTCTATCAAGTCCTGCCTCAAGCGGTTGTGCACCCAAAAACGACACAAGACGTGCAGATTGTTGGCGAACTTTCGAGTCTAGAATCATTTCAGTCTATACAGTTTTCACCGAGAGGTGGCGGAACTGGCACCAACGGCCAATCTCTGACTTCTGGTATTGTCGTTGATCTCTCGCGCCATATGAATCGTGTGCTTGAAATTAATAAAGAAGAAGGTTGGGTGCGGGTTCAAACAGGGATTGTTAAAGATGCCCTAAATGATGCGGTGCGTCCCTTTGGGTATTTCTTTTCACCTGACTTGTCGACGAGCAATCGTGCCACGCTAGGAGGGATGATTAATACCGACGCGTCGGGGCAGGGCTCATTAAAGTACGGTAAGACTTCCGACCATGTGCTGTCGTTACAAGCGGTATTTGCCGATGGTTCGTTGTTAGAAAGTGATGGTTCGCTTGGGTTTCCAGTAGAACAAAGCTATGCAACTCAAGCGCTTAAGATTTCTGAGCAGGTATGCCGAGAGAATCGACCATTAATAGATGAAAAATTCCCACCATTAAACCGTTTTCTCACCGGCTACGATCTAAAAAATGCTTTTGACCCAGTCCAAGATACCTTTGATATCACGCGCATTTTGTGTGGCGCAGAAGGGTCGTTAGCGTTTATTACCGAAGCAAAACTGAATCTAACGCCTATTCCCAAAGCCCGCACGCTGATCAATGTTAAATACAACACGTTTGAAGCGGCACTGCGAAATGCACCATTTATGGTGGAAGCCAATGCGTTGTCAGTTGAAACAATAGACTCCAAAGTTCTGAATCTAGCGAAACAAGATATTGTTTGGCATACCGTGAGTGACCTTATCACTGATGTACCGGGTAAAGAGATGCTTGGTATAAATATGGTGGAGTATGCTGGTGAAGATACTCATGAGGTGGAGGCTTCTGTGAAGCAGCTGACCGCAAAATTGGATGAAATGCTGGAAACTGAACAAGCCGGTATTATTGGATATCAGATCACGAGCGACGTTGCCAGCTTAGGTCGGATCTATAATATGCGTAAAAAAGCGGTGGGGTTACTTGGCGCAGTAAAAGGCAGTGCTAAGCCCATCGCGTTTGCAGAAGATACGTGTGTTCCTCCTGAGAATCTGGCGGACTTTATTGATGAATTCCGGGCTCTACTCGATGCTCACGGTTTGCACTACGGTATGTTTGGTCACGTTGATGCGGGCGTTTTGCATGTACGTCCTGCGCTCGACATGTGCGATCCAAAACAAGAAGCGTTAATGCATCAAGTGTCCGATGAAGTGGTTAAATTGGTCTCCAAGTATGGCGGTTTGATGTGGGGAGAACATGGTAAAGGCTTCCGTTCCGAGTACGGCCCTGCTTTTTTTGGTGATGTTTTATTTAATGAACTACGCCGTATAAAATCGGCCTTTGATCCCCACAATAAAATGAATCCAGGTAAAATTTGTACACCACTAGGCAGTGAAGATGGCTTAGTGAAAGTCTCGGATGTCAAACGGGGCACGTATGACCGCCAGATCCCTGTAGAAGTGCGAGACAGCTTTTCTCAAGCAATGGAGTGCAACGGCAACGGATTATGTTTTAACTACGATACCGCATCACCTATGTGCCCTTCGATGAAGGTGACGGCCGACCGACGTCATTCGCCAAAAGGACGAGCGGGATTGGTTCGAGAGTGGTTACGACAGCTCTCTGAGCAAGGTTTTGATGTGGTCGAACTTGAACATCAAACACAAAAAGGTAGCAGCGCGAAAGGATTGATCGAGAAATGGCGCAATACGTTTAACAAGCGTCACGAGTATGATTTTTCACATGAAGTGTATGAGGCAATGAACGGTTGCCTTGCTTGTAAGGCCTGCGCTAGCCAGTGCCCAATTAAGGTTGATGTGCCAAGTTTTCGAGCGCGTTTTTTAAATCTCTATTACACACGTTACCAGCGCCCTGCTAAAGATTACTTAGTGGCAAACATCGAGACCCTACTGCCATATATGGCAAAAATACCTAAAACAGTGAACTTTGCACTCAAACAACCTTGGGTAAAATCCCTAACTGAAAAAAGCGTTGGTTATATTGATGCACCACTTCTATCTGTCCCTACGCTAAAACAACGCATGCAGTCTCAACTCATTGAAGTGTTTGATTTGGAAAAGTTGTCTGGGTTGTCAGACGCAAAGAAAGCCGACTATGTGTTGATAGTACAAGACCCATTTACCAGCTTCTACGACGCGGAAGTAGTGGAAGACTTTGTTAAACTGGTGCTTGTATTAGGGAAGACGCCCGTGATCTTGCCATTCAAACCAAACGGTAAAGCGGCACATATCAAAGGATTCTTAAAACAGTTTGCTGATGGAGCACAATCTACAGCTGATTTCTTACAGCGAGTGGCCCTGCTAAATATACCATTGGTTGGCGTCGATCCGGCACTGGTGCTGTGCTATCGCGACGAATACGTTGAGATATTGGAAGATAAACGTGGAGAGTTTGATGTATTGACGGTTCATGAATGGTTGACGCCACTACTTAAAACCCTGACGCCCTCAGTATCAAGTGACAAAGAACCATGGTATCTCTTTGCGCACTGCACAGAGAAAACCAAACTGCCTAATGCTGAGAAAGAGTGGGGCAGTATTTTCAGTCATTTCGGAGGCCAACTTAACACGGTACCGGTTGGCTGTTGTGGGATGGCGGGTACGTTTGGGCACGAGTCGGATAAGTTGCAAATGTCGAAAGATATCTATGGCCTAAGTTGGAAACCTCAAATGGCGTCCTTGCCAAAGGATCGTTGCCTTGTTACTGGTTATTCTTGTCGTAGCCAAGTCAAACGTTTTGAGGATCAACCGGTGAAGCACCCATTACAGGCTATATTGCGTCTGATTACCATTGTATAAAGTCTATATATAGCGCATGCCAAGCGAGTAAGATTTGATGTGGTGAAATGTGGGAATCGTACTGATTCCTACTTGGTACGGTAAGCCGACGTGACGACTTGCTCGCAAATTATTAACACACACGCGACTTATCAAGGACTAAGAGAATGAAAGCATTAGAACTGAAAATTCCACCAGTTGCTGTTTTCCTGGTCCTTGCAATTTTGATGTTTGCCATTCATTCCGTGGATAGCACTTGGCTCTTTATTTACATTCCCTTGAAGGTAATCTGGGTTGTGCTTCTGGTTGCGGCAAGCGGGTATGTTGGTATATCAGGTGTTTATGAATTTAAGCGTGCGAAAACTACGGTGGATCCCACTCGACCCGACAAGGCTAGCCAAGTCGTAGATTCAGGGATTTTTTCACTCACTAGGAATCCAATGTATGTCGCACTTTATTGCTTGTTACTAGCTTGGGGGATATGGTTGGAAGATGTATTGAGCCTGCTGACGAGTGTGTTGTTCGTTTTATATATTAACCGTTTTCAAATTCGACCTGAAGAGCGTGCATTGACACGTATGTTTGGAGAGCAGTACCTTGATTACAAGGCGAGAGTGAGACGGTGGATCTAATTCGTTCATTTGAATGTGGGCGGGAGTGCTCTAAGGTTCAACTAGTGAAGCGCATGAAAAAAGCCCCACTTTAGATATTTCAATCGCGGGGCGCTAATCGTTGAGCGGTTTAAGAGCGGCGTATAAGGTTATGCGGCGCTATTTACCTGAGCAAGAAAGTCGGTCTTACGTTGGTTGAAACGATCCACTAAATCTTCAACCGCTTCATCGCTATAGGGTTTCAGCCCCGTCGCTACCATTCTTTTCATGCCTTTACCCACAATTTCACCGTCTTCGGTAAACGAGAAGTTTAGTGTCACTAAGCCACGTTTACCTTCAACATCAAACGTTGCGCCGGTAAACTCGACCACAGGGTGGTTAAGATCGATTCGGTCGAACTCGACTTCCATACTTTCGTATATTACTAATGGTCGCTGGCAGTTGATCATCATCTGCTGCTCTTGCATGAGTGGCACCATAATATGTGGAAAGTTCATGCCCGAGAACTGTACATAACTGGTAACAAGATGTTCGATGAATGCTTGATTGTGACTGACGGCACCGTCGCGTGTCATGTGTAAGTATTCTTTGTTATTACTATCAACTAGCGCGCTTTCTGTATCACACCTCTTACATACACTCAGCGGTATACCATCTGTGACCATGCCAGAAAAATCAAAGCGCATTTTTTGACTAATGCCTTCTTTTTGCAGTAATACTGCAAATAGTAGATCGCCCGGTACACAAAAGCGTTTGGCATCTTCGTC
The DNA here is from genome assembly GCF_053544015.1 of Vibrio sp. E150_011. Taxonomy (NCBI): domain Bacteria; kingdom Pseudomonadati; phylum Pseudomonadota; class Gammaproteobacteria; order Vibrionales; family Vibrionaceae; genus Vibrio; species Vibrio sp. E150_011. The sequence continues at coordinate 610,409 of NZ_JBHFOL010000002.1, forward strand.
ATGAATTGGGTTGAAGTCTTCCGCTACTTTTTTTGCAAAATGGCTTGCTTGCAGGCGAGTGAATTCAAAATGGTCGTTGGTGCTGGTTACGTAAGGCGTTAGAAACATAATACTCTTCGATTTGACACTATTGGTCCGGATTATATATGAGTATGGCCGACAAATGGTCTATCCAGTGATAAATATGACGAGATCTTGTCTTTCAATGGAATGGACCATTAATTAATAGAGTAAAAAGAACACATCACGAGTGAAAAAATAGTCAGATAACAACCCTTCTTGAGTGTGATGCGTGCTAAGAACATGATGAGTACGGTAAGTCCGCAGCACTTACCGCCGTGCTTACCCTTCGTTGTGTTTCGGCCTCTATTGAGCTTGGGCCTGTTTGAAAATTAGGGTCCGAGAAGCCGCAACGAGACAAATAATGCACAATAGTGCAGTGACAATGCCCATTAGAGAAAGGGTGAACACTGAACTATAGCCAAACTGGTCAATAGATATTCCAGCTAGCATGGCACCGACGCCAAACCCGCCAGCCATACAGAGCATCAGTAACCCTTGAGTGAGTGCCGGAGATGTCGGGCTTAAACGCCCAGCAATGGCAGGAATGATCATATCGTTCCAAGACATCGCCTGCATAAGAAGCACTAATAGGGCAACTGGAATCATGCTATGTACATCTTTTCCAGCAGTGAACCAGAACAAAGTACCAATGATTAAGTAGACAATTTGTGCGCTAAACCAGACATTAAAGGGGCCACTTTTTTGCATCCAGCGGCCCGCTGATTCCAACATAAATAAACTAATAAACGCTGAAACGGCCATACCTAACGCAGAATTTCCTATTTCAACGTGGTACACCTCTTTGATCAGAAGTGGGCCTAATTCCATGAGGTTTGACGATAAGAACATCGAGAAAAATACCGCGAGAAGGAACAGTAGCCATGGTAAAAATCGTGTATTGCCTGAATGGCCTTCTGAGCGGTCCTCAGGATTATGTGAATCCAAGGGTGTTGATTGATCTTCAATCGTGATCGCGGGAGGAGGGGCAATAGAGACCATAAAGAGAACACAAGTGACTAAAGCCAGTAATATCAGCAGCTGGTTATCACTCTCTACGCCAAGTGATTCTGCGATAGCAATGAGTACTGCAGTGACGATAATACCGAAAAATTGGCACTGAAAAAGATTAGTCAGACCTCGGCCTTCTTCTTCTTGGTTTTTGCTGGTGGCGATAACAAAGGTAGGATTGAGTACTAATAACGACACACTGCCGAGTCCAATAAGCATTCCAACGGTCCAATAGATTGGCATGGTCGTTTCGGCAAAGTAGAGAATGAGTAAGGCAATGATATGAACAAAAAGCGCCATTCTTTGTAAAATGCGATGGCATGAGTATTTGTCTGCAATGCCTCCAATGAGAGGCGCGAATAAGCCAGCACCACCAATTAATGCCATTACTTGGCCAAGTAGTGCACCACTAGAAGTCCGTTCTATGATGATTGGGTTGAGTAGAATTGCAATGCCAACCCATTGGACGATACCAAGGGAAGCTTGCGCTAGATGCCACAAACGAAAACCATTCATGTACAGACGTTCCTTTATTTATAATTTACTCATGAATTTTCAATTAACTAGAAAAACATACAAGTAAATTACCCACTGTTACCCTCTCAAAGGTGGCAAAAGCCTTGTAATGAAAATGGCTTTAGCTTGGAGAAGCGCCATAAACTCGGTGATGCGTTGTTGTTTGCCCAGTTGCACAGCAGTATTCGCGAGTAAATACGGCGATGTATTTGAATAGATGAGAAACTCATCTAGGGTTTAGGTAGGGCAAGACAATTGACGTCTACACAAGAAGAGGAAGCACCAATGAAGACAACTCTAACTGCAGTACTTGTATCCAGTTTATTTTTGTATGGTTGTGCAAAGTCTGACGTAGCAAAAGAGGAGGCCGATCTCAACATGGCAAACCCTGCCGCAGTGTTTTGTTCGCAGCATGGGACTTATGATCTTGCAACAGGAAAGTGCGCGCTTAAATCAGGTGAAACGGTGGATGCTTGGACTTATTATAGAGAACATAACAGTGCCGATAAAACAGAAGCGCAACGCTTTTGTGAAGCTAAAAAAGGTGTATACCTAGCGGATAAAAAGCAATGTGAGCTTGCTAACGGCGATGTGATGGATGCTATGGACTATTTTCGAGATCATCAAAGCTCAAGTAATTAACGAATCTCCAATTGATTCTATCATATAGCTGACCGTTACGAAGTAACACGATGTTGGGAGCGCGCTCGGTGATTCTAGTAAAATGGCTATCCACGTTGCTAAGCATATTGTTGTGTACAGTGCTTATCAGTGGATGCAGCAATAGGGTCATCGACGCTAATCCTCAAATGTATGAGCGTTCATATTCATTATCGCCCTACCGGCAAGTCACGTTTTCACTATACGCGACGGAAACTCGTGACTGGTTGTCAACATATCGTGTTTTTCATGGGGCGGGTTTTGACCGCGAAATGGATGCCGTTAGCCCATATAAGTTGGTCCCCGAGGTAGCGAATGGCCAAGGGATATTACTTGTGCATGGCTTGGGAGATTCGCCTTACTCGTTTGTTGATATTGCCCCGTATTTGTCCGCTCAAGGTTACCTTGTCCATGTGATGCTTTTGCCTGGACATGGCTCTCGTCCTGCTGATCTTATGAATCCTACCTATGATGATTGGGTGGAGTCTGTTGCCCACCAAGTTGACCTACTCAGACAAGAGGTCGATTCCGTTTGGCTTGGTGGCTTTTCAACGGGTACCAATTTGGTCACCAGTTACGCGGCTGATCGAGCGGACATCAATGGCTTATTGCTTTTTTCTCCGGCTTTTAAGCCCAAAGACCCATTAGCTGGGTTGGCTGGGTTTGCGAGCTATTTTGTTGATTGGGTCAGTGTGGAAAAAGAACAAAACTATTCCCGTTATGATTCGTTGGCGATGCATGGTGCCGCGTTGTATTACCAAAGCGCCGTAGACGTTCAAAAAAAATTAAATGCAGACCCACTTGATGTGCCGGCTATTCTGATGCTTGCAGAAAGTGATGAGTTAGTCGATGCAAAGGGGATCTATGATTTGTTCAAGGTGCGTTTTAGCCATCAAGAATCAGAGTTGATTTGGTTTGGTGATCGCAGTTACAGCGACCCTCGTTTCGTAAAATTCCCCATGAAACTACCTGAATTTTATATCCAAAGTGGTTCCCATATATCGGTGTTGTACAGTGCAAGTAATCCACTGTACGGAAGACAAGGTTTGATGCGCCAATGCGGTGGTAGTCAAGAAGGGGAGGTATACAAAGTTGACTGCCCTAAAATGCCGACATTGAGTCACGCGGCGTGGGATCTCTTTGAAGATGATACGATCAATGCTCGGTTGAGTTGGAATCCTTATTTTGAACAGACTATGCAGCGAGTCCTGAGTTTTATGCAAAGAGTAACAGTAAAAAATTGATATGCTGTCATAGTGAATTAGCTTACTAGTACGCTATATTGATCTTCATCATAATATTTCTGATGGCAAATTTCTTTTTATTAATAGGTGACGATTTTATGTTAACAGCATCTCATATTGCCAACGATATAGATGACAATTTCCTTAATCTATAGATAATTAACATAGTAATTTGAAATACGATGTTTCAAATAGGTGCAACAATGGATATTTTCAACATGACAAATAGTTGGATTACATTAGATTATAAGATCGCATTTTTCTTCCCTTCGAGATAAGCCTACCTCTCGCACTTTTTGTGCACGCTAAATTTAACTAAGTAATTACCAGTATTATATAACTTAGGTATTACTGCGTTTGTTTTATTGTAATAAAAATCAATGTCTAGATATTTATCTGGATAGCATTGTTATTTAATTATTCTTGTTTGCTTTTTGATTACCTGATCTAAAACAAGAATTAAAAGAAGAGTAGGATAATATTATGGAAAACTTTAAACATCTCCCTGAACCATTCCGTATTCGCGTCGTCGAGCCAGTGAAACGCACCACACGTGAATACCGTGATGAAGCCATTGTAAAAGCAGGAATGAACCCTTTCTTGCTAGACAGTGAAGACGTGTTTATTGATCTATTAACGGACAGCGGCACAGGCTCTATTACTCAAGAGATGCAAGCGGCGATGTTACGTGGTGATGAAGCCTACAGTGGCAGCCGAAGCTATTATGCACTTGCCAATGCCGTTAAAGATATTTTTGGTTATGATTTAACGATTCCAACCCACCAAGGTCGTGGTGCAGAGCAAATCTATATTCCGGTATTGATTAAAAAACGCGAAAAAGAAAAGGGATTAGATCGAACCAAAATGGTCGCGCTATCTAATTATTTCTTTGATACCACACAAGGTCATACACAAGTTAACTGTTGTGTTGCTAAGAACGTATACACTAAAGATGCCTTTGACACTGCTGTTAACGCAGACTTTAAAGGAAACTTCGACTTAGAAAAGCTGGAAGAGGCCATCATCGATGCAGGTGCTGCAAATGTACCTTATATCGTGAGCACCATTACTTGTAACTCAGCAGGTGGTCAGCCTGTTTCAATTGCAAACCTTAAAGCGGTGTATGAAATCGCTCAGAAGTATGATATCCCAGTCATTATGGACTCGGCTCGCTATGCTGAGAATGCGTATTTTATTCAACAGCGTGAAGAGGGTTACAAAGACTGGACGATTGAAGAAATTACTCGCGAATCTTACAAGTATGCCGATGGCCTTGCGATGTCAGCGAAGAAAGATGCCATGGTACAAATGGGCGGATTGTTGTGCTTTAAAGATGAAAGCATGATGGATGCTTACACTGATTGTCGCACGCTTTGTGTTGTACAAGAAGGGTTCCCGACTTATGGTGGCTTAGAAGGCGGCGCGATGGAGCGTTTGGCTGTAGGCCTTTATGACGGCATGCGTCAAGAGTGGCTGGCTTACCGTATTAACCAAGTGCAATATTTGGTTAATGGTTTAGAAGCGATAGGTGTTGTCTGTCAGCAGGCGGGTGGTCACGCTGCGTTTGTCGATGCTGGTAAGTTGCTTCCGCATATCCCAGCGGATCAATTCCCTGCTCATGCGTTGGCTTGTGAGTTGTACAAAGTCGCAGGGATTCGCGCGGTAGAAATTGGCTCTTTGTTGTTAGGTAGAGACCCAGCTACTGGCAAGCAGCACCCTTGCCCAGCAGAGTTACTCCGCTTAACGATTCCTCGTGCGACCTACACTCAGACTCATATGGACTATGTCATTGAGGCATTTGAGAAGGTCAAAGAGAATGCGCACAAAGTGAAGGGGCTAGATTTTACTTACGAGCCTGAGGTGTTGCGTCACTTCACAGCTCGATTAAAAGAAGTAGAAAAAGTCACGGCTCACGCGCCACAAGCTCAGCTCGAAGAAGCTTAATCTCCAACAAAGGGCGTAGCAAGCAAGCTACGCTCTTTTTTTATCGATACCTATAATAATTAAAAACTTAAAATTAGTTAAAAACTAATTCAATTACGTGAATCTTACGAGAATATATTATGAATAAGAATCCATCTTTAATAGGTGGTGCCTGTATTATTGCCAGCGTATGTGTCGGTGCTGGAATGTTAGGGCTACCAAGTGCAGGGGCAGGGGCGTGGACGGTTTGGTCTTTATTCGCTATTGCGATTACTATGATAGTGATGACTATATCGGGTTGGATGTTATTAGAAGCGTTCAAAAACTACGGCCTTAAAGTTTCATTTGATACGGTGACAAAAGATTTATTAGGCTCAAAGATTAATTTTTTAAATAATATAACGGTGTATTTTGTAGGTGGTATCCTACTTTATGCGTATATTACTTCATCGGGACTTATTTTAAAGGATGTCCTTGGGCTGAATGCCAAATTAGCGTCTGCCTTATTTGTTCTTATCTTTTCCACTTTTGTTTGGCATTCCACTCGAGCGGTCGATCGTATTTCCGTCGTACTTATTGCTTTTATGGTTCTGAGCTTTGTCTTCGGGGTATCTGGTCTTGCCGTCAAAGTCGATATGGGTGTGTTATTCGATACGATTAGTCAAGAAAACCATTACGCTCCGTACGCAATGGCGATGTTACCTGTTGCATTGACATCGTTTGGCTACCATCACTCGGTGTCGTCAATGAGAGCGTATTACGGCTCAGAGGCTAAGGCAAAACAAGCCATTCTTGGCGGAACGATTATCGCCTCTTTATTGTATTTTGTTTGGCTTATTAGCATCTTTGGCAATCTATCTAGAGCGAGCTTTGGACCTGTTATAGAGCAGGGAGGGAACGTTGACGCTTTGCTAACAGCGCTGGGTTCAGTGATTGAATCTGATCGAGTGGCGAATGCAATCAATACGTTTTCAATGGCGGCCATACTTTCTTCTTTTATTGGCGTCGGGCTGGGGGTATTCGACTTCCTAGCAGACTTTTTTAAATTTGAAGATACTCGCCAAGGTCGAACCAAAACATGGTTAGTAACGTTCTTACCACCGCTTGTTTTATCGGTACTATTTCCCTTTGGTTTCGTTATCGCTATCGCGTACGCAGGCGCAGCAGCCACAGTGTGGACATGTATTATTCCTGCGCTTTTAGCGAAGAAAACACGAGAAGGAAACAACGGCTCGGAGGGCTTTAAAGCGCCCGGTGGCATGGTAATGATTTATATCGTCATTGGTTTTGGTGTATTAACGGCAACGTTTCACTTTTTATCGATGTTGGGGCTATTACCTGTGTTTACGGGGTAATCGTTCGTACTCATCATCAATGAGTGATTAATCAGATAGTGTTTGTTCGTTGTTTATGACGTGTTCTTGGCATTACTCAATACATCATTAGCGACGAACACCATGAATTTAATTTTTAAGGAAAATGTCAATGACAGCAATTGTTACGCCACAAGCACCACTAGCGATCGGCCCTTATGTTCAGGGTGTGACGTTTGGAAATATAGTGATGACCTCAGGCCAACTTCCTCTCCATCCAGAAACAAAAGTGATGCCAGAGGACGTTGCGGAGCAAACCACACAATCTCTGAATAATGCGCTTGCGATAGTTAAAGAGGCGGGCCTAGAAGCGCGTCACATTGTCAAGACAACGGTTTTTGTCAAAGATTTAAATGATTTTTCAAAGGTGAACGCTGCGTATGAGGGCTTTTTTAACCTTCATCAGGCTCCGTTTCCGGCGCGTTCGTGCGTTGAAGTAGCGAGACTACCATTGGATGCAAAAGTAGAAATTGAGGTGATAGCGGTACATCAGGTGTGAGTTAAGAGGTAAGATTTTGTCAGGGGGCGCCAGTAGGTTTGGCGCCTCATATCAAGCTAGGAGCGTGTCATGCTATAAGCCTAGTTCCCCATAATATTACTCAAGTAAGCACTATAAGAACGTTGATATCATTAGCGACCCTATTTACTTCGCCAAGTTTTACTTACCCAACCTCCTGCGTTTTCGTCGAAATAACTACCAGTAAACTCTTGTTTGAATTCAACAACATTGTCTCGATGCGGGTGTTGGTCGATCAATTCGTTGATGTATCTAGCCATTGGGTCATTGCATTGCTCTCGTACTTTTCTTTCGGCGACTTCTTTAATGACTTGCATACGGTACGATTTGCTCATTTTTTTCATCATTAACCTCCTTGATCGTGGGCGTTACCAAACCATAGGAGCTAATTAGAAGTCGGTCAAATAATGAACAATGTTTTGTTGAGAAAGTCATCCATTAGTGGTAATGCGATCAATATGAGTCATAAGAAAGTATAAGTTACATCCAGTATGTTACTGCCAATGTTAAGGATTACAGATTATTGTCTTACGTAGTTTTTAACAAGTTCCCTTGTTTTGATCGGAGATACATCAATGTCAAACTTCAAAAAATGGCCAGCAATAGACCCAGAAAAAGTCGCAAAGTATAAATACATCTGGGAAAATGTATCAGCCGCAGATAATTTAGACCCTAAAATAGCGGCCTACCTTGCTCGAGTAAAACAGCAGGGCGGCGGCAAGGGCATTGAGCAGCTAAGTTTCATCAATAAAGACTACCTCGGTTTTTATCAAGCGCCATTCTCTCAAGATCTTGATAATGCGGATCTCGTCATTTATGGAATGGGCATTGAAAAATGTTCACCAACAGGTTCATCTCACAAGTTCGCGCCTCAACGCTTACGTCATCTTAGTAAAATGGGCATGGGTACGGTTGGAGACAATGGTGAGCTTCCGTTTGAATGGTGTCGTGTTGTCGATTACGGTAACTGGGATAGCTTAGGCCAATTCGAGCTAAAAGCCGAAGTTGAACAGTTGACCGAGCTTCTTCACCATATGGTTGTCGAGAAGAACTGTACACCGCTTGTATTTGGTGGCGATCACACCATCCCTTATCCTACGATGCGTGCCCTAGGTGAAAAGTATGGTCCGTTGCGTGTTATTCACTTTGACGGCCATTACGATCTGTCTACTCGTGCTGATTTTGATTATCCGTATACATCAGGCCACTGGTTAGCGAAGCTGTATTCTGAAGGCTTAGCGGATCCAGAGCGTACGGTACAAATTGGTATGCGTGGCCGCCAAACAGCGTTGGTAAAAGGCAACCATATTGCATTTGGTACCACCGGTTTTACGTCTAATGAAGTGTATGACCTTGGCGTTGATGCGATGGTAGAAAGCATCATTGATCGCTGTGGTGATGGTGGTCCGGTTTATCTAACCTTTGACTTAGATGCGCTAGATACTGCGTTCTGTCGTGCTAACTCAAGCCCAGATCCATTTGGCTTGAGCCACCTGCAGGTCTATGAAATCTTACGTAAGGTGAAGGCATCAGGTAAAGTACGTTTAGTGGGTGCTGATATTGCTGAATACACGCCAGATACTGACCCAACCGATAAAGATGGCATCATTGCTGCTGGCTTTGGATGGGAGCTTTTCTGCTGGTTAGCTGAGATTAAGCGCGACGAGAACGGTGAAGACCGCCACACAGAATGGCCACTGGCCTTTGGCTCTGTCACTTTGTAGACAGTGAGCTAATACGAAAAAAAGGTTCGACATGTCGAACCTTTTTTGATCCCGGAAATAAACAGCGTAACGCGTTTTGCTTTCGTCATTCTACTCTCTCAGAGTACACTTATCTGTGTAAAGCACGGTAAATAATAAAGACAACGCACGAGGGTGTGATAAACTTAATGATAACAATAATCATTAGTGAATAGTTTATGAAAAAGCCTACGCCCAAAACCCTTTCCGTGATTCAAACTCGTTTGCTTACCCCTAATATGCGTCGCTTGACCTTTCAGGCAGAGGCATTGAAGTCACTCGAGCTTGATAGTGTCGGTGGTTATATTAAGTTTTTGTTTAATCAAGATGGTGGCACGGATCTTACTGGACTATCAGAAGACAGCCGCCCAAAGATGAGAACATACACCATTCGATCGCTTGATGTGGAGCAAGGCGTCATCGAGGTTGATTTTGTTACTCATATAACGGAAGACAAATTATGTGGTTTCGGCGCCCGTTGGGCGATCTCTGCGAAAGTAGGGGATACGATTAGTATTGTCGGGCCTGGTACGATACAGAATATTAATACCGAAAAAGATTGGTTTTTCTTGACCGCAGATATGACATCGTTGCCTGCGCTATCCACCAAGCTTGCAACACTTCCCCAAGAGGCAAGAGGATACGCTGTCATTCAGCTCATTGGCTTAGAAGATAAACAAACACTGAACGTTCCAGAAGGGATTGAAGTGGTTTGGACACTAGAGTCTGTCGCGCAAACGGCGCAGTCATTACCGTGGTTATCCGGCGAACCTTTTGTATGGTGCGCTTGTGAATTTGATGAAATGAAAGCACTTAGACAATATTTCCGTAACGAAAAAGCCATTCCTAAAGAAGATATCTATATCAGTAGCTATTGGAAAAGTGGGGTGGCAGAAGATGGACATAAGGCTATTAAAAAACAAGACCATGATGCGTTTGAAGGCTAGTGAGAGGGTTTTAACCCACTCGGTGCTTGACTCCTAACCGTTACTGATAAATTTGGCTAGTGTTGCTGGTGATAGTATTGGCTTATTTGATTAATCATGAAAAATAAGCCAATGATTTTCACTTCCTTATTGGCATGACTCTCGGTAATGCCCCATCATAAATTCTACTTGAATCACAAAACACATAGTTTATATCCTTCTTTATTTTTCCTAGCAGATTAAGTCTCTGCTTGTTACACTCCCGCACAGAAAAATAACAACATAATTACATCCCCAAACACGCGCCTTGCCTCTTGTACCCTACATGCAATTGAGAGGCGCCTATAACTGATAGAGGTCCCCCAGGTACTATGAGTAATAGCACTATCTCGCAATCGGAAATTCATCAAAATCAATGGCAACTTAACCAAACACTCGTCGAGTCGATTCTGCCTATTTTAGGTCGGCTCTACAGGGAAAAGGGCGTCGAAATCCTGTTATTTGGTAAAACGCTCGTCAACGCCACGACCATTGATATTATTAAAACCCACCGTGTTTCTCGCCATTATTCCAGCCAATCCGTCAACGTTGCTCAAACTGCCCCCATTATAGAAAAATTGATTGAGCTGGATTTGTCACCTTGTTGTATCGATGTGGGTCAGATTGCTCAGCAATATTGGTCTACGCATAATGATGGCAAAAGCATTGCAGATTTCTTGATGACGTCACTCGTCGAAAGCATCAATAGCGATAGCACTCGAGAAACGAAAGATGTTGTGTTGTATGGTTTTGGACGTATTGGTCGTTTGCTCACTCGTATTCTGGTTGAGAAAAGTGGGCCTGGTTATCCGTTACGTTTACGTGCTGTTGTCGTACGTGGTGGTAAGCAGGGCGATCTTCAAAAGCGAGCGAGCTTGTTGCGTCGTGATTCAGTACATGGCCAGTTCAACGGCAGCATTGTTGTTGATGAGGAAAGCAAAGCGCTGATTGTCAATGGCAACTATATCCAAGTTATCTATGCCAACTCCCCGTCAGATGTAGACTACACCGCTTATGGCATCAATAACGCACTTGTTGTTGATAACACGGGTGTGTGGCGTGATGCCGAAGGTTTGGGTCAACATGTCGCTTGCCAAGGGGCGCAGCGCGTGCTGCTTACCGCTCCAGGTAAAGGCGATATCAAGAATGTTGTATTTGGTGTTAACCATGATGTTATTCAAGATAGCGACACGATTGTCTCTGCGGCAAGTTGCACCACCAATGCCATCACTCCGACGCTGAAGGCGGTCAATGATAAGTACGGCATCGTGTCTGGACACATTGAAACTGTGCATTCCTATACTAACGATCAGAATCTGATTGATAACTATCACAGTGGTGATCGTCGTGGCCGTTCTGCATCGCTGAATATGGTCTTAACATCAACGGGTGCAGCAAAAGCCGTATCTAAAGCCTTGCCAGAATTAGAAGGAAAATTGAGCGGCAACGCTATTCGTGTTCCTACCCCTAATGTCTCGATGGCGGTCGCGAACCTCAACCTTGAATCGTCAGTTTCTAAAGATGAGCTCAATGCGTATTTGCGTGAAATATCGCTTACCAGTTCATTGGCTGCTCAAATTGATTACACGGATTCTACAGAGGTGGTCTCAACTGATTTGGTGGGGGCGCGTCACCCTGGGATCATTGATGGCCAAGCAACCATTGCACAAGACAACCGATGTGTATTGTATATTTGGTACGACAATGAATTTGGTTATAGCTGCCAAGTGGTGCATTGTATGGAACAAATGATGGGCGTGAAGTTTAAAACATATCCAGCTTTGGCATAATCTCTAGCTATAGATTGGATAATTAGAACCATTATGAAAAACGGCCACCGAACAGGTGGCCGTTTTTATTGTCACTGGATTAATTTTTACTTTCTATGCTTGAGTTGTTGTTGATTGAATTGCTGCTTCTTGATTTGTCGATACAGCGATTATCGATACTTATGCAGCCGATTATACGGCTATTTATTGGGCGCATTTTGCCGCTAGTATATTGAGCGGTGTGCCAGCATCATCAAATTTCAGACTCCAAACATAGCGTCCTTCTTCTAAAATTGTCACCGCCGTGTCTTTGCCGTAGCCGCCAAATTTCAGGGTGTTTTCTTGTCCTAATTTAAGGCTTAACCCTTCAGCGGTAAATTGTGGCTTCCAATCTTTAGTCGCATATTGCATTCGATAACTTCCGGGCTTTTCTGAGACGACGACTTGATACACGCCGTCTCCTTTGTATTCAAATGCCCGAGATGAAGAATGTTTCCAATTGGAATCGGTAAAATCGCCGACCACATACAATGATTCATTGATTGGGCCAGACTCAGATACCGTTGGGTTATCACAAGCGCTCATAAATGAGTCTCCCGTAGCTTGTGAGGCCGCCGCAACGAGTGCTATGGGTGCCGCGCCGCTAGGTTGATCAATATTCAAGAATCGGCCTTGGAAGGGGGCAAGATCAATCGAGTAATGACCAGACGTGAGGCTAATACGCTCGTTGGATTGTAGGTCCGTTAGCGTGGTGTTGGAAGCGAGTGTTTCATTCGCTATTGAGATCTGTTGGGTATTATCCGATACGTTAAGGACGTAAAGAATCGCATTCCCCTCATATTGTTTTACATCCGCATAGGTGGTGGCATTGGCGATGATGTTAGTTCTCGCACCTCTGGCCAGAGCAGGATGTTGTTCACGAAGCGTCATTAATTCCGTGAAGTATGTTTTAAGGTCAGCTTGTTTTGGATCAAGAGTGGCGTTGACACCCTCGACGACACCGCTGGTGCGAGCCACATGGTCATCACATTTACCGATAATCGCACAGTCATTTTCAATACGGCTGGCAAACCCTTCTAGCTCATCACCAATTTCATCGCCATAGTAGGCGGTAATTGGTCCAGTATAGGCGGCTTGAAACGATAAAACCGCCTTGTATCGCTGCCAATATTCGTTGTCTTCTGGATCCGCTAGATTTCCACGTTGTATCAGATCGCCAAAGCGCACAAGGTCATGATTGCCAAGCATCAGGTTAGGTTTGGCGTGATCTGGGTAGAGTGAATGAAGGCTCATTCCTTCTGCCAGCCACTCTCCACCTTTGCCACCAACACCCGACTCATTGACGGCAAATGTTTCGACCAAGCGATAGCGAACAGGAAAATCAAAGGCTGAACAAAGCGCAGGTGCACTATCCGTTCCGTAACCGGTTTCAATGATCTTATTCTCGCCAGACCAAATCTCTGCCACCATATAACCCAATGGGTTGACTTGCTTGCCGTCTTTGTCGGCATACGTCACGGAATTTGATGCCTCATCGACGGCCTTACGGATTTCTTGCCATGCATCAGTAGGAACTTGGTAGGCTTGATCAAGACGCCAACCATCAATTTTTAGTTCCTTAATCCAATATTCGGCCACTTCTTTGTAGAAGGGAAGGCTTTCTGGGTAGCTAACTGGGTTGTCACTTCCCACAGGGGTAAGCCCAGATGGTGAAGGGACTACATTACTTTTGTGATGACCAAATACGCCATCAAAGAATACATACATGCCGCGAGCGTGTGCTTCGTCCACTAAACGCTTCGCGTCTTCCAATGTGCCAAATCGTGGGTCAATCTCAAAATAGTTAGTTGCGAAATAACCGGTGGCATCCAGCCTATCCGCCCAATGATCTTGGCCACTAATAGGTTGGGAATTAAAAATAGGGGTCAGCCAGAGACCGTTCATGCCTAGGGATTGGACATAGTCGAGTGAATCGATGATCCCCTGTATGTCACCCATATGGTGACTAGTACCGTAACCGGTGCCATGACCAATACTGTCGTCGCCATTGACGAAGCTTTCGACCATGACTTGATAGATTCGAAGGTCGTTGGCGGCTGAAATATTTGAAGCATCACAGCTATAAAATGTCGGTTTCGTTTGATCAGAGGGGGTCGTCGACTCTGAAGCACAACCAAAAATTAAAGCAGAAGTGATGGATAGATAGAGTGCCGTTTTTATCGGTTTCACGTGATGTCCTTTTCGTTTTTATAGTAGGGCAACATGAATGATGAACGAAATGAGGTGAAGAAAAATCCACCATACTAAGAGGAGATAGGGAGGAGGAATAAGGCTGAGAGAGCCTTATCACGCTTGGTTCTAGTGCATGGAGATTTAGCGTGATAGGCGTCGTGTTTTGTGTCTTTACGAGCAAAAAATAAAATTAATTTCCGATGGCAATACCTTCCCGTCTTGGGTCGGCTGCGCCTTCTAGCCCTTCTTCGGTCACTCGAATCGCGTGTAAACCGGAGTTAAGATCTCGGGCTTTGACCTTATAGCCCATTTTCTCGAATGACTGAGAAAACTGGGTGAGTGGCGTGCCACTTTCTAGATCCATCTCACCAAAGCGGTTGATCATTTTAGGTTGGTTGATCGCTTGTTGGATATCCATTCCCCAGTCAATATGCGCGATAATGCTTTGCGCCACATAGCCGATAATGCGGCTACCGCCAGGCGAACCGATTGCCATATATGGCTTGTCGTCTTTCATCACTATGGTTGGTGACATTGATGAGCGTGGTCGTTTCCCTGGTTCTATGCGGTTAGCGATGGGTTTACCGTCTTTTTCGGCCACAAAAGAAAAGTCAGTGAGCTCATTGTTTAGCAGAAAACCTGACGCCATCACGCGTGAGCCAAATAGGTTTTCAACCGAAGATGTCATAGAAACAACGTTGCCTTCAGCATCAATTACGTTGAAATGGGTGGTTGAAGGTAACTCAATAGATTGGTCTTTTGAAACGCGAGCAAGGTCTTTAGTCGGTGTTCCAGCGGGTGCGCTTTGTAATGCTTTGTCCGGAGTGATGAGGGCGCTTCTTGTCGAGATGTACTCCTTATTAAGGAGCGCATCGGAGGGGACATCATAGAAATCACTGTCTGCCATGTACATGCCTCTGTCTGCAAACGCGAGACGCGAAGCATCGGCGAGGATTTGCCAACTTATTGGATTATTAGCCCCGGTTTTTTCTAGGTTGAATGGCTCAACGGTCATTAAGATTTGACCAATCGTAAGCGCTCCGCTGCTTGGCGGTCCCATGCCACAGATATCGTATTGCTTATACGGAGCACAAACAGGCGTTCGCTCTACGACGGCGTAATTCGTCAGGTCTTGCTGGCTGAGGAGACCAGGGTTTCTTTTGACATTGTTGACGGCATCGACAATCGATTGGGCCACCGCGCCTTTGTAGAAGCCATCCGCGCCTTTGTCTGCGATTAAGGTGAGTGTATTCGCATACTCTGGGTTCTTAAGAATCGTGCCTTGTGTTTTTGCATTGCCGTTACTGTCCAATAAATACTGGCGTGTATCTGGGTGGCGCGAAACGAATTCTTTGTCTCGTTCAATAAGCGAAGCCAGTCGTTCACTGATTGGAAAACCGTTTTTTGCGAGTGTAACCGTTGGTTGAATTAACGATGCCCAACTTAGTTTGCCGTATTTTTGGTGGGTATCCCAAAGTAATTTTACTGTACCTGGCGTACCCACAGAGCGTCCGCCAACAACAGCATCATAAAACTTCATCGGTTTGCCGTTTGCATCGATGAAAAGGTCGCCCGTTGCTTTTTGTGGTGCGGTTTCTCGGCCATCAAAAGTAGTCATTTTATTGGTCTTCGCATCCCAATACACAAGGAACGATCCGCCGCCGATACCACTTGATTGAGGCTCTACAAGACCGAGTGTAAGCTGAATCGCCACCATTGCATCAATGGCATTGCCGCCTAGAGCAAGAACATCGGAACCCGCTTTCGTCGCCGTCGGGTTCGCGGCAGTGACCATCCAATCTGTCGCACTAACAATAGATTTGCTTTCTACGTGAGTGGTGGGCTCGGGCGCAAATGCATCGGTTGCTTGCTGCGAAGCGATGGCTGAGTTTGTCATCGCTATCATTAGCAATGGTAATAGAGGTTTTAAGGGAAAGTAACGTGCCATGAACGATCCTTGTTGAGTGACTAAAAAGGGGAGGTGGTTAAGTGTCGGTGACAAGCCAAGAGTTGGCAATGCGTCGCCAAAAGAAACCCCTCGATTTGAGAGCAGAGTATTGAATAGTGAGAGGTAGTGCCAAATTAAAGAAGGAAGGCTAACGTTGGAATGACGCTTTAATAGTCGGTTTACTGCACGCGTTAACGTTGAAACTCAGCTAATCAGCACTCGTAGGTACATAGGTACGGCACCAATGAGTGCTTCATATGATGATTATTGCGTAAGGTCAGCAACAAACTCGCGAGGCGTTGTCGCTCTGCGCTTCAGTTGGCTTTGAATCCAGTTGTTAAACAGATCAAAATCGGAGTGCACAGGCCAATAGAGTGAAGCCACGACCTTTTTACCACAAAAATCTGGATGATCGCTGATGACACGCAGCCCTTTGTTGCGATTTGATTCGTTTAGAACATGCTCTGGAAGAAACGCGATGCCTTTTTTGGCAAGGCATAAGTCAACGATGGTTGCTAAATCGTCTAAGCGCCATAGGTTGTGTGAAACAATCGATGAAAAATTCAGTAATTCATCGGCACCGTCCATCAATAAAACACGCACAGGCGTATTCTTATCATCTAGTGGCACATCTTTATGGCTCACCCACCAACAATTAGCCTGGTATAGCTCTTCGATATTAAAGTCATTATTCGTTTTGTGATAGGGGTTACCTAATGCCAAGTCGATCTTACCTTCATTGAGGTAATTACCAAGAATAGTGCTGGGCTTTGTCACCACATGGAGGTCGACATTAGGGAACGCTTCTGAAAAATCTAAAAGTGCCTGCTTGGCCTTGTCATTAAAAATGAGAGGATCAATACCGACACGATAGACAATCTGTTCAGAAATGTTCATTTGCTTGGCGGCTGTCACCAATTCTTTATATTTTCCAATGACAGGACTGGAAAGATGAAATAGCCGCTTACCTTTATGGGTCAATGATATTTTTGCATGTTGTCGGTTAAACAGTTCAAACCCTAGGTCTGATTCTAAGTTTTGTACGGCAGTACTGACGGTTGATTGAGATTTCCCCAATTTTCTGGCAGCAGAACTAAAAGAACCTTCGTTAACGACCGCTACGAATGAAACGATGTTTTCAAATTGAAGCTTCATGAATAGTTCCCCGATGTTTTTTTAATCTAAATTTTATTAATAGTTTTACTTATAATTATGAACAATACGATACCGTCTTAACTATATTTTGACAAGGCGAGGCAGAATATGAACGAGGTATAACGTATAAAGTCTGTGCAATTTATAAATTAGAGTTAGATTTATTGCTCTATATGCGACTTCATCACGTTTCGGGCGAATATTTTCATTTTAGATAGTATGACGTTTTGTTTTATTTTTGAGATCCGTGCCACACTTTATGGCTTAGTGCATAGCAGCTCATATGGTTGAGATTCTGGATGTTTTAAAATGTAACTACATGTTTTATCTTGTTAAATTATGTAGAGCGGTTATTTGTAAGTGAAAATTGACGCGCTTATGACATAAAGCTATCGATTTTTTAGATGGCTTCTATTTTTATACATGTCAGTTACGGATTTAGAATAGTTGGGCATTGGGGAATTATTTATAAAAGGGAAAGATATGTTTACTCAACTATATGTAAAAGCATCAACTTTGATGACTGATTTTAAAAATGACGAGCGCGGTGTTACGGCGATTGAATATGGTTTGATTGCTGTGGCAATGGCAGTTTTACTTGGGGCTGTTTTTAGTGCTACTGGCACAGGGTCGCTAATTGGTAACTTAGAGGATGCTTTTGAAAAAATCGCCCTTGCAATTAGCAATGGTACAAGTGGAAGTTAATACTACAGTTGATTCCAGAAAAATGCCCCGATTTCTTAGTTACAAAGGCTCGGGGTAAAGCCAATTAGAAGTGTGGTTTTTTTGACCTATTTACTATTGTTACTGTTATTCTGTTGTTTGGTTTCTTTTTATGATGTGAAAACGCGAACTATCAGTAATAAATTGCTGCTCATTCTTTCACTGTTCCAGGTTTACTTTATAGGTTTAGGTAATATTCACTATGATGCGACGTTGACGGTGTTAATTGTCGGACTTGTCGGTTTTGCGTGTGGTTGGATTGGTGCTGGTGATATCAAATACGCCGCAGTACTATCATTAGCTTTTCCATGGTCATTTTTACCACAAGCTCTCATCATCACAGGATACAGTGGCGGGGTATTAGTTTGTTTTTATTATGCCAAGCATGTTTTGTTTTGTAACGGCAGTTTGAAAGAAATAACACTTCCTTATGGGTTAGCGATAAGTGTCGGTTTTTACTTAACTATCCTTACCTCCCAGTTTCAATAATCTCAAGTGGCAGTGACGACATTATCATGCGCTCAAAAATCGTATTACTTATTGCTGTAGTCGCTCTTGTAATTGGAGTTGTCGGCCTCATTGACTTGGTTAACCAGCAGCCGAAGCAAGTAAACAACACAGAACCAGCACAGGAAGTGAAGGAAGAGCGCTACATAACGGTTTGGAAAGCATTGACCTTTATTGATAAAGGAACGCCGATTGCTGTAGAGAACGTTAAAAAAACTCAATTGCCTCTTAGCCAAGCTTTAACATTAGGTCTTAAAGAAGATTCAAAAGTCGATTTCAATCCCAGTACCTTGACTAACATCGCGATTAACCAAGGGGCCGTGGTAATGGCGGAATATCAAACTAAGCGCTCGCAACCTGGTTATATCGATTTATTGATTACAGAAGGGATGACGCTTTATCCCCTACAAGTGAACGATCGAAACATTGTAAAAGACTATATCCGCCCTGGTTCATTTATCGATGTGTTAACGGTGAGCTCTCCAAATACCAATTTAGCCGAAAATGCCGAGCGCCCAAAGCATTTTGCTGGCGTAAAGGCTTCGATGTTTCTAAAGCACATAAAGGTGCTGAATGTAGGAGATGATGGAGAGAACAGTGATGTGATTTCCACTCGAACGCCAAATAACCAAAAAGGACTCACCACCATCATTATTGAGGTTCATCCTGATGATTTAGCGAGACTCGCACTTGCACAACGAACCATGCATATTGAAGTATACCGCAGTCAACATTACCAAAAACCTGATTACGCCGAAGTGCGCAATGTTATCGATAATTATATCGGTGTTGAAGAGTTTAGAGGTAACGACGGTAACCTAAGAGGAGCGATGTAATGTTGCGACATGGTATGAATAAGTGTTTAGCGATACGCTGTGCATTTCTTTTGTTTGTAAGCTTATCTTGTGCTCAACACGCTTATGCCGCAGATCGGTATATCACCATCAATGATGGCCGTCATATTCAACTTCCAGTCCCGATCGGAAAGGTGTTCATCAGTAACCCAGAAGTCGCTGATTACAAGGTTATCAACGAAACTACATTGGTGGTGTTCGCCAATGGCATGGGGCAATCTCGTCTGATCGTTTACGGCATGCAAGAAGATGTACTGCTATCAGACAGAATTATTGTTGATTTAGACCTCTCTCAATTGCGCCGGCAAGTAAAGTTTCATTTCCCTGATTCTGACATCAAACTTGAATCTATTGGCGAAAAAGTTGCAGTCAGTGGTGTTGTTAATACTGAGCACGAGCGAGATGAGGTTTATCGTTTAGTGGCTACGTTATTGGGTCGTGAAAAAACAGAACGATGGGACAAAGCGGAAAAATTAGAATTCACCTCAGATAATATTAAGATCGAAGAACCTGAAAGCATGGTGTTTGCCAGAAACATGACGTGGGAAGGGATTGTTGAACGGTTAGAAGTGGCAACGGTCCAGCAAGTGAACGTCAAAATTTCTGTCGCACAAGTCACTGAATCATTTGGTGAGACGATTGGCGTCGACTGGGGATCGCTTGGCGCCGATGTTGGTGAGTTTGTCTTCAATCAATTTGAGGCGGCCAACCTAGCAACCGTGATCAATGCGTTAGGGAATGAAGATATTGCTCAAGTGCTGGCTGAACCAAACCTAACGGTTTTGTCTGGTGAATCGGCCAGTTTTTTAGTCGGAGGGGAAGTTCCCGTCGTTGTCACTAATACCGGCAGCACGAATATCACGTTTAAAGAATATGGTATCCGACTTGACCTTACCGCTAAGGTGTTGAGCGAAGATAAGATTCGAATGCAGCTTTTTCCAGAAGTCAGCGAGGTTGAAAAGTACGTGCAAGCTGCGGGTATTGAAGTGCCTCAACTGACGTCTCGCCGCGCCATGACAACAATCGAATTGGCCGATGGCGACAGCTTTGTGTTGGGCGGCTTAATGAGCAGTGCAGACTTTGAAGAGATGCAACAAATTCCCTTGGTTGGCGATATTCCCGTTATTGGCGCGGCATTTAGAAAATCGGTGACGGAAAGAAAACGAACCGAGCTCATCATTGTCGCAACGGTGAACCTAGTACAGCCGATAAAACCGACCGACATTCAACTCCCTACAATGAGAAAAACCTCAACGCTCTTGCGTTGGCTCAATATTGAATCAGACCACGATTACGCAACGCCTTCTGACGCAACCATTCGCTTGCTTTCCCAAGGAGGGTTTATCCAATGACATTCAGAATCTTGATCCTTAGCGTAATGTTAATTCTGTCGGGCTGTGCCTCAGAGCGATACTTTGGTGGCAATGGCCTGGAAGCATTAGTTTACCAGCAGCGTCACACCGTCGAGATGTCCATCCAGGATGAAAAACAAGCCCAGCAAAGATTGAACGCGTTGTTTAGTGCGGTTGAAGGTGAAGATACCGGCGCATTGTATAGCATCGAGTATCGAAACAATGCGGGTAAAGTGTTGATAGACAGCATCATCGATGACTATCCCGCACTAAAAGTAAAAAAACACAAGGTGACGTTAGCCCAAAATACCAAATTACTCAGTGATTTGAAATTGCAGGTCACCTTTTATGCACTTCAAACGGAAGAGTGCCATGCTGCACAAATAGGGTTTGAACATTCTCAGACCAATTGTTTTTCTGAATCGGCAAGGCTAAAGCAAGTGGCTAACAAATCGCGCTTATTGGGAGGTAATTAATGTTTGATCTTTCAAAAGCCCTGAGTACCAAGAGCAAAGCCGCCCCTAAAGTGGCTAAAGGGGTGTCGGGTTGTACGCTAATCTATCAATCGCAAGAATGTCTTGACCTCGTTAGCGAGGTATTTCGCTTTGAGGGTTGGAACGATCCGACTTGCATGAAAGCATCTCAAGGCGTCGGTAAGTTTTCTGAACAACAAAACAGCCATATTGTGTTACTGGAACTCAATGAGTCATCGAATGTGGTTGAAGATGCTAAGGCGTTTGCTAGTAAGCTTCCGACTCACAAGGGTGTGGTTGTTATTGGTAAGGAAGACGCAATATCGACGCTACGTTCGTTGAAAGAAATGGGCTTTTACTACGTGTTTTGGCCGGTGAATAAACAAGAGTTTGCGGACTTCTTAACCCATGTAAACAAGAACCTGAAAACCTTCTCTGGCGTGAGTCAGCAGCGAAAGGCAAAACGAGTGGCGATCGTCGGTGCGAAGGGCGGTACGGGTACTTCTTTTATTGCTACCGAGTTGAGCTCCTTGTTATCGACTCAAGGTACCGACACGATTTTAGTGGATCACCAGTATACTGACAGCAACATCGACGTGTTGATGGGGCTTAAAGATTTTAAGCCTAAGGCGATCGATGAATTTACCGCGCCATTGCATGAAATGGATGAAGAAGGGGCATTGAGCTACCTTCATTCTGCTCGCAAAAATCTTCGTTTGTTATCGATTGATGGCAACATGACTCAGAACGATATTCTTAATTACAATCAAACGCTGTGCGAGCTTCTCGCTCGAAATACCAATTTTATTGTTGAAGACTTTTCTGGCAGCGTTGACTTTAAAGTCGAGGCGCAATTGCTGGTTGACAACTTCGATGTGGTGGTGATTGTGTTCGACGCCTCGGTTTCAGCGGTACGTAACGCCAAACGCTTATATGAGCGAATTGAAAACCTTCAGTTGGCGTTGTCAAAACGCACGCGTGTAATTACAGTGGCGAACTATCACCGGCCAGATGGCGCGTTCGTGTTGCAATCGGCTGACCTCAAAAAATACGTTGGGGCAGATATCAATCTCGAGATTGGTTATTGCAAAAATCTCTCACACATCATCATCGATGGTAAAAGAGCTCATAAGCATGATCGGAATATCAGCCGTGCGATGGACTCCCTCATGAAACTGATCAATGGCCAACCTGTTGAGACCAAAGGGTTAACACAGTGGTTTAAGCGAGCGAGTAAGAAATGAGTTCGAACAAAGAGCTGTATTTAGCGTTTCGTAGCCAGATATTTGAAGCGCTGGATGCCGAGGCGGTGCAAAAAATGAGCCGCAGAGATATCGAATCGCAGATTCAAAGTGCGGTTGACCTGCTTGCATCCAACTATCAACGACCGATCACATCGGTGATGAAATCGGGTCTAGTAAAAAGCTTAATCGACGAGCTATTTGGCTTGGGCCCGTTACAGCCGTTGATTGAAGACCAATCAATTACCGATATCATGGTTAACGGTCCTAACCATATCTTTTTTGAGCGTCATGGTAAGGTGCATCAATCTGAGGTGACGTTTGTCAATGAGGAGTTACTACTTTCGATTGCCAAACGCATTGCATCACGTGTCGGTCGACGCGTTGACGAATTGTCACCCACGGTAGATGCGCGGCTTGAAGATGGCAGTCGTGTTAATATTGTTATCCCACCGATTGCCCTTGATGGCACCTCGATCTCCATTCGTAAGTTTCGCGAGCAAAATATTGGCTTTGAAGACTTAATTGGGTTTGGGTCGATGTCTATGGATATGGCGCGTGTGCTCATGATTGCGTCGCGTTGCCGTATGAATATTCTGATTTCTGGTGGTACAGGCTCTGGTAAAACGACCTTATTGAACGCCTTGTCGAATTACATTGCCGATGATGAACGAGTCATTACCATTGAAGATGCTGCCGAACTGCGCTTACAACAACCTAACTTGGTGAGGCTAGAGACGCGTACCTCGAGTATTGAACAAACGGGCGCAGTGTCACAGCGTGATTTGGTGATCAATGCGCTGCGTATGCGCCCCGATCGCATTATTTTAGGGGAGTGTCGTGGCTCAGAGGCATTCGAGATGCTTCAAGCGATGAACACCGGCCATGACGGCTCTATGTCGACATTGCACGCCAATACACCGAGAGACGCGATTGCTCGTGTCGAGTCCATGGTGATGATGGCCAATCTCAACCAGCCACTGGATGCTATTCGCCGCACGATTGTCAGCGCGGTTCAGCTGATCGTGCAAGTGAATAGAATGCGAGACGGTACAAGGAAGATCACAAGTATTGCGGAGATAGTAGGACTGGAAGGCGAAAGTGTTGTGATGGAAGAAATCTATCGCTTCCAATCTGACGACACCACTTTCAGTGAAACCGTGCAAGGTGACTATGTGACGAACGGCATCATGCAGCGTTCAGAGCTCGTAAAAAAAGCGCAGTTCTTTGGTTTGTACGACGATCTGATGGCGTCATTTAGAGGGGCGTAGCATGTTGTGGATCTCGCTGATACTTTTTGCTGTTGCCTTATTACTCATGAGTGATTCAAAGTCGAAAAAAGTTGACCATTTTTTTGCTGTTGAGAGTGTTGAGGTCGAAAACCTGAAAGCCGTCAACGTAGGCACACTCGCAGGCAAGCGAAATTGGCAGAAGTTTAAAGATTCCATCTCTCCTACGCTGCAAGTGTTAGGGCCGCGTTTTCCGCTCTATATTTTACTGTACACCCTCTGCGTGGTAGTTGGATCTTGGTATGTCATCTTTGAGCTTATGGCGATTCGCGATACTTGGGTTTCAGGCGTTATCGTTTTGGTGTCCATGCTTCTCGGTTACCGATACCTATCTAATAAAAAGCGCAAGGACTTTGAAAATACGTTCCCAGATGCATTGAATATCCTGATGAGCGCCGTGACGGCGGGAGACAGCTTAATGCAAGCCATTACGTATGTAGGAAGTTCGATGGACAACACTATTGGTCGTGAGTTTAAGATGATGGGTGAACGACTCAAAATGGGTGAGCCGCCAGAAGTGGTCTTGCAACGTTCTTGTAAAAACTATCCTTATCCAGAATTTTTGTTTTTTACGGTGACACTTAAGGCCAATATCAGTCGTGGCGGTCAGTTAAAAGGCGTATTGGCGAGGCTTATTCGCGTTCTGGTCGATGCTAGAACACTCGATAAAAAGAGAATGGCGATGACGTCAGAAGCGAGAATTTCTGCAAAGATTGTCGCTGCAATTCCACTGGCGTTTACCATTCTTCTTAATTATATCAACCCAGGTAGCGTGGATTTTATACTTCATGATGAACGGGGACAGTACATTCTTTACTACGTCGTAGGTAGTGAGTTTATTGGTTTGTTTATCGTCTGGTTTTTGGTGAGAGGAGTTCGAACATGACGTTGTTGGTGGCTTTTCTTATTGTGCTCGCCGCGCTGCTCTACTTTGTTATTAATTCACTTCGCTATGAGCAACGTCGCAAGCGCATTGCTGGTTACATTGAAGAAGAAATGAATCGAGGTCCAACCACCATCAATCGTTTTCTAGTGCGGTTTGGTAAAGGGAGTCAAAAAGAACTGGAACAAAAACTTGTCGACGCAGGCTACTACAACAAAGATTGGGCCAAGTATTATTTCCCTGCCAAAATCTTGATAGCAATGTTGATCTCTGTTGCTGTTTTTTTCTCTAGTCTGTCCGACATCAATAAAATGCTGGCAGGTGTGTTGGCGTTAGTTGGGGTTATTATAGTCCCAGACCTATTACTTGAAATACGCCGTAAGGCATTGATTGGAAAAACCTCAAGCCAGTTACCTTATCTGTTAGATATGATGTCGGTATGTGTTCAAACCGGTATGACAATTGAGGCGACATTGAGTTACTTAGCTAAAGAACTCGAGGCGTTTGATGGTGACCTTTGCTACCAAATAAAACGAACCTCAGACTCTGCAAAGATCAAAGGGCTTGAAAAAGCACTCGATGACCTCAGTGAGCGAATTCCTACGCCAGCAGTGAGAAGTTTCGTCCTAACTCTTATCCAAAATTTACAATATGGCACTTCGGTCGCGCATGTACTGAGTGACTTAGCGGAAGACATGAGAAAGATACAAGTGTTGACGGTCGAAGAAAAAGTGGGCCGCTTGTCTGCAAAAATGAGTGTGCCACTTATTTTATTTATCATGTTTCCTATTGTCATTTTGATTCTTGCACCAGGCATCATGCAGATGTCTATCAATATAGGTGGTTAAACGTATGCGATGGAATGCAATGGCGGTAATGCTGGTGTTAAGTACGGCGTTAGTCGGGTGTGAAACTACCAGTCAGCAACAGTCTGAACAGAGTATGATTTCGGGTATGGAAAAAGTGAATAATTACGACGGCCTGATTGCGTTGTATAAATCCAAACTCACCAGTGGCCAACAAGATGATCAGGTAATGGAACAGTTGGCCTACGTCTATTTTGATAAAGGTGACGTTGAGTCTGCTCGTTTTTATTCCCAGTATCTTATTGATCAAAAAGTAGTAAATAGTGGACTCTTGCAATTACAAGGGCAGATAGCCGCTGAAAACAATCAGTTTGACCGTGCGATCGCGTCTTACAACGATTCGATCGCCCAAGGCAATACGTCAGGTAAGGTTAGGGTGCTTCTTGGCGTTGCATACAGTCAATCGGATCAATTTGAAGAAGCGAAACAACAGTTTAATCTCGCTCGATTGCGTGGCTACGATGATATTGCCATTAAAAACAATTTGGCGGTTGTTTATCTCGCACAGCAACGCTTTGACCTTGTCATTGAAACGCTCGCACCGGTAATCAAGGAACACCCAACCAATGCCACGGTTAAGGCAAACCTTGCCATTGCATTGCTTAAGTTAGGCCAAGTCGCGGATGCTAAAACGTTGCTGAAAAATGATTACAACGCCAGTGAATTGGTCACCATTTCTCAACAGTTTGCTTATGTTGGCGCGGATTGATGAACACGCGTCGGCGTCAACTCGGTGTTACCAGCATAGAATTTGCATTGGGCGGATTAGTCTTGATGTTTTCTACTTTCGCTATTTTTGAGTCGAGCTTTCAGACCTACGTCGTCAATATGACGGAATACTCACTGCGTGAAACGATTCGAAATACCAAAATCTACCAAGGAAGCAGTGTTCATGAACAATATGAAACACGCTTTAAAGATCTCATTGAAGACCAAGATAACCTTTGGCACTTTTTAATCGATAGCAGTAAGTTTTCAATTGAAGGCAAATATTTTGAGACGTTTGATAAATTTATTGCCAACGAAGGACATTCTAGCCAAGACCTATCGTTTACTTACGATCTTGCAGAGATTACGGTGACATACCTTTATTCACCGGTGATCGAAATGTGGGGAAATAGCGAGACGCCAATCAGTCGTACCATGGTGCTGAACCTCGAACATGAGGGGTGGGGTGATGATGTTCAAGACTAAACGACGTACCGCGCAACAAGGTTCATTTGCTATTGAATTGGCATTTGTGCTGGTTGGCTTGTGTATGATTTTCTTATTTTCAACGGATCTCAGCCATAAGTTGCTGGTTAGAGCCAAACTTGATCGCTCCAGCTTTGCTTTAGTGAATGTGTTAAAGGAACGAACGCGTTACTTCAGTGATGACAATGGTGATGTGTTGGATTTTGCTGTCACCGCTCAAGACCTGACCAACATGTCTATTGTTGCCTCTCGAATGTTGAATGTGGAGCAAAGTCAAATTGCGATTCAGATAGAATCTTTGGTTAATGGCGAAACGGTGACTCGCTTGGCTAGCCAGCGTTTTGGCCAGTTAACATGTAGTGGGGATGTGATCGAGAACCATAAAGACCTTGTCCCTGTAGAAGATGGCGTTAGTCATCCGCTTTATAGAGTGATGCTGTGTGAACAGCATGATTCATGGTTTGAATCTTTCACCAATGGTGGCGATCCAACGATCACTGTTGCGTCCAGCTCAATTATGCCGGGGAGGTGAAGATGAAGCGTACTACTCGACTTAACAGCCTTAAGCGTCAAAATGGTGTGGCTGCGATCTGGATGGGACTGTCACTGGTTCCAATCATGGGCTTTACATTCTGGGCTGTTGAAGGAACCCGATATGTACAAGAAAAAAGCCGTTTAGGAGACGCCACTGAAGCGGCTGCTATTGCGGTTACCATGGTCGATAATCAGAATACGGCCGAACAACTCGCGACAAGTTATGTTCAAGCGTATGTAAGAGATATTAAATCGTCGCAAGTATCGGCAGTTAGAAAGTATCAAGAAGCGGATGCGGCGTCTGATATCTTGGAGTACATACAATATACCGTTGGAGTGACAACCACGCACGACTCTTGGTTCTCTAGTACCTTCATACCATCGTTCGATGAAACACAAGATCTGACCGGACAATCCGTGGCTAAAAAATATCCTGCGTATTTAGGGGATAATAATATTGATATTGTGTTTGCATCTGATTTTTCTGGCTCGATGAATCGCCGCTGGGGGAGTAATAGCTCATGTACTAGTTGGAGCTGTAAAATTACAGACCTCAAAGAAGCGGTCACAACGATATCTGATAAGCTTCTATGCAGTGATATACAATTTGATCGTGGATTGAACCAATATGTCTGTATGGATGACGATCAAAGTGAATTGGCCGATAAGTTGCTCAACCGAATCGGGATCGTACCTTACAACATTCGAACACGAGAGAAAAACAATAACGGACGAGCCTTCGCAGTGAGTCAACTGCGTTATAAAACGGATATTGATGTGCTTGATCCAGAAAAAGCGTATGAAGACGTAAACTGGAACAAGTGGCGCCAATATTACTCTTATCAGATTTACAACTGCTCAGTTGATCAAGATTATTGCCCTAACCAGACATCCGGTGAACATGCGCAAACGAAGCGCATTGCTAAGGCGCTAGGTATTTATAGAAACTCATATTACTACAATACATATCACGTCGATGTTGAGAAATACGTGGATTATCAGGCGACGGTTAGCGAGATGTTGGAAAATAAATTTCCAGACAATAAATCAAAGTATCGGGTCGACAGTAACCTCTTGTATTCTGGATTTGGTAGTTCGTCTACGAGTCAATTTACAACGATTGACTTGACTAACAGTGCAACAGAAGTTGCAGCTGTTAATAACATGAGTGCAAACGGGAGTACTGCGTCATTCCAAGGGATCTTAAGAGGCTTACAAATATTAGCTGACGGTAATCCTAACAGTGATGATGAGGATGAGCAGGAAGCTTATGATAACAAAATCAAGATGCTACTTATTTTGAGCGACGGTCAAGAAAGCCCCAATAATGGAATATTAAGTGGGCTAGTTAACGGTGGGTTATGTGATGATGCGCGTACCCTGATTCCTGGTTTGTATATTGGCATCATTGGGATTGACTTTTCGTCATCCAACGTCAAAGAGTTTCAAAAATGTGTGATTGACCCGGATGAGGACATTATCGATGTATCCAACCTCGACGAGCTAATAGAAAAAATTGAAGAGTTAATTCGCAAAGGCTCTAAAACCAGCGGTACGACCAAATTATATTAAGGCTTATTATGTTATTACGACGTTTTTATATTCTGCCCGCGGCAATGATGGTTAGCCTATCGTTTGTCGTTCATGCTTCAGCGCCTACTCGTATTGAATACTGCAATGACCAAAATGGCGAGTATCGCTACACGACCGAGGTAGTGTCAGTGAGCGGTATCGGACAGCATCGCAATGGCTTTTTGCAGATTGAGCAATCATCAAATGATCGTGCGTTGAAACAAGCACTATTGGCAATGAATCGTTCGCAAGTGAACCAAGACAATTGCAATACCTTCATTAGTAACAAAAATATTGAAGAATCGAATAGCAAAGATGACAAGCAAGTAGCTCGGCTTCAGTTTGGCTTTGACAATGCTCATTTGTCTCCGATTGCGAGGCAATCACTCAATCGTGTCGCACAAGATCTCGCTAAGCAGGGCGTTGAATTGAGCGTTGAAGGGCATACAGACAGCACAGGGCCGGCTCACTATAACCAAGGGCTTGGCTTGGAACGTGCCGTTAATACTGCCGATGTTCTGTTCTTCCAAGGCGTTAGTCGTGAAAAGGTGGTGATGCAGTCCTTTGGTGAAACAAAACCCATAGCAACCAATACCACTGTTCAAGGCCGAGCGAGTAACCGAAGAGTGGATATAATGCTCAGTGAGTAATGGCATGTTTTATATGCGCTTGTTCGAGCGAAATTTTATATGGATATGGCTTTCAATTCGCAATAAATGAACGGTGAGTCACTAAAGTTCACAGTTCTATTAAGCGTTGTAAAGACAATCGAGATCTGGACTGATATGATAGTCAAAAGATAAGGAATATTAAATTACTGGTTGTAAAGTGAGCACTTTTTGTGTTTTCAATCTACATCGAGTATTTGTTAAGTCAGATGAGGTTGTCGTGAATTTTCCCCACCGAGTTTTTAATTTAAATACGCTCAAATTAATAGCATTAGCAAGCCTGAGTATTGGCAGCGCGGCTAATGCATTAGAAGTCATGAACCATGATGAGAAAGCTCAACTAGAAACGATCAGTAGTAATTACGATAACGGTTATTTGCAAACGGGTCTTGAAGAAAACAATGAGACGTACAGCCAGTTAGTTTCTAATATTGAGTCCATTAAGATCAATTTAGTCAATAATATTGAAAACATAAAAGTTGACTCCACTTCGATGGAGAAAAAACTGGTTGCTGGCGAGTATGATGAAGCGTTATCGGATACGTTGCGTAACTTAGCGTCTCGTGTTGCTGAGTTAAACTCCGAGTTGGAGAGCAAAGAAACGCAACTTACAGAGAAAAAAGCACTCATTTCTAAAAATGAATCTGTGATTAAAGGCTTAGACCGGACTAAAAATGAAGCGTTACTTGCTTTATATAAGCAAGTGAAGTCTCGCTACCTTGTTGAGTCTCGCAAAGTAAACCGCGATACCTTTGTTGGTAA
The DNA here is from genome assembly GCF_053544015.1 of Vibrio sp. E150_011. NCBI lineage: Bacteria > Pseudomonadati > Pseudomonadota > Gammaproteobacteria > Vibrionales > Vibrionaceae > Vibrio > Vibrio sp. E150_011. The sequence goes on from NZ_JBHFOL010000002.1 coordinate 640,442, forward strand.
CCTAGAGTGTGATTCAAGTGAAAGCATGTCGGCGTGTGTCAATCGTAATTTAAATACCATGAAGCGCTCATTCATGCTCGAAAAAGGTGGCTTCGAGCGGGTAAATATCACCTCTTTTAATATTGTTGATGCGACCCAAAAAATGAATGGTGACCTGACATACACCGTGGAAGCCAGCTACAAAAACGAATTTGATTCCAATACCGAATTAGAGCTACGCAAGGCGTTGGGGCTTGAAAAAGTGAGATTTGTTTTTCGGTCTAACTCGAATGACACGGTTTTCTATATTAATGACCAAAAAGTAGGCACGGGCTCTAAGGTTGATATCGCGGGTAATTATGTTGGTATTTACAATGTTCGAGCCGTCAACGAATCAAAAACTCAATCTTTAAAGCTGAGTCTGACCAATGATGGCGACTACTTTTTCCCGTTTTCCACAAAGAAGACTCAATCAGCGCCGAGCCCAGTAAAATCAGAATCGACGGCTAAAAGCTCTGTAAAAGGAAACGAACCTAAGGCGGCAACAGCCCCTACATTAACCAAACAGATTCTAAACGGTTATGAAAACAAAGCCCCACTAGAGCAGAAGAAAGTGGATGGGTTAGCGGGTAAGCGTTTTACCAATACGGTGATACATAAAGATGATGCGTATCAGTATTTACTGCCGGTTGAATATTCAGACAATGGCAGCAAAGCGGTGTACTTAACTAAGTCGGATGCCACTCGTTATTGTTCGGATAAACTATCTTCTAAATTGGCGTCGAGAACCGCATATCAGTATTTGCTGAATGGCAACAAGCTCGGTATGGGGAATTATTGGTTATCTTCTGGTAGTGTTTTCTCATCAACATTAAATGAAGACACCACTAAAAAGGTCACTAAAAATAAGTTCGTCTGCATGATGAATATGACGGGCACTTGGTAACTCGCCGCAAAGTTGCGCTGCTCTCTAGATGCTAAGATGACAGTTTCGAAAGATAAAAGGCCAATGGGTAATCCATTGGCCTTTTTAGTATGTGTGTGACCCGTCCTAAATAAGATTTGTTACGTCCTTGGATGTGTATACACATTCAAGGCGAATTAGAAACAGTACGCCTTATGACAGATACCTTTACCAGGAGGGCTTACCCTTCCCTGCCAAGAGCAGTGGTTAGACGCTGGTTGAACGCCTAATCCGTTTTACTGGTGCGGTTACGGGTGAAACTCCAGTATGCAAGACCACCCCAAGCAAGCACTTGCAGCCAGAGCTGTGTCCAATGACCAGAGATTTGAGACCAACTTGCGCCCATTTGATTGAGTTTTAGGAAACCGTTAATCGCGGGTTGCGTAGGAAACATCGCGGCGACCCATCGAATTGGGGCAGGCAACATCTCAGACGGCCAAATAAAACCAGCCGAAAAGACCAAGGGCATAGAACTTAATAATACGACAACGGTAACAAGCTCGCGACGTGGGGTAATCGCGCCAACAAAGACCCCTATAAAGCACGAGACCAATAAGAACGGCAGCATTAATGTCAGTAATTCCAATGGTTGAGCAAGTGTGCTGATCCCATACATGTTAAAACTGGCACCGAAGTAGTACATAGACAGCAAATAATAAATCAGTAACAAAATCCCGGTCCGCACGGCTAGTACCGAGAAGACGGATTGTGTCTGCCAATATCCACTGCCTTGTCGCTGGGTTCCACCAATGAGCCCCGATGCCATGGCCAGTGTCTGTTGAAGAATTAAAACAAACACCGCTGGAACAACATAATCTACGTAGCCCATTCGCGGGTTAAATGTAGGCTTACTGTTTAATCGAGTGGCCGCGTATTGGTGCGATGCTAATTCCAACGGAACACCATCAATCAATAACTTCGTCACTTTTGTCTTGGCAGCCAGTGTACCGCCTGCTTGCGCAAGCCCTTCAACGACGGTGCCATAAACAAGGAATAATGCTGCGTCTCCTGCGTAGGATAAAACAGGGCTTTTTCCTAGCATTAGATCTTTGTAGAAGTGCTCAGGGATGACAATGAAGCCTGTGATATCACCTTGCAAAAACGATTGCTTGGCGTCTTCAATTGTATACAGTCGCTCGGTAACCGTCACATTCGGAGTGGCATCGACCATCCGTTCAAGTTGAAAGCTTGTCTGGCTGCTATCGAGGTTAACAACGGCAATAGGCTGCTCGCGTGGTGTTTGTTGCGTGTAGGGGAGTGGGTATAAAAACGAATAGAATATAACCCCCCCAAACACGGTCAAAGTGACAACGGGGTTAGTCAGGATAGCTTTTAATTCGAGTTTAATGTGTTCGAGCAAAGTCATACAGCAGACTCCTTACTCATGTGCTTTTTAACTAAAACCACGGTCAGTAGTAGTGGTATGACATACCCAATCATCGGTAACAGATGAGATAGCGACTGGCCTGCGGTGACGCCGTAACTTGCTTGGCTAACTTGTACCTCAATGTAGTGGCTGATAGGCAGCAACTCTCGCCAAGCCATGGCTAACGTATTCATATCAGTTGCAGGAAAGGTGATGCCCATGAACGCGAAACTTGGCGCAGTAAAAGCGCCTGCAAAGCTCATCGCTCTTGCTGCATCACACGTTAGAAAGAAAAAGAAGCTAGCCATAATCATACAAGTTAATGTTGTCACTGCTTGTGCAAAGAATAGTACAAGCCAACTGCCTTCCATCGGCCACGCGAGGATGTCGTAAAACCATACGAGAAAAAATGAGCCTTGCAGCAAAAACCATAAAAAGTAGGGCAGTAACGTACGGCTTAATTGGCGCACAATTGACACGTTACCAAGCCAAGGTCGAATCCCAGCGACTCGGTAGTTGGCGCTTAGGACCAACACGGTGAAAGATACGATCGCAATTTGCCAAATGGCAGGTACGATAGCGCTAACCAGAAATTGAGCGTAATTCGTCCCTTTGTTAAACAATGGCGTAATTTGCGTACGCACGGGGACGGCGTTACCGATAGCGCTCATGTTAGTTGTACTGCCCCTTGATAGGTTTTTTATAACATCGATTTGAGCATTAAATGTACCTTGGGCTTGAAGCGCAGCGGAGTTGATTAAGCGCCCAACGAGTATGTACTGGCTGTTGTAAAACAACGTCACTTGAGGTGGGATAGATCGAGTAACGGCTTTATCAAAGCCAGCCGGTATGTATAAAATGGCGTAGATATCGCCTTCAACCAAAGCGGCTTTCGCTTGTTGAATATCATCATACTGATGATCAACACTTAACATTGACGTCGCGTCATAGTGGCGAACTAATCGTTGTGATAAGCCACTTTTGTTGAGATCCACGACCCCAACGGGAAGGTTGCTGGCGATCCCTTGTGAAAATATCCAATAAATGGATAAACATAAGAGAATAGGTACCCATGTTAGACAGGATAAGAGCCACTTATCGTGTCTGAGTATGTGCCACTGGCTGTAGTGCTGTCCAGTGGACGAGGCGCTGGTTACCGTTGTGTTTGGAGCTTGGTTCATGCTCGACCCTTACATCTCAACCACAAGACTCATGCCCATTCGTAACTTAACGTCACTGCCAACTGGGCGAGCTTCTACTTCGAAGGTACGCAAGTCAAACCCTTGCGTGGCATCTGTTGAACGCCATGTTGCAAAGTCACCCATGACGGCGACATGGAACACCTTAAAGGTTACGTCTTTGTCTAAAGCAGGAACATAAGCGTCAAATTCTGTATCTTTTTCAAAATGTTGCAGTTGATCCTCGCGCACATTCAACACGGCCCATGTGTCTTTGGTGTCAATGACCGTAACCACTGGAAAGCCTTGCGGCGCAAGTTCACCGCTGTGCAGAAGAACCTGAGAGACTTCGCCATCAAACCATGAATGGATTTTTGTGTCAGCCACGTAAGCTTCGACCTCGGCTACCGCGCCAGCGGCCATACGAACCTTTTCTTCAGCAGCGACTTTTGTTTCATTGCGTGCGCCTTCTTTTGCCATTTCAAACATCTGATACGCAGCGCTTTCAGTGTATTTTGACGCCTGCCATTGTGTTTTTGCTTCGTCGCGTTTCTGTTCGGCGACTACGCCATCTTTATAAAGATTGTTAACACGTAAGTAGGTCTTTTCCATCAACTGGGACGCGGCTCTGGCTTTGCGCCATTGGTCTTCTGCCGCACGAATCTGCTGCTGGCGAGCCCCGTTGTTAGCTTGTTGAGCCAAAGCGCCTGCGGCTTTTTCGCCAGCAACCGCTTGTTCTAACTTGGCTTCGATCTCAGGGCTATGGATGGTGAAAATTAACTGGCCTTCGGTAATGTCATCGCCTTTTCGGACCATGACTTGATCGATTCTGCCTGGTACCTTTGATGAGATGCTGTACTGCTGCGACTCAATTTGTCCTTGGATACGAAATGGAGGTGTTTGATAAGCATCAAAAAATTTATAGCCTACCCATCCTGCAATAACGATCGCACCGAGTGTCGCGAGTGTTGGTTTTACCTTATTCATGATGCGTCCTTATTACTGATGTTTGCAGGATTAATAGATTGGTATTTGTATTGGCTAAAGCTGTTCATTTCACTGGAAAGCGCCAGTAACTTGTTGAGAGACAATAGGTATTGAAAGCTTGCTGCTGCTTGCTGCGTTTTAATGCTCGCAAGGTAAAGTTCTGCATCAACGACATCCAGTGAGCGTCCTAAACCTTGTGAGAATGCTTTCTGTCTTAACGACAAGTTTTCTTCGGCGAGGGACAAGCTGGAGTTCAGCCCGATGGCTTCATCTAATGCTTGCTGAGCCTCTAGGTACGTTTTTTCGACCAGGACACTGAGATCGAGCTTTGCTTGACGTTTGAGGAACTGGACTTGACTGACTGCACTATTGGCCGCTTTAACTTTTTCACTTCGGCCCGTATTTTCAATTAATGGGATGCTGACGCCAATACCGACCAACCAATCTGGCGTCATTTGGTTCGCTAACGAATCACCCTCATAGAGGTTATAGTCACCATACGCGTATACTTCCGGGTAATATTTACCGTTTTCAGCCTTGATAAGGCTACTGGCTTGTTTTTCTTTTGCGTCAAGGATGGATAAGCCAGGGTACGTATCTAAAGTTTGATCAATGAACGCATCTAAAGGGGGGAGGGAGCGGTTGATAAAGAGCTCGTCTCTTGGGTCGACTTTTTCTGTTTGCCCCAAAATTTGTGTTAATGCAGCTTGAGCAATATTTAGGCTGTGTTGTGCTTTTTTACGTTCAACGGTAGCTTTATCAAGCGAGGCTTCAGCTTGTAGACGCTCTACCCTTGCAATTTGCCCTTGGTTTTCAAGTTTAATGGCGTGATCGCGATGCTTAATTAACCCCTCTTCCGCCGCGATTCTTGTTTCCACAACTTCCTTAGCCAAAATCACGCTGAAATAGTATTTACTCAGGTCTTCGTATCGAGCTTGGACTTCCATAGCGAGTTGGCTTTCTGCTTCTTCTTGGCGGCCTTCAGCAGCGGTTTGCGCGGCAGTAATGCGACCACCGGTAAAAATAGGCCAGATAGCGCGAATCGAGGAGCTGAAAATATCTTTGTGTTCGATGGTGGAGGTGACGCCACCAAGTCCGCTTAATAACTGCCCTAGAATTGGGCTTTGAGGCACGCCACTTAAGCTGTCGCCCAGCTGCTGTCCTGAGACAGTAACATCTTGGTCTAGCCGCGTGTAGTTGGCGCCTACAGTGACACTTGGAAGGTTTAGATTACTGGTTGCGCTCTTCAAATGTCCATATCGTTCGACGTTGGCACGTTGCGCCGCGAGTGAGTTGTTGTTTTGTTGAAGCAGCTGCCAGGCTTCGTCGAAAGAGACGTCTGCACTCCATGCATTAAACGAGAGTGTGCCTAACAATGCGCCCACAACCAAAGGCAGGGACCTAATTTTCATGTTTGCTCCAAGCGGTACGTTAAAAAAATTAGAGTTTATACTCTAAAAAATATAAGTGCAATACTATTAATGTAGACGCAAAGAGGCAAATGACGAAGTTAAGTGGTTGTTTTTTTTGAACAAGGTCGTTAAAAAAGAAAGAGGCTCGTTATGAGCCTCTTGAGGATAGGAGTTATCTATGAATGCGAGGGGCAGATATAGCCCGCTCTCCATACCAAATCTTTAGCTTTTAGCATGGCCTTAAGCACCTCGCTACCTGACATTTGCGGGGAAGCAAAAGAGACCTGCAGGTCATCTTCTATGGGTGCTAGCTGCGAATCTTTTTTTTGGTAAGCCCTAACATGAGTGAAAGTTGATGCTCGGTTCTTTGACAGCACAGCCCTATTTAGGCAAATTCCAAAACAGTCACGTTTCATAACGTTGTTCCTTATACGCTCTCATTATTTTTATTTTTCTGAGATGTTAATTTTTAGTTATCTCCATTGCTGCATCACTAGCCATGATGTGCTCATTCAATATACAAAAAATGCGCTAATTAGTTCTAAAAATAAGCTAAAAGTGGTGTGATCTTGACCCGTATTTCGAATGAACTATATGCAACAGATGTTTCTATCCTTTCTGAATGGTAATGAATCGCATGTTAGCGGTGCTGAATTCAAAATATAAATTACTTAATAGTGTCACAGAACGATGACACATAGGGTGTATTGATGTTACATGACTGTTAAGGTGTTGGCACGAAAGAGGGAGTGTCAATGAAGTGGAATCAGTTTAGTTTCCGTCACCGAATGTTGATCATTATGACCTTGTCAGGGTTGCTCCAACTGGTGATATTGTCACTGGCTGGGTTTAGTTATATTAAGCAATCGCAAGAACAAGAAATGGGCTTTAAAGCACAAGGTGTCGCGACATTTTTAGCGCAATCTTCTTCAGTGATAAGCATGATTGAAAACCGTTCCTCGGCAACTCGTCAACATCGTTTCCGTGGCCTGACCGAGATGATAGGGGCGGCTTTTATTGTGATCGGTGACCGTGACGGAATACGGTTGGTGCATCCCATTGATGAACGAATCGGCAAACCAATGAAAGGGGGCGATAACGATAAAGCCCTTGTGTATGGGCAGTCATATGTGTCATTTGCCGAAGGCTCGTTAGGAAAGTCAGTACGCGGCAAGGCGGCCGTATTCGATGCTGACGGAAACATTATTGGCGTTGTTTCGGTTGGGTACTTGCTTGATCGTCTTCAAGACCGCATTGAGCCATATCTGGCTTTTTTATTAGGTATGGCGGCATTGGTTTTAGTGGCTAATGGTATTGTATCAAACTATATTTCTAGGCGTTTTCAGAAGGCGATATTGGGCTTTGAGCCCGAAGAAATAGGTCGATTGTATAGTGAACTTGACGTGACAATGAGCACCATAAAAGAAGGGGTGATCAGCATTGATTCAAATGGAATACTGCGCTCAATTAATACCAGTGCTTGCGATATATTGCAGCTAGATAAGCAGGCGTCACTTAACCAGCCACTAAGTCATGTCTTACCGAATTCGGATTTGCATCATTTACTCGATAGTCAAGAAGTTGATCATGATATTGAGTTGTATTTAAATCAGCGAAGAATTGTCGCTAACCGCGGCCCTATTCTTGTCGACGGTAAGGTTGTCGGGGCCGTATCGAGCTTTCGTCTAAGAGATGAGATTAACGACCTTACGGACCAGCTTTCTCAAACGAAGGCTTATGCAGAAATGTTACGCTCTCAAACCCATGAACACCGCAATAAGCTGAACACTATTAATGGGATGCTTCAGATGGGTGAATTAAGTGCCGTACAACATATGATCGGGCAAGAAACCGCACACTATCAATCCCTAATCGAGTTTTTAAGAGAGACCATCCGTGACCCATTGATCGCTGGAATGTTGTTAGGTAAGACTGAGCGGGCAAGAGAGCTAGGGTTAACCTTAGTGGTTGACCCTGAATCTCGTTTAGAGCCGATGCCTGCCGCGTTGAACTCAGACGACTTGGTGACGATTCTCGGTAATCTTATTGATAATGCATTTGATGCGAGTTTGTCGGCGATTCAAAAAATGCCGAATGAGCGAGAATTACGCGCCACGGTTGAGGTGTCAGTGAGTGATTTTGGCAATGAGATAATCCTCGAAGTGGTTGATAAAGGCTGCGGATTGCCGACCAATCTAGATGTGTCCTCTCTGACACAACGCGGAGTGTCGAGCAAGTCGCCTAGCAACCGCGGGGTAGGGTTGTTCTTGGTTAAACAGTTAACCGAGCGCTATCAGGGGCAATTAGAGTTGATAGCAAATAATGATATGGGGACTCGAGTCACAGTATATGTACCAAAGGATGGATTGGCATGAGTGCAATGACACGTGCAATGATTATAGAAGACGATTTAAAAATCGCAGAACTGCATCGCCGGTATCTAGAGAAAATGGGTGGGTTTGATGTCGTAGGGATTGCAACGTCTTGCGCAGAAGCAGAGATGCAACTGGAGTTACTAGAGCCTGAGTTGGTGATGCTAGATGTGCATTTACCCGACGGAACCGGCATCGATATTTTGGGGCGTTTGAGAACGTTGAACCAGCAGTGCGATGTTATCTTAATCACAGCGGCGCGAGATGTTGAAACTTTGCAGCAAGCCATGCGGGGTGGGGTGATTGACTATCTTTTAAAACCGGTCATGTACCCTCGCCTAGAAGCCGCATTAAAAAAGTACCAAAAACGAACGAAGAAGTTGCATCATTTAGACGGTTTAGATCAGTCAATGGTTGATGAGATGATGCAAAATAACCCTAACGAGTCGGCGGCAGAGAAACATCTACCGAAAGGCATTGACGGGGTGACTCTGGAGAAAATACGGACTATTTTTGTCGATAAGAATCTGTTTACCGCCGATGAAGCCGGTGATTACATAGGGGCGAGCAGAACGACGGCTAGGCGCTATCTGGAGTTTTTAATTAGTACCGGAGAGCTCGAAGCAGATGTTAACTATGGCTCAGTAGGGCGCCCCGAGCGATGTTATCGCCGAGTCCAAAGGGCGTAGCAAAGGATGATTAGATGGAAATTGGAGCGGAAAAGGGTAGTAAACCATCCATTGATATGGAATTGTGTTCTTTGCACCCTTTTACATCTAACGATTATCCGTTACTCATCGACTGGATAACCACGGACACGCTTAACTATCAATGGAGCGGCCCTCAATTTACCTTTCCTTTGACGCATCGACAATTAACGGATCATTATCGTAATCAAGCTGCGCAGCCTTTTTTGTTCCATGTTAATGGTCGTAAGGTTGGGTTTGTGGAGTTAGTTCGAGTCGACAATGACACTCTACGTATCTGTCGAGTGTTTATTCATCCTGACTTTCAAGGACAAGGTTTCGCTTTTAGAATGTTAAAGCGGTTGATCGCACTTGCCACCTCGGAAAACGAACGTTCCGATATTACGCTGTCAGTGTTTTCGCATAACCGTTCTGCTATTCATTGCTATCAAAAATTAGGGTTTGTGCGTACGGACATCGTCAGAAACACTAAATTTGTCGAAGGGCGTTACTGGGACTTATGGTTAATGTCACTAAAAAGGACGAGTTAAAGACATGGCGTATGAACGCATCGTAAATTAACACGACAAGGAAGCACAAACGAATGCTAACCATCGAGCGGTTACAAGCCCATAACCAAACTAATGTGCTGAATTTGTCTGTGCTGGATGCACAGAAAGCGTTTGTTGGTGATATTGCCAACATCATTGAACAAAGCAGTACGCAAAGCTGGGTGTCTCAATGGGTCATTTGGCATGATAGTACCCCTGTGGGATTTTTCTTACTTGATCAGTCTTATTCGAGTCGGTACTCATTTTGCCCGCAAGGGAGTGTTGGTTTGAGGTCATTTTTCATAGACCAGCGATATCAGGGGCGCGGATTTGCAAGACTCGCGCTTGAACAGATTGCCTATCACTATTCCACTTGGTTACGCGAGGAAGTCGGGGATTTGTATCTTACTGTGAATTGTAAAAATCAGACAGCAAGGTCGCTGTATTTGAAGATCGGATTTAATGATACTCAGCGTCTGTATCTTGGTGGAGAAGCCGGGCCGCAACATATTATGTGTTTCACATCAAAGCGCGAAGCTAAAATAGGATTATGATGCCAGCTTGGTATAGGTCTAGTGATTATAGAATCTACTTACTAGCGGACTCCTTGACTGCAGATAGTGCCCATGAATGGAGGCAATGTTGTCATTGATTCTTGAGCTAAGCATCGATAGTCACGATATTAACGAACATACCACTCTCACTTTTTTATTAACAACACGTGCATGTTTGGCACGTCATGTAAGGCCATTGGGGTGATTTCGAGACTTCCACGCTGGATAGAGTCCGGCGCATTCATTTTAGCGTTGCTTGCCGGTACAGTGAACGCCGTAGGTTTACTGGGTTTTCAGCACCAAGCCATATCACATTTATCCGGCACTGCAACGTTACTCGGTACGCAATTATTTAATAGCTGGTCAACGTCAGGTCACTTAATCGCCATTATTATTAGCTTTTTAGTGGGGTCGGCTATCTCAGGGGTGTTTATCTCCAACGTTTCATTGAAATTGGGGCGTCAATATGAATGGTTATTGTGTATTGAGGGCGCGTTATTGATCTTGGCGACGTATTTCTTAGCTCACAACTCTCAAACTGGCAGTTATTTTGCGTCGGCTGCATGTGGGTTGCAAAATGCATTGGCAACGACGTTCAGCGGCGCGGTAGTAAGGACCACGCACGTTACTGGGATTGTTACCGACCTCGGGATCATGATTGGTTCCACGTTGAGAGGTGAAAGCTTTGATAAGCGCAAGGCTAAATTGTTTGTCATTATATTATGTGGCTTTGTGTCTGGTGGCTTAGCAGGCACGATTTTATTTAATCATCTGGCTTTCTATGCCTTAATGCCTCCCGCGATTCTATGCTTGTTGTTGGCGTTGGGATATCGCGTTTATAGAAAGCGAATTGCTTATACAACGCGTTCAGAGAAGTAGGGTTCTGAGATTGATGGAGACGCAGACAGGACTTGATTTTTGAACGCATGTGCCGCTATTGGTTGCATAGATGGGCCGCCTTGCTTGGTGGTTTTGTCGTGACGTGTTGGGAGAGCTGGCGAATCGAGATGATATTCGCGCGGCACCATTCCACATTCACCGTATCATTCCCATCGCATTATTAGAGAATTGCCTTGTCTTGAAGTAAAGTATTACTCAGTGTGCAAGCATAATGAGTAATACCATTCAAGCGCTGAGGTAACGGCGTTTGAAACAAACCACACTGAATTGACCAAACTTGAATCTCGTTATGTCATAGTGACGGCGCCGCTAAATGCTTAACGGTGTGACGTTGTTTTTGGTTAGGCTTATGCACCACATTCACTAATACCTAAATAAAGTTTGAGTAGAAGAGTTTTAGAATGAAACTATCGAAAACAGAAAGTCGTGTTGTAGATCGTACGATTGACCAATGGCTGGAGGAGGGGATCATTACCTCAGAGGATTCTAAAAAACTCAAAGGTAGCTATCAAATAGCCAACATAGATTGGTCGATAATCGCCAAATACTCATTCTGGATAGCTATTGTTTGTATCGTGTTCTCAGTGTTATCGGTGCTACTTGATGAGTGGCTAATTAAGTTGTTTGAAGAGATATTCACGGCGCCAGACACTGTTAAAAGTGGGTTTTTCGCGTTGATTTCAGGGCTTTTTTATACCTTTGGGCTTCGTCGCAAGCGGCTTTCACCGGATAAAATGTTTAGTAATGAAGCCCTATTTGTATTGGGAATAGTCAGCACAGCATTGTCGATTTATTTTCTTGGGCAGGTGATCCAAGCGGACAGTTTAGCAAAATTGATCCTACTCGCTGCATTTGTTTACGGGGTATTAGGGCTCTGGATACCATCTTTGATCGTTTGGTTGTGCGCCCTATTAACGCTCGGTTGTTGGTTTGGGTTTGAAACCTATCAGGCCAGCGAATTGGGTTATTTTATTGGTTTAAACTTTCCGCTGCGTTTTGTGGTGTTTGGCTCGCTACTTATTGGCGCTAGCTCGTGGGCACTGCGCCGTTGGGATTCAAAAGAAGACTTTGTCGCAACTACTCGCGCGGTAGGGCTTTCTGTTTTCTTTATATCCATGTGGCTGATGTCGATTTTTGGCAATTATGGTGATTGGTCGGCATGGAGTGGTGTCGATCAATTCTCTTTGATTCACTGGTCTGTATTACTGCTTATTGCGTCTATTGCATCGCTGTATCATGGTATGAAATATGATGACGAACTGACTAGAGGGTTTGGTTTGATTTTTATCTTCATCAATCTCTACACGCGTTTTATTGAGTATTTTTGGGAAGGGACGCATAAAGCCGTACTCTTCGCGATTTTAGCAATCAGCTTTTGGTTCTTTGGGACTCGAGCCGAAAAGATATACCGTATCGGTCGAGCTAATGAAAAACCAAATTGTGATTAGAAGAATCATGGTTAGCATCTGAATACAACTCGGTTCATCGCCGGTAGGGTTTATGCGCGTGGGGCTGTGGACATCAAATAGAGCGCTTGCTATAGGCGCTCCAGTTCTCACTGCCGCTGGGCGTAAATTTTTACCCCTTAGCCTTCTTGCAAACGGCGCGTACCATACCTTTAAAAATGAAAAGATGAGCAGGCATCATGGCGAACCAGTAAAGAAGCCCTAAAAAGCCCTGCGGGTGCCACCAAGCCGAGATGTTAATCTCTCGCCTATCTCCGAGATCCGTGATGGTAAATTCCAACCTTCCTAAACCCGGCCCTTTCATTCCAAAGAGTAAAGAGAGAAAGCCCGGTTGTTCACAGCGGATGACTTTCCATGAATCAATAAAATCACCGACCTGAAGCGTTGGCCCTTTCGGTATGCGCCTCTTAGGCCGCCCGCCACCAAAGAAAATATCTAACCATTCCCTTGTGCGCCATAAGCTATTAGCAAAAAAGTAGCCTTCTTTAGGGCTGCCAATTTGTTTCACTACATCCCAAAGCGCCTCACTTGATTTAGTCGTGGAGAACGTTGCACCTGTTTTCTTGGGATAATAACCATAACCTGCCTGCCAGCGTGTTAACGCACTCGGATCAAAGCCCCAAACATTACTAAGAACAAAATCCCCATCTTTAGCGACGCTCGTTTTTACTGCTTCTTCATAAGAAATTAATCGCTGAGGGTAACGGGTTTGGATTTTGGTCGAGTCGGCAATAAAATCATGCTCTAACCCCGCCAATAAGGCGCGCCCAATACTTGAAGGTACCGAGGTGACGATGCCTAGCCAATACGAAGCTAGCCTTGGAGTCAGTAGGCTTGTAGCCCAAAGGCGTAGTGGCTTGTTAATGCTGTCGCAAATAATACGAAATTGCTCGTGATAGGAGAGTACGTCGGGCCCACCGACCTCGTAGATAACGGTTTGTGGTCGTTCATCTTTGGCTAGCTGAAGTAGATAATGGTTGAGGTTTTCAAGCGCAATAGGATTGGCTTTTGAATCGACCCATTTAGGTGCAATAAGAATCGGCAGGTTGTAGACAAAGTCACGCATGATCTCATAGGCGGCGGATCCTGGGCCAATGATAACGCCCGCTCTCAACTCTGTAATCGCGACAGAACTGGTTCTTAGTAAATCACCGGTTGCTTTTCGCGCTGCCAGGTGACTGGAGTTACCAGTTTGAGGCTGAATGGCACTTAAATAAATCACGTGTTTAACGGTGCTGATATCGAGTGCATCCTTGACGTTTTGTGCTAGCGTGAGTTCGTAGTCAAGGAAATCATGACCATGCGCCATGCCATGCACGAGAAAATAGATAACATCAAAATTAGGCACGAGTGCCATCGTGGCTTTGCGGTCAGCTAAATCAAGGTACTCGAATGTTAGTTGGGAGTGTGGCATGACCCGAGCTTTGAGGTATTCGATTTGACGAGCGGCCGCGGTAACTTCATGGCCTTGCTCCAATAATAATGGAATTAACTGTGAACCGACGTAACCGGACGCGCCAAGGACCAAAATACGTTTCATTTGTCACTCCATTTATCAAATAATAAGTATTATCTTATTAAAACTTAACATATTTTCTGATTTTTGCTGTGCGAAATATAAAGACATCACCGTTTTCTGCAATATAACTAACTGAATGCCATCACGACAGCTTTTGCGAAAAAGCGATATTTCATTCTTATCTAGATGTGAAAATCGGATAGTTCACCTTTAACAGACCATTTTGGCTTCCTACCTTGGGGTTTTTAGTGTAAATTCACACTCCAATTTTGTGTGTGATTGAAGTGTAGTAGTGCTTAAATTATCTGACCTAAGTAAAGGCTATATCGATGGTGGTGAGTTTCACCCTGTACTGCAAGGTGCAGAGTTGACAGTGTCACAAGGTGAACAATTAGCTTTGATGGGTGAGAGTGGTTCAGGTAAGAGTACTTTACTCAATCTTCTCGCAGGGATAGACAGTGTTGATTCTGGTGAAATATGGTATCCCGATTTCGCGATGCACGATTCGACGGAAAACATGCGAACCGCGTATCGTCGAAACAACATTGGGCATATCTTCCAGCAGTTTAATTTGCTTCCAACGCTCAACGTCGCCGACAACATCCGCTTTTGCCGTCAAATAAAAGGTCTCCCAGAAGATAGGGGCTTGTGGCGTCAAATTCTTTCCGCGCTTGACCTCATGGCTTTATTAGGGCGCTACCCTGAAGAGATATCGGGTGGACAACAACAGCGTGCTGCCATTGCTCGAGCGCTTTATATGGAACCCAAAATTCTTTTAGCAGATGAACCGACAGGCAGCTTAGATGAGCGAAATGCTGAGGCCGTAATGCGCCTTCTTACTTCGTTAACCAGTCAGCTAAAATGTACTTTACTGGTGGTGACACACAGTGAAAAGGTGGCAAGCCATATGGACGGTTGTATTCGCCTCCAAGGAGGACACCTGCATGTTATTGCCCGTAGTTAAAGCGCTACTTGGGCACTATCGCCGTCACCCACTCCAAATTCTACTCGTCTGGTTAGGCTTAACACTCGGTGTTTCACTTCTTGTGGGCGTAACCGCGATCAATCACCATGCTAAACAGGCTTATGCCAGTGGTGAGAAGCTATTTGCCAACCCCGTTCCCTATCGAATTCGTCCCAAGCATGCAGAAACAAAAATCCCTCAAGGCTTTTATGTTCAACTGAGGCGTGAAGGTTTTAAGCAGTGTGTACCGTTTGATATGCATAAAGTGATGACGGCGGATGATTTAGAGTTAAATTTAGTTGGCGTCGATCCTGTCGCATTGTTGCAACTAAAAAACTCCGTCACAATCAGTGATCTCGCCTCACAAGACCTTATGAAGGTACCGACTACGGTGGTCGTCAGCGCTGACTTAGCTGAGCATAAGGGTTGGCAGGCGGGAGATATCATTACTCTCAAAGGGGGCAGACAGATCGGCCCCATCAAAATTGACACAAAAAAGGGGATCCGTGGGACGCGCATACTCGCCGATATGTCTCTATTGCGTAGCCTTAAAAAATCGTCTGGACTGTCCGTCATCGCCTGCGGTGATATGTCATCCGAAAAACTTGAAGCGTTACGTAAACGTATTCCTAACGGGATGACATTATCAAGAAGCTCTCAATCTCAGCTTGAGGCGCTCACGAAAGCTTTTCACACTAATTTAACTGCGATGAGCATGCTGTCTTTTGTCGTTGGGTTGTTCATTTTTTACCAGGCGATGTCGTTATCGCTGGCTCAGCGTCAGCCTCTAGTGGGCAGCTTGCGTCAATTAGGGGTTTCCGGATGGCAACTTGCACAAGCCCTGTGCCTTGAGCTCGCAGGACTTGTATTCCTGAGCTGGTGGGGTGGGAATGTGTTGGGTTTGCTTCTTGCGAATCAGCTCATACCTGCGGTCTCACAAAGCCTGAGTGATTTATATGATGCGAACATTGGACTGAGCATTGAATGGAGTTGGGAGTGGAGCATGTACAGCTTCTTGCTGGCTTTCTTTGGTGCCGTTATCTCTTGTGGCTGGCCATTGGTTCGCTTATTAAAATCTCAACCGATCCGATTATCTTCCCGTTTATCGTTGATGCGCTTTACTGGTGCGGAGTTTACTTGGCAGGCATTCGTAGCATGTGGTTTTTGTGTCGCAGCTATCGCCATCTATCAAGCACCTAAGTCTCAGAGTTCCGGTTACGCCATTATAGTATTGATGCTATTGAGTGTGGCGCTGATTACCCCATTCATTATTTGGAAAGTGTTTACTGCGCTATCGTTTTCTCTGAAATGGGTGAAGGTACGATGGTTTTTCGCCGATGCTGCAGCCAGTATGAGCTATCGTGGTGTCGCCAATATGGCATTTATGCTTGCGATGGCGGCGAACATGGGGGTGGAGACCATGGTTGGTAGTTTTCGTGACACAACTGACAGGTGGTTGACTCAGCGTTTAGCCGCGGACATTTATGTATACCCGACAAACAATAATGCTGATCGCATGAGTAAATGGTTAGAAGAACAACCAGAAGTCGAACGAGTCTGGTGGCGCTGGGAAGAAGAAGTGCCAACTGACAATGGTATGATGCAAGTAGTAAGTACAGGAGACTCTGTGGGCGAGTTGGATTCGCTGACGGTCAAAACGGGTATTCCTAATTATTGGTATCACCTGCATCATTCCAAAGGCGTAATGATCAGTGAATCGATGGCGCTGAAACAAAAGTTGAGGCCTGGTGATTATCTAGATTTGGGTAAACCATTAGGTAAAAACTGGCAGGTGATCGGGGTCTACTATGACTATGGTAACCCTTACGATCAGGTTCTTATGTCACAAAACCGTTGGTTAGCAAGTTTTGCTGGCTCTGGAGACGTGGCGCTTGGCGCAGTATTAAACGACAAAGAACATTCAGTCATGGTACAAAGACGTCTGCAAAGTACCTTTAGGCTAAATACTGAACGTATTTACGATAATACAACGATTCACCGTGAAGCAATGCAGACGTTTGATCGAACATTCGCGATTGCAGACACACTAGGTAACATCACATTGGTTATTGCCGTGTTTGGTATCTTCTTTGCGACAATTGCGGGTGAGGTGTCGAGGCAACGACATACATCTTTATTACGTTGTTTTGGGATATCTGGGCGTGAACTCGTTATCGTCGGTGGATTACAGTTACTGGTCTTTGGCTTGATTTCGGCCGCTATCGCTATGCCATTGGGCATTGCATTAGCGCAATTGATTGTTGATATCGTTATTAAGCAGTCATTTGGTTGGTCTCTACAACTGCAAATCGTACCTTGGCAGTATCTCACCACCAGTTTGTGGAGTTTACTTGCTCTGGTTGTTGCAGGTGCTATTCCTGTTCTCCGACTGATTCGAAATTCGCCTATAAATTCGTTAAGAGACGCTTTGTAAATGACCCGACTTAAAAAAATAATCTTTTTCAGTTGCTTAGTCGTCGTGGTTACGGCTTCGTTTGTATGGGTTGTTAAAGATGAAGAAGAGCGTATTACCCGCTCTAAGACGGCACACATCAACACTATATTTGGTTCACCAGGAAAGAAAGTATTTGAACCCGTATTGCCTGACCGCGCGGTTAAACTTCCGGAAGATTTTAGTTTTCATCCTGAGTTCCACCATGAATGGTGGCAGCTTGTTACAGAATTGACCGATCAACATGGGCAGACCTATTGGCTGAGATGGCGCTTCTTTCGCTATGCCAGTGATGACCGAGTTAAAACAGGGTGGGAAGACCCTCAAATCTATATTTCCAATGTTGTTCTAACCAGTCACCTGGGAATGTTTACCGACCAACGCATATCGCGCGGAGGCATTGGACAAGCGGGTGGTGTCAGTCGTCCATTCAGAGTATGGATTGATGACTGGTCTTGGCGTTCTCTGTCGAGAGATCCGATGCCCGGTAATCTAAAAATCGCGACCGAGAAATTTAAGATTAACTTGCAGCTTGAGCAGAAAGGCAAGTATGCCATCATCGGAGAGAACGGCTATCATGCGAAACATGACTTGCTGTCGCGAGCGTCTTATGTTTTTGAAGCGCCTTTTATCTCTGCATCGGGTCAAATAGCATTAGCCGATGGACAAAAATTATCGGTGACTGGAGGCGCATGGCTTTCAAAAGAGTGGGGCAGTGAGTTAGTCGGGCGAAGCTCGGTTGGTGAAGATAATTTTATTATCCGTTTGTCAGCGCAAGAGGTTCTGACAGTGAGTCAATATCGATACAACAGAAATATGCCGTTCACTAGCGCAAGTTTGATTGACCAATCAGGTGCGGTGACCACCATTGACGCTGATGATATCGCGTTACGGGTGTTGAATTATACCCAAGTGGATACGGGGGCTCGCGTGCCTTTAACGTGGAGTATAAGCGCGCCCAAGTATGATATTGATGTGACCATAAAAGCGGACGATAACGTTAACTGGGTGAATTTTGTGGTACCTCAATGGCAGGGGCCAATTCACACAACAGGTACACACTCGGCATCAGGTTACATGCAGCTCAACGGATATTGAGCAAGATCTCCCCCTCTTGTTACTGCATAAATGTTGTAACTCAACAACATTTGTATTCCATCATTTTTTTCTCTAAATTTAATTAATCAAGATGATATTGACAGCCGCCTACCCAAGGCGGCGGTTTAGTCTTTTCTCGATAATTATGCACTATACTGATTGGTGATGAGCGAAAATAAAATGAATTTTTCGAATGATTTTCCTTTAATGTTCGGTTATTCCGATGTTTAACCTCTGAACAATCGATTTTTTCTGTAATTTAACTAGATATAGAATCTAACTATTCAAACAAAACGAATAACTATAAAGGGTTTATATATGAACGACGTCATTCGTGACTTTTTTAAGATGGAATCAGCAGGTGGTATCATCTTGGTGATTGCAGCTGCGATTGCGATGGTTGTTGCTAACTCTCCTCTCAATGAATTATATCAAGGTGTACTTCATACCTACGTCTTCGGTTTATCTATTTCACACTGGATCAATGATGGCCTAATGGCGATCTTCTTCATGCTGATTGGTTTGGAAGTTAAAAGAGAGCTTTTAGAGGGGGCATTGAAGTCTCGCGAAACGGCTATTTTCCCTGCAATTGCCGCGGTTGGCGGTATGGTTGCGCCAGCACTGATTTATGTTCTATTTAATGCCGGTGACCCTGAAGCAATGAGCGGTTGGGCTATTCCAGCAGCAACCGATATTGCATTTGCACTAGGTATCATGGCTTTACTTGGCAAACGAGTACCTGTGGCATTAAAAGTATTCTTGCTAGCACTTGCTATCATTGATGACTTAGGTGTTATCGTCATTATTGCTCTGTTCTACAGCAGCGATTTGTCGACACTAGCGCTGACAATTGGCTTTGCGATGACCGCGCTCTTATTTGCGTTGAACTCGAAGCAGGTGACAAAGTTGCCAATCTATATCGCGGTCGGTCTCGTCTTGTGGGTGAGCGTATTGGCTTCAGGCGTACATGCTACGTTGGCTGGTGTGGTGCTTGGTTTTGCTATTCCACTCAAAGGCAAACCTGGTGAGCATTCTCCACTTAAACATATGGAGCACGCGCTTCACCCATATGTTGCATTTGGTATTTTGCCAATATTTGCTTTCGCCAACGCGGGCATCTCTCTTCAAGGTGTTTCAATCGAAGGTTTGACATCAATGCTACCACTCGGTATCGCTGCGGGGCTATTGATTGGTAAGCCACTTGGTATCTTTAGCTTTAGCTGGGCGGCGGTGAAACTAGGCGTGGCTAAATTGCCAGAAGGCGTGAACTTTAAGCAAGTATTCGCCGTGTCAGTACTGTGTGGTATCGGGTTTACCATGTCGATTTTTATTGCGTCACTTGCATTCGTTGGCGTGAGTCCAGAGTTTGACACTTATGCTCGACTAGGCATCTTGATGGGCTCAACGACAGCTGCAGTCTTAGGGTACGGATTGTTGAACGCTTCGCTTCCAAAGGAAGCCGCTCCTGAGCCAAAAGAGCAATACTAATTCCTCAGGATTATACTGATGTAATTAAACCCAACTTCGGTTGGGTTTTTTTTGTGCTAAAGAAATGTGTTGATAGCTCGATCTGCGCTTATCATGACACCTTATGTCGAGTGGTATTCAAGAATAAAAAGACGGGTTTTCTTAAGATAAAATCGAGATATTATTCGAATCGCTTTCATTCGATCGGGAGCATCGCTAAAATAGCGCCTCTTTTAGAAAGGGGAGCACCATGCACCAATCACTGAAGTATATTACGGGCTATCCCCCGAACTTGGTTGAGCAGGTGTCAGGCCTGATAGCGTCGGGTCGTTTTGTGGCTTGGTTTGAGCAGCGTTACCCTGAATCGCATCAAGTAAAGAGCGAAAAAGCGCTGTTTGACTATACGATGAAAATTAAACAACGTTTTATGAAAAAAACAGCCCCAATTACGAAAGTGGTGTGGGACAGTAAAATTCATCTTATCAATAATGCGTTAGGCTTACACACCTATGTGTCTAGGATTCATGGCGGAAAACTAAAAGCGAAAAATGAGATACGTATTGCGAGTATCTTCAAAGACGCACCGGAAGCTCTATTGCGCATGCTCGTTGTCCACGAGCTTGCTCATGTGAGAGAAAAAGAGCATGACAAGGGGTTCTACCAGTTGTGTTGTCATATGGAGCCTGATTATCATCAGCTTGAATTTGATGCCCGTCTATTTATGATTTACAAAGAGTTGATGCATGAAAACGCAAAAAAACGCTAGACCAAACCACTACAAATCAAATCAAACAAAAAATAACGACTCAGGCGCACCGTTGGTCACGATACGAAATGCAACGGGCCTGCATAAAAATAACCGTCATCATGGACGTTATGACTTTGATGCACTCGTAGCAGCGTTGCCAGAATTGAAGTCGGTGATGACCCAGAACCCATCAGGTCAGGATACAATCCCTTTTTCTGACCCTGCCGCGGTGAAATTGCTTAATAAAGCGTTACTGCTATCCGAATATGGCTTGGACTATTGGGATATTCCTGATGGCTTTTTGTGTCCACCTATTCCAGGACGAGCGGATTATATACATTGGATCAATGAGCATCTTACCCAAGACCTGTCAGTTGCAGGAGCGAAGATAAAAGTGCAAGCGCTTGATATCGGAGTGGGTGCCAACTGTATTTATCCAATCATTGGCGCTGCCCAGTATCATTGGAATTGGGTGGGCTCAGAGATTGATCCTGTCGCGGTTGCGTCAGCGAAAAAGATCGTATCCCAAAACGTAAAACTCCTGAATAAAATTGACGTGCGCTTGCAAAGTAGTGCAAATACTATTTTTGACGGCGTGATTCAACCCGGCGACTTTTTCGTTGTGACGATTTGTAACCCTCCGTTCCACAAGTCATTAGAGGACGCCAAGCAAGGGTCCGAAAGAAAAATCAAGAATCTCGGGCTAAACCGTAAACAGCGAGGTAGTGAGCCTGCCACCTCAGCTAAGACGTCGTTGCTTAACTTTGGAGGACAAAAAGCCGAGCTATGGTGTCCTGGTGGTGAGTCTGCGTTTGTATCAAAAATGGCGAATGAGAGTCAATGCTACTCAAACCAAGTAATTTGGTTTAGTACCTTGTTGTCTAAAAAAGAGAACATTGAGCCGTTGACGAAACAACTGGAAAAACTTGGCGTCTCTGAAGTCGTCATTCAAGAAATGACCCAAGGACAGAAAATAAGTCGCTTTGTCGCTTGGACCTTCATGCCGAAAAAACAGCGCGCACAATTTGGTAAAACACTCAGATAAGCGTACGTGTGCTCGTTGCAAGCGCTGTTCATTGTAAATTCAGGGCATTGGAATACTCCTTAATTGGACAACAGTGCTTGATACTTCGATACCATGGCGGGATTCCCCGCCTTTGATTCAAGCATAATCAGTACTTTTAGGCTGGGATCTTGGTACCCATAGCGTTGATTAAAGGCCAACAGACGTAAGCGTGCCTCTTTTAACTGATTCTGTGAAACTTCTATTTTTGCCAATTGAATTATGGAATTAGGGCGCAGTGGTTGATGGTCTAATGCTTTAGAAAAGTACGTTTTGGCTTTATTAATATCATTTGATTTTAGTGCACACCACCCAGCATTTTCGTAGCTTGCAGAGACAAGGTAATAATAGGGTTGCTCGATGGCGCGATTGAAATAGCGATCGGCGTCGATAAAATCGCCTTGTTTGCACAGAAAAGCCCCGTAGTTATTAAGAACATTACCATTATGTGGATGCATACGAATGCTACGTTGATACATTGCTTTAGCGTTGTCGTCGTCGCCTACGGTTTCGAAATAATGCGCCATTGTTAGAGTAGAACGGTAATAATTGGGTGCATGTTCCATCGCTTTTTCAAAATTTTGCTTAGCGCGAGCGTAATCGCCTTGGTTCATATAGCCAAGGCCCAGTGCTATACGAGATTCAGCAATGGAGACGGGATCTCGTTGCTGGCGGTTTGCTCCCTCATCTATCGTTACACAACCGCTCAGTATTAGTATACAAATTAGGGATACGAGCCATTTAATCATTGCCTTACACTCCTCCGCGACGGCGTTTTAGAATCATAATAAGCACTTAGATTTATACCTGGCATGCGTGAAGATGTGTGTGCGAGTGAGCGCGCAAAAATAACTCGATAGATGTTCATTATTCGTTTAAATAACGAGCAAACAGAGTTGGAATATTAACTCTAATCTGTATCTGAACAGTGAATTTCGATACAGTTAACAAGAAGAAATAATGAGCCATATGACGATGACAATTGAACAAAAACCTTGGTTAAATACCTATCCTGATGATGTGCCGGAAAATGTAAATATTGACCGTTACAACAATATAAATGAGTTATTTGAACACTCGTTTACCGAACATGCTGACAAAACCGCTTTCGTGAATATGGGGCACTCCCTTAGTTATCGGGAGCTCAATGAAAAGAGCGATGCATTTGCCGCCTACCTTCAGGTCAAGTTGGGTGCAAAAAAAGGCGATAGAATCGCCCTAATGATGCCAAACTTATTGCAATACCCAATCACGATTTTGGGGGCGCTAAAAGCCGGATTAGTCGTGGTTAATGTGAATCCTTTGTACACGCCAAGAGAGCTGGAGCACCAGCTCCGTGATTCTGGTGCAACGATTATCGTTGCTGTGACCAATTTTGGCGAGAATCTGCAAAAAGTGGTCGCGAAAACCAGCATTAAACATGTTGTATTGACCAGTATCGGTGATGCGTTAGCACCTCATAAACGAACTTTAGTCAATTTTGTCGTTAAATACGTCAAGAAGATGGTGCCGAAGTATCATTTACCTGGTGCTATTTCGTTGCGCCGAGTACTGACAGAAGGAAGAAAGCTAGAATTTAACCCACCGACAATAGAAAGCAGCGACCTAGCGTACCTACAGTACACGGGCGGTACGACCGGTCTGGCAAAAGGGGCGATGCTTACACATCGAAATATTATTGCAAACGTGTTGCAAGTGTTTGGTCATTTCGGTCCTCGAACTTCGCTTGAGCAGGAATGCGCAGTAACGCCGCTGCCGCTTTACCATATTTTTGCGAACTCAGTCAGCATGATGCTGATGATGTACATGGGGGCGACCAACCTGCTGATTACCAATCCGAGAGATCTTAATACCTTCGTGAATGACTTGAGTAAGTATCCATTTACCATGGTCTTTGGCTTGAATACTTTGTTCTCAGCGCTTAACAATCATGCAAAATTTAAAGAACTCGATTTCTCACATGCAGGATTTACGATCGCTGGTGGCATGGCCACACAAAAACACGTCGCTGAAGAGTGGCAGAAAATTACAGGAATGCCGATTATCGAAGGGTATGGCTTAACGGAATGTTCGCCTGTTGTTGCTGGTGGCGTCCATACTCAACAATCTTTTGTTCCTGCCGTTGGCGTCCCTTTGCCAAGCACTGAGCTGCGTATTGTTGATGAAGAAGGTAAGGCATTGGGCATTAACGAGGTGGGTGAAATTCAGATCCGTGGTGACCAAGTCATGAAAGGTTACTGGAAACAAGACGCGGAAACGAAGGCCGTGCTGACGGATGATGGTTGGCTGTTCTCAGGCGATATTGGCAGAATGGACGAGCAAGGAATCTTTTACATTGAAGATAGAAAAAAAGACATGATTCTGGTGTCTGGCTTCAATGTTTTTCCTACCGAAATAGAAGAAGTCGCGACGTTGCACCCAAAGATCATTGAAGCGGCGGCAATTGGTGTGCCTGATGATGTCGCCGGTGAGCGTGTAAAACTGGTTGTTGTTACAAATGGACAGGTGACAGTAGAAGAGATTAAAAAGCATTGTCGCCAATATTTAACGGGTTACAAAATCCCTAAAGTCATTGAGTACCGAGAGTCATTACCAAAAACTAACGTTGGTAAAATCTTGAGACGTGAGCTTCGCTAATACGCATAGCCTCACAACAATTGATAAGCGGATAATTGATAAGCGGATATAAAAATGCCCCAGTGATGGTTGTCACTGGGGCTTTCGCGTTTAGGGAATAGAAGGCACGGTTAACGCCGGTTTAGTTATTGGCTACTGATTTGTTCTTTAACAATCATGTCGTGAACTCACTCAGTGACAGTAAAATTATCAGCACTGAAATGTTCTAGGTCGTAAGGTGTTTGTTGATAGACGCAATAATTTAACCAGTTTGCAAACAGCAGATGGCCATGGCTTCTCCAACTTGCGATAGGTTTATTATCCGGATCATCGTTAGGGTAGTAGTTCACTGGAATAGTCGGCTCCATCCCTTCGCCGAGATCGCGTACGTATTCATTGTGAAGAGTATGGGCTTCGTATTCAGGGTGGCCAGTGACAAATACGTTTCGTTTGTCTTTTGTTGCCGCGAGATAGACACCCGCAACGTCTGATGTCGCTAGGATATCAAGGTCGGTGTGCTCTTCTAAATATTCCACAGAGAAGTCTGCATAGCGTGAATGAGGTGCGACAAAAGAATCATCGAACCCACGTAAGACGGGATGATAAGGCTGTAGGATGGAATGATGATAAACACCAGACAGCTTTTCTTTACGTGTGCGCTTAGGAAGGTTATACAACAACTTTAACCCTGCTTGGGCTGCCCAGCATACATATAAAGTGGATGTCACATGGTGATGCGCCCAATTCATGATGGTTTGTAGGTGATCCCAATACATCACATCTTCGAATTGCACGAGCCCAAGGGGGGCACCGGTAATAATCAACCCATCAAAATTACGATCTTTGACCATTTCAAATTGACGGTAGAAATTGTCTAAATGCTCGGTGGGTGTGTTTTTACTTGGTCGGTCATCAATGCGTAACAACTCGATATCGACTTGTAACGGGCTGTTTGATAATAATCTTAGAAATTGAGTTTCAGCCTCAATTTTCTTGGGCATCAAGTTGAGGATTAAAACCTTAAGGGGACGGATCTCCTGAGAGGATGCTCGTGTTTCAGGCATCACAAAAATATTTTCTTCACGCAATACATCGGATGCAGGCAATTGGTCAGGAATCTTAATTGGCACAGCTTACTCCCTAAGCTATCTGGTCTTCTGGACGTCTATACATCTAAAGTTAACCGAATCTTTTTACCTTGTCGACCGTTAATTGTTATTGAATTATCGAAGCGCTTGTCTTATCTGAGTTTTACTCCTGAGCGAGCATTATTCCGGTATACTGGATTCATTGTGACTAAAGCGGTTGATTATTAGGAAGTTGTGTTGAAATTGATATTAATTCGTGGCTTGCCAGGTTCAGGAAAATCCACCTTAGCGAAAAGCTTCGATGCGGTTCATATTGAAGCCGATATGTTCTTTTTGAACGATAAAGGACAATATCAGTATGATGCCACTTGTATCGAGCAGGCTCACCTGTGGTGCCAAGGTGAAACTGAAAAGCAGTTGAAACTAGGCAAGGATGTTGTGGTCGCCAACACGTTTGTACGCCGCTGGGAAATGAAGGTTTACCAACAGCTGGCGAAGCGCTACAAGGCAACATTAGAAGTGAAGGTGTGCAAGGGACAGTATCAGAATATTCATGATGTGAGTGAAGCTGTCATTGATAAAATGCGCCGACGTTGGCAAGATTGATAAATAGTTGTTCAGCGACACGCAATTTTTATTTATTAACAGGAACCTGTACATGGCAAAACGCTCCCCAAAGGTTGAAATGACGTCTTATGGTATTTATTCAACTTGGGATTCTGGTTCAAAAGAACTTCCTAAAATACAAGACTTTACTACCACAGTGACCGCTGATGAACATGTTGAATTTGGCTTTACGGTCAACATTAAAAAAGCAAAGGGCGAACGCATTCAATTTTGTATTTTTCATCCTGGTATTGTGGGTAAGAAGGGACAAATTCTTGACCCGTTTGATGGTGAAGAGCACATCAATAGTAATGATTGGGATTTTTATTTAGGCGACACCATCCAATTACTACACCCAACCCAAGGGCTTGAAAGTAATTTAGGGGAATGGAGGATGGAAATGACTCTGCAAGGCAAGATAGTGGCGCAAAAGAAGTTTAAAGTTATCGCAAGGGACGAGGGGCAGTTTTGGAAATATCGCGGCTTCTAATTACGATTAAGCTCAACAGCTTCGTCCACCGAGTGGAAGATAAACAGCGTTTACTTCAACTTGCGTCAGAACAACAGTGCCAACTCAAGCGTATTCGTCGGTCTCGACACTGGACTCTTACGGGAAACGCTGATTCTCTAACAGAGTTTGCGTTTCAGTCTGGGGTGGGCTGGATTTCAGTTGCGGTCGATAAGGTCCTTGCGGAATACAAGTCGCCAATTCAGCAGGTCTTAGAAAAGAACCCAAATGTAACGATTGCTGAGCTGATGCATGAATCTGGATGCACGTTAGTGGAAGCAAGAAAAGCTATCGATGATTTTGAGTTTTTATAGCGTTGTTAAGTTGGGAGTTTATCTGGTGGATATAATGAACGTATTTCTATACTTAGGCAGTCGCTCATGCTTACCAGAGGTTAAGATAGAAAAAAGCCATCGCGTGTCGTCGTGATGGCTGTCAGTACCGGTCAAAAATGTGCAGACGTTACTCTGTAACGTATGTGATCACAAAATCAGTGATTTTCACCATATCGGCAATCGCAATGTACTCTTCAGTGGTGTGAACTTTCGCCATCCCTGTAGAAAGGTTGACGGTTGTCAGACCCTTCTTGTTAAAGTTATTCGCATCGCTTCCACCACCAGTATGTTTCGTCTTAGCCGTAATGTTATTTTTAGCAAATGCGGCTTTAACATGCTGAACATGAGGGTTATCTTCTGCGATCACGAATGCATCGTAAGCTCGGGTTGATGTTACTTCAATTGACGCACCAAATTTAACCGCAGAGGCTTGGAACGTTTGAACCATATGGTCGACTTGTGCGGTGAGTTTTTCACTGTTTAACGAGCGAGCTTCTGCAACGACAGTCATCTCAGGCATGACGATATTGGTTGCTTGCCCACCATTTACCATGCCAATGTTTGCTGTTGTTTCTTCGTCGATACGGAGAAGTTTCATGTTAGAAATCGCGTCCGCTGCAACACTCGCAGCGCTAATGCCTTCTTCTGGTGCTAAGCCAGCATGGGCTGGACGCCCTGTGATTTTCGCGATGATCTTTTGTTGACCCGGCGCCCCAGTCACGATGGTGCCAATAGGACCACCAGTATCAAGAACGATAGCGTTGTCAGATTGAATAAATGACATATCGAAATATTCAGAGCCGAACAAACCGCCTTCTTCATGCACGGTAAACGCGACTTCGATGGTCTTATGCGCGATGTTTTGTTCCTTTAAACAACGAACCGCTTCGATCACTGCCGCAATACCGGATTTGTCGTCGCCACCAAGGATAGTATTGCCTTTAGAGCGAATGATGCCATCTTCAATAATGGGTTCGATACCGATACCTGGCGTGACCGTATCCATATGGGCACTGAATACAATGCTTCCATCTAACGTGCCGTCTAAGCGGCCATAAACGTTAAAACCATTGGTGTATTGCTCGGGTACAGGCAGTTTACTTACTGTAAACCCAAGCTCACCAAGTTGCTCAGATATTGCTTCTGCAATGGCTTTTTCGTTACCAGATTCGCTGTCGATTTTGATGAGATCAAAGAAATGGTTGACCAAACGGTCCGTATTTACATGGGTCATAGGATTACTTCGCATTGAGAACAGGGAGGATTACTTTACACCCTATCTTTACGTGCTAGACCTGAGGTAAATCAAATAAAGCACGGCAATGTTGTTTTATCGGTCGAGTTTTGTTCGATTATGGTTGGAAAATTGGTAACAGGCTATCATCGTAGCGCAAACAATCAGTAGACTTCCAGCCCACTGCAATGGCAGTAACGTCTCTTGGAGAAAGATGACAGAAAAAAGCAAACCAAATAAAGGTTCCGTCCCCATCAATAAGGATGCATGGCTTGCATCGAGTGATTTGACCGAATGATTTTGAAGAATAAAAGCCAGCAATGTACAGCCAAGAGCAAGATAAACAATGCTCAAATAATCTTGGGTGGAAGCAAACTTAAGTGTATGAATAAGGGAAGGGTGGCTGGCATCCTGAATCACTAGAATCAAGGAAACCGTGGTAACGATGGAAAGTTGAATAAACGTCACAACATCGGTTTGTAGTTCATAGGTGCTAAATGCTTTTCGACAACTCACGACCATAACAGCACGAAGTATTGCTGCGAGCAAAATTAATAGAGTGCCAGAAGAGAAGTTGATATTTAGAGAATGCTCGCCTGTTATTAAGATAACCCCGATGACACTGCCCAAACCATACATCCACAGCAACGGAGGAAGCACAGCTTTAAGCCAGATGCGCTCTAGAATGGGCGTAAATAATACGCACAAGCTGATCAATACGGCAACTTGATTTGCGTGTGAGCTCATTAGTGCTCGGGTTTCTGCCATAAAAATGCCAGTAAGGATGACACCAGTACTTACGCCGACGATTACATAGGGTTGTGGCGAATGTAAAAAAACGAGGTAAGAGCGGTTCTTTACTATGAGTATGCCCAGAGCGACGAAGGCAATCACAAATCTTAAAAAGAGTATTTGTTGAACAGAAAAGTGCATAAGTAACGGTTTAGAAACACCGTAGCTAGTACCCCATAAAATTGAAACGACAAGTAGTCCCCAAATTGCGTTGAGTGACGCTGCGTTTGATGCATATCTAAGGTTTATTAGCATTTAATTTATAGCTCTATCGTGAATATGTTGAATCTTATGCTAACTTATGAAAGCAATATGATAATACACATGGCAAGCAAAGGACTGATGACTTGTGGACACGAATAAATTGATGGGATTGTTGCCCGATATTGCAGCCTTTGTGGTTGTAGTGGATGCCGGTAGTTTTACCGCTGCCTCACAACGTCTTGGCGTGACACCGTCTGGAGTAAGCCGCCAGGTAAGTCGCTTAGAGTTAGCGCTCTCGACCGATTTGCTTGAGCGAACAACTCGTAGACAAGTGATGACGGATGCGGGGAAAGCCGTTTACGAGTTTGGTAAGAAAATTATGGAAGCGGCGACGGACATCTCTGCCATAACGAGTATTGACAACGATAATGCAGCTGGAGAGCTTAGAATCGCGGCGCCAAAAGCGTTCAGTCGACATATTTTAGAACCTATGCTGTTGTCATTTTTACAGCTGCACCCGAAAATAAAACTAAGGCTGTTCGTCAGTGACGATTTTATCGACCCGTTTGGTCATAACCTAGATATTGTGTTTGAGTTAACTCATACGCCTAGAGAGAATTTGGTTGCGAAGAATTTAGGCAATATAAAAACGGTGCTTTGTGCGAGCAAAGCTTATTTGCAGAAAAATGGAATTCCGTTTGAGCCAAACCAACTCGTTCAACATCAGTGTTTATTCCTCAATGAAACACCTAATGACAATCAATGGTTGTTTACTCGAGAGCATGAGAGCATCAAGGTACAAGTAGATGGGCGATATAGCGTTAACCATTCAGAAATGAGGTTGAACGCCGTTAAAAAAGACTTGGGTATTGGTGTTTTTCCAGAATTTGTTGTCCAAGAGGCATTACTCATGGGAGAAGTCTTGCCAGTATTGCCTGATTGGAATGTGAATTCGCGTTATCAGGGGATGGTTGTCATGCAGTTCCCTCAATCCAAATATATGCCTCTTCGTAGAAGAGTCTTTATCGACTATATAGCAACCGCGATGAAGCCGTCGTCCCGGTAGTCCTAGAAAGTACCGTTACTGTAAAACTTCACTTCAAGATCACGCACTCTCTATCTTAATACCTCTGTTTCTGTCTCTGTTATTGAGCACTAAAACGTTGCGGAAAATCACTAAAGATGCCATCGACAAGTTGCAGATGTTTAAAAGATTTGGGGTTATTGACGGTATAACACCAAATCGAGACGTTTCGTGTCTTCAAAGATCGAATGTGTTTTTGTGTCAACCAACGATAGCTTAGGTGGCAGCTAAATGCATCGATACTGTCGATCAGCCTTAGTAGCTTGTTGTTGAGTCTATTACCTAAGACGCCAAGCCTCACATCCAAATTAGCGGCGTAGAGTTCTTGCATAACCTCGGCACTAAAGCTTGAAATAAGGAGCTGTGAGCGATCGATAAGACTTGAGTCAATGGCAGATTTCACTAAAGAGACGACGTGTTTGGCATCGTGTCTATCAATCTTAATCTCCAAGTTAATGGCTAGCTGATTTTCGTGACAATAAGACAATAATGTTTCTAGCGTTAAGATGGGCTCTGATTTGAATTGAGCGGCTTTCCAAGCACCAAAGTCCAGTTGCTGCAGCTGTGATAAAGTCAGTTCATCGACTCGACCACTCCCATTACTGCAGCGGTCTACGGTATGGTCATGACAGATTACCAATGCATTGTCTAGGCTTGGTTGTACATCGACTTCTACCCATTTAACGCCAAGACGCTGTGCTTCTTTAATGCTTGCTAACGTGTTTTCTGGATGGGTACCTGCAACTCCTCGGTGTCCAGCAATGATGGCGCTCATAGTTTGATTCCTATTGAATTGTGCTCTGGTTAACGACCAAACGACGATTTATTTTATTATCGAGACAACGAGACGACAATGAATTATTGCTTTAAAAAGCGATAAGCGTGAAGTAAAGATTAATAAATGAATGTTGCACAATTGTAAGTATGCGTTTATCTTGATTGGGTGATTAGACCAGTTGGTAAGTTAATGAAAATACATCATATAAAAGGGTATATCCAACAGATTTATCTGGTTGAGTATCCAGATAAGTTATTGCTACTCGATGGCGCCAGCCGGGCTGACGTCACTCTTATATGTGATTATATTACTCAAGAGCTGGGCCGTTCCGTCTCGGATCTTAAGGTAGTCGTTGTGACGCACATGCACCCTGACCATGCTGGTGCTGCAAATCATCTAAGAAAAATATCGGGTTGTGACATCGTTTCATCACTGGCGACCAAGCAATGGTATCAAGGTGTTGACGGTTTCTTTATGCATTTGAGTGATCTTCTATTGGCGTGGTGGATGGCCAGTCGTATGGGTAGACCGCGTAAAAACTTGTGGTATCAAAAAACACTTTCCCCTCAGTTTGGCGTAAGCGACGGCGATCAGCTTCCGTATTTTCCCGATTGGCAAGTATTGGCGACGCCCGGCCATACCGACCGAGATATTTCGGTTTATCATAAAGAACAAGCGGTTGTTTATGTGGCTGATCTCATGGTTCAGGTAAAAAAGCACCTCGTTGCACCGTTTCCAGTGTTCCATCCCAATCAATACCGTGTGTCAGTCGAAAAAGTGTATAACCTGCATGCCAAACAGGTATTGTTAGCCCATCGAAGTGCCGTTCAGTTTGATCGCGAGGCGCGGGACCATCTATTAGAAACCGCACCTCGAAAGCCTGTGACTCATTGGCGTGTGGTGAAAATCAAAACAAAGAAGTTCATCCTGTCTTTAGTGAAATAAGTTACTTCGCTTTGTCTTGATTTGGGAAAATAAGTGAATTGGTGTCAAACCCCGCTTTTTGTGCAATGTTGATGTATTGATCAAGTTGGCTTTTCGGAAGCGTGGGCGTACGAGATAGAATCCAAAAATAATCAGAGTTGTAACCACTCACCAAGGCGACGGAGTAATCTTGTTCAAGATAGTAGACCACATAGCTTCCGTAGAACGGCCCAAAAAACGATACTTTAAGGTGGGCAATGTCCGGTGTTTGAACAAATTTAGCCTTACCTTCCGCTTCCGACCACTCTTTATCTTCGATATCCCAGCCTCTATTGAGGACTTTCACGGAACCGTCTTCATTAACTGAGTATGAAGCTGAAACGTTATCTAAGCCTCGTTCAAAACTATGATCCAGACGAGCGATTTCGTACCAGGTCCCTAGGTATCGGTCGAGATTGAATTCGCTCACCGGTTTCACCGTTTCCGGCATCCCCGTACAACCTGCAAGTAAACCGATAAACAAAAATGCCGCCATTTTCCGTAAATACATAATCATTTTAACGTCCTGTTATTGATATTTTCTTTAATTATAAACGCTTATGTACGTTATCAAAGCTTAAGAGTGACAAATATTGCATAAATATCGCATTGCGAATATTCTCATTGTGTCTATTGAAGAGATGAATTGGCGGAAAAGGTAGTGGGTATACAATGATTGAAATATTTCTCGTCCTTGCCATGTTGGTAGGTTTGTTTTTTGTTGCTCAAAAGTACTTTGTGAAGCAAGAAGACACCAAAACCTATCGTTATAAAACGAAAGGCCCCATTCTTTCCACGCCGCAGACGGCATTTTATAATGCGTTGCGAGAGGCGGTGGGCGAGCATGGACTCATACTGACGAAAGTTAACCTATCGAATGTTGTTGTTCCAACACAAACGGCTAATAAGAAGCAGTGGTTCATCGCAAACAACGTGATCGCAAAAAGTTACTTTGATTTTGTTGTCTGCGATCCAAGGACATTGCAACCTCGCGTTGTTATTGAGTATGACGATGGACAAAAACTGCATAAGGGTAAAATTGAAAGGCAGAAGCTGATCATGCAAGTTTGCAAGTCGGCAGAGCTTCCATTAATTGGTGCGAGCGTTAAATTGAGTTACCAAGTCAGTAAGCTTCGGCGTCTCATTGGGGCTCACATTGATCTTATCGAACCTGAGAAAGAAATCCGTTTTTGCAAACGATGTGGCAGCCCTATGAACATAAAAACAGCAACGCAAGGGAATTTTAAAGGACGACGCTTTTTTACCTGTAGCCGACAACCGTTATGCCAGTACACAGAGAACTACAATGTTGTATTTGAAGATGACGTCGCGGATTAGTTTTCTTCGTAAGGAAATGAAAATTAGTCGTTTATTTGCAGATAAAAGCACAAAAACAGACCGAACTGGTGATATAAGCGACAAACGATATCAAAAACACAAAAATGTGCTTGCACAGCCCAATATCTCTCGTTAATATCTCCCTCGTTCTAAAGAACAACGCCCGCTTAGCTCAGTTGGTTAGAGTACTTGCATGACATGCAAGGTGTCACTGGTTCGAGTCCAGTAGCGGGCACCATTTTCTATATTTCCTTATAGGAAGTGAATGAGTAAGACAGTTAGAAAGAACGCCCGCTTAGCTCAGTTGGTTAGAGTACTTGCATGACATGCAAGGTGTCACTGGTTCGAGTCCAGTAGCGGGCACCATTTCTTTATTTACGTATGTGAATAGCGAGTCAGACTGTTAGAACAACGCCCGCTTAGCTCAGTTGGTTAGAGTCCTTGCATGACATG